>JBBQJI010000025.1:0-100723 GCA_038325765.1 Nannocystales bacterium
CCAGACCCAGCCGGGATTCACCCATGCCGGATCCTTTGCCGAGCAGGTGGCCCTGCACGCAGCGGACGCCAACCTGGTGACCCTGCCCGAATCGATCGACTTTGTCACGGCCGCATCGTTGGGGTGCCGGTTCGCGACCGCCTTTCGGGCCCTGACCCGGCACGCGCGAGTGAGCAGTGGCGAGTGGGTGGCGGTGTTCGGCTGCGGTGGGGTCGGGCTTTCCGCGGTCATGATCGCCGTCGCGTTGGGCGCCCAGGTAGTAGCGGTGGATGTGTCCACGCACGCCTTGGATCTGGCTCGCTCCCTGGGCGCCGCCGCGGTGGTCGACGCATCCAGCGAGGATTCTGTGGTTGCCGTGCGAGAGGTCACCGGCGGTGGCGCACACGTCTCGATGGACGCCCTGGGCTCCAGTGGTACGGCAATAGGCTGGGTGCCCCACGCCGTCGGCCTGCTCGGCATCTTCTATTATCCGCACGTCGCGATCGGCGGCTACCTGCTGTCGGAGCTGCCGTTCTCGGCGCTGTTCATGGGCGCGGTCTGGTGCTCGGTGCGACTCCTGGATCACGGCCGCATGCGCGACGCCGTGCTCATGGGCATCCTGTGCGGATTCGCGGCGTGGGTACGCCCTCAGGTCCTGATGGCGGTCGCGGTCCTGGGCCTCTTCTGGCTGGTGCGACGGCGGTCGCTGCCCAACGTGCGCCTCACCCACCTCGTCGCGGCCGCGGTGCCACTCGCATTGCTGCTGGGCCTGTCGGCCGCCCACTTCCGCTATCAGACCGGTCGCACCGGACTGGTGTCGGAGAACGGGCCGTTCAACATGGTCTTCGGCCGCTGCCACAACTCGAAGATCGAGTCGCTCCCGGACGGCAAGGGCCACGGCAAGGTCCACTTCCGTCCGCCCGAGTTCCTGCAGCTGAACAACTTGCTCGCGCGCAGGCAGAAGGAAGGCCGCGAGCCCCCCATCGAGCTCGATCCCGTGATCGGTGACGTCCTCCAATATCCCGGCTACATCGGCGATCGCGAGGTGCACAGCGCGTACATCCGCGAGTGCATGGACAAGACCACGGCGTGGCGCCAGGCCGAGTACAGCTACGTCAACGCGATCTTGCTCTGGCGCTACAACGTGCCGTGGCCCGACTCCGGCCGCGCCCAGTGGCGCGAGCCGTCACGGCTGTGGACGCGTGCCCACGAGATCCTCTTCGCCCTGCCCTCGGTGCTGTTCCTGTTCGCCCTCGGCCCGCGCCGGTGCGTGCGCCAGGGCTGGGTCGCCGTGCACATGCTCGCGGTGATCGTCGTCGCTGCGATCTATTTCGGCGGCACCCGGCACCGGGCCTCGTACGATCTGCTGTTCCTCTTCTTCGCGTTCGAGGTCTACGCCGTCGTCGGCGCCTGGGTGTGGCGGTTCGCGGCGCCCAGGATCGCCCGCCTGCGCGCGCGCCGGGTGCCACAGCCGGGCGCTGGCCGCACGCCACTCGTGCACGGGCCGGATCAGTCGACGCCGCCGGGACCGGCCGCGCCGCACGACAGCTCTTCTTCGTAGAAGTAGCCGAAGTGGCGCACGGTCGCGGTGGCGGGCTCGTAGGCGAGCACCGCCAAGGGCAGCGTCGGCGTCGCTGAGCGGCACACGGCCCGCGCCAGCACGAACTCGCGCAACCCACGGGCGCCGTCTTTGGCGATGCGGGCCGCCGATCCGGGGCCAGCGTCGAAGCGGCCGTGCTCGCGGACGGGGCCCGTACCCGGGACATGGAAACTGCCGCCCTCGAAGCTCCACGACCCGGCGCGCGGCGGCTCGTCGGAGCCGAGCGCCCGACCCACCGCCGCGAGCCGCTGCCGCGCGTCCTCGAGATCGGCGGCTGCGAATCGACGCCGCCTCGGCGTGCACACGTCCTCGAGCGCAGCGTGGACCTCGGTGATCGCCCCGAGCCTGTCGGCGAGCACCACCCAGCGGGGATCCAGACGCACCGCCGCAGCACGGGCAGCGTCCTCGCCGAACCCGCGGAGCTGGCCCACGACGTCGCGCCCGAGCACGCGATCGCAACCCTCGGGCACGAACACCGCCGGCTCCGGGGCACCGATGCGCAGCCCGCCCATGAGCAGCGCCCGCGGCACCATACCGCACGGCGCGGTGCCGGACGCACAGCGATGATACGGCTCGGTGTACTGCCAGATCGCGTGGCCGCACTCGTGCTTCCGCCACGCCGATGGATCGTCGAAGTCCTTGCGCGGACGGGGCTCTGCGTGGGCGTCGAGGCCGTCGCGCAGCCGCGGCAGCAGGGCCCGCAGCTCGGCCCGCCACACCTGGGCGAGCACGCGGTCGACGTGGTCGAGGAACGGCTCGAGCAGCGCGAGCCCCTGCTCTTGCCCCACCGCGAGGGCCTGCATCGGCGCGGCACACCCACCGATCGCGGCCGCGGGCAGGGCCCGCCACGCCCCCTCGTCGAGGGCGGCATCGTCGATCGCCAGCACCACGGTGCCGACGTCGGCGCCCGCAGACATGCGCGCGCGCCAGTCGGGTGCGACGGTGACCGCGCCCGTCGGCATCGGCCCGGTCGCGATCGATCGCATCGGCATCGGCATCCGACCCTCGAGGGTCTCGCTGAGCGGCGCGCCGTCGAGGAACGCGAGCTCGCCCGCAAAGCCGAGGCTGGCGAGCAGCGCGGGCACCCGCGCGCGCCACACGGCGCCGCCCTGCCGCGGCCCGAGCTGCACGTGGATCCGCCGCGCGGACCGCAGCGCATCGCCCAGGGCGCGGATGTCCCCCGCCACCGACGATGGCGGGTGCCACGGCCCGTCGAGCGCGGGGATCGGCAGGCGCTCCAGGCTGGGATCGGGGCCATCTGGCAGCACGCCGGCATCGACCGTGAACGTGCCCGCCGTCGCCGTACGCGACGCGGGGGCACGGCATGCGGTCACGGCGCCGAGCGCAACGGCGACGAAGAAGAGCGCCCAGTGGCGGAGCGCGGCGGGCCGCCGCGAGTCGCGGGACGGTCGTGCGGCGCCGACGCCACCGCAACGACGCTGCTCGGAAAAGTCCACGCCAGTTCGTTATACTCCGTCCGTGGCCTTCGGCGTACGTGCATCTGTCCCCACGGTGCTCGCCGTGCTCGCATCGATCGGCTCGTACAGTGGCACCGCCAACGCCGACGAGGACGTGCTGGTCGAGTTCCACTTCCAGCCGGTGGCCAACGCCCAGATCGCGGTGTGGCTCGTCGATGCCAACGGCGCGTTCGTGCAGGACGTGATGGTCACCCAAGCGACCGGCACCTTGGGCATCGGCAATCGCCCGGGGCGCTGGGACTTCCTGTCGAGTTGGCGCTTTCCCTATGGCCCGCGGCCGCAGGTGTTGCCGGTCTGGGCCCACTCCCGCGGCAAGTCCTACCCGCGCCTGGTGTTCCACGACGACGATCCCTCGGATCTCGATTCGCTAGGGTGGCACGAGAACTCGAGCTCGGCCGAGCCCTACTTCTGTCGGCCGCTGACGGCGAACGAGCACTCGACGATCTCGACCGACACGATGACGTGTCCGTCGCCGGCGACCTTCCAGTCCGACAAGGGGCGCTTCACCGCGGACGAGAGCCCGTATCCGCCGCGCAACGATTTGCTCGCGTTCGAGCCGGGCGGCGATCACCCCGACGTCGAGATGTTCAGCGCGCTCAACGATCTCGACGCGGTCACCAGCGCCACGCCGGCTGGCTACGAGCCCGAGCTGTACACGGCCGTGATCCCCAAAGCGGTCGCGGAGCTCGGCGGGATGACGGCGTACATCGAGATCAACCTCGAGGGCGACCAGAACGACGCGTGGGCCTTCGACCGCGAGACCGATCACTTCGTGGATCCGCGGCTGTCGGGCTATGGCATCGCGTACATCGGCCAGCCCTCGGTGGTCTACGCCGTGGAGTTCGATCCACTCGCCGCGACCTTCACCGGCACGGACATGTTCTCGGGCTACGGCGAGTGGGACGGTGGCACCGGCGAGCTCCACCCGCCGGACGACAGCATCAGCGCCGAGAGCGGCAGCGGTGCCGATCGCCTGCAACTGTTCACGAAGAACGACGAGACCTTCCGCTTCGGCGTGTACAGCCACGGTCCCAACAGCGGCACCGATCCGACCGGCGGCGACACCGGCAGCGGCTCGGGCAGTGGCGGCGACACCGGCGATGGCGACTCGACGGGCGATGGACCGGGATCCGGCTGGGGCTGCGAGATCCGCGATCTACCCACGCCCTCGTTCTTCGAGCTCGAACCGATGGAGTTCGACACGATCCGCGTCCACTTCTCGATCCCCGAGGACGCCGGCGACGAGCTCCGCAACGTGCGGCTGTTCTATCGCACAGGCGACGTCGAGCTCTCCGATGCCAACGCCGGCTCGGCGATCCAGTCGGTGCCGTCGCTCGGCGAATGCTCGGGCCCGATCGAGGCCGGCGCCTCGGGCTGGTGCGACCTCCGCGAGCTGTTCGGCAACTACAACTACCAGGTCGGCCTCGAGTACGAGGACAAGTGCAGCAACAAGAGCTCGCTGGTCGCCGACACGGCGAAGACCCCGACCCAGGAATTCCAGACGGTCGAGGGGGTCTGCTTCATCGCCACGGCGGCCTATGGCGGCCAGTGGACCGGCAAGGTGCAGGCGCTGCGCTACTTCCGTGACCTCTACATGCGCAAGACCGGCTTCGGCTACGCGATGATCGAGTTCTACTACGCGAACAGCCCGGCGCTGGCCCGGGCCATCGCACCCCGGCCCTGGGCCCGGGCGCTGACCCGCGCCATGCTGGGGCCAGTCGCCGACTTCGCCAAGGCGACGACCGACGCCGCAGACCGGTGACCTTCGCCCTCGGGCTGTGGTATGCCATGGCTCCGTGATGTCGCCGGTCGCAACGGTCATCGCCGTGTCGCTCGCGCTGGGGTTCGCACCGCCGGCGCCTCCCCCCACGACGGGTGCGGCGGGTGAGCCGAGCCCAGTGACGCCAGCGCCGATCCAGTCGGCGCCGACCCAGCCGGCGCCGACCCAGCCGGCGCCGATCCAGCCGGCGCCGATCCAGCCGGCGCCGATTCCTGAGCCGACGATCCCACCGCCGACGAGCACCCCGGGTGCGCCCAAGCGCGTCACGCTCCCGGGCTCGAAGGACCCCGTCGTGCTGCCCACCCCCGTGGCTCCGACGCCGGTGAAGCCGACGCCCGTGGTGCCCACCGGCCCGCAGCCGATCATCCCCGGCACCGAGCCCGGAGAGACTACCGACCCTGGCGCAGGCACGGTGTCGCCGCCACCGCCCCGCGAGCCCCGGCGGTCGCGGCGTGCACGACAGCCCCGCGGCAGCGGCCGGGTCGATGGCGACACCGCATCCACCGGCGCCTGCTTCGCACCGCAATCGCGCTGCCGTACCTTCGTGCTGGCCGGCGTCGGCATGTCGGCGGCGGGTGTCGCCGCAGCGGCGGCGGGGGCAGTGCTGATCTCGCGACCGGTCACCCCCATCCGCGAGGACCCCACCGAGGTCACGAGCTATCGCCCACCCGGCGCGGTGATGCTCGCCGTGGGCGGCAGCCTGCTCATCGCGGGCGTGGCGGTGCTCGCCGCAGGCATCGTCTCGCACCGCCGCGATCAGTCGATGCGTCGGACCGCGTGGTGGCGGCCGCGGATGTCGTTCGGAGTGATCCTCCCATGAGCATGAGCATGAGCATGAGCATGAGCATGAGCACGAGCACGAGCATCGGGCGCAAGGCGCCCACTACACGGATGGGTCGCGCAGCCCACCTGGTCGCCGCGACCACGCTCGGCACGGCGCTGGGGCTCGTCTCCGGGGCCTGCCGCCTGCCCAACCCCGAGCACTGCGACAACCAGGATCAGGCGGGCAACGACTACTGTGCCGGCCGTAACTCGGCGACGCCGTTTTGCTCCCCGTGCCACGAGAAGAACCAGGGCTGCCTGCCGTTCGAGCCCCTGACGTGCGACGGATACCAGGGCGGCTCCGACGACGGCCCCGGCCCGGGCTCGTCGTCCTCCGACGACGGCTGACGCCCCGGCCCTCCGAGGTCACCGGTTGCTGCGTCGCGACGCCGCGCCCTCCGCTGCCTCTGGGCAGATCCGCACTGTCCCGCCCTGGGCGTAATGGCCACAACACCCGCGCGCACGGGCGATCCGGTCAACTCCTGGGAAAGCTCGGGAATCGCATCCTACGGCGGGAACATTCTGGACGATTCGCACGGGATCCAGCCGTTGCTCCGTAAAGGCCGCAGCCCACGGTGTCGAAGAGTGAGCAGAGAATCCATGCCACGACTCACCAAGATGGCGCTCGTCGCTTCTGTACTCGCCGGGGGACTCACCGCGGGGTGTGACGCCGAGGGCGAGGAGATCGGCAGCCGTGGCGGCATCGTCGTCTCGGAGGACGGCCGCTTCTCCGTCGAGATCGCGCCCGATGCCCTCGACCACACGGTCGACGTCACCATCACCACGGTCACCTGCGGCACGATGACCGAGCGCGCCGTCGGCCCCTGTTACGCGGTCGGCCCCCGCGGCACCGCGTTCCTCTTCCCCGCCAAGATCAGCGTCGAGCTCGACGACGACACGCTGGAGGGCGTGCCCGCCTCTCGCCTGGCGCTCTCGAGCCGCCGCGAGCTCCGCTGGGATCTGCTCGCCGATCGCGACGTCGACATCGAGGACGGCACGATCTCCGCGTCCGCCTCGTACCTGTCGGCGTTCGCCGTGATCACGGTCGATGCTCCCACGCCGTCCTCGCCGAAGCGCAACGATCGCTAGTGCGATTCAGTGCAAGACGCCGCTCGTGATGCGGGCGCCGCTGCCGACCTGGTCGACGAAGCCGCTGCCGGCCACGCCGACGCCCGCGAACGCTTCGTCGAGCAAGCCAAGGAGCACCTCGGCACGACCTCGATCGGAGGCGATGGCGAAGGTCGTGGGCCCGGCGCCGCTGATGCTGCACGCCAGCGCGCCGGCCTCGCAACACGACGCCTTGGCCTCGAGGTAGCCGGGGATGAGGGGCGCGCGCGCCGGCTCGACGATGTCGTCGACGATCGCCTCGCCCAACATGGCGAGGTCACCCACGTGCAGCGCATGCACGAGCAGCGCGAGGCGGGCAGCGTGCTGCACCACCGCGGCGAGATCCACTTTGCGGGGCAGCGCCGCGCGGGCGTCGGCGGTGGCCAGCGAGCAGCCCGGCGTGTACACGGCGAGCCACATCGAGTTGGGCACGGGCAGCGACACCAGCCGCAACGGATCGAGCGACGGGATGAGCACGATGCCGCCCATGATCGCCGGCGCGACGTTGTCGGGGTGCCCAGCGCCGCACGCCGCGAACTCGCCGGCGCGCGCGGCCTCCACGAGCGCCA
Organism: Nannocystales bacterium; assembly: GCA_038325765.1. Lineage (GTDB taxonomy): Bacteria > Myxococcota_A > Polyangia > Nannocystales > Nannocystaceae > Xiheibacterium. The sequence goes on from JBBQJI010000025.1 coordinate 7,336, forward strand.
CCGCGGGCAAGCCGAGCTCGAGCGCGGCATCCACGGCGAGCACCGCAGCCGCCGCGCTCGCCCCCGAGGATCCCAGCCCGCTGCCCAGCGGCAGGCCCTTGTCGAGTTCGAGCTCGACGCCCGCACCGGGTGCGTGACGGCGCAGCAGTGCCGCGGCCGCGACCCCGGCGGTGTTGCGCGTGGCGTCGGTGTCGAGCTTGCCGCCGTCACCCGTCACCCGCAACAGTGCCACGCCCGGCTCCTCGCGCCAGCGCGCGCGCACGGTGTCGCCGCGGGCCTTCAGCGCGAGACCGAGACAATCGAAGCCGGGCCCTAGGTTGGACACCGTCGCCGGCGCGAACGCCTCGAACCACGGACACGCGCGCGCGGTCATCGGAGCCTCAGCGCTTGAGCGCGTCGTCGATCCAGCCGCCGAGCGTGCCGCCGAACAGCAGCTCGTTCATCATGCGCCCGTTGACGTAGACCGCCGGCGTGCCGCGGATGTCGAGCGTCTCGCCGTCTTTGCGATCGGCGTCGACCCGCGCCTCGCCCTTTTTGCCCTCGTACGCGGCGCGGAACTTGGCGACGTCGAGGCCGAGCTGCTTGGCGTAACCGGTGAGATCTTCGTCTTCGAGGGCGTCGGGGTTGGCGAAGATCTGGTCGTGCATCTCCCAGAACTTGCCCTGCTCGTGGGCGGCCTCGGCTGCGAGCGCCGCCGGACGACCGCGCTCGTGGCCCATGCCGCTGAGCGGGAAGTACTTGAAAATCAGCCGCGCGCGGCCGCGGAACTGATCGACCGCCGCGCGCAACTTGGGCGCCTCGCTGCGGCAGTGCGGGCAGGTGAAGTCGGCGAACACCACCACGGTGATCGGGGCGTTCTCGCTACCCCACACCGGGCGACCGTCGACGGGGATCTCGCGGGGCGTGAGGCCATCGACGACGACGTCGAGCGCCTCGCGGATCGCCGGCGGCTTGGCGTTGGCGGCGAGCGCGTCGGCGATGAGCTGGGCGACGATCATCGAGTCGCGGCACGTCGCGTCGTCGCGCAGCGACACCGCGATGCTGTGGGGCTTGTCGCACGCGCTGGGCTCGGAGTTGACGAGCTGGAAGAACGTCTCGCGCTGCGAGTCGCTGAGCTTGTCGAGCGTCACGCCCCGGGCCTCGCGGATCTCATCGCCCTTGGCGAGATTCTGCCGGGCCGCGTCCCGCTGTGATGGCGGCGCTTCGGCGCTGGGCGCTGGCGGCGGCGTGCCGTCGGGGTTCTTCGCGTCGGGCGGAGTGCACGCGGGGCTGCACGCGGAGATCGCAAGCAGCGCGAGCGTCAGCGGGATGTGCGGGAGTGGTCGCAACGCCACGGACGCTAGCGCACGCCCAGGCGAGCCGCAACCGCGGCCGACGGCCCCGGCGGCCCGATCGGCGCGCGCTGTGCTCGGCTCGCCTCGCTCCCCCGGCCCATCCTCGGCTCGCTCCGGCTCGGGGCACTCGGGGCGATCCGCGCCATCGACGTTTGACAGGGAACCCGCAGGCTTGCGATACACCCCATCGGCAAGGAGGGTCGCGATGAAGATCCTGGTCACCGTCAAGCGCATTCCCGATCCCGTGGAGCCCCCCAAATTCGCCAGTGGTCAACTCGATACCGCGGCCTCCAAGTGGGTCCAGAACGAGTTCGACGAGTACGGCATCGAGACCGCGCTCCGCCTCGCCGAGGTCGGCGGCAGCACCGAGCGACTCGCCGAGATCGTCGTCCTCAGCATCTGTCCGCCCGGCAAGCGTGACCACGTCACGAACTTCCTGGCGATGGGTGCAAACCGGGCGATCGTCGTCGAAGCCGACGACACCACCATGGACGCCCAGACGATAGCGCAGCTCGTCGCCGCCGTGTTCCGCAAGGAATCGTGCGACCTGCTCATCAGCGGCAAGCTGTCCCAGGACGGCGAGAGCAACGAGGTCGCGCAGCGCGTGGCAGGTCTGCTCGATCTGCCGCAGGCCGCATTCGCCGCCCAGGTGATGTGGAATCGCGATGCCAACACGCTGCAGGTGGCGCGCGAGGTCGAAGACGGTGTCGAGACCAAGATCGTGCCGCTACCCGCGGTGATCTCGGTCGATCTCCGCATCGTGCTGCCCACCAGCGTGCGCAACGGCGCCACACCCGAGACCCACCCCTACGCCGACAAGCCGCGGCTCGCATCGCTGCGCGGCATCACCATGGCGAAGACCAAGAAGGTCGAGGTACTGAAGCCCGCCGACCTCGGCATCGAGGTGGCGTGCGCCGTGAAGACCCGAAGTGTGGTGGCGCCGCCCAAGCGCCAGTCCGGCAAGATCGTGGCGTCGGTCGAAGAACTCGTCGAGAAGCTCGTGACGGAGGCGAAGGTGCTATGAGCAAGGTTTTGATCGTCGTCGAACTCGGTGATGGAAAGCTCCGCGCCCACAGTCTGCCCGGCATCACCTGCGGTCAGCAGGTGGCCGCGTCGCTCTCCGCCGAACTCCACTTGTTGGTGCTCGGCGCATCGCCCCAGGCCGCGGCCGAGGTGATCGCGAAGGACGGCTACGGCGCGGCCTTCGTCCACGTCGGGGCGCATGCCGCCCTCGAGCCGTTCTCAGCCGAGGCGTGGGCCGACGCCATCGTGGCTGCCGCGCGGGCTGTCGGGGCGACCGCCATCGGCGGCACCGCCACATCGACCTTGCGCGACGCCCTGCCCCGCGCCGCCGCCCTGCTCGGGGCCCCGCTGGCACCCGAGATCACGGCGGTCCGCGGCCCGCGGACGTTCACCCGCGAGATGTGGGCCGGTCGCGCCATCGCCGAGATCGCGCTCGAGGGCGACATCTTCTGCTTCACCGCGCGCGCCAGCGAGTTCGCGCCGGCTCAGGCGGGCGGCGCCGCGGCGAGTGTCGCGGCCGTCGCCGTCGAGGCCAACGCGCGCGGCGCCCAGGTGGTCTCGATCGAGAAGACCCAGAGCGCCCGCCCTGCGCTGAGCGAGGCCAAGGTGATCGTCTCGGGCGGTCGCGGCATGCGCGAGAGCGCGAACTTCCGCGTGCTCGAGGAGCTCACCGATCTGCTCGGCGGTGCCCTGGGCGCCAGCCGTGCGGCCACCGACGCCGGCATGGTCCCCGCCGACCTCCAGGTCGGGCAGACCGGCAAGGTGGTCGCGCCCAACCTCTACTTCGCGATCGCGATCTCCGGCGCGATCCAGCACCTCGCCGGCATGAAGAACAGCAAGGTGATCGTCGCGATCAACAAGAACGCCGAGGAGCCGATCTTCCAGATCGCCGACTACGGCCTGGTCGCGAAGTGGGAGGACACGGTCCCCCAGCTCACGGCCCTCATCAAGGCCCGCAAGGGCTGAGAGAGCGACAGCGATCGGGAGGGAAGAGGTTCCGCCGGGCTTTGCCCGGTGGAAGGGGGACCGGGCCGGTCCCCCAGAAGAGCTGAGCGATCGTCGATCGCTTCGCCGCCGGCGCATCGGGACGTTGGACGCGCACGGGTGGTCGACGTCAGAGCCTCGATCCGGCGAACCCCCTTTTCCCGATCGCACGCAGTAACATCGCCGCTCGGATGGTGAGCGAGCCGACGACGGACCGGCCCCGCGACGCCTCGGGCGCGCTCGGGGTCGCCCTCGGTGCGGCGGCGTTGCTGTTCATCCTCGCCCGCCTGCTGCTCGCGGCCCAAGGCGGGGTGGCGCGGGTCGGCGCGGCCGGTCGCGACGCCGTCGATCTCGCGGTGGTGCTCACCGGCGCCGCGTGCCTGGCGTGGCTGTGGGCCCGCGCCCGCATCGGCGAGTCGGCTAGGCTGGCCCGCGAGCTGCCGTGGTTGCTCGCGACCCTGCCCACCGCGGCGACGGCCGCCGCGCTGTGGTGGTCCGGTGATCTCGCGGGCGGCAGCGCAGCGCCGTTGGGCAGCCTCGCCGCGCCGGTCGCCAGCAGCGCGGCCGCGTCGCTGCTCACCGCCGCCGTCACCGCCCCTGCCCTGCGCGCGCTCGCGGTGCGCGGCGTACTCGAGTCGTCCGAGCTCGTGCCTGTCCCGACGTTGTCCGCCGCGATCGCGACGACGCTGTTTGCGACGGCCACGGCGACGGCGGTCATCGCCGCGGTGAACGTCTCCGAGAGCTCGACCGCGTGGCTCGGCGAGCCCGACGCGCGGTGGGCACTCGTCGCGCTGGTCGGCACACTAGCGACCACCGTGCTCGCGGCGCTGCTCTCGGGGCGCGGTGTGGGGGCCGACGCCGAGTCGATCGCCCGCCGTCTCGACGCCCTGGGCCACGACACCACCCCGACCGCTTCTGCGCCGATCGTGCCCATGGATCTGGATCAGGCGGGCGCCCTGTTCGGCGAGCTCGAGCGCCTGCGCGCACGGCTCGATCACGAGCAGCGCCTGTACCAAGACGCGCTCGAGCGCACCCAGGCCGCCGACGCCGCCAAGGCCGACTTCCTCACCGCGGTCAGCCACGAGCTGCGGACGCCGCTGCACACCGTCGGCGGCTACGCGCAGGTCCTGCTGTCGGGCATCGCCGCGCCGCTGTCCGACTCGCAGGCGGAGGACGTGCGCCTGATCCAGGCCGGCGGCCGCCAGCTCCTGGAGCTCGTCAACGACATCCTGGATCTCTCGATGATCGAGTCCGGCGAGCTCCGACTGTCGTTCGCGAGCACCGACGTCGGCGCCCTCGTCGACGAGGTCGTGCGATTCCACCAGCCGCTGGTGCGCGACGGCGGCGTGCGCCTGCGGGTCGAGCTCGTCGAGCTCCCCGACGTCGTCTGTGATCGTCGCCGCATCGCCCAGATCCTGACCAATCTCATCAGCAACGCGATCAAGTTCACCGAGCGCGGTGAGATCGTCGTGCGCTCGGACATCCGTGAACCCGCCGAGATCACGATCGACGTCACCGACACCGGCGTGGGCATCGCGGAGGGCGAGCTGTCGTTCATCTTCGGCGAGTATCAACAGGCGGGCACGATCTCGCGGCGCAAAAAGGGCACCGGGTTGGGGCTCGCGATCGCCCGCAGCATCGCGCTGGCCCACGGCGGCTCGCTGGCGGTCGCCTCCGAGCCCGGGCGTGGCTCGACATTCACCCTGGTGCTGCCGATCGATCCGCCGCGGCGCCCGATCGCGATCGACATCGCCGAGGAGGCCGCGCGGGCCCTGATACGCGCGCGCAGCCGGGGCAACGGCGCCGACGAGGAGCTGCGATGACCGAGGTGCGCACCGTGCCGCAGCCGGGCGGCGAGCTGTCGCTGAGCTCCCCCGAAGTCCCGGTCGCCGGCGCACCGCCCGAGTTCCGCGCGATGCAGCGCTGCGGCCGGCTCGGGGTCGAGCTGCAGATCGTCGGGCTGCTCGCGCTGGGCTCGATGCTCGTGACGATCCATGCCGCCGCGTGGGCGGTACTCTCCCACGCCGAGGGTGCCATCACCGTCGCGGCGGTGGTGCGCATCGCCGTGCCGCAATACCTCGCGGTGTCGGCGGTGGCCATGCGTGCGCTGCTCGATCTGCCCGCCGCCCGGTGGGACCGCACCGGCCGCTTCGTGCATCGCCGGCTGCCCTGGGCCTTCGTCCTCGCCGGCTGGCTGCTCGCACCGATCGCCGTGATCCTGTGGCGCCGCGATCGCAGCGCGCGCCGCATCGAGCCCTCTGCCGAGGCGCTGGTCGGCGCCCACACCCGCCTGGTCCGCGCGCCGTACTGGACCGCGGTGCGTTTCTTGGCGTGGACGTCGATCGGGTTCATGGCCTCGGCGATGTGGCTCGCGGCGGGCCGGGCCACGTCGGCCGAGCTCGACGTCACGGTCGGGTTGGTGTGGATCGGCGCCGTCGCACCGGTGGCCGTGGCCCTGGCAGGGGCGCTGCGGGTGGCGGTGCGACCCGAGGTGATCACGGTGCCCACCCCGGTGCCGCCGCGGCGCGTCTACGATCTGGCGGTTCGAGTGCAGCTGCTCACCGCGTGCGCGGGAATCGGAGCGGTGGTCACCATCGCAGCCGGCGGCACGCTGCTGGCCCAGGTCGAGCGCGAGCGCGACGTGACCCAGGGCGCCGAGCGTCGCGCCCAGGCGGTGCTCGACCTGGTCGGCGCCGGCGACGAGGTGGCCCTGGGCCAGGCGCTCGGCCGCAATCCCGACGTGACGATCGACGTCGGTGGCCGCCGCCTGGGCCCTACGCGCGGGCTCGGGCGCGTCGATCCGGGACCGGTCGATCTCGACGAGGACGGCACGCCCGACGCCGTGGTCGCCCGCCGCGGCACCGCCCAAATCATCGTGCCGATGGGGCACACCGCGCCGATTCGCACCGCCCCGCTGGCGCTGGTCGGCGTGCTCGCGATCGTGGCGACGATCGTCGGTGGGATCTCGATCGCCCGCGACGTCCAGCGCGACGTCGTCCTCGCGCTGTCGCAGGTCGGCGCGGTCGCCCAGGGCCGCGCGCCGCCGGCGTTGGCCACCGGCGCCCTCTCGACCTCCGAGATCCGCAGGTTCGTGCAGTCGGTCGATCGCCTCGTTGCCCGCATCACCGAATCCAACGTCGAGAAGTACGTCGCGATCGAGAAGTCCAAGGAGGCCGACCGGCTCAAGAGCCAGTTCCTCGCCAACATGAGCCACGATCTTCGCTCGCCGCTCAACTCGGTCCTTGGCTTCTCCGAGCTGTTGTTGTCGGGCATCGATGGTCCGCTCACCGAGGAACAGCGCGAGATGGTGGCGGTGATCAACACCAGCGGTGGCGAGCTGCTGCAGCAGATCGACGACATCCTCGACGCCGCCAAGCTCGATGCTGGCCGGCTCGAGCTCCACCCCGAGCCGTCGCCGCCGCTGTCGCTCATCAACCGCGCGATCACCAACGCCCAGCGGCGGGTCGGCTCCGACGTCGCCTTCGACGTCATCAGCGCCGGCACGCTGCCGCCCGCGTTCGTCGATCCCTACCGCACGGTGCAGGCGCTCGAGAACGTGCTGGCGTTCGCGGCGGTCCGGCTCGAGCGCGGCGTCATCACGGTGCGCGCCGAGCTGGCCGCGTCGGGGCGGCGGCGGATGATCGTCGTCGAGGTCCGCACACCCGTGGCCCCCGCCAGCGCCGCGCAGCTCGCCACGGCACGCCGCGGCTTCCACCGTCTGCCAGGGCACCGCGGCCTGGGACTCTCGCTGCCGATCGCCGGCGCCATCTTGGAGCTGCAAGGCGGCACGCTGTCGATCCGCGAGGCGTCGAACCGTGCGATGGCGTTTCGCATCGAACTGCGCGCCCTCGAGATGCGGCGCACGAGCGAGCCGCCGCGCGCACGCGGCAGCACGCGCGGCGCCTGACACCCGGCACCACCCCGGCACCACCCCGACACCGCGCCCCCGCCACGGCGCGCCACCGCCGTGTGGGGCTGCTACGCTGCGACGATGCTGACGCTGGTGCCCCCGGCCATCGAGGACTACGTCCACGCGCACTCGGCCCTCGAGCCGGCGCTGCTCGGCGAGCTGCGGGCGCGGACGGTGGCCGAGCTGGCGATGCCGCAGATGCAGGTCGGGCAGGTCGAGGGCGCGTTGCTTCGGTTGCTCGTCCTGCTCTGTGGCGCCTCGCGGGTGCTCGAGATCGGCACCTTCAGCGGCTACTCGGCGCTGTGCTTCGCCGAGGCGTTGCCCGAAGGCGGCACCGTGGTCACCTGCGACATCGACCCGGTGGCGACCGCGCTCGCGCGCGAGTTCTTCGCCAGAAGTCCCCACGGGCACAAGATCGATCTGCGCCTGGGCCCCGCGCTCGCCACGGTGGCAGCGCTGCGGGCCGAGCAGCGCCAGTTCGACCTCGTGTTCATCGACGCGGACAAGGTGAGCTACCCGGATTACTACGACGCGTGCTGGGACCTCCTTCCCGCAGGCGGCCTGCTGGTGGCCGACAACACCCTGTGGAGCGGGCGCGTGGTCGATCCCACCACGCCGGAGGACCTCGCGATCGCACGCTTCAACGCGCGGGTGCACGCCGATCCGCGGGTCGACCACGTGCTGTTGTCGGTGCGCGACGGCATCATGCTCGCGCGCAAGCGCTGAGCGCCACGGCAAGCGGGCGTCCGGGGCGCTTTGCATCCCTGGGCGATGCGCCTAGACTGCCGAGCGATGAACTCAGTGCTGCAGGCGCCACGGCCGGATGCCCACGTCGCCATCGCAGCCGTCCGCAGCGCGGTCTCGGAGGTCATCCGCGGCAAGGACGACGTCATCGATCTCTCGCTGGTCGCGTTGGTGTCGGCCGGCCACCTCCTCATCGAGGACATCCCTGGGGTCGGCAAGAGCACGCTGGCGCGCACGCTCGCGCAGGTGGTCGGCGGCGAGTTCCGCCGCATCCAGTTCACCAGCGATCTGCTGCCCGCCGATCTGGTCGGCGTCTCGGTGCTCAAGCCCTCGCTCGAGCAGGCCGAGTTCCGGCCCGGTCCGCTGTTCGCGAATTTCGTGCTCGCCGATGAGATCAACCGCGCCCCGCCGCGCACCCAGAGCGCGCTGCTCGAGGCGATGGGCGAGCGCACGGTGTCGGTCGATGGCACCAGCCACGCGCTGGCGGTACCGTTCATGGTGATCGCCACCCAGAACCCGACCGAGCACTACGGGACCTACCCGCTGCCCGAGAGCCAGCGCGACCGGTTCACTCTGCGGCTCGAGATGGGCTATGCGATCGCCGACGTCGAGGCGGGACTGTTCGCCGGCGCCGCCGAGGTCCGCGGCGCGCCGGCCCCGGTGTGCACGCTCGAGTCGATCCTCGCGGCGCAAAGCGGCGCGCAGGACGTCTTCGTCCACGCCGATCTCGCCGCCTATGCCCAGCGTGTCGTCCACGCCACGCGCAACCACCCCGGGGTGCGGCTGGGCGTCAGCACGCGCGGCGGCATCGCTTGGATGCGCGCGGCCAAGGCCAGGGCGTGGATGCAGCGCCGCGCCCAGCTCTCGATCGACGATCTCCAGGAACTGGCGGTGCCGGCGTTGGCCCACCGGCTCATCGCGGCCGCCGCGACCGACGACGGCGTGGCGGTCGCGGCCGAGCGCATCCGCGAGATCGTCGCGACCACGGCGGTCCCGCGGTAGCCCGATGGCGCGACGCAAGCCGTCGTTGCTGCGTCGGGCCCTGACCGCGCGTGGCCGCAGCCTCGAGATCACCCGCGCGGGCTGGCTGTTCATCCTGCTGACCTTGGCGGTGGGCTTCGCCGCCATCAACTCGGGTGCGAACCTCCTGCACGCGATCTTCGGCGCTCAGATGGCGCTGATCGTGGGCAGCGGCATCCTCAGCGAGTCGATGGTCCGCCGCACGGTGGCCCGGCGCGTGGCCAACGGTGAGATCTACGCCGGCCAGGCCGCCGCGGTGCGGGTCGAGCTGACCAACCTCGATCCGCGCGTCGATGTGTTCTCGGTCAGCGTCGAGGACGACGACCGTGCCGCCACCGACGATGCCTGCGCGCCGGTGTTCGCGGTGCGCATCGGCGCCGGCTCGATGGTGGTGGCGCCCGCGACGGTGACGCTGTCGCGCCGTGGTCGCCACCCGATGCCCGCCGCAGTGGTGGCGACGCGATTTCCGTTCGGGCTGTTCGTCAAGCGCCGCGAGCTGCCCCGCGGTGAGCCGCTGCTCGTGTATCCGCGGATTGCACCGGTCGCCACACCGCCGGCCGAGCAGCCGCGCACCGAGCAGGGCGATGCAGCCCGGCGCCGCGCCCGTGCCGGCGAATTCTTCGCCCTGCGGGAATACCGGGACGGCGATGATCTGCGGCGCATCCACTGGCCTGCGGTCGCCCGCCTCGGCCGCGCGGTGGTGCGCGAGTACGAGTCCGACGGCGATCGTCAGCTCGTGCTCGAGCTGCCCCGCGGCACCACCGGCGAGGCCGGCTTCGAGCAGGCGGTCGAGCACTGTGCCTCGGTCGCGGTCGCCGCCCTCGGGCGTGACGCGCTCGCGGTCGGGCTGCGCTACGGCGGCGAGCTGTTGGTGCCGCCCGGCGTCGGCGACGAGCAGCGCCGGCGCGTGCTCGGGGCCCTCGCGGTCGTGGGGGATGCAGCACGATGATCGGCGTCGACGCACCGCTTCTGCGGTTCCGCGACCGCATGAGCCTGGCCCAGATCGCCGTCGCGACGGCGATGGTTGCGATCGCCGATGGCATCGCGCCGTGGACGTTGGCGCTCGCGGCCGCGCTGTCGGCGTGGGCGTTCCTGCGGCCGCTGCCGCCGGTGATGTCGAAGTCGACCGAGCGGGCGTGGACGCTGGTGGTCGGCCTCGCCCTCGTCGCGACCCTGTTCCGGGCGTTCAGCACCGCCGAGCTGCTCGACTCCGGCCTCGACTTCCTGTTGCTACTCGTCGTACAGCGCCTGTTCAATCGCCAACGCGCACGCGAGCACATGCAGCTGCTGTTGCTCGGCACGCTGCTCGTCGTCGCCGGCGCGGTCATCAACGCCGGGCTCAACTATCCGGTGCTCTTCGCGGTCTACCTGCTCGTCGCGGCGATGACCCTGCTGCTCAACCATCTCGTGGCCGAGGGCGAGCGACTCGGTCCGCGCACCGCGGTCACGCTCTCGCGCGAGGGCATGCTGGCCCGCGGTTTCCTGTGGCGCGCCGCGGGTCAGGTCGCCGTCATCGCGGCGGTGGGGGCCATCGTCACCTTCGTCGCGTTCCCGCGCTGGGGCGTCGGTGCATTTTTGCGGGGAGGGCTCGCCCGCGACACCAAGAGCGGCTTCTCGAGCACGGTGGAGCTCGGCGAGTTCGGCCGCATCAAGTCCGACGCGACCGTCGTGATGCGCATCGAGCCCGATCAGCGCGGCGCCTGGGGCCCGCGCACCGACTGGCATCTGCGCGGCAGCAGCTTCGACGCCTACGCATCCGGCCGATGGTTCCACGACCGCGACGTCGAGACCACGATCTCCGCGGGGCCCGGCGGCTACCAGGCGCTGCGAGACCTCCGCGGGGGCCTCCAGCTCCGCGGGGGTCGCCGCGCCTTGCCCGAGTTGGTAGCGGTGCCGGGTTTCGCCGCCTCCACCGACATGTTGCTGGCCACCGTCACGCTCGAGGACATCGGCGTCGATGTGCTGTTCGTCCCCAGCGAGCCCATGGCGGTCCGCATGGCGCCGCGCGGCGTCATCGAGGGTACCGCGCGGGTTCGCGGCGGCAAGAGCGACGAGATCCGCATCGACAAGCCGCCCGGTCCGATCCGCTATCAGTTCGTGTCGCGCATCGGCACGCCGACCGAGGTCGAGCTCGAGGCCGTGGGCGACCCGACGGTGCCGCCGGCCTTCGCGGCCTACACCGCGCCGATCCTCGGGCTCTCCGACGAGGTCTCGGCCCTCGCCCACCGCCTCACCACAGGCGCCGTCAGCCGCCGTGCCAAGGTCGAGGCGATCATGACCCACCTCGGCGGTTTCGCGTACACGCTCGATCTGCAGCCATCGGCGCGGGTGCTCGCAGGCGCCGATCCGCTCGAAGGTTTCCTGTTCGACACCCAGGCCGGCCACTGCGAGTACTTCGCCTCGGCCGCGGTGGTGCTGCTGCGCCAACTCGGCGTGCCGGCGCGGCTGGTGAACGGCTACTACGGCGCGCACTACAACACCGTGGGCGAGTACTATGCGGTGCGGCAGGCCGACGCGCACTCGTGGATCGAGGTGCACTTCGGTCGCCTGGGCTGGGTCACATTCGATCCCACGCCACCGGGCGGCCGCACGTTCGGCGACGACGCCCAGTGGTGGCCGGGCGCATCGGAGTGGATCGACGCGGTGCGCAACTCGTACCTCGAGTGGGTCGTCGACTACGATCTGGGCAAGCAGCTCACGCTGTTCGAGAACCTCGGGCTCCGCGACCGACAGGCCGACACTGGTCTCGCGCGGTGGCGCTGGCTGCTCTACGTGGCAGGCGGCCTCGCGGTTGTCATCGTCGTCGCCGTTCGCCTACGGCAGTGGCGGAGCGTGAGGGTGCAACCCGAAGCCGCGATCTGGCGCACCGTCACCCGCCGGCTCGCACGCCGCGGGTTCGTGGTCGCGGCGGCCGAGTCCCCGCGGAGTTTCGCCGCACGCATCACCGCGACCAACGCTGCGGTCGGCCGCGCGTTCGCGGAGTTCGCCGAGGCCTACGAGGCCCGCCGCTTCGGCCCGACCGCTGGCCTCGCCGATCTGTCGGCCCTGCGCGCAGCTGCGGCCGGGGTGCTCGCGGCCCTCGCGTCCGCGCGCCGCTGAGAGAGCGTCAGTTCCGGGCCCAACAACCCGCACGGGGCCCAGCCGGGGGCCCAGCCGGGGGCCCAGCCGGGGGCCAGCCGCGGGGGCCAGCCGGGTTGGGCTTGCCGGGTTGGCGCTGGGGCGCGCATGGTGCAGGCATGACGCCGAGCCCGCTCGTCGACCAGGTCGCCCTCGTCACCGGTGCGAGCAGCGGGATCGGGGAGGCCATCGCGCGCATGCTCGCGGCCCACGGTGCCCATGTCGTCGCGCTGGCGCGCCGTGTCGATCGCCTCGCGCGGCTCGGCGATGCCCTGCGCGAGCAACATCCACGCGCGAAGTTCACCGCGATCGGCTGCGATCTCCGCGACACCGATGCGCTGGTCGCCGCGTTCGATCGCGTCCGTGACGAGCTCGGCGGTGCCCGCATCCTCGTCAACAACGCCGGGCTCGGCCGCGACGCGCCGCTGTGCAGCGGCGACACCGCCCACTTCCGCGAGATGCTCGACGTCAACGTGCTAGCCCTCGCGGTGTGCACCCGCGAGGCCGTGGGTCACATGCTCGCGCGCGGCGATGTCGGGCACATCGTCCACATCTCGTCGATGGCCGCGCACCGAGTGCCCCAAGGCGGCGGCATGTATGCCGCGAGCAAGTTCGCGGTGCGGGCCCTGCTCGAGGGGCTGCGGCAGGAGCTGCGCGACCGGGGCAGCCGGATCCGGGTCGGCGCGGTGAGCCCCGGCTACGTGCGCACCGAATTCGCGGAGGTCCAATCCGGCAGTGCAGAGGCCGCCGGGCGCACCTATGGCCGCTTCACCGTGCTCGACGTCGCCGACGTCGCCGACGTGGTCCGGGGCATGCTCGTGGCGCCGGACCACGTGCAGATCCACGACGTGCTGATGCGATCGGTCGAGCAGCCGGATTGATCGACGACGCTCAGGGCGCGGTGCCCAGCGTCAGCGTCACGGGGCCCGTGGCGACCGCGTCGATGGGCTGACGGTGCTCACCGGTCACGCGGGTCGCCGCCTGCAGGCGCGCGACGTCGAGGCCCGCGGGCAGCGGCGCCACCACGTTGTAGCTGCCATCCTCGCCCATCTTGCCGATCGTCACGTCCACGGCGTACGCGATGCCGTCGCCGTCGACGAGTTCGATGCGCTCGGCGAAGCTCGGCGCGCGGGAACCCACGGTGCCCGGCGTCACGAACCAGTACGGATCGCCGCCTTCGGCGTCGTGCAGACCCACGAGCAGCGAGCCGGCGGGTTCCTCCGCGCCGCCCCAGTCGGCCGCGTCCCAGGTGGTGATCTCGCGGATGTACGGCACCACCTGCCGCCAGCCCCAGTCCGACACCCACGTGTTGCCGCAGTAGGTCATGTAGTCCTTGGCGACATCGGGCTTGTAGAGCTGATTCCACGCCACGACGTCGAAGCCCCACACGCCGATGACCCCGCCTTGGTACGGGTACAGCGGCGTGGTGCCGCCCTCGTCGCCATTGCACGCGACGTGGCGTCGGCCTTGGGTGTGGCCGATCTCGTGCACGAAGGTGTCTGCGGTCGCGCCGATGCTGCCGTAGAAGCGGCCGACGGCGACGCGCGACCAGGCGTTGCCGGGGCTGGGCGGTCCGGGGATGTCGATGGCTTGGCCACCGACACCATCGGGCCCGCCATCGCACGGCTGCACGAGCCCATAGTAGTAGACGCCCGGATCGGCGCCGTCGGACTCGCGCAGCCCGGCGAGCTCGCCGAGCAGACCGTTGAACGAGCCCAGATCGTCGGTCCACGTGATCGGCGCCCGCACTGTCACCTCGATGTCGTTCACCGGGTTCTGGGCGAACAGCGCGTCGCTCAGGGCCGTGGCCGCCGCCTCGTCGAGTTCGGGGGCCGCGGGGCAGCCGCCGCCGAGATCGTGGCGCACGGGGACCAGCACCACCCGCAGCCGCATGTCCGTCGCCTCGAGGCCGATGAACGCCGGCGTCTCGGGGAACGCGAGGGGCTCGGCCACCTCGGGCAGCGACTCGTAGCCGTCCGGGCCGGTCTCCCACACCGTGATCTGGAACTGCGTGAGCGGGCCGAGCAACTCGGCGGGGATGCCGAACCAAAACGTGTCATCGAGCACCGAGAGATTGCTGTCGCCGTCGACCCACAGCCGCTTCGTGGCGAACTCCGACGTGCCATCGTCGAAGAACAGCTCGAGGCGGGCCTCGATGAGACGCGGGGTGAACCCGGGATCGACGGCCCACGCCGCGCGCACCAGCATGCTGCGGTTGGCGAACAGCTCGGCGTTGCGGCCGCTGCCATCGACCCATGCGCCATCGCGGAAGATCGGCACGCCCACGCCTTGGTTCGCCTCGACGCCGGTGATCGTGATGCCGCGGGCCGCCACCGGCACGAACGGCTCTCCCGTCGACGACGACGCGTCGGCCGAGCCACCGTCGGTCGAGCCCTCGCCATCCGGATCGGTGGCCGCTGCAGTGGCGCCCGAGCTGTCCGCCGACGCCGTCGTCCCGTCGGCGACGCCCTCCGCGGCGTCGATCGACTCGTCGGGCGCACAGGCAAGGATCGCGGCGGTGAGTAGGAATCTTGGGCGCATCACGGCCATGCAAGAGTAATGGTAGGAGAGGCGAGCCGCGTGCGGCCGAGTGCCGCACCACCGCTTCGCGCCATACCGCCCGCTCCGGGGGCGTTCGGCCGACGGGCGCGCGTCCGCGGGCCGGGGCGGCGAGGTGCCCGCGGCGCCCTGGGCGGGGCCTGTCGTCAGCGGAGATCTTCGGACTCGGCGACGCGGCGCTCGAACGCCGGGTCGAGGGCGACGCGGACCAGTCCGCGGGCGAGCGTCGCAGCATCGGTCGACCGATAGCGATCCCGCAGCCGCGACGCCCCGAGCACACCGAGGGTGGCGAGCACGCCGTCGCCCACCGCGGCGCCGAGGCGCTCGAGGGGCCGCGACTCGTCACGATCGCTGCCGGTGATGAACGAGGGCCGGGCGATGGTCCACGGCAGTCCGCTGTCGCGCAGCGCCGCCTCGCTGCGGGCACGGGCCGCCGCATAGGCGCTGCGTGAATCCTGGCTCACGCCCGCGGCCGAGAGGTAGACAAAGCGCGGTCGCGGCGAGCAGCCCAGCGCCGCGTCGACGAGCCACTTGGTGAGACCGTAGTCGACGCGCGCGTAGGCCTGCTGGGCGGCCATGCCCTCGGTGCGGGCGCGGGCGCGGGTGGTGCCGAGCAGCGCGAACACCAGGCTCGGCGAGATCCGGCGCACCGACGCCGCGATCGCCTCGGCCTCCCACGGGGTGCGGTCGACCTCGGCGCCGATCTCGGTGAAGCGCGCGCGGTGCTCGTCGCCCCGCGCCGAATCGGGGCGTACGTGGGCGACGACCGCGATGCCGCGGCCACGCAGCGCCTCGACGACCGCGCGACCGGTGTAGCCGGTGGCGCCGGCGACGAACGCTCGGGCTGCGAGGGCATCGACCATGACGCGCGGCAGGGTATCACCCGCCGCGGGGGGACCGTCCGGGCAGATTTGCCTGGGGCGCGCGGCGAACGTACCGTCGGTGAGTCCATGCACCGCGCACGCCCGCCGCTCGCCGTGGTCGCGCTCGCCTGCGCGTGCAGCACGAAGCTCACGCTCCCCGGACCGGCGACACCACCTGCGCCGGGCTCCGCCGCAGATCGGTCGTCCGCGTCGATGGGCCGCACCGGCCCGGGCGACGTGCCCAGCGTCGAGCCACCGCCGGGGATCGCCCGCGTCCTCGCCGAGATCGATCCCGGGCGCATCCGCCACGACGTGGATCGACTCGCCGCGTTCGGTACCCGCCACACACTGTCGACGACGACCGATCCCGTGCGGGGAATCGGCGCGGCGCGGACATGGATCGCCTCACGCCTGCGCGAGGCGGCGGTCGATCGCGGCGATGTGCCGGCGCTCACGGTCGCCTTCGACACCCACAGTATCGGCGCCGACGGTCGTCGGGTCACGCGCGACGTCGACGTCGTGAACGTCGTCGGCACCTTGCCCGGTGCCCTGCCCGCCGCCGCTGGGCGCCACTACTACGTCGTCGCCCACTACGACTCGCGCGGCAGCGACGTGCTCGACGCCGAGGGCGAAGCTCCCGGCGCCAACGATGACGCCTCGGGTGTCGCCGTGCTGCTCGAGCTCGCGCGCGTGCTCGCACCGCGGCGGCTCGACGCGACCGTGGTCCTGCTCGCGACCGCCGGCGAGGAGCAGGGCCTGCTCGGCGCCCGCGCCCACGCCGAGGCAGCGGCCCGCGCCGGGCTCGATCTCCGCGCGGTGCTCAGCTTCGACATCGTCGGCGATCCGCGGGTGCCAGCTGGCGCGCCCCGGGCCGACGGGATCCGCCTGTTCTCCGAGGGGCTGCCGGCCAACGCCACCGACCACGCGGCGATCCGCAGCCAAGGCGGTGAGAGCGACTCGCCCTCGCGCGAGTTGGCGCGCCACATCGCCACCATGGGCGCGTGGCACGGCACCGCAGTGCAACCGGCGCTCGTCTTCCGTCCCGATCGTTTCCTGCGCGGCGGCGACCACACGCCCTTCAACGCGCTCGGCGTCGCGGCGGTGCGCTTCACCGAATTCGGTGAGCACTATGATCGCCAACACCAAGATCCGCGCGTCGAGGGCGGCCGCCGCTTCGGCGACAGCCCAGAGTTCGTCGAACCAACCTACGTCGCCGATGTCACGCGCCTCGCCGCCGTCGCGATCATCCACCTCGCCAACGCGCCGTCTGCCCCCGGCAATGCCCGCATTGTCGCGCTTGCCCTCACCCACGACACGCGGCTGCGCTGGGACGCCGCCCCCGAGCCCGATGTCGCCGGCTACGAGGTGGTTTGGCGTCCGACCACCGCCGCCGTCTGGGAGTACGTCCGGGATGTCGGCGCCGCCACCGAGATCACCCTGCCGGTGCACAAGGACGAACATCTCTTCGGCGTGCGCAGCTACGATGCGGAGGGCTACCGCAGCGAGGTCGCCTTCTGCGGCGTCGAGCGCGGATGAATCCAGCGGTGACGAGCAGCCAGGGGACTAGCGCTCGCGCGGCACACTGGCCGCAAGACCGAACGCCGCCGCCAGGGTCCCGTGCAACCACAGGCCCGGCGCCGCGCCACCGCCCAGCCACTGCAGCTCGAACCACCCGAACATCGCGACGGTGAGCAGCGCGCCCCAACGGATGAAGAAGCCGGTGTCGCGGCGGTGATCGGGCACCGAGGGGCTGGCCACGCGGTGGACGAAGAACAGCAGCGACACGACCGCGAAGCCGATGATCGCCTGGGGCGCCCGGATCTCGCCCTCGCCTTGGATCTCCCCGCCTTGGCGCAGGACGATGAGCGCGAGCAGCACGAGCTCGGTCTGCAGCAGGGCGACCCACGCCCGGACGAGCGCGGCGCCATACGGTCCGCCGCGCCCGGACGCCCAAACCGCGGCGAACCCGAAGCCATGGGGCGCGCCGAACACCACCGCGAACAGCAGGCCCTGCAACCAGTCCCTGCCGACGAGCTCCACGATCACGCGGGCCAATGTCGCATCGTCTTCGGGCGACAGCGGCAGCCAGATCGCGGCACCGAGCGCTGCGGCCATGAGCGTGACGCGGAACGGCAACCTCGCGGCGCTGATGTCGGCGGGCATCGTCCGAGCGTACGCCTGCTCGAACGCGCGTGCACGCGCGCGGCCGTGCACGCGCGCAGTCGCGTGTCGCGGCGCGGAGTTCAATCGCCGGCGGGCGCCCCTGGCACCGCGACCGAGCGGCCCGACTTGGCCTTGGGCTGGCGCGCACGCCAGGCGGTGATGTCGCGCTGGCGGATCGCGTCGAGCTCGCGGCGATGGCCGTCGATCTCGACGAACGCCGCGGTCACGGACTCGCTCGACGGGCGCTCGGACATCGCCTTCAGGCCCTGCGCCGAGGCCAGCAGCGCGCCGGCGATGCCGCCCGCACCGGCAACGAACTGGCCACCACTGAGTGACAACCCCGTCGCATGCTTGGTGGCGCCGAGCGCGAGCGAGCCCCACGGCGCCATGGCGACGGACCATGCCACCAACTGCTCGCGCTCCTCGGCGCGCAGGGCAAGGTTGGCCTTCGCCTCGGCCGCCGCCAGCTGGCGCTGCTTGGCGAGGTAGGCCTTGGACTTCGGCGCCTCCGCGGTCTCGGCGTCCTCGGCCGTGGACACGCTGCTGAAGGGAAATCCAGAGGTCCTGGCGAGAAACAACATCGAGAGCATCTCGATGTCGACCAGGCCGCCGAGCGCCGCGCCCGGGAGCGTCGCCGCGGCGATCGCCGACGATTGCCCGCGCTGCACCGCGTCACCGGCGACGCCACCCGCGAGGCGCTCGCCCAGCGCGGGATCGGTGCTGATCACGAGGTGCTGCCCGGCCACCGACACGTGCACGGTGCGCCACTGCGGCACCCCGACCGCCCAGCTGCCGTGCTTGGCGTCCTTGCGCAGGGTGAAGGTGACGTCCTTGCGTTTGCGCCGTTCGGTCTCGAGACGGGTGCCCACCCGATCGAGCAGCGCCGCCGCCTTGTCGGGATCGGCGAGCTCGAGGTCGATGGCGAGCCCGAGTTGCTCGGGGCCCTCGAACGGGGCGCCGGCCTTGCCGTCGAACGTCATCGCGATCGCGGCGGTGCCGGTGAGCAGCGGCCGCAGCTCGGCGTCGAGATCGAGGTCGAGATTGCGCTTCGCCTCCGCGACGGCCTGCTCCCAGCTGAGCTCGTCGGCGCGCAGGAACTGATCCAACAGGGCCACGATCTCGGCCACATCGACGGCGCCGCTCAGCATGGCGAGCGGACGGCCCGAGAGGGCCTTGGGCAGCGCCGGACTGCCCGGGTGATTGCGCAACGCCTTCATCAGGAGTCCGTCGGCGCCGAGCTCGAGCTGGCCCTCGCCGACCAGACCACCGGGCTTGGACGACATCGACCACACCACGCGGCCTGCCCCACCGATCACACGATCGACGAGGTCGAGCTCGGCCTGGCGCCGCGCCGCGGCTGCGCTCGCCCACTGCTTCGCGGACTCGGCCTCGGCCTCGAGCTCGGCGATGCGCTCGGGCGGCGCACCGGTGCTCTTGGCCCGTTCGACCTCCTCTTGCGCCCAGCTCCCGTCGTCCAAACGGCGCTTCGCTTCAGCCCTGCGGAAGCCCGCCCAGATCGCACCGGCGTCGAGGTAGGTGGTCCAGTCGGCCGGGGCCACGCCGCCGGTCACCCGACGGAACGCGCGGTCGTTGGCGAGCGCCACGTTCGGATCGGCGGTCGCGATCGCCAGCCCGACGTCGCCCGCCGCCTGGGCGCCCTCGCCGAAGACGAGCATCGCCAGCGGGCCGCGCAGCACCAAGGCGGCGTCCCCGAAGCCGATGAGCTCCGCCCCCGCCATCGGCACGCTGCGCACCTCGCCCCGCCCCGCCATCCGCGAGACGACGAACTGGCGGAAGCGCCCCGGATCGGTCAGCGATCCGTAGACCGCGACGGTGACCGGATCGCTCGAGATCACGGCGACGCCCATGCGGCCGCCGATGTCGACCCCGATGCCCGCGAGCGCGACGGGATCGAGCAGATCGACGCCGACCGTCTCGGCCATCTGTGCGGTCACCTCGCGATACTCCGCGGAGAATTGCCGCACCAGCGCATCGCGACCGATGATCTCGGCCAGCCGGGCCGGCCCGGCGAAGTCCATCACCACCAGGCTCGAGGGCGGCAACAGCTCGGCGGCGCGGGTGACCGGCGCCAGGGGCTGCATTGCCCGGCCTGTGCCCGCGTCGCCCTGGTCCATGGCTGCGACGGCGCCACCGTTCGGTTTGCAGGCGAGAGGCAGGAGCAAGGCTGTGCAGAGCAACGCGGCGGTGCGGCAGGTCATGGCGGCGCCGACGTTAGCCCATCGCGAAGCCCCCCGCTCGGCGCGACTCAACGGGGTCGGACGATGTTCTGGCGCAGCCGCTCGGTGGTGCGGGCGACGGTCTCGATCTCGGCCGCCGAGAACCCCTCGAACGCCTCGTCGAGCAAGGCGTTGGACACCGCGATGAAGCGCGGCAGCGCGCGATAGGCCCGGGGCGTGGGCGCGACCAGCACGGCACGCGAGTCGGCGGGGTCGGGATCGCGGCGCACCCAGCCCGACTCGTGCAGCGCATGCACGAAGCGACCGACCGTCACCTCGGCGAGCGCGAGCAAACCCGCGAGTTCGCGGGCACGCAGCGGCCGCTTGGCCTGGAACAGCACCATGAGCGCGCTCGCCTGGGCCGGGGTCACGTCGCGCAGGCCCTGGGCGGCGAGCAGGGCCTGGGCGCGGCGCTCGATCTCCCGCTGGATGCGGCTGAGATTGAGGTAGGCCTCGGCTTGCACGCGGCGGCGCGCCAGGGCCACCGGTTTGCTCGAGCCTGCAATGGCGCCGGCCCCAGCTGCACCGGTGTCGGCCGCGGGTGCAGAAGGAGCGACCGGGGAGCGGCGGCGTGCGTTGGCGACCATGGTGTGGCGCGAGGTGGACCTTGTCGCGAAATACTAAGCATGCTTAGTTTCCCCCCGCAAGGAATCTCGACAATGCCCGACGCCTACGTGTTCGATGCAGTCCGCACCCCCCGGGGACGCGGCAAGGACAATGGTTCGCTCTACACCGTGCGCCCGATCGATCTGTTGGCGTCGTCACTGAGGGCGCTGCGCGATCGCAACGCGCTGCCCACCGACCAGGTCGACGACGTCGTCATCGGCTGCGTCACGCAGAGCGGCGATCAGGGCGCGTGCATCGCCCGCTTCGCCGCGCTCGAGGCCGGCTACGACGTCGACGCCCCCGGCGTCACCGAGAACCGCTTCTGCGGCTCGGGCCTGCAGGCGATCAACACCGCGGCGGCGATGGTTGCGTCGGGATACTTCGACATGGTCGTCGCCGGCGGCGTCGAGAGCATGTCGCGGGTCAAGATGGGCAGCGATGGCGGCGCGATCTGGGACCCCGCCACGCAATGGAACGTGGGCTCGGTGCCCCAGGGCATCAGCGCCGATCTGTTGGCGACGCTCGGCGGCATCTCGCGCCTCGAGGCCGATGCCTTCGCGGTCGAGAGCCAGCACCGCGCGGCCGCGGCGATGGAGCACCACCGCTTCGATCGGTCGATCGTCGCCGTGCGCGACGTCAACGGCCTGCCGATCCTCGAGCGGGACGAGTACCCGCGCCCCGACACCACGGTGGCCAAGCTCGGCGAGCTGCAGCCGTCGTTCGCCATGATGGGCCGGCAGTTCGGCCTCGACGCGCTGACCAAGGAGCGCTACCCGGAGGTCGACCGCATCGATCACATCCACCACGCCGGCAACAGCTCGGGCATCGTCGACGGCGCCGCAGCGGTGCTCGTCGCCAGCAAGGACAAGGGCGCGGCGCTCGGCCTGAAACCGCGGGCCCGCATCCGCGCGGTGTCGCTGTGCGGCACCGATCCCGTGCTCATGCTGTCGGGGCCGATGCCGGCCTCGCGCAAGGCCCTCGCCAAGGCCAAGATGACGGTCGGTGACATCGACCTGTTCGAGGTCAACGAGGCCTTCGCCGCCGTGCCGCTCGCGTTCATGAAGGAGCTCGGCGTGCCGCACGACAAGGTCAACGTGAACGGCGGCGCGATCGCCCTGGGTCATCCGCTCGGGGCCACGGGCGCGATGCTGCTGGGCACCGTGCTCGACGCGCTCGAGGACCGCAACCTCACCACGGGCCTCGTCACGCTGTGCATCGGCGGCGGCATGGGCATCGCCACCATCATCGAGCGCATCTGAAGCGGGGATCACCATGACCACCACCCAGACCACCAGCGAGACCACCAAGAACGGGATGGCCACCCTGGCGTTCGACGCCGGCACCGGCGTCGCGACCATCACCTTGGCGATGCCCGGCCGCGCCAACAAGATCAACGACGATTTCGGCGCGACGATGCAAGAAGCGTGGGCATGGGCGAAGGCACGGCCCGAGCTGCGCGGCGTCATCATCGCCAGCGGGCACAAGGATTTCTGTGTCGGCGCCGACATCGACCGCCTCTACCGCGAGCGCGATCCGGCGACGATGCTGACGCGCCTGAAGGAGCTGAACGCGCTGTTCCGTGCCATCGAGCAGGGCGGCGTGCCGGTCGTCGCCGCGCTCACGGGCAGCGCGCTGGGTGGCGGCTACGAGCTGGCCCTCGCCTGCCACAGGCGCATCGCGCTCGACGACGCGCGGGTGCAGGTCGGCCTGCCCGAGGTCAACCTCGGCGTGATGCCGGGCGCCGGCGGCACCCAGCGGCTGCCCCGACTGGTCGGCATCCAGACCGCGCTGGAGCACATCGCCCAGGGCCTCACGGTGCGCGCGCCCAAGGCCGTGCACAACGGCATGGTCGACGAGCTCGCCGCGACACCCGACGAGCTGCGCGCCAAGGCGATCGCGTGGATCCACGCCAACCGCTCGGTCAAGCAACCGTGGGATCGCAACGCGCCGATCCCCGGGCCGCAAGCCGGCTCGGCCGAAGCCCGGCAGATCCTCATGGCCGCCTGCGCGATGCTGCGCAAGAAGACCTCGGGCTGCTTCCCCGGCCCCGAGCTCGCGATCTCGTCGGTGCAAGAGGGCCTGCCCTTGCAGTTCGATCGGGCCATCGAGGTCGAGGGCCGCTATTTCACCAAGCTGGCCACCTCGGATCAGGCCAAGGACATGATCCGCACCATCTGGTACCACCGCACCGCCGCAGAGAAGCACGAGGGCCTGCCGCGCATCGACGATCCGCGGCTCTCCAAGATCGGCATCATCGGCGCCGGCATGATGGGCGCCGGGCTGGCGTACATCTCGGCCCAGGCCGGCTACCAGGTCGTGCTGAAGGACGTGAAGGACGAGCAGCTCGGCCGGTCCCGCGCGCACTGCGAGGCGCAGGCCAAGGGCGCCCGCCACCTGGGCGAGGCGGCGCGGCAGGAGATCCTCGAGCGCATTCGGTACACGCTGGACGTCGAGGATCTCACCGGTTGCGATCTGGTCATCGAAGCGGTGTTCGAGAACCTCGAGCTCAAGCATGCAGTGACGCGCGAGGCCGAGCCCAAGCTCGCGCCGGGCGGGGTGTGGGCGAGCAACACCAGCGCGATCCCGATCGGTGATCTGGCCACGGTGTCGGCGGCGCCGCAGAACTTCATCGGCCTGCACTTTTTCTCGCCCGTCGAGAAGATGCAGCTCGTCGAGATCATCACGACGGCGCAGACCTCCGAAGAAACCCTCGCGCGCTCGCTGGCCTACACCCGCTCCATCAAGAAGCTGCCGATCGTCGTCGGTGACGGCTACGGCTTCTTCACCACGCGCGTGTTCTCGGCGTACATCCTCGAGGGCGCGCAGCTGGTGGCCGAGGGCCACGATCCCGTCGTCATCGAGTGGGCGGCGCGGAAGTTCGGTATGGTCGTGCCACCGCTGCAGGTCTTCGACGAGGTGACGCTGTCGCTCGGGGTGAAGGGCTTCGAGATGGGCAGGCACTACGGCAAGGCGCTGGATCTGCCCGGCGTCGCCCTCGTCGAGGCGATGGTGGAGATCCACGGCCGCGCCGGCAAGGCGGCGGGCAAGGGCTTCTACGAGTACGGCGAGGGCGGCCGCACGCTGTGGCCGGGCCTGCGCGCGCTCGCGGTGGGCACGCCGACGACGACCGGGGTCGAGCACATCGGCCGCCGGCTGCTCACGCTGCAGGCGCTCGAGGCCGCGCGCTGCGTCGAGGAAGGCATCGTCAAGACGCCGCGCGATGCCGAGGTCGGGGCGATCTTCGGCGTCGGCTTCGCGCCCAACACCGGCGGTCCGCTGTCGTACATCGATCGTCGCGGGCTGCCGGCGTTCGTCGCCGAGTGCGATGCGTTCGCCGCCACCTGCGGTCCGCGCTATGCCCCGCCGCAGCTGCTGCGCGACATGGCCAGCTCGGGTAAGACCTTCTTCGAGAAGGTCTGATCCCCGCCGATGCCGTTCCATCCCGCGCCGCCGCTGCCCGCCCGCATCGCCTCCCTCATGCCGTTTCCCCGCGCGAGCTTCGAGCTCTCGCGGGGACGGCACGCCGGTCTCGAGATCCACTACGTCGACACGGGGCCGGCGGGCGCCGACGCGGTCGTGATGCTCCACGGCAACCCCACGTGGTCGCTGCTGTGGCGCAAGGTGATCCTCGGACTACCCGAGCGACGCTGCATCGCCCCCGATCTGCTCGGCTTCGGGCTGTCATCCAAGCCGGCACGGATCGCCGATCACAGCGTAGATGGCCATGCCGACGCGCTGTGCGAGCTCATCGAGGCGCTGCAGCTGCGCCGCATCGTGCTCGTGGGTCAGGACTGGGGCGGACCGCTGTGTGCGGCGATCGGGGCGCGCATGCCCGAGCGCATCCGCGGGCTCGTGCTCGGCAACACCTCGGTGATCGTGCCCGAGCGTCCCCGCGGCGGTTGGTTCCATCGTCTCGCGCGCATGCGCGGCGTCTCGGAGCTCGCGTTCATCGGCTTGGGCCTGCCGCAGAACGCGATGTTCGCCGTGCAGCACGACCGCGGCTCGATCCGCGGTCTCGTCGGCCGCGCCTACCGCTGGCCGCTGCGACGGCTGCGGGATCGCGTCGGCCCGCTGGCGCTGGCGCGGATGGTCCCGAACGATCTGCACCATCCGAGCATCGATGCGCTGCGGCGGGGTCAGGCGTGGGCACAGGGATTCGGCGGTCCGAAAGCGTTGGTGTGGGGTCGGCATGATCCGATCCTCGCGCGGGCGCTCGAGCGCCATCGCGTGGCGCTGCCGGGCGCCGCGGTGACGGTCACCGACGCGGGGCACTTTCTCCAAGAGGAGGTGCCCGAGGCGCTCGCAGCCGCGATCGCCTCGGTGTGGCAGCGCGGCGAGCCGACGTCGTGAGCGCCGCTGCGCCGCGGACTCGGCGCGACGTCCGGATGTCGCGGCGGCACCGGCAGGCGTGCGGCAGTGACATCCTGTCACCGGCCCGTTGTCTGCGCCGCCGTCTCGCGCCGATTTGCGCAACCGGCGAGACGCGATCACGTGGTGCTGCCATGGCATCGCGGTTGCACGACGGCCCGAGACGGACGAACCTGGATCCGTCCTCTCCATGATCCGCCGCCCTTTCGTCGCCTCCGCTCGCCGCCTCCCGCGTCGCCTCGCACTGGGTCCCTTGGCCGCAGTCCTCGCGGTCGCATGGCTCGCGCCTGCGGTCGCCGCGGCGAACGAGGTGCCCGCCGGGGCGAACTTCGACATCTGGTACTACACGACCGATCGCGACGGTGATCGCGACCGCCTGTTTTCCGAGACCGACCTCACCAGCTTCGTCAACCAGGCGCGCTGCCAGTGCAACCACACGATCTCGACGCGGGTGCTGCTGCAGCGGGCGATGACGTTCTACGACCCCACCGTGCGGGTGGAGACGTTCATCGGCAACCGCTGCGACGTAGCGCAATCGACGGTCAACCCGCAGATCACCCCGTGCGTGCGCGTGCTCTCCGAGGCGCCCAACGCGTACACCAAGGCGATCAATTTCGAGTTTTCACCGATCTGGCTGGTCGGAGGCGTCGAGCCCAGCGGACCTCAGACACTCGGGCAGGCGACGCCGACCGGCTCGTGCGAGATCGGCCAAGGTGACGCCGGCATCTGGATCTGCATCGAGAACGGCGCCCAACCCGAGTGCCAGCCCGAGGAATTCCAGGTCACGGGCACCCAGAACATGAACGCCACCGGCGGCACCGACGGCGGCGGCGGCGGTGTGGGCCTGCGCTACGACTTCGATCCGCCGCAGACCCTGCCATCGAACTTCACGACCGATTCGGGCGACGGCTCGGTCATCATCAAGTGGGAGCAGATCGCGACGGGCGATGTGTCGGGTTTCCGCGTGCTGTGTGCCGACGAAGACGGCAATCCGCTGCCGGGCAAGGGCATCGATCCACCGAGCCTCACCGGGATCAACCGCGGCACCATCTACTTCACGCAGCAGAATTTGTGCCCCGAGGGCCCGTTCGACGGTGGCGAAGATCCCGACGTCGGGACCACCGGTGACGAGGCGACCGGCGACAGCGGCAGCAGCTCGTCCGGCGACAGCAGCGGATCGTCCGGCGACAGCAGCAGCTCGTCCGGCGACACCGGCAGCTCGTCCGGCACCGGCGACACCGGCACGACGCCGCTGCCGAGCGACGGCATCGCTTCGCTGAACTGGGACTACATCTGCAGCCCGCACTTCAGCGGCACCTCGCAGGAGGCCCGCGTGAGCGGCCTGAACAACGGCGAGGAGTACCAGTTCCTCATCGTGGCCTACGACATCGCCGGCAACCCCGTCGCGGCGTCGGACGTGCTCGTCGCGAGCCCCCGCGAGACGATCGATCTCTGGGAGCAGTGCGAGATCGACGGCGACATCTGCGGCTCGGGCGGGTTCTGCAACTGCACGGCGGATGCGCGCCCCACCGATGGCGCGTGGTGGCTGCTCGCGCCGCTGCTCGGACTGGGTCGCCGGCGGAGGCGACGGGCATGATCGCGGCGGTCTTCTTCGCGGCGCTGCGGCCCGCGGCGCTGGTCGAGCCGCCATCGGCGGTGCCCGAGCCGGTCGCCGCCGACCCCGTCGCTGCGGCATCCGCCGCCACGTCGCCCACAGGCGCCCCCACCGAGGTCCCGCCGCCCCCGCCGGCCGCCAAACCCACCGCCCCACCGGCGCCACGCGGCCCCAAAGCGGTCCCGACCGAGGCCGCGATCGCCCGCGACAGCACCTTCCAACCCGGGCCCGCACGGCGCGTGCAGCGTGGCCGCGGCAGCGCTCGCCCCGGCACTCCCCAGCGCTTCGAGTTCGAGTTCAAGATCGGCCCGTACCTGCCCGAGGTCGACAAGCGCTACTCGGGCGACGGCCTGGGCCCGTACGCGACGATCTTCGGACGCACCAACCGTGACGGCCTCGCGACCAAGCAGCCGCGGTCGGGCGTCATGCCGATCCTCGGCTTCGAGTGGCAGTTCGCCTACCTGGGCGGCCCGCTCGGCATCGGCACCCAGATCGGGTTCTTCCGCGATCGCGCCGACGCCCTGGTCGCCGATCCCGTGCCGGGCGAGAACCTGCGCTCGAGCGCCGACCGCGTCAGCTTCGGCATGGTCCCCCTCGCGGTGCTGGCGGTGTACCGCCTCGAGCTGTTCGCCGACTTCTACAAGGTGCCGCTGGTGCCCTACATCAAGGCCGGCATCTCGTACGCGTTTTGGTGGTCGAGGGACGGCAGCAAGAAGGTCGCCGTGAACAGCCAGGGCGAGAAGGGCCGCGGCGGCGTCGTGGGCTGGCAGCTCAACCCCGGCCTGATGCTGCGTCTCGACTTCCTCGAGCCTGGCTCGGCCAAGAAGCTCGACGTCAACACCGGCATCAACCACACGTACATCTTCGGCGAGTTCCAGCTCACCCGCCTGCGCAACTTCGGCGTGGGCAACACGATCGACCTGGGCGACAAGACGTTTTTCGGCGGGTTGGCGATCGAGTTCTAGCAGTCCCTCATCGCCGCGATCGCGGCCGATACAACAGCACCTCGATCGATCGCTGCCCCGGCAGCCCCTCGAGTTCCGTTCGCACATACCCCGCCGCCGCGACCCTCCGCAGCACGGCCCGCCGCTGCGCCGCACGCTCGGGCCCGTCGACGTGCGACGACACCACGAACACCCCCTGCGGCCGCCCCGCCATGACCTCGGCGATGTCCGCCGGCGCGTGCGCCGAGATCGGCAGCTCGTAGACCGCGAACGGATAGGCGACGAGTTCGAACGGCACCAGCACCGCGACGTCGCCCCGCCCCGCCCCGCCGCGGATCGCCGCAGCGACGTCGCGCCACGGCTCGAAGCCCGACGTCGCCCACTGCTTGCGCAGCCCGGAGACGTACAGGACCCCGACCCGCCACGCCGGCACCGCCAAAATCGCAGCGGTGAGCGCAGCGGTGAGCGCAGGGCCGGTCCGCGGCAACCACCGCGCCCTCGCGGCGCCGAGCACCCCCGCGATCCCGGCCACCCCGGCCGCCACCAGCAACGCGACCGGCACCAGCGACGGCATGAAGTAGCGCAGCGTCACGAAGTGCTCCGGGTTGCGCACGAAGATCACCGACATCGGCAGCGCCGCCAGCAACCCCAGCGCCGCCACGCATCCGCGTGCGCGCCACGTCGGCACCGACACCGCGCACGCCGCCACCGCCGGCACCCACGGCGTGTCGAGGCCGAACGTCGCCAGATCGACGACCAGCGGCCACGCGTTCTCGACTGGCCCCGCCGCCGACGCGAGCTGGCCACCGCCACCGGTCACCCACACCGTCCACATGCCAGGGACAAGCGGCGCGCATGCGATCGCACCGGCGACGATGGTGAGCCCCCACTGCCGGGGCGTCGGCGCCGACGGACTGCGTCGGACGATCCAGGCCGCTGCCGCCGTGAGTGCGGCCAGTGTGCCGACGAACGGCAGCGCGAACAGGTGCAGCCAAGCCGCCGCCGCCGCCGCTAGCCCGAGCGCGACCATCTCGCCATCGCGCGGCTGTCCCGCGTCGCGAGCGCGATCGAGCACACGCACGACCAGCCACAGCGCGATCGCGGCGACCAGCGCGAGCAGGGTGTAGTGCCGCGCCTGCTGCCCGTACTTGATCGCGTACGGCATCGCCGCCCACACCACACCCGCGACGGCACCCGCACCGAGCCCGAACAATCGGGCGCCCAGCACCACCACCATCGCCGCGATGCCGGCGTTGGCCGCCACCGACGGCGCCCGGACGCAGACCTCGGCGGTGCCACACACCGCGATCGTCGCCTTGAGGAGCAAGAAGTAGCCAGGGGGGTGATGGGCGCCGCCGTAGGCCTCGCCCCGCATCGCAAAGATGTCGACGACGTCGCGGCGGGCGTCGAAGACGGAGAAGGTCTCGTCCAACCACAAACTGGCGTCGGCCAGGCCGACCGTGCCCAGTGCCAGCGCGAGAGCTGCGGCGAGCACCGCGGCCACCGTGGCCCACTTCGCCCCGGCGGCAGTCGGCGGCGGCGCACCGGCGCCGCCGCGACTCACGTCGCGAGTCTCCGGATCAGGGCGAACTCGATCTGCCGCCGCGCGATGCTGGCGTCGACGAGCTCGACGATCACCCGATCGCCGATCGCGACCGACGTGCCGCTGCGATCCCCCGTCATGCGGGCCATCAGCGCGTCGAGCACGAAGCTCTCGCGCGTCTCCCGTTCGAGTGCGGCGCGACGGATGATGCCGTCGACCGGCGGCGAATCGAGCGACACGTAGGCGCCCGCGTTCGAAAGACCGCCGATGGTGCCCTCGAAGCGGTCGCCGATGCGATCGCGCATGAACGCCGCGCACAGCATCGCCTTCGCATCGCGCTCCGCCTGCGCGACCGCACGTTCGCGCTCGCCGGCCCGCGCCGCGATCGCGTTGGCGACGTGGCGCTCGGGCAGCCTCGGTGTGGGCTCGGGCCCGGCGAAGCCACCGGTGCGCCGCAGGTGGGCCTTGAGCACCCGGTGATCCACGAGATCGGCGTAGCGCCGGATCGGCGAGGTGAAGTGGAGGTAGCCGTTGCTGGCGAGGGCGAAGTGGCCGATGTTCGCGGTCGCGTACTCGGCCTGCGCGAGCGCCCGCAGCAACAGGCCATTGAGGGCCACGCGGCGCGGGTGCTTCTCGATCTTGCGCAAAAACGCCTGCATCGCCTTGGGCGTGCGCAGCACCTCGGGATCGACCTCGACGCCGAGCAGCCCGGCGACCCCGCAGAACCGCTCGATGCGCTCCTCGTCGGGCGACGCATGCACGCGGTACAGCAGCGGCAGTCGGGTGCGACCGGCGATGCGGGCGACCGCCTCGTTGGCGGCGAGCATGAGCTCTTCGATGAGGTTGTAGGCCCGCGCGACCTCGGGGTTGGCGCGGGTGTGCTCGACAGCCCGCACGCGCTCGGGATCGTCCTCGTCGAGGCGGACCTTGACCTCGGGCAGCGACAGCTCGATCGCGCCGCGGCGAAGGCGGACCCGACGCATGCGATCGGCCAGCGCGCGCAGGGCGATGACCCGCGCGCGCTGCTCGGCCGGCCCACGGGCGTGGGCCAGCATCGTCGCCGCCTGCTCGTAGCTCAGCCGTGCGCGGCTGCGGATCACCGACGCCGCGACCTGGGCATCGGTCACCGCGCCGCGGCCGTCGATGTCCATCGACACCACCATCGCGAGGCGATCTTCGTCGGGCACCAGCGAGCAGATGTTGCTCGACAGCGACGGCGGCAGCATCGGCACCGCGCGGTCGGGCAGGTAGCACGAGAAGCAGCGCAGCGCGGCCTCGACGTCGAACGGGTCGCCTTCGCGCACGTAGTGCGAGACGTCGGCGACCGCGACGTGCAGGCGCACCGCGTCGCCCTCGCCCGCCTCCATGCAGACCGCGTCGTCGAAGTCCCGCGCGTCGGGCGGGTCGATGGTCATGAACGGCAGGTGGCGGAGATCGGCGCGGTTCTCGAGATCCGCGGGCACGACCTGGGTCGGCACCGACTCGGCGGCCTTCAGCACGTCCGGCGGGAACTCGGGATCGACCCCGTGCTCGATGAGAATCTTGAGGGTCTCGGTGGCGATGCGACCGGGCGCGCCCAGGACCCGGTCGATGGTGACCAGCACCAGCGGCCGGCCAGGCACCGGGTACTCGACGATGTCGGCGAGCACGACCATGTCGAAGGCCTCGGGCGGCAGCTGACCGACGACCTCGACCGGATCGACGACGCGGGGATCCTCGGGCTCCAGCGTGAGCCGCCCACGCTGGCGCCGCAGCACGCCGCTGATGCGGGAGCGTCGGCGACTGACCACCGATCGCACCGCGCCCTCACGGCCGCGATCGGCCTCCCAGTGGGCGACGAGGACCTCGTCGCCGTCCATCGCACCGCCGCGCTGGGCGGCGGGGATGAAGATCGTGCCCTCGCGATTCTCGCGCTCGGCGAAACCGAAGCCCTGGGGATGCAGCGACAGCCGGCAACGCACGGTGTCGGCGGACGGCGGCAGCGTGGGGCCGTCGGCGGCCACGACGACGCCATCACGGATCACCTCGCGGCGGATGCCCGAGCCGGTCGGCGGCGCAGCAGTTCGGGTGCGGGAGGTGCTGCTCGCACGGGTCGGCTTGCCCGCGGGCGGCGTCTCGCCGCGCGTGGGTTTGGAGTTGCGTTTGCGGCCTGCGTCGGCTCGACGGTCGTTCTTCTTGCGCGCCAAAGGTACGCGCGAAAACTACCGCGTTGCCGCCTCAGCCGCCAGGGCGCGCACGACACCGTCGTCGCAGGCGACCACGAGCGTGCCCTCTTGGCCGAGGGCGACCGCCGCGTCGATGTCGGCGGGGAACTCCAGCGACCACCTGCGCACGCCGTCGGGGCCGAGGGCGTAGAGCGTGTCGTCCTGGCTGCCGAAATACAGCACGCCGGTGCGGTCGAGCGTCGGCGTCGCGACGATCGGTCCGCGCGCGGCGAAGCTCCACAGTCGTCGCCCCGACGGATCGAGGGCGGTCAGCGTGCCGTCCATCGATGCGACGTACACCGTGCCGTCAGGGGCGACGCGCGCGGCGCTGCGGATCCCCGCGGTGGTCGGCCACGTCCACCGCACTGCGCCCGTGTTCGTGAGCGCGTAGAGCTTGCCGTCGTCGGCACCGACGTAGATGTCGCCGCCCACACCGGCGACGGGAGAGCCGTCGACGTCGGGTCCGATGTCCAACACCCAGCGCGGCTCGCCCGTCGGTGACACCGCGGTCAAGGTGCCATCGTGGCCGCCGAACACCACGAGCTCGCCCAGGAGCGCCGGGGTGCTGTAGACGTGCGGCGCCGGCACGTCGGCGCTCGCCGGGGTGTGCCAGCGGATCTCGCCGCTCGGACCCACGCGATACACACCGTCGGCCCCCACGAGCAGATCACCGCCCTCGAGGAGCGTGGGACCGCCGTCGACGTCGCAGCGGGTGCCCTCGGGCCCCGCCGCGCGTGGTGGCCGGCAGTCGCCCAGGCGCAGGCGCACCGCGACCGTGCCGTCGGGATCGATGCCATACAGCGTGTCGTCGTCGGCGCCCACCCATAGCCTGCCGGCCTCGTCACGGGCCGGCGAGCCCCACACGATGCCGTCCACCAGCACCTCGAAGCGCACGCGTTCGTTCGCCTCCGGCGCGGCCGACAGCGCCAACACCCGTCCGGCGTGGTTGGCGACGTAGACGGTCGGCGCGTCGCCGCCCACGACCACGGGCGCGCCGGTGATCGCCGCGCCGGTCGCGAAGTCCCAGACCAAGTGCGGCTGTCGCGACGGGCCGGCCACGGCTTCGCTCACAGCGGCAGCCTGCGGGCTCGACGGGCCGTCCACGCACGCACCCTCTGCGCAGCGCTGGCCCTTTGGGCAGTCCGATGCGCTGCGACACCGCGGATCGTCGTTCCGCGGGTCTTGCGGCCGGCAACCGCCGCCGAACGCACCGAGGACCAGCAGGAGCACCGATGCGCGGAGTTGCGCCGCGCCGCCGATTCCTGAAACCAAAGGTGGGACAGATCGCGCCAAGCGCCGGGATTCTCCGCGAAATCGGGCTTTGACTTCCAATTCTGTAGGTGGTAGTCGTACGGGACGGCGTTTCGGCCGCTTGCAGTTAATCCCTTGTAATTTCAAGGGCTTATCTGCCATTTTTCCCCGCCGTTTCCGGGTGCCGAACGGTCGCGAGACCGGCCTGGGGCTCCGAGGTGTGAAGATGGTTGCAGAGCAGGTCGCACGTGCGCGTGAATCCGAAGAGACCGTCGAGGAGACATTTTTCCGCAAGGGTGACATCGACTTCTGCTTCCTGCTGAACCGCCGGCACCACAACCTCCGCGTGTTCGACTATCGCGTCGGCAACTACCAGCAGAAGCGGGACTTCTTCGATCGCATCGCACGGACCGAGGGCCTGCGCAAGGTCTTCACCGTCGTGGAGAAGCAAGACAGCAAGAGTTGGCGCAGCGTCGGCTTCTCGCGCGAGGGTGCGATCCCGGGCTACTTCCGCACCGCGGACGCGTACATCATGAGCCGCGTCTACACCGACGACGGCGATCCGATCCAAGGCGGCGCGCCCAAGCTCGTCGCGCCCGGTGCCAGCGCGAAGGAGCGCACGCCGGTCAAGCCCCGCGGCCTCACCACTGAGGTGGTGACCGACAAGCGACGGCTGCTGGCGATGACCACCGCGCTGTCCGAGGCCGCGATGTACGCCCCGTTCCGCCGCGGCACGTTCCACCCCGACATCGGGCTGGTCGCCAAGATGGGCAAAAAGGAGTACTGGGTCGGTGCCGAGACCGACAGCTCCTTCGGCCACGCCAAGGTCGACATGCTCACGGTCCCCGACCAGGAGCCCGACGTGCCCCTGCTCGCGTTCTGTATGCGCTCGCTGCTCGACGAGCTGCTCAAGGTCGAGACTGCCAGCGTGTTCTCGCTATGCGCGGTCGACTGGCCCCTGGCCAACCAGGTCTACGCCGAGCTCGGCTTCAAGGTGACCGCGCGTCTGACCGATCACGTCACCCGCGACGAAGAGTTCATCGGCGTTCAGCTGTGGCACCGCCGGCTCGCGAACACCCCGACGCCGCGCCTGCCCTCGTTCATCTGAACGGGTCGCGCCGGTGAACGAAAAAGTTTTCCCGGCGCGAACGCGGCCTCGAGAGGGCGGCGGCCGACCGAATGGCCGGCGAGCTGCTGGCCCCGTGATCCCCACTACCATCGCGACGACGGCAAAGAACTTTCGCCGTGTTGGGTCTTCCGTTGCCGCCCGATCCGCGGTAGGAATGCGGCCGGTTAGGGTCGCGACTTCGACGGCCCAAGTCCTGGAGAATCAGACGATGAAGATCGCAACCAGCATGCTGTTCCTCGCCGCTCTCGCCGTCACTGCGTGCGAGAAGACCGACACCGCCACCCCCGACGACGCCGCCGTCCCCGAGGCTCCCGCGACGGAGACCCCGGATCCGGCTTCCGACGTCGAGGCTCCCACCGACGCCGAGGCGCCGATCGACGAGGCCGCTCCCGAGGGCGAGGCCGCTCCCGAGGCCTGACCGCCGAGGTTTCGCGAACGCCCCCGCGGCCAATCGGCCTCGGGGGCTTTTTTCTTGGTTCGACGGCGCCACGCGGCGCTACGCGGCGCTACGGCACCTCCGGCACAGGCTCAGCCTGCGATCTTGCGCCGGCGCGAGAGCACCAGTACGACCCCGAGCGCGAGCGCCGACGGAGCCTGCTGTGGCGTCCCTCCGCTGCAGCCACACCCGTCTTGGCCCTCGAGCTCGCCGAAGGTGTCCGGCAGCGCGGCACCACCCGCGCCCCCTGTGCCATCGTCCGAGCCGTCGGACGCGGAGGTCTCCTGGCCGACCGACGCGCTGCCCTCGTCCGACGATGCACTGGAATCCAGGCTCGTCGTCGGGGGCACCGACGTCGCGCTGGCATCGGTCGGATCCTCGGCACCGGTGTCGACGGGCCCGTCACTGATCGTGCCTGGCTCGCCGGTGTCCCCGGGCATGGCCGCCACGCATTCGCCGAGCGCCTGGGTGATGCCGATGTCGCTGCCGTAGAAGAACTGGAGGATCCCGGTGACGTCGACGCCGTTGTCGTTCTCGAGGCAGCGCGCCGCCCACTGGCCCATGCAGCCGCGGTTCTGCCCGTAGCCGTTGTCGCCCGGATCGTGCACGAACCCGAGCTGGGTCTGCTGGACGTCGGTACCGGTGCGGCCCGAGTTGTAGGTGATCCAGTGCTCGGTCGCAGCGTTGCCGTCGACGCCCACACATCCTGGCGCGTCGACGCCGCTGTCACCGGCGACGTAGAACCCGTAGGTGAGCGTCGAGTTGTAACTGAGGTATTGGCCGGCGGTCTCGAGCACCGCCTGATACGCCAACGCCGTCGGCTCGTTGCCGCACGAGTACACCTGACAGCCCTGCGAGTCGCAGATGCCGCCATCGGTCTCGATGGCGTAGTAGGCGACCGAGCGCGCCGCGATCGCCTGGGCCTTGAGCGCCTCGAGGTTCGCACCGCCGTTCTCACACGTGATCACGTGGGGCAGGTAGTCCTCCTCCATGCTGATCACGCCGGCGAACTCGACGTCGATCTCGCAGTGGGCACCGGGCAACGGCGCGGGGATCAATTGGATGTCGGGCCGCGGCACCAACACGCCGCCCCGCAGCTCGAGGCCGTCGCGGAAATGCCGGTCATCGTCGGCAGCGCACCCTGCGAGCAGCCCGACCACCATCGCCGAACCCACCAATGTCAGACGCATCGTCATGTCGGCCTGCCCCTTCGCGCAGGCTATCAGGGCCGAACGCACCGCGACAGTGCGCACGCGCGGCGCCGATGGTGCCGTACGCAGGTCGATGTAGACGGAGCGCCGCGATCGCGGGATCGGAGTCAGCCGACCGGCGTCACCACGTTCTGGATGAGACCGGTCAGGCACCGGATCGCTGGACTGAAGTCCTCGTCGCAGATCGACTCGATGCAGCAGCGCACCTGCGATTCGTCGGCAAAGGTGTCGGGATCGTCGGGGAGATCGAGGCTCTCGCACACGCTGCGGATGCGCACCGGCGGCACCGCCTGGCCGGTGAACCCACCTGCGCCATCATCGAAACCGGTGCACCCCGGGCCGATGCCGAACTCGAACTCCTTGTCGACCGCCCGCGTACCCGCAGCCCACTCGTCCGGC
Organism: Nannocystales bacterium; assembly: GCA_038325765.1. Classification (GTDB taxonomy): domain Bacteria; phylum Myxococcota_A; class Polyangia; order Nannocystales; family Nannocystaceae; genus Xiheibacterium. Next base: position 42,996 of record JBBQJI010000025.1, read on the forward strand.
AAGATATCGCCGCCTGGATACTCGGGATCGCGCCACCGCCGGTACTCGAGATCGGCGATTCCGCCCGCGATCGGCTGGAACGGAGGGATCGAGGCGTACGCCGTGACCTCGGGGACGCCGAGCACGCCGAGCATGATCACTTCGCGGCCCTCGGCGCGCATCGCATCGAGCAGCCGGGTGTAGCGCGACACCGGCTGCAGCACCGCCTCTTCGTCGGGCACCCCGGTCGCGCCGTCCTTGCCGCGGTTGGCGACGACACAACCGCTGTACTTCGCGGTCTCGGGATCGAGCTCGCTGCACACGACGCCGGCGTGCCAGCAGATCGCGCTGGTCGCCGCGGGCACCAGCGTATCGGGGTCGCGTTCCATGAACGCGAGGTCGGTCATGATCGAGAAATCGCGCACCGAGCAATCGGCCTCGTCGGTGATGATCGCGATCGCCAGCACCGCCCCATCCCGCAGGAATGGGCGCTCGGGCTGGCCGGGATCGCCCGCCTCGTCGCAGTCCTCGGGGTCGTTCCAACATGCGGTGGGGTTGAGCGCCTGCAGCATCGCCTCGAGCGGCGCCTCGTAGCCGCAGCCATCGATGCCCTGCGGACCGATGCAACCGAGCGCCGCCGCGGCATCGCCCCCGAGGACATTGTCGCCGAGGCGATCGAAGTGGATGAACTGATCCGACGGCACCGCCGGCGCGTTCGGATCGCACACGTCGGTGCACGCCTCCTCGATCACCAGCTCGGGCGTGGTGTTACTGGTGAACCGCGTCATGCGTTCGGTGCACGATGTCGCGATCGGCGAGCCGCGGGCGGCAACGTAGTCGGGCTTGACCCACGGCCCCTCGCACGCCGGGTTCCCGACGTCGGTGGTCGTGACCATGATGTTGACGTCGGCGCCCACGCGGATCCCCGTGCCGTCCTCGAGCGCCTCGAGCTGGGCGATCAGCAGGGGGAAATTCTTGGCGAGGTTGAGCTGCTCCTCGCCCATCGTCCCCGAGTTGTCGATCACGAACAGCAGATCGATCTTGTCCTGGCAGCCCAGGTCGGGATCGCAGTCGACGGGCGGCGGCGGATGGTCGGGGATCGGCTCGATGGTCGTGTCCGCGTCCGTCCCTGGCGACAGCGAGTCGACGCCGATCCCGTCGGTGGTGCCGCCCGTGGTGGCGCCGGGGCTGCCGAGCAGCAGCACAGGGTCTGCGCAACCGACCAGGGCCGCGACGCCCGCCACGGCGAGCCCGGTTCGCCAGATCGCCATTGCCCGTGCAGACGGCACAGGGGGCCGCCTTCGGCTCGCGGTCGATTTGTCGAGCCGATCGGACACGCTCGCGCGATCTTAACACCCGATGGCGTCGCCTGCCCCGACCCAGGACGCGACGCTGCGCCTGCACGCGCCCGACGACGCCACGCTCGTCGCCCAGGCCCAGGGCGGGGACCGCGCTGCGTTCCGCGCGATCTACCTCCGCCACGCCCGCGCCGTGGCCTCCGCCATCGCGCGGTGGCTGGGCCGCGACGCCGACATCGACGACATCGTCCAAGACACGTTCGTGCGCGCGGCCGAGCGGCTCGACTCCCTGCGCTCGGCCACCCACGTCCGCCCGTGGCTCATTACGATCGCGATCCGCCTCACCCACACGCGGATGGTGCGCGAGCGCCGGCGGGCGGCGCTCTTGCGGTTCTTCATCGCCCACCAGCCGCAGTCCTCGGATCCGAGCGCGACCGAGCCCGCCGACGAACTCGGCGCCGCGCTGGTGCGCATGCCCGAGGATCTCCGCGTGCCGTGGATGCTGCACCGCATCGAGGGCGAACGGCTCGAGGACGTCGCGGTCACCTGCGGCGTGTCGCTGGCGACGGTGAAGCGGCGCATTGCACAGTGCGGGCAGAGGCTCGAGCGCGTCGGCGCCCTGCGCCCCGGAGGTGGGCCGTGATCGACGACGCGACGCGCACCATGGCGGCTCGCGAGGCGGCGTGGGATCCACTCCGCGAGCGGCGGGTGCTCGGCCGCGTCGAGGCCGAGCTCGATCGACAGCGGCACCGGACCGTCGGGCGACGGCGCGTGGTGCTCGCGGCGGTCGCGTTGGCGGCCCTGCTCATCGCCGTGCTCTCCTGGCCGGTCCGCGACGGGGCCGAGGGCGTGACAGCGCTCGTGCCCGACGCGCCCGTGGAGTCGACGCCGATGGTGGCGCTGGCGGAGCCGCCCGCGATCCCCGAGCTCTCCCGCGCTGCGATCGCGCTCGGCGACGGATCGATCGCGACGCTGCACGACGGCGCACGGATCGGGCTGCGCACGTCCAGTGCGACCGCGATCGAGATCGAGCAGTCGGTCGGCCGCGTACACTACGAGGTCCGCCCTGGACTACCCCGCAGCTTCGCGGTCGTGGCCGCCGACATCCGCGTGGTGGTGGTCGGCACCGCGTTCTGGGTCACCCGCGAGGCCGACGCCGTCCGCGTGACCGTCGAGCACGGGCGGGTCGAGATCCACCGCAGCGCACCGCCGCGCCCGGACGCCACCACCGGGGCCCTCGCCGCCGAGGCGCCCTCGGTGCGCGTCGCGGAGCTCGGGGCGGGCGACGAGCTCCGCGTCGGACTCGGCAGCGTCGTCGTGGAGCCCACCGCCGCGGCCACGTCTCCGGCTCGCCCGCCGCGAACGCCGACCGCGTCCCCCAGACCCCGCAAGGTGACCGCGACACGACGCGACGTGGCGACGCTGCTCGGAGTCGCGGATGCAGCCCGCGGCCGTGGCGATCTCATCGCCGCCGCCGCTGTACTGCGCGAGATCGTCGAGGCCCACGACGAGGACCCGCGGGCGTACGGCAGCGCGTTCCAGCTCGGCAAGGTCGAACGCGCCCGTGGCCGCCACGCCGACGCGGCGCGGGCGTTCGCCGCCGCCGCCCGTCATTCGCCCGCAGGTGCGCTCACGGACGACGCCCGCGCCGAGGCGGCGGTGTCGTGGTTCGACGCCGGCGACACCGACGCGGCCGCCCGAGCCGCCGCCGACTACCTCACGCGTCACCCCGACGGGGTCCACGCCGCCCGCGTCGAGCGTATGCTCGCGCGCATCCCGTGAGCGCCTGGCTGCTCTTCGCTGCGCTGCAGATCCCCGGTGCGAGCGACGACGTCGGGCCGGTCGTGGTCGCGACGGAGCACTGCAGCGCGCTCGATGCCGACGAGGTGGCGCGACTGCTCGCGATCGAACTCGCCGATGTCGTGCCGCGCCTGGGCGAGGGCCCGGGCCTGCGCATCGAGCTGCGTTGCGCCGCGCCGATCCTCGGCATCGCGATCGTCGATCCCATCACCGACAAGCGGATGTCCCGCGACGTGCCCCTGCCCGCCGACGAGCCCGGCCGTGAGCGCGTCATCGCCCTGGCGACCGCCCAGCTGTTCGCGGCGTCGTGGCTCGAGTTGCTGTTGCCGACGCCGGCGCCTGCGGCGACGATCGTCTCCGAGCCGCGACCCCGACCGGAGGCGGTGGACGCCGCCCGCACCACCGCCGCGACAGCCCTGGGCCGCCCCCGCCTCAGCCTCGCGATCCTGCTCGCGCCGTTGGTCCGTGGCCGCGGGCTCGAGCGCAGTCCGTTTGCGGCGTTCGGTGGCGAGCTCGACGTGCGCCCGTGGTTCGGCCCCGCCGGCATCGTGGTTCGCCTGGGCGTCGAGGGCACCCGCGTGCGCCGCGAGTTCGGCACGGTCCGCGCGTGGATGGCCAGCCTCGGCCTCGGCGTGGCGACGCGCCTGAAGTTGTCCTCGCGCTGGCAGCTCGGCGCCGTCGCCGTCGTCAGCGGATCGCTCGGGCGATTGCGTGGGCTCGCGTCGCGGCCCGACGTCCCGACCGGGGCGATCACCGCCGCCACGGGCCAGATCGCCCTTGGCATGGGGCCGCGGCTGCGGCTGGGGTCCACCACCATGCTCGAACTCGATGCCGAGCTGGGCGGGACCCTGCGTGCGCCCGAGGGCCTGGTCGCCGGGGCCGCCCCCGTGTCGCTGGGCGGCCTATGGGCCGGGGGAGCCCTGCGGGTGGGCTTCGAATGGACCCCACGGGGCCGGGCACGGCAACCCGCCGGCCCCGGTTGACTGCACGCGCGTTGGGTTTAGCCTGCGCGCGCATGTCCGCCCCCGAGCCACCCACCACGCATGCGTTCAAGGCCGAGGTCGCCGCCGTGCTGCGGCTGGTGACCAACTCGCTGTACACCAACCGCGACGTCTTCTTGCGCGAGCTGGTGAGCAACGCCTCGGACGCCCTCGACAAGGCCCGGTTCGCCGCGCTGGTCGACCCCACGCTCGAGGGCCAGGACCTGCCGGCCGCGATCGTCATCACGACCGATGCCCAGCGCAAGGTGCTCGTGGTCGAGGACACCGGCATCGGCATGACCGCCGACGAGGCCGAGCAGAACCTCGGCACCATCGCCCACTCGGGCACGCTCGACTTTCTCCAGAACGCGCCGCGCGGCGCCGATGGCAGGCCCGAGGTCGACCTCATCGGTCAGTTCGGCGTGGGCTTCTATTCGGCGTTCATGATCGCCGACCGCATCGAGGTCACCACCCGCTCGGCGAACGCGGGCAGCACCGCGGTGGTGTGGAGCTCGACCGGGGACGGCGGCTTCACGATCGCGCCGGGCACCCGCGAGCAGCGCGGCACCCGGATCGAGCTCCACCTGCGCGACGACGCCAAGGAGTACCTCGACCGCTGGCGCATCGAGGAGATCGTCAAACGCTACAGCGACCACGTCCTGCACCCGATCGAGATCGCGACGATCGACGAGAGCGGCGCCGAGACGGCGGCGGCCGCCCAGGTCAACTCGGCGCGCGCGTTCTGGTCGCGCAGCGCCAAGGAGCTCACCGAGGAGGACTACACCGAGTTCTACAAGCACGTGATGGGCGGGTTCCTGCTGCCCTCGGACAAGCCGCTGGTGCACCTGCACGCGACCATGGACGCGCCGATCCAGTTCAAGGCGGTGCTGTTCGTGCCCAACCGCCGGCCGATGGATCTGTTCGGCGAAGACGCCAAGCACCTGCGCCTGTACGCCCGCCGCGTCTTGGTGATGGAGAGCTGCGACAAGCTGCTGCCGCCCTACCTCCGCTTCTTCCGCGGCGTGGTCGACTCCGAGGATCTGCCGCTCAACGTCTCGCGCGAGATGCTGCAGGAGCACTCGTCGCTGGCCGCGATCCGGCGCCAGCTCACCCGCAAGGCGATCGGCCTGCTCGGCGACACCGCCAAAGCAGACGCCGAGACCTACGGGAAGCTGTGGCGCGAGTTCGGCGTGTTCCTGAAGGAGGGCCTGCACACCGACAACGCCCACCGCGAGCAACTCACCGAGCTGCTGCGCTTCGACTGCACGGGCAAGGACGGCGCGCTGGTCTCGCTTCGCGAGTACGTCGACGCGATGCCCGAGGGCCAGGAGTCGATCTACTACATCGCCGGCGAGTCGGCCGTGGATCTGGCGAAGAGCCCCCACCTCGAGGCCTGCCGCGCCCGCGGCTGGGCGGTGCTGCTCATGACCGACCCGGTCGACGAGTGGGTCGTACAGGATCTCGAGCGCTACGCCGACAAGGCCCTGGTCAACGTCACCAAGGGCGACCTGACGCTGCCCGAGTCGGATACGCCCACCGACGCTGGCGAGCTCGCGCCGTTGTGCGAGCGGGCCCGCGCCGTGCTCGGCGATCGCATCAAGGACGTCCGGCCGTCGCGGCGGCTGACCGACTCGGCGTCGTGCCTAGTCGACGACGAGGCGGGCCTGGGCCGCAACATGGAGCGGATCCTGCGGATGTCGGGCCGCGACATCGCCCCCAAGGCGCGCATCCTCGAGCTCAACGCCGCGCACCCGTTCGTCCGCGCCGCCCTCGCGCGCGTCGGCGAGCAGCCCGACGATCCCCGCGCCACGCTGTGGATCGAGCTGCTGTTCGACCAGGCGGGCATCGCCGAGGGGCTCGTGCCCGATCCCAGCGGCATGGTCCGTCGGATCCAACGCGTGCTCGACGAAGTTGCCGGCGTCGGCACCGGGGACGCCACACGGTGACGGTCCCGCCCATCGGCGTGCTGCTCAGCAACCTCGGCACGCCGGACTCGCCCCGTCCGCCCGAGGTCCGTCGTTACCTGAGACAATTCCTGTCCGACCCGCGCGTCATCGACACGGTGGCGCCGGTTCGACGCACGTTGCTCGAGCTCGTGATCTTGCCGCGGCGGCCCAAGGCCTCGGCCGACGCCTACGCCAAGGTGTGGACCGAGGCCGGCTCGCCGCTGCTGGTGTTCTCGCAGGCGCTGCGCGACGCGGTCGCGGCGGCGCTGCCCGAGCCGACATGGAAGGTCGTGCTCGGCATGCGCTATGGCAACCCGTCACTCGACCGGGCCTACAACGCGCTCATCGCCGCTGGCTGCACGCGCATCGTGGTCCTGCCGCTGTATCCGCAGTATGCGTCGTCGAGCACCGGCTCCACGCTCGACGCGTTGTACTCCCTCGCGGGCCGGGCCTGGAACACGCCGTCGCTCGCCGTGGTGCCGCCGTTCTACGACGATGTGCGCTTCATCGACGCCTTCGCCACCATCGCCGCTCCGATCTTCGCCGAGTCGCGGTCCGAACACCTGCTGATGAGCTTCCACGGTCTGCCCGAGCGCCACCTCCGCAAGGGCGATCCGTCGGGGGCGTACTGCTTCGCCAAGCCCACGTGCTGCGACACCATCGGACCGGTCAACGCCACCTGCTACCGCGCGCAGAGCCACGCGACCGCGCGGGCGATCGCCGGCAAGCTCGGGCTCGCGGCCGACGCCTGGAGCATCTCCTTCCAATCGCGGCTGGGTCGCACGCCGTGGATCAAGCCGTACACCGACGAGGTGTTGCCCGAGCTGGCCGCCCGCGGCGTGAAGCGCATCGCGGTGATGTGCCCGGCCTTCACCGCCGATTGTCTCGAGACCCTCGAGGAGATCGGCATCCGCGCGCAAGAGGACTGGCACGCCGCTGGCGGGGAGTCGCTGGTGCTGGTGCCGTCGCTCAACGCCACGAAGCCGTGGGTCGACGCCGTGGTCGAGATGGTGCGCGAGCATGCCGGGCCGGTCGCGACGCCGGCTCGCGGCGTGTGACGGTGCTGCGACGGATCGCTGCAACGGGGCGCGACGGGTAGCCGTACGCCGCGCGGTGAGCGTGATCGATCAGGTCGTGCGCAACCTGCCCGCGTTGTCGCACGCGGGCGCACGGATGGCGGGGCGCTACGTCACCGGGACCGCGTTCACGGCATGGATGGCGAGTCGCGGCCGTGTCGCCGAGGCGCCCAGGGGCCAGGCGATGGGCGGCTTTGGCTTCAACTTCGTGGCGCTGCTGTGGGGCTCGGCGCTGCACGTCTCGCTCGGGAGCCCGGGCTCGCTCGACATCATCTCGATCTTCGCGTGCTGGATCACCGGCGATCCCAACTACCGGCTGAGCGACGCGCAGTACATGGCGGCGTTCCAGGCGGTGCAGGCGGCCGAGACCAGTCTGCTCGGGCCCGAGCAGGGGGACCACGAGGCGCTCCGCGCGGTGCTCGACATCCTGCTGCGCTTTGGCCGGACCGGCGGCAACCCCTGAGCCGAGCCGACAGACGCGGATCACCAGGACTTGCAACCGCCCGCGATCACACGGCGGCTGCGAGCGCGAGGGCGGGCACAGGCGCGCGGCGATCGACCACGAGGCAGGCGACGGCGGGCCACGCCACGCCCGCCAGCGCGGCGCCCAGCGCGTCGGCGTCGGGCCGCATGAAGGTGCCGACGTAGCGGTGCCCGAGCGCGTCGAGTTCCTCGTCCTCGGGCTCGCAGTGCCATAGCGTCCCGAACGGGTCGAGCCACACCGAGCGGAAGCCTACACAGGTCCGCAGCGAGGTCACGACGTCGTCGATCTGCCCCTCGAGATTCGTGTCGAGCGCTTCCACCTGCATCGTGGACGCGACGTTGGCACAGCGATCGGGGGCGGGCAAAAAACCGGCGGTGGCGGGCGACGCTCACCCACTTCAGTGGCCGTGGAGCGCGGCACGGATCCGTCGCGACGCCTCGAGCATCCGCGGTCCGGGCCGCCCCGAGAAGCGCTCGTCGAGCGCGAACACCCTGCCCTCTCGCACCGCCCGCAGCCCGTCCAGGCCCGGCCGGCGGCCCAGACTGGCCGGATCGAGCTTGTGCGCCGCGACGCCGCACCATGACACGAAGCACGCGTCCGGATCGGCGGCGACGAGCGCGTCGGCGTCGATCTCGACCGACGCCCCGTCACGGTCCGCGAACACGTTGACGGCGCCGCCGAGCGCCAGCAGCTCGTTGGAGAAGCACAGGCGCCCGGGCGAGAACATCGGCCGCGGCCACCACTCGAGGTACACGCGCACAGGCTGGGCCACCGCCGCATCGCGCAGCGCCGCGAGCTCGGCCTGCATCGCGGCGATGGCGGGGGCGGCATCGACCGCCATCGCGGCGCCGAGCCGCTGCAGATCGCCCAGGACGTCGGCCACACTGCGGGGCGCAGAGACCAGCTGGGGCACGCCGCGCGCCCGCAGGCCGGTCACGATCCGCTCCATCCCCGGCACCGTCAGCGAGCTGACCGCGAGCGCGGGCGCGAGCGCGGCGACGCGATCGAGATCCGGCGCGAGATCGGGACCGAGCCGCTCGCAACGCGCCACCGCCTCGGGCGCGTCCGACGAGTCCTCGCACGCCACCACCCGATCGAACGCGCCCAGCGCATCGACGAGCTCGGCGTTCGACGGCGCCAGCGTGATGACCCGGGTCGCCCCGAGCACCGGATCCCCGAGCTCGCCCAGGGTGAACGGACCGACGGCGACGGGGCGATGCTCGGCGTCGTGCAGCGCGATCGCCCGCACCCCTCGCGCCGCCAGCCAGCACATCACCGCGTGCACGAGATCGGGATCCTCGAGGGCCCCGACATCCACCTGCTGGCGGCCCAGGCCCACCGTCGCGCTGCAGGTGCGACCGCCGGTGAAGCGCAGGCTCAGCCGCTCGGCCCGTGGATCGCCGTGCCACGGTTCCCCCAACTCGCCGGGCTCTGGCACCGCGACGTGCTGGCGTGTCTGCCACCGATGCTCGGGCTTCTTCACGCACGAAAGGGTGGCACGAAGCGCGGGCGCGTCGCGAACGGGTGCGGCAAAGGGGCGCACGGGCAGGCCACCGGTACTCGCTGGCGTGCCGTCGCCGTGGTCGCAGACGCCTCGGCGCGCGGGCCTGCGGTATCGTGCGCCGCGTGCTCGCGTTGCTCCTGACCGTGGCCTGCTCCCCCCCGGCGCCACAGCGGCCGGCGCCACCACCGGTCGCGATCGGCTGGGATGTACCGCCCGGTTGCCCCGATCGCGCGGTGGTCGACGCCACCCTCGCGCGACTGCTCGCCGGCTCTCCCCGCGACGCTTCCCCCGAGATCACCGCGGTCGTCAGCATCGAACACGCAGGCGCCGCCCGGTTCGTCGCGCGCGTGCAGCTCGGCGCCGACGCGCGCGTGCTCGAGGCGGCGTCCTGCAACGAGGTCGCCCAGGCGGCGCTGCTGATCGTGGCGATGGCGATCGATCCGCGCATCGGCGGACCCGCTGATCCGCGGCCTTCGAGCGGCGAGGCGCCCGGCGATACGGCACCCGACGTCATCCCGGAGCCCTCGGCCATGGCCGCCCCCGACGCCGCACAGACTGGCGCCGCGCCCGAGACATCCGCGCAGTCGCAGCCCGCCGACGTCCGATCCACGCCCGTCGCGGAGCCGGCCCGTCGCCGCCAGCGCACCCCTGTTCGCGCGCTGCTCCGGGCTGGCGCCGGGATCGGCGTCGGCGGCCCGCCCGCGCCTAGCGCCGTCGTGGCGCTGGGCGCCGCCATCGCGGGCCTCCGCTGGCGCGTCGAGATCGACGGCGACGTGTGGACGCCGCGGCGCCGCACCGCGCCCGCCGATCCCCGCGTCGGCGCCGAAATGCTGGCGTGGAGCGTCGGGGTGCGCGGCTGCGGCTCACCGATCGCGGGGCGCTTCGAGCTGCCGCTGTGCGGCGGACTGCGGGCGGGTGCGCTGCGTGGTCGAGGCACCGGCTCGCTGCGCAGCAGCACCGCGTCGTCGCCGTGGGTCGTCGCGGTCGCAGGCGTGGGTCTGTGGGGCTGGGTCGTCCCCCGCTTCGCCGTCGCGCTCGATGTCGAAGGTCTCGTCGCTCTGGCGCGGCCCGGGTTCCGGGTCGATCCCGCGGGGTTGGTCTACACGGCCCCCGAAGGGGGCTTGCGCGCGGTCTTCGGCGCGGTGGTCCGCCTGCCATGACGGATTCGTCCCGGCGCGGACATCCACCCGGCGTGGCGGCCGTGCCCATGCACGAGGCCGGGCCCGAGGCGCCCCCCGATCTCGCCGCGATCTATCGCGCCCACGCCGGCTTCGTGTGGCGCAGCCTCCGTCGCTTCGGCGTCCCCGACGAAGCGCTCGAGGATGTGGTGCACGACGTGTTCATGATCGCCCGCCGACGCATGCCGGATTTCGACCACCGCGCCGCGGTGACCACCTGGCTGTACGGCATCGCGCGCGGGGCCGCAGCCAACGCCCGACGCTCGCGTTCGCGCGAACAACAGCGCCGCGTGCTGGCGCCGGTCGGCAGCGCTCCCATGGATCCCCAGGCGGCGATCGAGCGCGCACAGGCGTTGCTGTGGGTCGGCGAGTTCCTCGCGGACCTCGACCCGAATCAGCGCCAGGTGTTCGAGTTGATCGACATCGAAGGCCTGCGCGGGCCCGAGGTCGCCGACCTGCTCGGCGCCAACCTCAACGTCGTCTATTCGCGGCTGCGCCTCGCCAGGCGCCGCTTCGAGACGTACCTCGATGCGCGACGCGCCGGCCAAGGAGAATCGACGTGAACGCGAGCGATGACGACGACGGCGCCGAGCCCGACACACTGCGCGACGATGCGGCGCGCATGCTCGGCCACTGGCGCGACGCCGATTCCATGCCGCCGGCGGCCCACGCTCGGGTGTGGCGACGCCTCGCGAGCCCGGCGAACAGCAGGCCCGCGAGCGGATCGGCGCGCAGCGGTTGGACGTGGGCGATCGCCCTCGCCGCGGCGCTCGTGCTCGCATGGTGGGTCTCGGCATGGCTGCGACGCGACACCGAGCGCACCCACGCCGAGGCCTTCGACGCGGCCGTGCACACCGTCGATCCGCAGCCCCCGCGAGTCGACAGCGTCGTCGCGGCGCCGCTGACCCACACCACACCCGCCGAGCTCCCGGCCGTCACGCCATCTCCCGCGCCGACGCCGCCCGGCCCCGCCGGCGAGCCGCTGGGCACGCCACCGACGAAGCGGCCGACCACGACTCCGCCCGCGGTCATGCCGGCCGCGACGCCGCTGCCCGAGCCGTCGTCGCTGACCCGCGAGCGCGGCCTGATAGAACGGGCATGGCAGGCGCTCACCGACGGCGACCCGGCGACCGCGCTGCTGCGCGCCGCGGAGCACGGGCGCGAGTTCCCGACCGGCGTGCTCGCACCCGAGCGTCGCGCCATCGTCGTCATCGCCCGCTGCACCCGGCAGGACGCAGGCGCAGCAGGGCAGGCCGCCCAGTGGCTCGCGGCCGAGCCCGGCTCGGTGCTCGCGCGGCGGGTCCGCGCCGCGTGCTCCGTGCCGTGATGGAAACTGCCGGGCGTGCACAACAACCGGCACCCCGCACCCGCGGGGCAACCTTGGAGTTGAACATGAAGACGCGTGAACATTTCGTGTGGGTGGTGGCTGCCGTGGCGCTGGGTTGCGCGCTGGATCCCAAGACCGTGGGTCAAGGCACCGACTCCGACGACGGGTCGGGCGACGCATCGGCGAGTTCGGACGAGTCCGGCGACGCATCGGCGAGCGCGGGTGCGACGGCGTCGTCCGACGATGGCTCGTGCACGGACGCGACCTGCGTCTGGGAGCCGTGCGCCGAGCTGGCGTGCGGCGCCAGCTGTGAGTTCTGCGCGCCGTGGGACACCGACTGCGACGCCCCCGGTACGCTCACGTACTGCAGCCCCGAAGGCGCGTGCGAGCCCCTCGGAGAGATCGTGGAGCCGTGCGAGGACCAGGTCCTGCAGCCCGGGTTCGAGGGCGGGATGTCCGAGCGCGGAGGTTGTCGCGACATGACGGTGTGGGCCCACGATCCTGTCGCCGGCATCGCCGTGCACCTCGACGTCGACGGTCTGGTGGCGATCGCAGCGAAGGCCGGCGAGACCATCGTGGTCGAGTACGCGGCCACCGATCCCGCGCTCGCGCTCGAGATCACCGTCGGCAGCGATCTCACGGCGTGGACCTGCAACGACGCCATCACCGTCGATCCGACCATCACCGAGCGATGGGCACCGAGCGGCGAGCAACCCGACGGCAGCGACGATCCCGGCACCGTGAGCATCGCCGTCACGCCCGGCGACGACGACGGCATCGGCGCGGTCGCGACGGTGACGTTCACGGGCGTGCCGTGGCAGCGCACAGGCGAGCCCGACGGGGAGCTCTCGGTGCCGGTGGTCCTGGAGCTGCTCGTGCTCGAGGACGTGAGCGTCGGCTGGCTGCCGGGCTGATCGCCCGACGCTAGGCCGCGATCACGACACTCGCTCGCCGGGCCGCGCGCGCCCGTCGAGCTCCAGCACGGTGACCGCATCGTCGCTCGTGCCCGACGCCAGGATCATCCCCTCGGAGATCCCGAATCGCATCTTGCGCGGCTTGAGGTTGGCGAACAGCACCACGTGCTTGCCGACCAGATCCTCGGGGGCGTAGCTCTTGGCGATCCCGGAGAAGACGTTGCGCTGGCCGAGCGGCCCGACGTCCAAGGTGAGCTGCAGCAGCTTGTCGGCGCCGTCGACCTTGGCGCACGCGAGCACCTTGGCGACGCGCAGATCGACCTTGGCGAAGTCGTCGATGGTGGTCTCGGCGCCCAGCGCCTCGACCTCGTACGTGGGGGTCTCGCTGGTGTCCACGGGGGTGCTCTCCTTGCTGGCCTCGATGATGGCGGCGACCTTCGCGGGATCGATCGGCTCCGCGAGGGTCTCGTACTCGCCTATGGCGTGGCCCGCCGGCAGCGGCGTGCCACCGTGGGCGAAGTCCAGCGCGAACGGCAGCTTCAGCATGCGATGGACCTTGGCCGCCCAGGCCGGCAGCACCGGCGCGAGGATCGCCGCGATCACCTGGGTCGCGTACACGCCGGCCGAGCACACCTGTCGCGCGCGCTCGACCTGGTCGGGGCCGAGCTTCCACGGCGCCTGCTCGGTGAGATACAGGTTGAAGTCCTCGGCGATCAGCATCGCGCAACGCACTGCCCGCGCCGAGTCGAACGCGAGGTAGAACCCTCGCGCCTCGGCGAGCCGAGCCTGGGCCGACGCCACGATCGCCGCCGCGTCGTCACCGAGCGCGGCCAAGGTGCCGCCTGTCCGCGAGGTCACGAACTTGCATGATCGACTGCCGAGGTTCGCTGCCTTCTTCACCAGATCGGCGTTGCACCGCAGCACGAAGTCCTCGAGGTTGAGGTCGAGGTCCTCTTGCGTCGTGCCGAGCTTGCTGGCGAAGTAGTAGCGCAGGTAGTCGGCCGGCAGGTGATCGAGGTAGGTCCGCGCGAGCACGAAGGTGCCGCGGGTCTTCGACATCTTCTCGCCGCCGACGGTGAGCCAGCCGTGCACGTGCACCCGCGAGGGCGTCGTGTAGCCGCCCGCATGCAGCATCGCCGGCCAGAACAGGCAGTGGAAGTACACGATGTCCTTGCCGATGACGTGGACGATCTCGGTCTTGGCGCGCTCGGGGTCGCGCCAGTACGCATCGAAGTCGCGCCCGTGCTCCTTGCAGTACTTCTCGGTGGCGCCGATGTAGCCGACAGGCGCGTCGAACCACACGTAGAAGAACTTGCCGGGATGCCCTGGGATCCCGAAGCCGAAGTACGGCGAATCGCGCGAGATGTCCCAGTCGCGCAGGCCACCCGCGACCCACTCCATCACGTAGTTGCGCACGCTGGGCTGCAGCTCGGTGACGCCCCCCGACTCGGCCGGCGCCAGCCACTCGCGGAGGAACGCCTCGTGGCGTACGAGCGGCACGAACAGGTGATCGCTCGAGCGCAGCTCGGGGGTGGTGCCGCAGATCGAACAGTGCGGATCGCCGAGCTCGGTCGGGGCGTAGGTGCTACCGCACACCTCGCAGGAGTCGCCGTACTGATCCGGGCTCTTGCACTTCGGATTGGGGCAGATGCCCTTCACGAAACGATCGGGCAGGAACATCTGATCGTGGGGGCAGTACAGCTGCGCGACCGCCCGCGACGCGATGTCGCCGCTCGCCTCCATCGTGGCGAAGATCGCCTCGGCGTGGCGGCGGGTCTCGTCCGAGTGCGTGGTGTGGAAGATGTCGAAGCCGATGTCGAAGTCGGTGTAGTCGCGGCGGTGCTCGTGCCACGCCCGCTCGATCAGCGCCTCGGGGGTGATGCCCTCGCGACGCGCACGCAGCTCGATCGGCGTGCCGTGGGTGTCGGCCGCCCAGATGAACACGCAGTCCTCACCCGCGAGCTTGCGCGCCCGGGCGTAGACGTCGGTCTGCACCGCCTCGAGGATGTGACCGAGGTGGATCGATCCGTTCGCGTACGGTAGCGCAGCGGTGACGAGGACCTGCTTGGCCATACCCGTGGGCTTTTCCCACGCCACGGCGCCGCTCGGCAACGCCCGAGAGCGGCGGACTCGCTCAGCGGCCGTTGGGGCGCCGCGCCGGCCCGGGCGCGTCGTCGAGGTACGGCATCGTCGGGCGGGCGTGCGACGTCGCCTGCGCCGCCGTCTGCTGGGCATACTGCAGCGCCGGGACGCCGGGCGACGACACGGCCATCTGCTCGAGCCGCTGCGCCAGCGACTCGGCGAGCGCACAGCGCCGCGACATCGCACAGGCGACCTCCTCGACCTGCGCGGAGAGGCCGGAGACGAGCTCGGGCAGCAGGTCGACCGCGCCATAGCGCAGCCGCCGGGGCGCCTGCAACAGCGGGATGAACTCCCCCGGCGTCTCGGTGGCCATGGCGCGCTTGGACTCGTGCACCTTCACCGTCTTGACGGCGAGCGCGTAGATCTTGCCGATGCGACAGTAGGCGAGGTACGCCATCTCGATGCAGCGCTTGCCGTCGCGGTCGTAGGTGACGCTCTCGGCGAGCGGCCGCGGGTGGAGGTAGTCCATCCCGATCATGAGCTGGCCGAGCAGCGCGTCGATGCGGGCGATGAGCCCGTTGAGCTGCTCCGAGCCGTCGTTGAGCCGACGGGCGGCCTGCCCGAGCAGGTTGAGTTCTTGCGTGATCGGCATCGCTCGTTCTCCGTCTGGAGCCCCCGTCAGGGGTGGGTGTGGATCCGCGCGGTCACACGCGAACCGATTGCGAGGGATGAAACCAAGGGCGCCAGCGCGGGCCGACCTGGATACCGTACGGCTGGGCGCGGGCAGCGGCAACCGCGAAATTCACTCCCAGCGGATGCCCTGCGCCAGCGGCAGCGCGTCGCTGCCGTTGATGGTGCACGTCTGGCGGCGCATGTAGGCCTTCCAGCTGTCCGAGCCGGCCTCGCGGCCGCCACCGGTCGCCTTCTCGCCCCCGAACGCGCCGCCGATCTCTGCGCCCGAGGTGCCCAGGTTCACGTTGGCGATGCCGCAGTCGCTGCCCGCGGGGCTCCAGAAGCGCTCGGCCGCACGCACGCTGTCCGAGAACAACGCGGAGGACAGCCCCTGCTCGACCGCGTTCTGCCACGCGATCGCGTCCTCGAGGCGGTCGTCGGCGAACGTCCGCATGTAGAGGATCGGCGCGAAGGTCTCCTCGTCCATGAGTGGGAACGCGCCGTGGTCAGGGACGCGCACCAAAGTGGGCTCGACGAAGAAGCCGGCGCCGGGCCGTGCGTTGCCGCCGGCCAGGATCTCGCCGCCGTCGGCACGCACGCGGGCGATCGCCGCGACGAACGCGTCCTTGGCCCGGCCGTCGACGAGCGGGCCGACCAGGTGCTTCGGGTCGCGCGGGTCGCCGATGCGATCGGTGAGCTGCCGATAGGCCGCGACCAGGCGCCGGGTGAGTTCGGGCTCGACGCCACGGGCCACGAACAGGCGCCGCGTCGACGTGCAGCGCTGGCCGGCCGTGCCCGCGGCACCGAACGCGATCGCCCGTGCGGCGAGATCCAAGTTCGCAGTGGCGTCGACGATGATCGCATTGTTGCCCCCGAGCTCGAGCAGCGAGCGGCCGAGGCGGGCGGCCACGACGGGTCCGACCTTGCGCCCCATCGCCGTCGATCCGGTCGCGCTCACCAGTGGCAGCCGCGGATCGGCGACCAGCGCGGTCGCGACATCGACGTCGTTACCGATGACCAGCTGCATCGCCTCGCCGAAGCCTGTGGCGGCGAGGATCGGCTGCAGCAGGCCGTGGGTCGCGATCGCCGACAGCGGCGCCTTGAGGCTCGGCTTCCACACCACCGGGTCGCCGCACACCAGGGCGATCGCCGCGTTCCACGACCACACCGCGACGGGGAAATTGAACGCGCTGATGCACAGCACCGGGCCCAGCGGCAACCACTGCTCCATCATGCGGTGGCCGGGGCGCTCCGACATCAGTGTGCGACCCCCGATGGTGCGCGACAGTCCGGTCGCGAAGTCGCAGATGTCGATCATCTCCTGGACCTCGCCGCGCGACTCCTCGATGCCCTTGCCGATCTCGGCGGTGACGAGGCGCGCCAGCGGCTCCTTCGCGGCGCGCAGCCGGTCGCCCATCTGTCGCACGAGTTCGCCGCGGCGCGGACCCGGCAGCTCGCGCAGCAGGGCGAACGCCTCGCACGCCCGGGCCACGGCGGCATCGGCGTCGTCGCGGCTGCACAGCGGCAGCTCGGCGACCACCTGCCCGCTCGACGGATCGACGACCGCCAGATCCTTGCCCGTGGCGGGCGCGGCGAGACCGAGTTCGGAGAAGATGGCGTGGACTTCGGCGCTGAGCATCGGCGGCGCCAGCCTAGTGGATTCGTCCGGCCCGATCCAGGCACCGCGCCGTGCGGGAACCGTCACCGGGGCAACGGTCGCGCGACGGGTTGGCGACGCCGTCAGTAGTGCGGCGGCCTGTCGTCGACGATCGCGTCGGGCTCGGCTGCCGCGTCGACGCGCGCGCGCAGGACATCGAGTTCGCGCACCAGCGCGTCGATGCGCGCGGCGTACTGCGTGACGACCTCGTCGAGCTCGCGCAGGGTCTTGTCCTGGAACGCGACGCGGATCTCGAGCTCGATCACGCGGTCTTCCACGGTGTGGGCGGACACGGCGACACATGCTACCACGGCGCCGTGCCGAGGCGCCCGCGCGGTCGGCGGTCCGGACGAAACGGCGCGGGTGGTGCGTTCGCGCTGCGATCGGCGCCCCGACTCGCGGCCGCACCCGGCTAGAAATCGATGTTGTCCTCGAACGTGGGATCCACCGCGTTCGTCCACCGCGGCAGGTCGCCCTCGTAGAGCAACGCGTACGTCGCGTGCACTTCCATCACGCGCTTGGTGTACCGATAGCTCTCGCTGAACGCGATCTCTTCGATGAAGGTGTCCATCTCGAGCGGCGCGGGGCTCTGGGACTTGGCCGCGAGCCACCGCGCGACGTTGCTAGGACCGCCGTTGTAGCTGGCGTAGGCCATCGGCGCCTGGCCGTGGAACTTCGCCAGCAACTCCGCCACGTAGTACGCCGACAGGTGCGCGTTGGTATCGATGTCGAACAGCCGATCGGTGTCGAAGAAGTGGCCGGCGTCGGTCTCGCCGAGCCGCTCGGCGAGCTGATGCGCCGTCGATGGCATGATCTGCAACGCGCCGCGGGCCCCAACATGCGACACGACGTGCGGTCGGAACCGCGACTCCGTGTACATCAGCGACCACATGTGTTTCGGATCGATCTTGCGCAGCCTCGCCTCGCGCTCGACCGCAGGCCTGAACGCGCGCAGCGTCCAGCGCGCCTTGAACGGCGCGTCCTTCGACGTGCTGAGCCGGACGTAGGCGTTGGGCTCTTGCATCGCGAACGCGACCTCGCGCAGCCCGACGCGCATCGCCTCGACCGCGGCGCCGTCACGCAGGGTCTTGCGGCCCTCCTTGGTGGGCGCGACGCGGGGATACTTCCAGTTGGCCTTCCATCCCAGGCCCACCAGGATGTCCTCGCTGCGCGGGCCGCCGGCCTTCTTGCCGCGCGTGAGGTACGCCTGGACGGTGACCCGCAGCTCGCGGCGGGCCTCGTCGTTGTAGCCGGCGACGTACAGCTGGCGGGCGCGCTCGATCGACGGCCAAGCATCGCCGTAGTCGGCGGCGAGCTGCGAGAGAGTCGCCTCGGCCGCGGCGCGCGTGGGCGGTGAGAGTTCCTCGGCCACCGGCACGAGGGTGGGCACCGCCGGGGTCTCGAGCTTGGCGTCGAGCAGCCGCTGCCGCGCCTGGAGTCCGTAGTAGCCCAGGGCATCGGCGCCTGCGAGCGCGCGCAGGACCTGGCCCCCCGCTGCCTTGACGAGCGGGTCGCTCGAGCGCACCTGCATTCGACCGAGGAAGTATCGCGCCCGCTTGGCATCGCTGCGGTACTTCTTCTCGTAGGCCGCGAAGCCGGCGATCGCCGCGGCGTCGTCACCCAGACGGTGGGCGATCCACGGCCGCAGCCACGCCCGATCCTGCCCGTGGGCCTTGCCGTCCTTCTCGTAGCGATCCAGCAGGTCGCGCGCCCGCTCGTACTTGCCACCGCGGATCGCCAGCTCGAGCGCCTCCCACGTCACGTGGGCGCGAAAGGCCTTCTTCTTGCCGCGCTTGCCCTCGAGCTCCGAGAGCCGCAGCGCGATGGCCTCGTCGTAGAACGCGCCGCGCTCGAGACATTTGAGCAGATCGTCGCGAACGTCGAAATTGCCGCTCGCCGCGTAGGCCTTGCGCAGGTCGGCGGCGCACGTGCCCCAGTCGCGCTGCTTGCTCGCCGTGTACGATCGCGAGCGCTCGGCCTGGCCGCGGATCGGCGCCGGCGTGCCCGGATCGGCGATGAGCTGCTCGAGCATCTCGCGGGAGACGTCGGCGCGCTTGTTGCGACGCGCCGCGGTGGCGGCGGCGAGGCGCTCGACGTCGGTCAGCGGCGCCCTGGCCTTGCCGGTGCGGGCGGCGATCGCCGCGAGCTCCTCCCAGGCCACCGACCCCTCGGGCTCACCGCTGCGCTCGATGGTGATCGTGCGCAGCTGGGCCGTGGCGTCGCTGGTGCGACCGGCACGATCGAGCGCCCGCGCCTGATCGAGCCACATCCGGCCGCGCTCGGGGTGATGCGGGTACTGCCCGAGCACCTCGGCGAGCGCCGCTGCGGCCTGCCGCGCGCTGCCAGCGTCGCGCTTGGCCGCGAGCATCTGCGCCTGCAACACCTGCATCTGGGCGTAGTTGCGGATCGGCTCGCGCCGCTCGAGCTTGCGCAGCCGGGCGATGCCGGCACCGAGCCGCGCATCGGCGAGCGTGGCGTCTGCACCCGGAAGGCGCGCGTACGCGAGCTCGGCCTCGGCGAGTTCGACGCCGAGGACATCGGGGGGAAAGAACTTCGCGAGCTGGGCGTGCTCGACCCTAGGCTGCAGCGCAACGATGGCGGCGTCGGGATCGCCCGCCAGCATCTGCGCGCGACCGAGGGTGGCGCCGGCGAGGAACCACGCTCCGCTGCCCGCCGCCGCGTCGGGACCGGCGAGGATCGTCTTGGCCAGCGCGATCGCCCGCGCGGCATCGCGCGCGCCCAGGGCCGTCGCCGCGCCGCGCATGCCGGTGAGCACCTCGCCTTGCCCCACCGCGGCCGCCGGTCGGCCGAGAGCCTCGGCCGCAGCGACGACCGCCGCCGCCGCCTCGCCCTCGTCGGGATCCGCAGGGCCCGCCGCGACCTCGGCCGCGTCCGACCGCTCGGGCTGGGCGACGAGCACGCCCATCAGGCCGGCTAGACCAAGGCTCGCGACCAGTGCTCGAATACGCATCGTCGAATCCCAGCCCCAGCATCACACGCTAGCACGCACAACCCAAATTGCCCGCGACGCCGCGGCACCGCGTCAGCTCGCTGTCGGCGTGTCCTCGCGCCGCCTTCGGCTCGGCCCAAGGCCACCTTGGGCTCGGCCTCGCCCCGCCTCGGGCTTGGCCGCGCCCCAGGGTAGCGTCGATTTGGTAGCGTTCGCCCCGTGACGCTCCGACGACCGACCCACTCGCTGTTCGCCACCGTGCTCGGCGCCGGCACCATGGGCGCGCAGATTGCCGCCCATCTCGCCAACGCCGGCATGCGCGTGCAACTGCTCGACATCGTCCCGCCCAACACGCCCCCAACGGCGCCGCGGTCGGCACGCAATGCCATCGCCGCGGGCGCCCTCAAGGCGATGCTCAAGGGCAAGCCGGCGCCGTTCATGGTCGCAGCCGCGGCCGAGCGCGTGGGCATCGGCAACCTCGAGGACGACCTCGAGGCCGCGGTCGCCAAGAGCGACCTGGTGATCGAGGCCGTCATCGAGCGCCTCGACATCAAGCAGCCGCTGTTCGCCCGCATCGCCGCCGCCGCCCCGGCCCACGCGATTTTGGCCACGAACACCTCGGGCCTCGCGATCGGTTCGATCGCCCAGGCGCTGCCCGAGGCTGCGCGCCGCCGCGTCGTCGGCATGCACTTCTTCAACCCGCCGCGCTACATGCACCTGCTCGAGGTCGTGCCCGGCCCAGACACCGCGCCCGAGGTCACCGCCGAGCTCACCGCCTTCTCCGAAGACGTGCTGGGCAAGGGCGTGGTGCCGTGCCGCGACACCCCGAACTTCATCGCGAATCGCATCGGCGTCGCGTCGTCGATCCTCACCTTCTCGGCGGCGTTCGCCGGCGGCTACACCGTCGAGGAGGTCGATCTGCTCAACGGTCCGCTGGTCGGCCGCCCGCGCACCGGCTCGTTCCGCCTCGGCGATCTGGTCGGCATCGACGTCAGCGTCCTGGTCACCGACAACCTGCGCAAGGTGACGTCGAACGATCCGAGCGCGCCCAACTACGACGAGCTCCACGATCGCATGGTCACCGACGACGTCGTGCAGAAGATGCTCGATGCCGGGCTCGAGGGCGACAAGACCGGCGGCGGCTTCTACAAGAAGACCAAGGGGCCCAAGGGCGCGACCGAGGTGCTATCGATCGACTTCGACACCCTGGAGTACAGGCCGCGCATCGAGCCGGAGTTCCCCGAGCTCGCCGACGTCGCCAAGATGCCCGACCTGGGCAAGCGCGTCGCCGCGGCGATGCGTGTGGGTGGCCGCGCCGGCGACTTCCTGCGCAAGGCCTACCTGCCGCTGTTCAACTACGCCGCCAATCGCCTGGGCTCTGTCGCCGACGATCCGCGGCCCATCGACGACGCGATGTGCTGGGGCTACGGCTGGAAGGTCGGCCCGTTCGCACTGTGGGACATGGTCGGCGTCGCCTGGAGCGTGGAGCAGATCAAACAGATGGGCATCACCCCCGCGCCGGCCCTGCTCGCGCTGGTGCAGGCCAAGGGCGAGGACGCGACGTGGTTCGGCGGCACGGCGGCGGCCCCGACGGTGTTCGTGCCGACGACCGGCAAGGACGAGCCGGTGCCCGCCAAGCCGGGCGTGCTCTCGCTGGCCTCGCGCCGCGCCGCGGGGGCGGAGATCCACGCCAACAAGACCGCGGGCCTCATCGATGTCGGCGACGGCATCGCCGTGCTCGAGTTCCGCAGCAAGATGAACACGCTCGATGCCGGGGTGCTCGCGATGCTCCGCGAGGCGCCGGCGATGCTGGAAGGGCGCGGCTTCCGGGGCCTGGTCATCGGCAGCCAGGGCGAGCACTTCTCGGCCGGCGCCGATGCCCGGCAGATCCTCGCCTTGGCCCAGGGCGGCAGGTGGGACGAGCTGGGTGCGGCGGTGAAGCTGTTCCAGGACACGCTGATGGACTTACGGCACGGCCCGCTGCCGGTGGTCGCGGCGCCGTATGGCATGACGCTGGGCGGTGGTGCCGAGTGCACGCTGTCGTGCGCGCATGTCGTCGCCCACGCCGAGCTGTACATGGGCCTCGTCGAGGCCGGCATCGGTGTGGTGCCGGCCGGCGGCGGTCTCAAGGAGATCGTGCGCCGCGGATCGGCCTGGGCCAGCGAAGTCCCCGACGGCGATCCGTATCCGATGATCCGTCGCGGCTTCGAGAACGCCTCGACCGCGAAGGTCAGCACCAGTGCGCACGACGCCCGCCAGATGGGCTTTTTGCGCCCTGACGATCGCATCGTGTTCCACCGCATGCAGGTCGTCGCCCAGGCCAAGCGCCAGGCCCTGGCGCTCGCCGACGGCGGCTGGGCGCCGCCCGATCGCAACGAGGCCATCACCGTGATCGGCACCGGTCGAGGCGCGAGCTTCCAGCTCGGCGCGGCGCTGTTCCACTGGGGCGGCTACGCGTCGGCCCACGACAAGCTCGTCGCCGAGAAGATCGGCCACGTGCTCGCCGGCGGCGACCGCCCCGGCGGTGCCAAGGTCACCGCCCAGGATCTGCTCGACCTCGAGCGCGAGGCGTTCGTGAGCCTGTGCGGCGAAGAGAAGACCCGCGCCCGCATCCAGCACACCCTCGAGACCGGCAAGCCGCTCAGGAACTGACACCATGACCACCACACAAGCCGTCATCGTGGCCGCGCGGCGCAGCGCCGTCGGTCGAGCACTCAAGGGCACCCTGGCCGAGACCCGTCCCGACGACTTCGCCGCCGAGGTCATCCGCAACACGCTGGCCGCCCTGCCCGCCCTGCCCAAGGATCGCATCGACGACGTGGTGCTCGGCTGTGCGATGCCCGAGGCCGAGCAGGGCCTCAACGTCGCCCGCCCCATCGCGCTGCACGCGGGTCTGCCGGACGAGGTCTCGGCGGTCACCGTCAACCGCTTCTGCGCCTCGGGCCTGCAGGCGGTGGCGATGGTCGCCGAGCGCATCATGGTCGGCGCGATCGACTGCGGCATCGCCGGTGGCGTCGAGTCGATGAGCATGGTGCCGATGGGCGGCAACAAGGCGATGTTCAACCCGGCGATCGTGCGCGACCGCCCCGAGATCTACATCTCGATGGGTCTCACCGCCGAGAACGTCGCACACCGCTTCGAGGTCTCGCGCGAAGATCAGGACGCGTTCGCCCTCGAGTCGCACCGCCGCGCCGTGGCGGCCCAGGCGGCCGGCCACTTCACCGACGAGATCGTCCCGGTCACCACGGCGGCCGGCAAGCGCTTCGACGTCGACGAGTGTCCGCGCGGCGACACCACGGCCGAGGCCCTCGCCGCGTTGCGCCCGGTGTTCCACGCCAAGGGCAGCGTCACCGCGGGCAACAGCTCGCCCATCAACGACGGTGCCGCCGCGGTGGTGATCACCAGCCTCGCGATGGCCAAGGAGCTCGGCCTGCGTCCGCGCGCGCGCTTTGTCGGCTTCGCCACGGCCGGCGTCGCGCCCGAGATCATGGGCATCGGTCCCATCGCCGCGATCCCCAAGCTGCTCGCACGCACCGGCGTGAAGCTCGAGGAGATCGACGTCATCGAGCTCAACGAGGCGTTCGCCGCCCAGGCGCTCGCGGTGGTGCGCAAGCTCGGGCTCGATCCCGCCAAGGTGAACCCCAGCGGCGGCGCGATCGCCCTCGGCCATCCGCTGGGCTGCACCGGCGCCAAGCTCGTCGCCACCGCGCTCGCGCAGCTCGAGCGCACCGGCGGCCGCTATGCGTTGGTCAGCATGTGCATCGGCGGTGGCATGGGTGCCGCCGGCCTCATCGAGCGCATGTAGGCGAGCCGCCGTCGCGCCGTTTCAGCGATGCACGTCGCTGAAATTACATTCGCAAAGGCAACTGAACGGCGTCATCGTAGACGTTGGCCCCCAGCTCCGCCGAGCCGGGGGCCGACGGCGATGCAGAGCACCCAATCCCAGCCGTGCATGGAGCTGCCCGACGGGGTCCCCCGGGCGATCCTCGAGGATCGTTCGCTGCCCATGCGTCCGCAACCGCGGGCCCAGGCGCCGCCACCGGGACCCGGCGCCCGCGTGGGCCGCTACGTGCTCGAGGCGCAGATCGGCGAGGGCGGCATGGGCGTGGTGTATCGCGCCTTCGATCCCGAGCGTGGTTGCTCGGTGGCATTGAAGCTCGCGCGGGCGCAAGGTGGCAGCATCGACGCGACGATCTGGGCCCGGCTGCGGCGCGAGGCCCAGGCGCTCGCGCGCATCCGCGATCCCGGCGTGGTCGGGCTGTTCGAGGCCGGCCAGGGTCCGCACGGCGCGTACCTGGCCCTCGAGCTCGTGCACGGCCAGCACCTGCGGCGGTGGCTCGTGGCGCGAAGGCGGCCCGTCGCGCAGATCGTCGCGGTGCTCGTGCGCGCCGCCCAGGCGCTGGGCGCCGTGCACGATGCCGGTCTGCTGCACCGCGATCTCAAGCCCACGAACATCCTGGTGGAGGCCGACGATCGCGTGGTGCTGGTGGACTTCGGCCTCGCGCTGGGCTTCGCCGAGGCGAACGATGCCGGCGCGATCGCAGAGGATACCTGCCGCACGCGCATGACGAGGCGCGACATGGTCGTCGGCACGACGCACTACATGTCACCCGAGCAACTCATGGGCCGCGAGCTCGACGTGCGCAGCGACGTGTTCGCCCTCGCCGTCACCGGCTACGAGGCGTTGTTCGGGCCGCGGCCGTTCCCCGCAGCGACGGCTTACGATCTGGCGATCGCCTACGATGCGGCGGTGCTGCCCTCGCCGCCGGTCGGACGCGTGCCGCGGTGGGTCGCCGACGCGCTGCGGGGTGCGCTCGCCCTGGATCCTCACGCGCGTACGCCTACGGCCGATGCGTTTGCGGCGGCGCTTCGGGGACCCAAGCTGGTAGGACTTCGCGCGACCGCTGCGGTGCGCTGTGGGATGGGCGGCGCCGACGGGCCGGGCGACGCCGAACCTGCCGAATCCACCGCGACGACGTGAGCAGGCGCCCTGGGAGCGCGGGCGAATCCGGGGATTTCGCCGGCACGGAACCCCTGCCCCTGGGCCATGGTGTGCAGTGACCGCCCGATGGGCGTGCTCCGAGCGCCGATGTCCGATTCGATCCCGAGGCTGACCCCGACCGAACGCGCGATGCTCGAGCAGTTCCGCGTGGACCAGAGCCCGCATCCTGCGGTGAGCGATCGGGTGATGCACGCGCTGCAGCTGCAGATCGGCGCCGCCCCCATCGCGCTGCAGTCGCCGTGGTGGCTGTGGCTGCGCGCCGGCGGGCTGAGCTTCGCTCTCGCGGCGGGGACGTTGGTGGTGCTCGGTGGCACCGCGCGCGTGCTCGGCCGGGCCACCGCGCCCGCGCCGATGGCCGCGGCGGATGCGACGGCTGTGGACGCACCGCAAGAGACTGCGAACGTTCCCGCGCTGCAGGAGGCCGACACTGCAGTCGTCGCGCCCGCGCTGCCGGTGGCGCCGCCGCCCGTGGCTCCCGCCGCGCCAGCGGACGCTGCGGCGTCGGAGCCGGTCGAGACGGCGCTGGATCGCGGCCGGGCCCGAACCGACGCGGGCGGCCGCGGCAGCGCGTCGCGACCCGCGAGGCCCGTCGATGCTGCCGCCGAGATCGCGGCGTTCCGATCGATCAAGCTCGAACCGAGCGCCCAGGCGCGGCTGGCCGCGATCACCCGGTACCGCGACGAGTTCGCCGCGGGCACGTTCGTGCAAGAGGTCGCGGTGCTCGAGTTGCAGACGCTGTGCGCGCTGGGCCGCACGGAGGACGCCGCCCGGCGAGGCGCTGCGTTCGTGCGGAGCTTCGGCGACTCGGCCTATGCTGCGATCGCCCGCCGCGGCTGCACCGAGGCGCCGCGATGACGCTCAGCGAACGTGCCACGAAGTGCGGCAGCCGAGCGGTCCTCCGCTACCATGGCGCCGGTCGAAGTGGCGCGGCGTACAGACGAGAGTGTTGTTCGATGGGGGCGTAGGCGCGGCGGCGTGTCGCGACGGGTTCGGCGGTTCACATGGGCGAGCAACGACCGAGATCGACGCGGCATCACACGCTCGCGCAACGCGAAGGCGGCCAGCCGTGGGTGTGCCTGCCCGGCGGAGGCGATCCGGTGAGTGGGCTCGTGCCCGAGTTCAGCGCGATCTATCGCGCCCAGTTCGCGTTCGTGTGGCGCATCCTGCGGCGCCTCGGTGTGCCGCCCGAGGCGCTCGAGGACGCGGCCCAGGACGTATTCCTCGTCGTGCACCGGCGCTGGACCGCCTACGATCCCGAGGTCCCGATCCGCAGCTGGCTGTTCGGCATCACGCGCCGCGTCGCCGCCGATACCCGCAAGCGGCTGCACCGCGCCGCGTCGCGCACCGCCGGTCACGTCGATCCCGAGCGCCTCGGTGATCCCCGCGACGGCGCCGCCAAGGCCGAAGCCAGCGACCTCGTCGCGAGGTTCCTCGACACCCTCGACGACGACAAGCGCACGGTCTTCTTCCTCGCCGACATCGAGGGACTCACGGCGCCGGAGATCGGCGCGGCTTTGGGGGTGAACCTCAACACGATCTATGCGCGGCTGCGGGCGGCGCGGATCCGATTCCAGGCGGCCCGGCAAGCGTGGGATGGCGAGGGGTGATCGGTGCGTGAGCAGCCCGCGGGCACGTGATGCGCCCGTGCCGCGCGCCCTCGTTCTCCTCGCCGCAGCGATTCTCGCCTGCGGCGATCCGCCGGCACCCCCCGCAGCAGCCAAGCCCGCCCCCGCCGTGCTCGCGTGCGCCGCTGCGGCGGGCGACCGATCGCCCGCGGACCTCGCGATCGTCCGCGCCGCGTGCTCCGAGCGGGGCAGCCTCGGCACCCCGGGTATCGCGATCGCCATCGCGGAGGCGGGCGCGAACACGTTTCGCTTCGCCCACGGCGTGCGGTGCAGCGGAGCTGCGGGAGATGGCTGGACCGCGTACGACGTGCGCGAGGACTACGACCGCTTCGCGTTCGGGGTCGACGCCGCAGCGCCCGCGGGAGCTGTCGCCGCGAACGCCGACGATCTGCTCCGCTTCGCGCTCGCGCTGTCCGGCGCCGATGGACCCGCGTGGGCGTCGGGAATGCGCGAGGCCGTGACGGGCGCAGCGAAGCCGGGCGGGGCGATGCCGGGTGGTCGCTACGCCGCCGGCCTCGACGTGGTCGACGGCGGCGGCGAGCTCGTGCTGCGCCACACCGGCAGCACCGGCGACTTCTGGGCGGAGCTGGTGTTCGTGCCCGAGCGCGGCGTGGCGGTGGCCGTGCTCGGCAACACCGGCAAGCCGCTCGCCGCGACGATGGCCGCCGCGCTCACGCGTATCGGCGTCGATCCGCGACGGGACTGAATCAGCGCTCCGCCCCGCTTGCCGGTCGCGCCGCTCAGCCCGGCTTCGCCGCCCAGTACTGCGGCGGCCAGTGCTGCGCGACGTAGCCCTGCTCGGCCGCGGCGTGCAGCGTGAAGTACGGATCCGCCAGGTGCGGCCGCGCGAGCGCGACCAAATCGGCCCGCCCCGACGCCAGCAGCGTGTTCACGTGATCCCAGTTCTGCACGTTGCCGACCGTCATCGTGGGGATGCCGACCGCATGGCGCACCATGTCGCTCCACGGCGCCTGGAACATGCGCCCATACACGGGCTTGCCGTGGGCGACGGTCTGGCCGGTGGACACGTCGATGAGATCGCAGCCGTGTTCGCGCAGTGCGGTGGCGACGGAGATCACGTCGTCGTCGGTGATGCCGCCCGGTGCCCAGTCGGTGGCCGAGATGCGCGCGGTCATCGGCCGATCCGCGGGCCAGATCCGCCGGATCGCGTCGAACACCTCGAGCGGGAACCGCAGCCGATCGTGGACATCCCCGCCGTACTCGTCGTCGCGCATGTTCGTGAGCGGCGAGAGGAACGACGCGAGTAGGTAGCCGTGGGCGAGGTGGAGCTCGAGCAGATCGAACTCCGCCGCGAGCGCCCGCCGGGTGGCCTGCTCGAAGTCGGCGACGACCGCGTCCATGTCCGCGCGATCCATCGGCTTGGGCACCTGCGAGTCGGGCCGGTACGGGATCGCCGACGCCGACAGGAGCGGCCAGTTGCCCGACGGCAGCGGCGCGTCCATGCCCTCCCACATGAGGCGGGTCGAGCCCTTGCGACCAGCGTGTCCGAGCTGCAGTCCGATCTTGGCGCGGCTGTTGCCGTGCACGAACTCGGTGATGCGGCGCCAGCCCGCGACGTGCCCGTCGGTGTAGATGCCGGCGCAACCCGGGGTGATGCGGGCGTCCTCGGAGACGTCGGTCATCTCGGCCATCACCAAGCCCGCGCCCCCGACGGCCCTGCTGCCCAGGTGCACCAGGTGCCAGTCGTCGGGCATGCCGTCCGTGGCCGAGTACTGGCACATCGGCGACACGACCACGCGGTTGACGAGCTCGAGCCCGCGCAGGCGCAGCGGCGTGAACATCGGTGGCGGCACCGGAGCGTCGGCCGCCACGCCCGCCGCGTCGGCGAACCACCGGTCGACGGCGTCGACGAAGCCTCGATCGCGCAGCCGCAGGTTGGCGTGGGTCACCCGCTTGCTCCGCGTCATCATGCTCATCGTGAACGCCTCGGCCGGCACGTCGCGGTAGCGGCCGATGTCCTCGAACCACGCCTGGCTGGTCTCGGCGCTGCGCTGCAGCTTGGCGACGTCGAGCCAGCGCGATTCTTGGTAGGCCACGAGCGCGGCCTCGACGTCGCGGTGGTGCCGGGGCGGGTGGCGGACGATCGCGTCGACCAGGGCGATCGCGTCCTCCATCGCCAGCTTGGTGCCCGACCCGATCGAGAAATGGGCGGTGTGGGCGGCGTCGCCGATGAGCACCACGTTGCCGGCGTGCCACGTCGCGTTGCGCACCCGACGGAAGTTGATCCACTCGCTGCGGTTGGTCATCAGCCGCGCGCCGCCGAGCTCCTCGGCGAACAGCGACTCGCACCACGCGACGCTGTCGGACGGCGCCATGCGGTCGACCCCGTGTGCGCGCCACGTCGCCTCGTCGGTCTCGACGATGAACGTGCTGTGACCGCGATCGAACGGATATGCGTGGACCTGCACGATGCCGTGCTCGGTCTTGGCGATGAAGAACTTGAAGGCGTCGAACGCCCGATCGGCGCCGAGCCAGATGAACTTGGCCCGACCCGCGACGATGTCGGGCCGGAACACGTCGGCGCGGGCATCCCGGGTGCGGCTGTTGATGCCGTCGGCGGCGACGATCAGATCGGCGTCGGGGAACGCCTCGGGACCGGGGACCTCGTGCTCGAAGCGGATCTCGACCCCCAGTTCGGCGCAGCGCTCGTGCAAGATTGCGAGCAGACGCCGCCTTGCGATGCCCGAGAACCCGTGGCCGCCTGAGCTCATCACCCGTCCGTCTGTGTGCGTGTCGATGCGATCCCAGTGCACGAAGTCTTGGGTGATGCGCTCGTGCGTCTGCGGATCGGTGCTCAGGAAGTTGCCCAAGGTCTCGTCGGAGAACACGACGCCCCAGCCGAATGTGTCGTCGGGTCGGTTGCGCTCGACCACGACGATCTCGTGGCGCGGCATCGCCTTGCGCATGAGCAACGCGAAGTACAGGCCGCCCGGGCCACCACCGATCACTGCGATCTTCACGCCGCGGATCTTAGCAAGGCGCGCGAGACCCACGCCTGCGCGCGCGCGTGATCCAACGGTGGGGCGCTGCGCGACGCGCAGGGCGAGTGAGAACCTTCACGGTTGGTGCGCGGTGAGGGTGTATGCTGCCGCGCCGTGACGACCGCGCGCGATACCCCTTTGCTCGCGGCCCTGGTGTGCTCGGGCTTCGCCGCGCTCGGCTATGAGATCATCTGGACGCGCCTGTGCGCGCCGATCCTCGGTAGCGAGACGCTCGGCGTGTTGGCCACGCTCGCGGGCTTCTTCGGCGGCATGGCCCTGGGCGCGGCGCTGTGGCATCGCCGCGCCGCATCCGGCCCCGATCCATTGGGGTTGTTCGTGCGCCTCGAGCTCGGTGCCGCGGCGTTCGCCGTCGCCAGCCCGTTTCTGTTGCACGCGCTGGGCGGCGCCATCCCGGCGTGGCTGGGCCCCGACGCCGGCCTCGCCGACACGCCCGCCCATGTCGCCCTCGCCGTCGCGATCGCGGCGGTGATGATGCTGCCAGGCACCGTGTGCATCGGCGGCACGCTCGCGGCCGTCGTCGAGGCCCGTCGTCGCGTCTGCGTCGACGACGACGACAGCCGCGGCATCGCACGGCTGTACGCGGCCAACACCTTCGGCGCGGTGCTCGGGGTGCTGGCCACCGTGCACCTGGTGATCCCGGCGGCGGGCCTGGGCTTCGGCGCGGCCGTGCTCGCGGCGATGGGCGCATGCGCGGCCGTACTCGCGCAGCGCTGGGCCCGTCGCGTGACGATCCCGGCGGCGCCGCGCCCCGCCAGCGCGATCGTGATCGACACCAGCGGCGATCCCGATCCCGACGTGCGCGAGCCGATGCCCCTGCTCGTGCTCCTCGGCGGCGCCGGCTTGGTCGGCGTCGGGCTTGAGGTCGCGGGCGTGCTCGTGCTGTCGCAGGTGCTCGAGAACACGATCTACACCTTCGCGAACGTGCTGGCGGTCTACCTCGCCGGCACCGCCATCGGCGCGTGGATCTGGGGGCTGAAGGGGGCGCGGTGGAGCCACGGACGACCGGCGACCACGGCCGCCGCGCTGCTCATCGCGCTGGGCCTCGCGACGGTGCTCGCCGCCGTCGCGATCGTCGGCGCGCCCGAGATCCTCGATCTCATCGCCCCCAAGGGCGCGGGCTACGGCAGCCACCTGCTCGCCGAGCTCGCCGTCGCCGCATCCGTGTTCGTCGTGCCCACCATGCTCATGGGCGCGCTGTTCAGCCACGTGATGGGCCTGGTCGCACCCGGTGGCATCGGCCGCGCGCTGGCGGTCAACACCGCCGGCGGCGCCATCGCCCCGTTCATCTTCGGGGTCTGGGCCCCGGCCGCGCTCGGCTATCGCGACGGGTTCTACCTCGTCGCCTACGGCTACCTGTTGGTCTTCGGCGCGTTCACGTGGTTCCGCCGCTTCAAGCCCATGCACCAGATCGCGCTGATCCTCGCGGTGGTCGCCGCGACCGCGCTGGGTCCCCGCGATCTGATCCTCGGACCGGCCGCATCCGAGCCCGGGCTCGACGCGGAGTGGACGGTGCTCGCCTCGCACCAGAGCGCGATGGGTCTGGTGATGGTGAAGGAGCGCTCCGACACCGCGGGCGCTGCCGTGCCGCTGCGGCGGCTGCAGATCGGCCGGCACTTTCGCATGGGTGGCGCGATGTCGTTCGGCGAGCGCCGCATGGGTCATCTGCCGCTCTTGCTGGCCCCCGGCGCCACGCGGGCGCTGTATCTGGGCGTCGGCACCGGCGCGACGCTGGGGGCCGTGCGCGCCTTCTCGGGGCTGCAGCACATCGACGCCGTCGAGATCGTCCCCGAGGTGTTGGCTGAGCTCGGCAAGTTCGACGCCATCAACGCCCGCGTCCGCGACGACGATCGCGTCACCTTCCACGCCGCCGACGCCCGGCGCTTCGTGGCCGCGAGCCCCGATCGCTACGATGTCATCGTCGCCGACCTGTTCCACCCCGGGCAGGACGGCGCGGGGGGCCTGTACTCGCGCGAGCACTTCGAGCGCGCCTTGGCGCACCTGACCGACGGCGGCGTGTTCGCGCAGTGGCTGCCGGTCTACCAGCTCGACGCCGAGACCCTGGCGATCATCGTGTGCACGTTCGCCGACGTGTTCCCCGGCAGCCACGCCTTCCTCGGCATCTACAACGTGCAGACCCCGGCGGTGGCGCTCGTCGGCCGCCGCGGGGGCGAGCCGCTCGCGATCGACACCGATGCCCTGCAGCGGCAGCTCGCCGCGCCGATCTATGCCGAGCTGCTCATGCAGGATCCCCGCGATCTCTACGCGTCGCACCTGCTCGATGGCGCCGGCATCGATGCGGTGTGCGGCGACGCGCCGCTCAACACCGATCTGTGGCCGCACGTGACCCTGCGCGCGCCCAGAGTCGCCTATGAGGGTCGCGGCACCCATGGCGCCGAGAATCTGGCGCGCCTGCTCGAGCTGCGCACACCGCTCGCCGGCGACGATCTGCGCATCGACGATGGCCGTCGTCCGGCGGTGGTCGCCGAGGCCGAGGCGTTCGGCACCGCGCTCGCGCACTACCTCGAGGGCGAGCTGCTGCGCGAGGCCGGCGGCGACCCGACCGCCTTCGGCAGAGACGCCATCGCGAAGTACCTCGAGGCGTTTGCGGCTGCGCCCGAGTTCACGCCGCCGCGGGGGATGCTGCTCGCCGCGGCGCGCAGCCGTGCGGCGTTGGCCGAGCAGGTGCTGCCGCGCATGCTCGAGCTCGCGCCGCACGACCGACGGGTGTGGGCGGCGTGGCTGACGTACCTGCAGGAAACCGGCGACGACGTGCGGCTCGAGGCCGCGCGCGCCGAGGCCGAGCACCTGCGCGAGTGAGGGGCGGTTCGCCCTCGGCGGCGCTCAGACGCCGGCGCTCGGCGTGGCTGCGACGTGGCGTAGCTGTTGCGCCCAGTCCTCGAGGTTCGACAAGGTGGTCTCGACGCCCTCGGGCGAGCTCTCGAGCTCCGCGAGCCGCTCGCGGAGCTGCTCGAGTGCCCGGCGCACGCGGCTGCGGACGGTGCCGTGGGGGATGCCCAGGACCTCGGCCATCTCGGCGCCGCGGATGCGCTCGAAGTAGTAGAGCTCGAGCACGATCTGCAGGCCGAGCGGCAGGCGGCGCAGGGCATGCAGCAAGATCCGCTGCTGCTGACCGTCCGCGAGGTGGGCGGTCGGCGACAGCCCCATGTCCTGGACCGACGACGCGTCGATGTCGACATCGCCCGCACGTCGACCATTCTTCGCGATGAAGTCGTAGAGCTTGCTGCGCGCGACGGTGAAGATGTACGTCCGCAAGCTCGCGTCCCCGCGGAAGCGGTCGCGGCTCTCGACGATCGCGAGGAATGTCTGCTGCACGAGGTCTTCGGCGCCGTCGCCGGCCTTGTTGCGGAAGAACCAGAACAGACCCGCAAAGTGGCGCTCGAACAGCTCGCCGCCGGCTTCACGGCTGCCCCCACGCCACGCCTCGAGCAGCTCGAAGTCCGTCATCACCGGCGCAGGATAGCACCACGCATCAGTGCCGGCGTGGCGGCGGCGTGGGTGTGGGCGGCGCGCCGCGGAGCTGGGCGAGGAACGCTTCGGTCTCGGCGACACGGGCGTCATCGGCCCGGAGCGTGCGCCGCTGGATCTCGATGACCTCTTCGAGCACGGAGATGGCCGTCGCGTGGTCACCCATCTCGGCGGAGATCCATGCGAGGTTGTTCATCGCCTGCACGGTAACCGCGTGGTCGCGCCCCATCGCCCGAATGGCGATGGCGAGCGACCGCTCGACCAACGCCTTCGCCCGCACGCGGTCGCCCTTGGCACGGTACGCGCCCGCGAGGTTCATGACCACCGACGATGTCATGGTATGGTCGGTCCCCACCGCCCTCTCGGTCATGGCGACCGCCCGTTCGTGGAGGATCAACGCCTCGTCGACACGACCCAGGGCGACGAGGGTCAGCCCGAGCTGATCGGCGGTGGCGGCCACGAACACGTGGCCGCTGTCCAACACGCGCTCGCGGATCGCCAGCGTCTGACGCAGCGCGACCTCCGCCTCGGCGAAGCGGCCCTGGTCGTAGGCGGTGGTGCCGATGCCATGGAGCGCCTGCGCCAGCTCGGACTCGTTGATCTCGCCGCTCGCCCTGCCGGCCTCCGCGATCGTGTGCGCCTGCCGGTAGTGGGCGCGCGCATCGTCGACGCGATTCATCTGGCGCAGGGTCAAGCCCAGGTTGCAGTGGGCGGCGATGATAATCGGCGGCATCGCGTCCGCCTGCTCGAGCAACGCCAGTGCGCCCTGCTGGGTGGCGAGGGCAGTCTCGAGCTCGCCGCGCTGGTATAGGACGAGGCCGATCTGCGCCTGCAGGCGGCCCCGGGAATCGTCGTCGACGACGGTCCCGACGTCGAGCACCGCCTCGGCCCGGCGCCCCCACAGCAGCGCCTCGTCGTGGCGGCCGCCGCGATCGCCGATCAACGTGACGAGCTCGAGGGCGGCCTCGAACGCCGCCCGATCCTGCCGGCTCGCGAAGGCGTCGGCGTACACCGCTGCGGTCGTGGCCTCGGCCTGTGCGAAGCCGCCGCCATCGTGGTGCAAGAGCGCGACGAGGCGGCGGATCTCGATCGTCGTGGGACCATGTCCGATGCCGATGGCCTGCTGCAGCAACGGCTCGGCGATCGCGAGACCGTCGGCCCAGCGGCCCGCGGCACGCAGCGCCTTGACCCGCGCCAGCGGTTCCAGAAGGGCGGCCCCTGCGGCCAAATGGCTGCGGGACGCCGCATGCAGCGGGTCGAGCTCGGCGCAGCGATCGAGCGGCTCGAGGTCGGCAAGAGCCGCCGGCGCGCGCATCACCGCCTCGGCATCGGCCCCGGACCAGATCTCGACGAGCGCGCGCACATCGGCGAGGCGGGCATCCAAGCAGGCGAGCTGGATGTCGGCGCGCGTGGAGACGTCGTCGATCGCGGCGTTCTGCGTCGCAGTCACGCCGCCCAGATCGCACGCGGCTGCATGTTGCGCGCGCCATCGATCGAGGTAGCGGACGAGCCCCGCATCCACCTCTCGCGCGTTGAGCTCGGCCCCCGCGGCACCGCTCGCACCGAACGCAGCGTTCACGCGGCGAC
This sequence comes from Nannocystales bacterium, assembly GCA_038325765.1. Lineage (GTDB taxonomy): Bacteria > Myxococcota_A > Polyangia > Nannocystales > Nannocystaceae > Xiheibacterium. Next base: position 77,566 of record JBBQJI010000025.1, read on the forward strand.
GCTGCCCGTCGTCCCACACGGCTGCGACGCGCCCATCGCTCTCGAGGCAGGGGTGCACCGGGATCTCGCCGCCTGTGCGGAGCGACACGCCCACGCCCGCAACCACCGCGACGCCGACGGCCGCCAGCGCGAGCCCGGGCGCGACACGGCGCGACGTGCCCGCCCGCTCGAGCGCGTCGAGCAGCGAGGGCATGTCGGGCCAGCGTCGCATCGGATCGACCATGAGTCCGCGCCGGACGATCGCGCGCAGCCGTCGCGGCTCACCGCGTGCAGGCCCCAGCTCGGGGTGCCCCTTCGCCATCGCCCCACGCAGCGCGCCGATGGTGGCACCCGCGAACGGCCGGCGACCCCAGATCGCCTCACACAGCGCGACGCAGAACTCGAACTGATCGGAGCGTGCATCGCCGGCGTCGCCCCACAGCCGCTCGGGCGCCATGTAGGCCGGCGTGCCCGCGACGACGCCGGCGGGCGTGAGCGTCGAGGTGTCGATCGCCGAAGTGCCCGCGACCGGCGTCGTCAACACGGCGGCGTCGACGGTGCCCCGTGCCAACCCGAAGTCGAGCACGCGCACGCGGCCATCGGCGCCGAGCATCGCGTTCTCGGGCTTGAAGTCGCGATGGACCACGCCGGCCGCGTGTCCGGCCGCGAGCCCGCGCCCAGCCTGCAGCATCACCGCCAACACCTCGGCCAGCGGTCGCGGCCCCTCGCGCAGCCACGCGCGCAAGGTGACGCCGTCGACGTGCTCCATCGCGACGAAGATGCGGCCGTCGTCGTTGCCGACCTCGAACACCGCGACGATGTTCGGGTGGGCGAGACGGGCGATCGTCTGGGCCTCGCGGACCAGCCGCGCGTTCGCGAGGCTGTCGCCGTCGGCGACAGGGCGCAGGATCTTGAGCGCCACAGCCCGGTCGAGCTCGGGATCGTGGCCGCGGAACACCGCGCCGGTGCCCCCGGTCCCGAGCAGCCGCTCGACTTCGTACCGCCCGACCCGCGTCGGCTCCACCTCGCCGAACAGGCAGCCCCGCAACCGCCGGCGCGCGAGCTCGACGTCGACGCCCACACCGCGCAGCGCCGCGAGATCACCGAGGGCCGCCGTCCTGCCGGTCTCGCTGCCTCCGGTCGGGAGCCCGGAGGCGTCTGTGTCGGACGCCGTCATCTTGCGCGACTTCGCACTGCACACTAGCAGAGCACCGCAGCGTCCGACGCCCCGTCTGTGCGCGCCCAGCCAAAGCGTCCTGGCGGTGTCATCGAGTCACCAACCGACCGCCGCCCGCCCCTACCCCACCGACGTCGCCATCGTCACGAACTCCTCGGCGGCGGTCGGATGGACCGCCAACGTCGCGTCGAACTGGGCCTTGGTCGCGCCGCAGCGCACGGCGACGGCGAAGCCCTGGATGATCTCGCCGGCGTCGTCGCCGACCATGTGCACGCCCAGGACGCGGTCGGTCTCGGCGTCGACCACCAGCTTCATCATCGTCATCGCGCCGTGGCCGGCGAACGCGGTGCGCATCGGTCGGAACCTGGCCCGGAACACCCGCACCTCGCCCCGCGCCCGGGCTTCGGCCTCGGTCAGGCCGCAGGTGCCGCACGGCGGCTGCGAGAAGACGGCGGTGGCGATGTGTTGGTGCGCCACCGTCCGCGGCGCCCCGCCGAACTCGGTGTCGGCGAAGGCACGACCGTCGGCGATCGCCATCGGCGTGAGCTGCGGCCGCGCCGTGACGTCGCCGATCGCGAAGATCGACGGCACCGAAGTGCGCGACCAGGCGTCGACGTCGATGTGCCCGGCCCAGTCGAGCACGACGCCGGCCTCTGCCAGGCCGATGCCCTGCGAGTTCGGCACCCGGCCGATGGCGAACAACACCGCGTCGGTGTCGAGGGCAACGCCGCCGAACACCTCGACACGCAGCCCATCGTCGACGCGGGTGATCGCGTGGAGCGATGCGTGCTCGCGCATCACGACGCCGGCCGCGACCATCTGCTCGGCGAGGTGAGCGCTGACGTCGTCGTCGAAGCCGCGCAGCAGCCCCTCGTCGCGGATGAGCATCGTGACCGCACAGCCGGCCGCGCGGTAGATGCCGGCGAACTCCACCGCGATGTAGCCGCCGCCGACGATGGCGATGCGGGCCGGCAGCGCGTCGCGCTCGAGCGCGTCGTCGGAGCTCATGCCCAGCTCGGCGCCCGCGATCTCGGGGTAACGCGGCCGTCCGCCGGTGGCGACGAGGATCCGCCGCGCGGTGTAGCGCCGCTCGCCGACGCGGACGGTGTGGGGATCCTCGATCACTCCTCGACCGGCGATCCACGTCACCCCGGCATCGGCGAGCATGCGCGCATAGAACTTCGAGAGGCGGTCGAGCTCGGCCCGCTTGGCCGCGACCAGCCGTGGCCAGTCGACGTGGCCCTCGACCGTCCAGCCGTAGCCTGCGGCGATGGCCATGTCATCGGCGAACGACGACGCGTAGACCATGAGCTTCTTGGGCACGCAGCCGCGCAACACGCAGGTGCCGCCGGGCTCGCGGTCCTCGCAGATGGCGACCCGCGCCCCGTGGGCGGCAGCGCGTCGGCTCGCGGCCACGCCGCCCGAGCCTGCGCCGAGGGTGAACAGATCGTAGTCGTATTCGCTCATGTACCAGGTGCTCGTTCGTCGGGGTTCGTCGTCGCCAGGCCCAGGCCTGCGGCGGTCTCTTCACGCCACGCCGCCCACGGGTGCGACCACGTCACGCTGGCGTTGTCCCAGCGCCACGCCGGCACTGGGATGCGGCCGACCTCGGCCAGCGCGCGATGGATCGCGAGCTCGGCCTCGGGCTCGCGCGAGAACGGAAACGGATTGCGCGGCGACGCATCGGGGAGCGCCGGATACTTCGCGTCACCGCCGGCCTCGATGAGCGCGAGCAACTCGTGGCCGCGCGCGCGCATCGCTGCGAGGAACCGCCGATCGTAGGGCCCGATGCCCTCGCGCGCTGCGGGATCGCGACCGACCCACTTGGCCCAGTCGTAGCCGTACAGGAAATCGTGCGCGTAGCGGAAGCGCAGCGCCGTGGTGCGGCCGAACAACCCCTGCAGCTCGGTGGCGAGCGCCAACAGGTCTGCCGCGGTGGCCGCGGGGTCGTCACTCGCAGCCGCCGTCCGCCACCACGTCGCGAGCGGAAGATCGAGATCCCACAGCAGGTTGTCGGGGAACGACTCGAGCAGAGCACGCACGAACGCGGCGGTGCCGGCGACGAACGGCTCGATCATCCCGTGGGCGGCATCGGCCAAGCGCGGGCCCAGGATCTCGACCAGCGTGTGGGCGCTCGCCCGCCCCGGCGCGAGCGAGCGCAGCGCAACGGTGTGCGCGGCGAGGCTCGCATCGGCGGCCGCGAGCTCGGCCACGGCTGCGTTCACTGCGGGCCCCCGAGGGCCGACTGCAGGAGCAGCGTGAGCGCCAACACCACCGTGCCCCACCACACCGCGCGGTGCAGCGCGAGTTTGTAGCGGTTGATGCCCGCCGGCTCGTCGACGTCGACGGCCCGGCCCGCGCGCGCGAGGTCGCGGTGCAGCCAGCTCATCAGCGCGACCGCGGGCATCGTCGTCCACCACTGGGCCAGATGCGGCGCGAGTTTGGGCATCGCCGCCCACACCAGCATCGCGCCGATGAGCATCCCCTCGACCGCGCTGCGCACCCGCTCGGGGCCGAACAGCGTGGTGAAGGTGCGCTTGCCCCCGAGCCGGTCGCTGTGCTCGTCGGCGAGCCCCGACGCGAGCGCGCTGGCGAGGGCGAGCAGCGCCAGGCCGGGCAACCACCCCAGCGCCGCGGGCGTGCCGATGCCCGATTGCAGGTAGGCGTTGAACCACGGCAGCGCGAACCCGACGCCGAGCATCTCGACGCACTCGCCACCGCCGCGGTAGTTGAGCCGCAGCGGCGGCAGCGTGTAGCCGACCAGCAGCAGCAGACACCCCAGCCCCCCGAGCAGCGCACCGGGCCGATTCCACCACAGCGCCGCGCCCAGGCCCACCGACAGCGCCATCGCCCCCGCGCCCAACCCGAGCTGCAGCACCGAGGCCGGCTCGAGGATGCGATCGGGGATGGTCTTGGGCGAGCACGTATCGGGGTAGAGGCGCCGCTTGAGGGCGTCGATATCGCGATCCCCGTAGTCGTTGACGAGGACGACGAACGCCAGGTGAAACAGCGTGAACGCGCCGCCGAGGATCCCGCCGACCGCATCGAAGCGCCCCGCCGCGACCACGCCGAGCGCCTGGCCGAACGCGGCGGCGACGAGCAGCTTGGGCCAGCTCGCGGGCTTGAGCGCATACAGGATCCGGGCCGCCGTGTTCGGCATCTCGCCCGTGCTGGCCGGCTCCATTGCGGCGGAGCATAGCAGGCCACGGCTCGCCCTTGCGTGCCGCGACGACGTGGACGTACGGTGCGCCCATGTCACCACGTGCCCGGCCGCATGGCACCGCGCCACGGTCTGTCGTCGCAGCGGTCGAAATTCGGCCCGGGGTGGGCCTCGGCGTAGGGCCCGGGGTGCGACTGGGCATCGCCTTCGCGCTCGTCGCGTCGGCGTGCGCGCGCCCGCCGACACCCACTTCGGCGCCGCAGCCGGTCTCCGCGCCGGCGAGCACCGCCGAGCCTGCCAAGGACGACAGCCCGTCGTGGCTGCTGCGCGGCGCCCGGGTGATGACGGCCACCGGCATCATCTACATGCGCGGCGACGTGCTCGTGCGCGGTGATCGGATCGTCCGGGTCGCCGCGTCGATCGACGCGCCCGCCGGCACCCGCATCGTCGACGCGACCGGCAAGACGGTCACGCCCGGTCTCATCGACACCCACTCGCACATCGGGGTGTACGCCGCGCCCGGCTTCACCGCCCACAGCGACGGCAACGAGATGGTCGCCGCCACCACGCCGCACGTGCGGGCGCAGGACGGCTACTGGCCGCAGGACCCGCAGATCGATCACGCCCGGGCCGGCGGCGTGACCACGATGCAGATCCTGCCGGGATCCGCGAACCTCATCGGCGGCCGCTCGGTCACGGTCAAGACCTACCCCGGTGCGCGCGGCGTCGACGAGGCCCGCTTCGCGGACGCGCCCGAGGGGCTCAAGATGGCGTGCGGCGAGAACCCCAAGCGCGTCTACGGCACCAAGGGCGGGCCGGCGACGCGCATGGGCAACATGGCCGGATTCCGCCGGGCGTTCCTCGAGGCCCAGGAGTATCAGCGCAGCTGGGATCGCTACCGCGAAAAGCTGGCGCGCCAGGCCAAAGACGGGACCGACGACGCCCCCGCCAAAGCCGGGGCCAAGGACGAATCCGAAGACAACTCCAAGGACAAGTCCGACGGGCCGCCGGATCCGCCCAAGCGCGACCTCGGCCTCGAGACCCTCGCCGCGGTGCTACGCGGTGAGCTCCTCGTGCACAACCACTGCTATCGCGCCGACGAGATGCTGGGGATGCTCGCGCTCGGCCGCGAGTTCGGCTTCGCGATCCGCTCGTTCCACCACGCCGTCGAAGCCTACAAGATCGCCCCCGAGTTGGCGGCCGCTGACACCTCCGCGAGCGTGTGGGCCGACTGGTGGGGGTTCAAGGCCGAGGCGTTCGACGGCATCCGCGAGAACGCGGCGATGGTCGCGGCCGCGGGCGCCCGCGCCATCATCCACTCAGACAGCGGCATCGGCATCCAGCACCTCAACCAAGAGGCGAGCAAGGCGATGTGGGCCGGGCGGCGCGCCGGCCTGACGATCGCCGACGACGAGGCGCTGCGATGGATCACCGCCAACCCGGCGTGGGCCCTCGGCGTGCACGAGCAGGTCGGCACCCTCGCCCCCGGCAAGCAGGCCGACATCGTGGTGTGGGACGGCGATCCCTTCAGCGTCTACAGCCGCGTCCAGCAGGTCTTCATCGAGGGCACGCTGGTGTACGACCGCGACGATCCGGCCCACCGGCCGCAGACGGACTTCGAGCTCGGCTACGACAACGGCCGCACGGGTGCACGATGACGCTTCGGATGACGCTTCGGATGACGCTTCGCTCGAGCGCCACCGCCCTCGCGCTGTTCACCTCGGCCGCCATCGCCCACGCCGCGCCGGCGCCCGCGACGACGCAAATTGCAGCCCGATCGAAGCCGCCGCGGTCACGCGCGCCGCGGCTGGCCTTCGATGCCGACGCCGCGCCCGTGTTCCTGGTCGGCGCCGAGATCCGCACCGGTGACGGCCCCCCGATCGCGGGCGGCGTCATCGAGCTGCGCGGCACCCGGATCGCCGCGGTGTCGGGCCCCGGAAGGACCATCCCCGAGGGCGCGCGCACGATCGACGTCACGGGCAAGATCATCACGCCAGGACTCGTCGCCATCGACACCTCCCTCGGCCTGGTCGAGATCGATGCCGAGGGCAGCACCAAGGACGACAGTGGCGCCGAGGGCGATCCGATCCGCGCGGTGTATGACGCATCGATGGCGATCAACGCCGACAGCGCCCTTCTGCAGGTCAACGCGATCGAGGGCATCACCTCGGCCGCGGTCACGCCGCGGGGCGGCCTCGTGAGCGGTCAGGTCGCGTGGATCGATCTGGTCCACGGCGATCACCGCAACATCGTCGCGGCGAATGGCGTGGCCATGCGCGTGCAGCTCGGGCAAACCGTGGACGGATCGCGCGCGGCGACGTGGCTGCGACTGAACGAGCTGTTCGACGACGTCGAGTTCTACCGCACCCGCAAGGCCGCGTTCGATCGCAACCAGTCCCGTGATCTCGCCGCCCACCGCCTCGATCTCGAGGCGCTGCAGCCGTACGTCGCCGGCGCCGCGCCGCTGCTCATCGCCGCCCACCGTGTCAGCGATCTGCGGTTGCTCGTCGAGCTCGCGCGCCGCGGCATGCGTGTGGTCGCGCTGGGCGGCACGCAGGCGTGGCGGATCGCGGACGAGCTCGCCCAGGCCAAGATCACCGTCGTGGTGCAGCCCACGCAGAATCTCCCGGTCACGATGGACGAGATGGGCGCCCGGATCGACAACGCCGCCCTGCTCGCGGCCGCCGGCGTCGAGGTGGGCATCGCGGTCCTCGGCGACGCCCACAACCCTCGCAACGTGACGCAGGAGGCGGGCGTGGCCGTCTCGTATGGCCTCGATCCGGCCCTCGCCCTGGCAGCGATCACCCGCGTGCCGGCCCGCATCTACGGCATGGACGCGCACTACGGGACCCTGTCGGCCGGCAAGGTCGCGAACCTCGTGGTGTGGGATGGCGATCCGTTCGAGCTGTCGCAACGGCCGTCGGCGGTGTGGATCCGCGGGCGTGCAATCCCGATGCGATCGCGGCAGACCGAGTTGCGCGATCGGTACATGCCGCGCGTGCGCGCCGACGACTGAACACGCGCGCCGGCGCCGAGACCGGTCCTCGCGGCGGCGCCCCGCCAAAGGCCGATCCGAACGCCGTGCTGGCGCCGGGCGCCACGGGCGTCGACGTGACGACCGCCCGCGGGTAGGCTATATCGGAGACGCACCATGAAGTCGCGACGTGATCCTCGAGCGCTCGAGCATGGTCCCGTGTTCTCGTGGCACCGCACGCATGATGGCTGGATCCACACCTCCGGCCATGCCGCGGTCGACGTCGAGGATCTCGCGATCAAGCCCGGCGACTTCGCCCACGAGGCGCGCATGACCCTCGAGAACCTGCGCCGGACGATCGAGCGCGCGGGTTCGACGATGGACAAGGTGGTCAAGGTCACCGCCTACTTCACCGACATGGGCGATTTCGGCGTCTTCAATCTGATCTACGCCGAGTTCTTCCCCGGCGAGGCGCCGCCTGCCCGCACCTGCGTCGAGGTGCGGCGCCTGCCCTACAACTTCAAGATCGAAGTCGAGGCCGTCGCCCACGTGTGAGCGCCGCCGGGACGAGCGTGGGCGGCCGCATCTCGGCGCTGCCCAGACCGAGTTCCGACGCTCGCGTCGTCGCGCTCGCGCTGGGTCTGGCCTGCGCAGTGGGGCCAGGCTGCGCAACGATTGGCCACAGGCCGTGGACGGCCCCGCCATACGTCGAGACACCGCCGTCCCCGATGACCCGCGTGATGCTCGTCGCCGGGGGCGACGACGTCGCCAACTTCGCCCAGGAGGTCGCGCGGCAGGCCACGCTGTGGCGCCGCGCCGGCGTCGCGGCCACCGAGATCGCGTGTTACTGGGCGCGGCCCACCCCCGAGGCGCTGCGCGACGACCGTCGACAGTACCGGAGACTCGGCGATGCCATGGCGTCGTGCGCCGAGGCCAGCGCGGCGCGGGTGCTCGCCGACATCGAGGCTTCGGCCGACCTTGCGCCCACGTACTTCTATCTCTACGTGTCGGCGCACGGCGTGCAAAACCTCGGCGGCGGCCTGCAGCGCTGGTCGCTGCCGCCGGACGAGCGGGCGTTCCTCGCCCAGCCTGCGCTCGCATTGGATGCCGATCCCAGGGTGCGCATCGGCGATGCAGCGGGTCTGCTCGCCGCGCGGGCGAGCGGCGAGCCGCCGAGTGATCGCATCGCGCTCACGCCCACGTCGCTGGCCGCCGCGCTCGCTCGGTTTCCCGCGAGCACCCACAAGATCGTCGTGCTGCAGGGCTGTTTCTCCGGCGGCTTCTTGACCGGACCGGGCCGGCTGACCGCCGTGCCCAACACGACGGTGCTCACGGCGGCCGCAGCAGATCGACCCAGCTTTGGCTGCGGTTCGGGGGCGAAGGAGACGTTCTGGGGCGGCGCCCTTCGCCGGACGCTCGCCCGTGCCGCGCACGGCGGTCACGCGCCGGATGCGGTGGACTGGCATGCGATCCATGTCGAGGTGAAAAGGCGGGTTCGGGCGCTCGAGCGCGCCCTGGGGCAGCGGCCGTCCCACCCGCAGTACGGCACCTCGTCGGCCCCGCGCGAAGCGACCGCGCACCGCGACGCGCCGTGATTCAGATCTCGAAGACGAACTCGCCGGTGGCTTCGGCGTGGTTGGCGCCGTACGACTCCCGCGTGCGACCGTCGTCGATGCCTGCGAGCGCGACCGACAGCGCGCGCACCTCAGGATAGCCATTCGTGCCCAGTGCCCGCAGGAGCACGAGGTCCATCGCCGCATCGCCCTCGCCTCGCTGAGGCTGACCCGAGCCGCCGCGCAGTGCGTGGATCATCGTCGCGATCGCCGGGGCGTCGGCAAGCGGGGGCCGGGCCGTGTCCAGTGCGAACAGCTCGCCCAGGCGCACGTCGGTTGAATCCGAGGCGTCGCGGCCGCGGACGATCGCGCACGTGTCCATGTCCATCATGCGTGGCGCGACACCACGTCTGCGCGCCGCTTCGAGGGCGCTGCACAGGCGCAGCGCGATCGTCCGCACCGCGGGCCACGCCAGCGGCCCGCCGCGGGCGAGCAGCGCTGCGAGCGTCCGGCTGGGCACGCGCTCGACCACGGCGTATGGCTTGCCATCGTCGAGGATGCCCGCCTCGAGGGTGCGCAGCACGTTGGGATGGCGCACCTTCGCCGCACGCTTGCCGGCCTGGACGAAGCGCATGACGTTCGCGAACTTCGTGACGTGGGGGCCCTGGGGCAGGACGATCCACACCGGTCGTTCGTCGAAGCGGCTCTTGGCCCGCCACCGGATGACGTCGGGTCGGGCGGGGGCTGAGCCCTCGATCCAGTACCGCGTGCCGACTTCCGACCGGCCCAGCGCCTGCAGCGAGGACGATATGTTCTCGGTCGCGCGGGCGATCCGGCGCTCGAGTCGCCGGGTCCGGTCGGTTTCGGTGTCGCGCCGTTGCCCCACGAGCGGGCGATGCCACGAGGGGAGCGAGGACGGAGGGTGGGCAGCGGTGGTGGCCATGGGTTGCTAGATTCGTGGTACGGCGAGGCGTGGCCAGGAGGGCTGCCGGTCAGAACATCTTGGCGCGCATGCGCTTGGGCGCGTCGTCCTTGCCGTCCAACCGGCGGTCTGGCTGACGCGGTGGAGCCGGCGGCGGCGAGCCATCGGGCCAACGTCGGGGGAGATCGGCACCGGGCAGCGCCTCGCCGATGTCACCGGGCCACGGCCGCGGGTTGATCTCCATGTCGTCGTCGTGCTCGCCGTCGTTTCGGTGTTCGTCGGGGTGGGCCATCGGTTGCTCCGGTCGTTGCGGGAGGGGTTCGGCTGGATTTGCACCGGCCGCGCCAGGGTGTGCGGTGCGGGGTAGAGCAGCGATTTCGGGGATGGCGGGGCCCGCCCGTGACATGACCCGTGGCAGCACCGCGCATGCGTGCGGCCTAGCCCGCGTCTTGGGGTCACGGCGCGAGGGCCCAGACGCGGAAGGACGGAGCTGTGGGCGTGGCCCACTCACGCTCGGCGACGGGCGAGCCCCATCACCAGCGAGATGACGGCGCCCACGAGGAAGATGAAGAACGCGATCTTCGCGATGCCCGCGACACCTGCCGCGAGACCACCGAAACCGAGGACGGCGGCGACCAGCGCGATGACGAAGAGGACGATTGCGGCTTGCAGCATGGTGATAGGGCGTAATCCAAGAGGTGTGCCAAGTCCGGATTCGCCGCTGTGCGAACCCATCCGCGCGATCGTGGAGAGACGGGGCGCGACGCCCCGCGCTGCGCCGCCACGTTGCGGCGCGACGGCCCGCGATGGCGGCCACGATCTCAACGGGTCGCCTTCCCCGGGAGCGGGCACGGCGCTTGCTCCGTCGGGTTGCATGCCCGCAGACGATCGCGAACCGAGCCCCGCACCGAAGCGCCCGAACGACTACGACCGCGGCGACAAGGATCGCTGGATCGGCGACGGTCGACTGCCCGAGCCCGTCGCGACCGCCGAGGCGGACGACGAGACGCAGGCCAGCATCCGGCTGCGCGCGCGGAGCCGCTCCGATGAAGAGCAGTCGCGCGTTTCCGCCGACGGCGCGAGCGACGACGAGCCTGACGAAGACGCGGGCGACGAACAGGAGCGCATGGGCGACGCGCTGCAGGCCGAGGATGCCCGCACCGACGGGGACGCCGCACGCAAGCCCGAACCGTTCGGCAGGGCTGCGCAGGCGGTCTCCAGCGGTTGGAACGGGGGCGGCGGATACTCCGACGCGAGCGTCGAACGTCACCCGCCCGACGACGCGCGGCCCGACGGGGCTCCGTCGCCGATGTCGCGTCCAAGCGCGCGCTCGAAGATCCCGCCCGCGCGTCGCGGCGGGTGAAGGCGTGCCACAGCCGCGTGCAGGTGCTGCGGGCAGGTTGCCCACACCGCGCGGCGATGCACACTGCCGGCCATGAACACCACGTCCGACGATCAAGACCCGATCTTCCCCGATCTTCGACGCATGGCTGACGAGATCCGAGTGCGGATCCACCTCGGAGGACTCGACGCGAAGGACGCGTGGGCGAAGCTCGAGACCAAACTCCACGAGCTCGAGGGCCGGGCCAAGCAGCTGGGTGGTCAGGCCAAGGACCAGCTGACGGAGCTCGGCGCCACGCTGAAGGGCGAGCTGCAAGAGCTCGTCGGGCGGCTGCCGTCGAAGTCGTCGAAGCCGTCGTGAGGGGGCGCGGGCGGCCTCGACCCCGGGGCCGAGGCCGCGCCGCGTAGAGCGGAACACGCGCATCCCCGCGGTCCGGAGGGTTTCGGGTGTCCAGATCGGGGCCCTCGGGGCCGGCGTACAACGGTCGGCGCAGATCCGCTTTACAGTCCACGCCTCCGCAGTATGGTCACATACCTTTTCCGAGGGGTCTGATCACGATGGCGGATGTTGCTCCCACGATTGTACTCGGCTGCACGAAGGACATTCGGCACCTCATGCCGCCCGTGCTCGAGCTGCTCGCGAGCCGTGGGCTGCAGGTGGAGGTCGTCTCCGGGCTCGAGCTCCGCGATGACGCGCCGGTGCTCGCGGCCAAGCGATTGCCCGGCGCGTGCTTCGTGCTGTTCGCCGACAGCCAACCCACGGTGATGGAGCGCGCGCGTCTGCGGCTTCGGCACGCCGGCGTCGACGCGTCGCGCATCGCGTCGCTGCCAGTCGATTGGCGCGGACCTGCCGATGTGCTCGCGGCGATCGAGGCGATGGGCGTGCCGGTGACGCCCGGTCCGCGACGCGCCACCCTCGGCAACTTGCTGCCGGCGCCGCCCGAATCGCCGGCTTTCCCCCCGCCCCACACGATCGCGGAGCTCGAGGTGCCCCGCCGCGCGCCGCTGCTCTCGGCATCGGTGCCGGTGCTCGAGCACGGCGACGACGACGACGACGACGGGTGGGTCCGAAGGCGACGCAGGCGGCTGCTCGGCATCGGCGGCGCTGCGGCGGCGGTTCTCCTGGCGGTGCTCGCGATGGTCGCGTTCACCGGCGACGACGACGACGATGCGGCCGACACCGTCACGGTGGCGGACGCCGAGACGCCCGAGCTCGGCGCATGGTCGTGGCTGCGTCCGCCGCAGGCCGCGTCGCTACAGCAGGCGGTCGAGGCCACGCCGCCCGGCGCCACAGACCCCCCGCCCGCCGCGGTCCCGCCTGCCGACGTGAGTGCACCCGCCCAGCAGCCCGAGATCCCGACGGGCACCGCCGTGGCGGCGGCGAACGCCCTGCCCTCGCCGATAGCCCCGCTCCCGACGCCGCCCGGGTTCGCGGAAGTGCCCGCGTCGCCGGTGCCGGGCACCGACGCGATCGTGATCGAGCCCGAGGCCGAGCCCGAGCCCGAGCCCGGGCCGTCGATCGATCACGCGGAGATGGAGGCGATCTACGCCGGCCTCGTCGCCCAGCGATTTCGAGCGCTCGACATCTTGCTCGTCGCCCCCGAGCCGCGCAAGAAGGTGCGCAAGCGCTTCACCAAGTCACCCGCCCGCATGAGCTGGTCGCAGGCAAACACCTATTGCGAGGCGCTCGCGGTGGCGAACGTCGACGACTGGCGGCTGCCGCAGGTCGGCGAGTTGGGCTCGATCACCGACGGCGAGCTGATCGCGGCGGGCAAGTTCTGGTCGCAGACGCAGGGCGACACCTTCGGCCGATCCCGCGTCGTCTGGAACACGCAGACCGCCCGCATGGGCACCGCGCCGGTGGCCTGGAAGGGCGGCCGCGTCGTCTGCGTCCGCACGATGGCGCGCACGCCCGAAGCTCCGCCGACTCCCTGAGCCGCTGCCCGGCGGCGGCGCTCGCCCGCGGTGCAGCGGGCCCGAGGCCGCGCTACCCTCCCGGCATGGTCCCCACCCACGTCGCCCTCGGGGTGTTCATCGCCGCGATGATCGTCTGCCGCATCCTGCAGGAGCGCGCGCTGAGGCGACTGTCCACGGAGGCGAAGGGGCGCCTGGTCGAGGCGTTCTCGGGCTACCGCATGATCGCCCTGCTGCCCCTCGCGGCGATCGCCGCACTGTACTTCCTGATGACGAGCATCGACGCCCTCACCGCGACCACGGTGACGGCGATCTTCGTGCCCGCGTCCCTTGGCTTCGCGGCCGTGATGCAGGTGCTGGTGTACCGCAAGCTGAAGGCGCTGGCCGTCGACGGCGAGTATCTCCGGACCTACTCGGTCTGCCGCGCGGTGATGTTGACCGCATTCGTGGTGCTCTTGCTGGGACTATGAGGCCAGCGCCCGTGCTCGAACACTTCGCCGAGATCCCGCTGCCCGAAAGCGGCGCATTGCGGCTCGGGATCGTCGCCGACACCCACTCGGCGCCGCACCCCCGCACCGCGGCGTTGCTGGCGGCGTGGCATCCCGACGCGATCCTCCACGCCGGCGACATCGGGGATCCTGCGACCGCCCTCGATCCGCTCGCCATCGTCGCGCCGCTCCACGTGGTCCGCGGCAACATCGACGGCCGCGGCGCCAACCTGCCCGACGTCCTCGTCCTCGACGTCACCCGCGAGGGCGATCGCGCGCTGCGGATCCTGCTCATGCACATCGCTGTGAACGGCCCGCGGCTGCGTGCCGACGCGCTACGACTCGCGCGGGCCCGGGGCGCGGACCTCGTGATCTGCGGCCACTCCCACGTGCCGTTCATCGGCCGCGACCGCGGCATCGGCGTGTTCAACCCCGGCTCGGTCGGACCGCGCCGATTCGCCCTGCCCATCGTCTTCGGCACCCTCGAGGTGAGCGGCGGCGGCGTGCGCCTGGGCCACGTCGACGCCCAGACGGGCGCGCCGTGGCAGCCCATGTGACGGCGACGCCGCAGCCGCCCAGCCCAGCCGCCGGTCCAGTCCTCCCGGTCCAGCCCCGACCACCGCGAGTCACTCTCGACCGCCAGGCCCTTCGATCGTACCTTTCGGACCATCGAACTCGCACTTCGCCAGGGAGCTACCGCGCTCACCGAGGATCTCGAGCAGTTGCTCGCCGCGTTCGACAGCGGCAGCGAGTCTGTCCGCGAGCACCTCGCCGCCGTCGCGCGGAGAGTCGACGAACTGTTCACCCACGACTCGTCGCGATCGCCGAGATTGGCCTGCGCGATCGATCGCGTCGCCGCGCTGGTGAGCCCGAGCCTCCCCGAGCCGGTGGCCGCGCCGCAGTCCGAGGCGTGGACGTCGCTGCGGCGCCAGCTCGGCGAGGCCTACGACACGCTGGTTGCGATCTTGCGGGCCGACGTCACCGAGGCGCGTCCGACCAACTACGTGCGCGCCGGTTTCCACGTGACCTCGGCGCTCGCGGGGCTCATCGCGACGTTGGTGGTGTTCACCGCGGAGCAGCTGCCGTTCGCCGCCGGGACGCTCGCGGTCACCTCGTGGACCCTCGAGATCCTGCGGCGACGATCGCCGGCGCTCAACGAGCGGCTGATGGGGTACTTCCGCCACATCGCGCGGCCCGGTGAGGCGCTCCGGATCAACTCCGGCACCTGGTACATGACGGCGCTCGTGGTGCTCACCCTCACCTATTCGCCGCTGCTGTGCGTGGTCGCGGTGGCGGTGCTGGGCTTCGCGGATCCAGCCGCGGCGATCATCGGTCGTCGGTTCGGCCGCGTCCGCCTCCGCCACGGCCGCACGCTCGAGGGCACCGCCGCCTTCGTCGCCGTCGGGACACTCGCCGCCCTCTTCGTGATGGCGCTGCTGCCGAACCCGCCCGGCGCCGCGATCGGGTGGCCCGTGGCCATCGCCGCCGCCCTTTGCGGTGGGTTCGCCGAGCTGTTCAGCCGCCGCATCGACGACAACCTCGCGATCCCGATCGCGGCGATGGCCGGCGCGTGGACGATGCTCGGGCTGCTCGGCGCCTCGGCGTGGTGAGACGCGTCGCGTCCGATGGATGATCCGTCACGCTAGATCCGCAGGTGCGCCTCGAGGTGCACGTGGTCGGCGTGGTTGCGGAGATCGTTGCCCGGCGACAGCGGCGTGCGGAACCGCGGCGAGGCGGCGAACACGGCGACGATCGCCGCGAGCACCGGCGCGCCCTGCCAATCGTCCTCGATCTCGAGCACGGTGCCGTCGTCGAGCTCGACGCCGAACACATCGATCGCCAGGCCGATGCCATGGCGGCTGAGGATGTTGGTGGTGCGGCCGTTTTTCCTGACCATCCGATACTCGTGCAAGGTGCGGAACTGCAGCCCACGCACGCCCAGGGCCACGAGCGCCGGCGCGAGCTCGGCGAGGCCGGCGGCGAGCTGGCAGTCCATCGGATGCGGCCCCGTGCCCTTGCGTGGCGTCAGCACCAGCGCGCCGATCTGCATGGTCGGCAGCACCACGGGCGTCGCGATCTTCTTGGTCGCGGATCCCGGCCGGTGGTCGACGCCCGCAGCGTCGAGGCGGCCCAGGCACTCCTCACCGGCCGCCCGCATCGCGAAAGACGGCGGCCACGTCCAGCCCACCGGCATGTTGGGCCGCTTGGGCGGCATGGCGCCGCCGAGCAGCGCGAGCAGCACGATCGCGAACGGTGGCACCGCCTCCGACGCTAGCACGGCAAAGGGGCGTTCACTCCCGCGTCAGGTACGGATATCCCTGCAGCAGACCGAGCGACCACGACTCGCCGAGCGAGGTCTCGGTGTCGAGGTGCCGCTTGCGGATCTCGTGGACCATGCTCTCGACGTCGAAGCCCACCGACGCGAGGGTGTCCTCGTTGGTGGCACCGATCTTGAGGTCGAGGAACACGTCGCCGAATGCGATGCGCTCGACGCCGGGCGACGGCGGCGGCTCACCAGTGCCGCGGACCACGATCTCATGCGTGCGGGAGAACAGGTTGTGATCGTTGGCCAGGCTGTCCTGGTAGGCGCCGGTCATGAAGAACCCGAGGAAGTAGCGCTCGTCCTTGCTGGAGCGCTCGTGCAGCGGCAAAAACCGCAGGTTCTCGTCGGGGTGGGCGAAGATGTTCACGCAACCGTCGCTGTCGCAGGTGATGTCGACGATCTGGGTCTGCAGCGTGGGCCGCTCGCCGTGGCGCGACAGCGGTGCTGCCGGGAACACGTGGTCGATGCTCCAGGTGTCGGGCAGCGACTGGAAGATCGAGAAGTTGGCGAGGTACTTGTGCTGCGCCGCGTTGAGGTAGTCGGTGATCTCCTCGGACGGCCGCGAGAGCTGCTCGATGATGCGCACGGTCTTGGCTCGCACCCGCTGGAAGAGGCCCTCGGCGCTCGCACGATCTTCGATCGACAGGTACCCGGTCGAGAACAGCTCGAGGGCCTCGTCGCGGAAATCGAGCGCGTCGTGGAAGTACTCCTCGTAGTTCTTGGCGTTGATGTGCTCGAGGGTCTCGCGCAGCTGATCGATGAGCCGGTGCTCGTCCTCGTGCTTGTCGTTGATCGGCAGCAGCTCGCCTTGGACCTCGCGGAGGTCGGTGATGCACACCGCGTGGTTGGCGACCAGCGCGCGTCCGCTCTCGGTGATGATCGTGGGCGGCCGGGCCTCGCACTCCTCGATCACGCCCGCGACCTCATAGACGACCTGCGAAGCGTACTCCTCGATCGTGTAGTTCGCCGACGACGGGTACGAGGTGCGGCTGCCGTCGTAGTCGACGCCGAGACCGCCACCCAGATCGAGGTAGCGCATCTGCGGCGCATACTGCTGCAGCGCCGAGTACAGCCGCGCGCCCTCGCGCGCCGCCTGCTTGATGCGCTTGATGCGGGTGATCTGCGAGCCGATGTGGAAGTGCAGCAACACCAGGTGGTGGACCAGCGACGCCTCCTCGAGGTGGCGCACCACCGCGAGGATCTCGTTGGTGGTGAGGCCGAACTTCGAGGTCTCGCCGCCCGAGCCCTGCCAGCGCCCGCTGCCCTTGGTGTAGAGCTTGGCCCGCACGCCCAGGTCGGGTCGCTTGTGCCACTGGTGCTCCTTGCCGACCTCGATGAAGCGGATGACCTCGCGGATCGACTCGATGATCACGACGACGTGATGCCCGAGTTCGGCCGCGTGATAGGCCATGCGCATGAACTCGCGGTCCTTGAAGCCGTTGACGAGCAGAGGCGATCCCTCGTGGGGCTCGCGGGCCATCGCGAGCAGCAGCTCGGGCTTGCTGCCGGCCTCGAGACCGTAGCCGTACTCGCGCGGCGCGCTGACGACCGCCTCGATCACCACGCGTTTTTGGTTGACCTTGATCGGGAACACGCCGGTGTAGTCACCGACGAACGCGTTCTCCTTGATCGCGGCATCGAAGGCGCGCTTGAGCCGCTCCATCTGCCCGTGGATCATCGTGGGGAAGCGGGCGACGAACGGCGTCCGGATGCCGCGCTTCTCCAAGAAGAGCGCCATCTCGTGCAGATCGATCGGCGGCAGCTTGGGCGCCCGGAACAGCAGGTGCCCGACGTCGTTCACTCCGACGATCTCCGCGCCCCAGCGATCGACGCCGTAGCGCTTGAGCGAGTTCTCCATCGCGTAGGCGTTGGGTGAGGGCGTGTCCACGATGGGCGTGGTACCGCCCGTGACCCCTCGGTGCAAGCGCGGAGATCGGTCCGGCCGCTGCGGGGTGCTCGCGGGCCGGCACGGCGAGTTGTCGCGACCGCCCGTGCCGCCGCCTCGGGCACGCGCATTCGCGGTCGCACGGGGCTCGCCAGCGGCCGCGCCCTCGGGAGTGGTGACGGTGAGGTGACGCGGGGGTGCCCCGGGCCGGGACGCCTGCGGCGGCACACGGCTTGCTCATCGAGTGGTCCCATGCTGGCCACGACCCCGCTGCACGGCATCTTGACGCTGCTGCTCGCCGCCGCGCCGCAGCTCGCCTCTGCACCCACCTCGGACGAGCCCACTGCGGCGCCCGGGGCCACCGGGCGCAGCGACGCCGCCGTGGGCCCCCAGCGCATCGCCGCGGTGGACCCCCGGCGGGCGCCGCCACTGCGTCTGCTCCGCCGCGGCAAGCTCCACGAGATCCGCCTGTTCGACGCCGCCGGCCGCCTCCGTCACGACGCCCTCGCCGCGCTCCGGGTCCTCATGACCGACCCCAGCAGCGGCGTCGACCACCCGACCCACTGGCGCCTCGCCACCTTGCTGGTGGCGATCGCGGCCCACTTCCCGGGCGCCACCATCGAGGTCGTCTCCGGCTACCGCCACGTGAGCCGTCACGCCGATCGCAGCAACCACACCCGCGGCCGCGCCGTGGATCTGCGCGTGGAGGGCGTCGGCAACCGGCGGCTGTTCGAGCTGCTGCGCGCGTCGTTCGCCGATATCGGCGTCGGCTACTACCCCAACGGCACCTTCGTCCACCTCGACGTCCGCGACGCCGCCACGATCTGGGTGGACTACTCGGGCGCGGGTCAGACGCCGTGTTACAGCCGCAACCCCCAGGCGGATCTGCGCTCGGGGGTGGTCGAACGCACCACCTACGACGCGGCGGTGGCCGCCGGCTGCCGCGGAGCCTGACGCCGGTCGGGGCGGGCCGGGGCGGGCCGGGGCGGGGCGGCCGCCGGCGTGACGCCGCGGTGGGCCGCACGTATCATCCGCCCATGCACTCTTTCCGCGCCGCGTGCGTCGTCGCCACCCTCGCCCTGCTCGGCTGCAGCGAGGACGCCCCGGTCGATGGCACCACGACCACGGGCGAGCCCGAACCGACCCCCTGCTCCGACGAAGAGCCGTGCCCGATGCCGGAGGATCAGGTGTGCCTGGTCGGTCAGTGCCACGACGGCATCGCGCCCGTGCTCGAGATCGTGTCGCCCGAGCAAGAGCAGAGCGCGGACTGGACGCCCGGCGGCGACACCACCGATCTCGAAGTGACGGTTCGCGTGCGCGGCTTCCAGATCGTCGATCCCGAGATCGATCCGACCAACGTGCGCGCCGCCGGCCACGTCATCCTCGAGCTCGACGGCACCGAGGTCGCGATGATCATCGAGGGCGACGCCGCTGCGGGTGTGACCGTGAGGGTGCCCGCGATCGCCGCCGCGGGCCCGCACCGCCTCGCCGCGCACCTGCGACTGTCCGACGGCACGCCCTACGATCACCCCGAGGCCGCGGTGCGCCGGTTCTTCTGGTTCGCCGACGGCGCGCCGCGGGTCGGCGTGGTCAGCCCGTGGCCGGGCGACGAGTTCACCACCGGCGCGCAGCCCCTCGACGTCACCGCCGCGACCGTGGACTTCGAGTTGGTGCCCGCGGCTGCCGACAAGGCGCCCGGGGCAGTGGGCGTGGTCCATGTCTTCTTCGACGCCGAGTTCCCCAGCTGCGGCGAGTCACCCGCGTGCGCCGACGCCTACAACGGCGTGGTCGCGCCGACCGGCCCCGCGTCGTCCGCACTGGGCTCGGTCACGCTGCCCGCCGACGACGCCTCGGCGACGTCGATCCTGACCGTGCACCTCGCCCACACCGACCACGAGCCGTATTGCCAGCCGGATCTCATCGGCTGCCTGCCGGTGTGGGACTCGGTCGAGCTGCCCCGCATCGTGCCCGGCGGCATGTGACGACTGCGCCGCGCCCGAGGGCTGACCCGAGGGCCAGCCGGATGACTGATCTGGCCGCCGTCACTTCGGGCGCGCCCTGGGTTTGTTATGCTGCGCCACCCCGGCCACGGCCGGTGCGCAAGTCATGGCGTCGTACCAGTACATCTACACGATGAAAGACCTCGGCAAGGCCTACCCAGGCGGCAAAGAGGTCCTCAAGGGCATTTACCTGCAGTTCTTCCCGGGCGCCAAGATCGGCGTGCTCGGGGGCAACGGCGCCGGCAAGAGCACGCTGATGCGGATCATGGCGGGCCTCGACAAGGAGTTCCGCGGCGAGGCGTGGGCGGCCGAGGGCGCGAGCATCGGCTTTCTGCAGCAGGAGCCGCACCTCGATCCGAACAAGGACGTGAAGGGCAACATCATGGAGGGCGTCGCGCCCATGGTCGCGACGCTGGCCCGCTTCGAGGAGGTGAGCATGAAGCTCGGCGAGGTCATCTCCGACGACGCGATGAACAAGCTGCTGGACGAGCAGGGCAAACTGCAAGATGCGATCGACGCCGGCAACGGCTGGGACCTCGATCGCACCCTCGAGATCGCCATGGACGCGCTGCGGACCCCGGCGGGCGACGCCGACGTGAACACGCTGTCGGGCGGCGAGCGCCGCCGCGTCGCGCTGTGTCGCCTCTTGCTCGCGCGCCCCGACATGCTTCTGCTCGACGAGCCCACCAACCATCTCGACGCCGAGAGCGTGTCGTGGCTCGAGCGCCACCTGCACGATTACCCGGGCACCATCGTCGCCATCACCCACGACCGCTACTTCCTCGACAACGTCGCCGAGTGGATCCTCGAGCTCGATCGCGGCAAGGGCATCCCGTACAAGGGCAACTACTCGTCGTGGCTCGATCAGAAGCGCAAGCGGCTCGAGCAGGAGGAGAAGTCCTCGTCGGCCCGCCAGAAGACCCTGGCCCGCGAGCTCGAGTGGATCAGCATGAGCCCGCGCGCGCGGCAGGCGAAGAGCAAGGCGCGCATCGCCGCCTATGACGATCTGCTCAAGGAAGAATCCGAGCGCAAGGTCGACACCACCGACATCAAGATCCCGTTCTCGCGCCGCCTCGGCAACAAGGTCGTCGAGTTCAAGGGCGTGAAGAAGGCGTTCGGCGACAACCTGCTGTACGAGAACCTGTCGTTCACGCTGCCGCCGGGCGGCATCGTCGGCATCATCGGCCCCAACGGCGCCGGCAAGACCACGCTGTTTCGCATGCTCGTCGGCCAGGAGAAGCCCGACGGCGGCACGATCACCGTCGGTGACACGGTCGATGTGGCCTATGTGGATCAGAGTCGCGACGCCCTCGTCCCCACCAAGACCATCTACGAGGAGATCTCGGAGGGCCAGGAGACCTTCGCGATGGGCGGCGTCGAGACCAACGCCCGCGCCTATGTCGGCAAGTTCAACTTCACCGGCGCCGACCAGCAAAAGCGCGTCGGCGAGCTGTCGGGCGGCGAGCGCAACCGCGTGCACCTGGCCAAGCTCATCAAGCGCGGCGGGAACCTGCTGCTGCTCGACGAGCCCACCAACGATCTCGACATCGACACGCTGCGCCACCTCGAGGAGGCCCTGCTGG
Organism: Nannocystales bacterium; assembly: GCA_038325765.1. Taxonomy (GTDB): domain Bacteria; phylum Myxococcota_A; class Polyangia; order Nannocystales; family Nannocystaceae; genus Xiheibacterium. The sequence goes on from JBBQJI010000025.1 coordinate 98,865, forward strand.
CGTTCCCCGGCTGCGCGGTGATCATCAGCCACGACCGCTGGTTCCTCGATCGAGTCGCGACCCACATCCTCGCCTTCGAGGGCGACAGCGAAGTGACCTGGTTCGAAGGCAACTTCGCGGACTACGAGGCGGATCGCAAGGCGCGCTTCGGCGAGGACGCGTTGGTGCCCAAGCGCATCAAGTACCGCAAGCTCACCCACTGAGTTGCGGTTCGGCGAACTCTGCCTGCGTCTGGCAGCGGGTGCAGACGTAGAGGCTCCGTGCGGGGCGGCCGATCATCAGGCGGATGATCGGCGCGCCGCAGCGGCGGCAGCCCAGGTTGGTGCGACCGTAGACCCAGAGCCTGTCGGCGGGCCGCAGTGCCCGTCCGCGGCGGGGCTCCATCACGTGCACCGTGTCGCGGTGACCGTCGGCGACGCCGCGCTGCAGCATGGTCCGCGCGAGCGCCCACAGGGTGCGCAGCCGGTCCGGCAGCAGCGCGTGCACCGTGGTGCTGGGCGCGAGGCCCGACGCGAACATCACCTCGCTGCGGAACACGTTGCCGACCCCCGCGGCGATCGACTGATCGAGCAGGGCCTCGGCGATGCGGCGCTCGAGCGTGCTCGCGGCGTAGGTGCGCAGGACGACGTCGTCGAGATCGACGTGGGCCGTCGGGGCCGACGCGCCGCAGCGCGGCGATGAAGCCCCGGTCGTCGCGCCGCGAGAAGCGGGCAGTCCGGAGGCTGCGCCACCACCGACACCGCGGCGCTCGCCACGATCGCGGACCCACAGGCGGACGAGCGGCTCGCCGAGCAGCACCGGGGTGAGCCGGCGCGCGAGGCGGTGGATCGTGTCGCCCTCGGGCACGGTACCGGGGAGCTCAGGTCACGGGGGGCGGGGCGCATGCGGCAGGGGAGGAAGACGCGCGCGTGCGACGCTCGACGCCGACGAGTGCTGGGTGCAGCCGCGAGGGCCGTCGGCACATCGCGTGGGCGCGGCGTGCGGCGGGACTCCCTCGCCTGGCGACGAGCGACGTCGCGTGCGTTCAAAGTTAGCGCGCGACGAGGCAGACGTCGTCGAAGTACGCGTCGCAGAACTGGCCACCGTCCTTGTCGCAGCGCGACACCACCTGGACGCTGCGGGTGCCCGCGTCTTCGAGCGCTGCGCGGCGTTCTGAGCCGAGGCCAGACGGACGAGACGCCTGGCGCTGACTCTGCCGTCGACGACCGAGCGATGCCGCTCGTGGCGCGGCAACCGCGAGGTCACGGGGATTCAACATCGAAGAATCTTCGGGGCGGGCCTTGTGATCCGACGTTTCTCCCCTAAAAACCCCGTGCTTCGGCGCGCCCGACGACGTGCGCAACTGTCGCGCGTCGAGGTTCGCTGCTTGCGGAATCCGTCCGCCGATCCCTCGGACTCCAACGTCCGACAGAACAGGAACAATCGAAATGCATGATATCGTCGATACCGCCGTCGCCGCTGGCTCGTTCAAGACCCTTGCGGCCGCGCTCACCGCTGCCGATCTCGTCTCGACCTTGAAGGGTGCGGGCCCCTTCACCGTGTTCGCCCCGACCGACGAGGCGTTTGCCAAGCTGCCTGCCGGCACGGTCGAAGCATTGCTCGGGGACATCCCGAAGCTGAAGGCGATCCTCACCTACCACGTGGTCTCCGGCAAGGTCATGGCCGCGGACGTGGTCGAGCTGGATGGCAAGTCTGCCACCACCGTCAACGGAGCGGCGATCCACGTGACCACCACCGGCGGGGTCAAGTTGAACGGCGAGTCGAACGTCGTCAAGACCGACATCGAATGCACCAATGGCGTCATCCACGTCATCGATTCGGTGATCTTGCCTCCGAGCTGACTCACCTCGCTTCGCCGT
>JBBQJI010000026.1:0-99844 GCA_038325765.1 Nannocystales bacterium
GCGGGTGAGGGGTGCACGGAGAAAACCGTGGACATCAGTACCGGGGAGCCCTACCCACGGGGGCGGATCGTCAACTGTACGACGAACCGCTTCTTGACAGTGGAGTTCTTCCCCGATGGCCGCGTGCACAGCGAATACTTCGCATGCGTCGTCGACGATACGCCAGCCTACGACGCCGAATCTCGCTGGCGCGCGACGGAAGAAGACGGCGTCGTGATCGTCGAGCCTGAGGAGGGTCAATCCGACATCTTCTGGAACGCCTGGGCGGCGATGCAGTCAGCGAGCGTTCGAGCGTAGACCGCTGGCCTTTGACAGTGGAGTACCTACGGACCCCTTGCCACCTCGCGCAGAGGATCGTCGTCGACGACCATGATCCTCGGTGGGCGCGACGCGGTCATCCGTGGAGGTCCATGGCCTCGAGCTCGTCGATGGCGGCGAGGCGACCGCGGAGATCTCGGAGACGTTCCCGCACCGGCACGCTGTTCCCCGCCAACGCTCGCAGACCGATCTGTAGCCGCAGCTGCACCACGCCGTCGAGCACCGCCTCGATCTGGGCCGCCGCCGCCGCCCGGGCGCGTCCGAGCAAGGCGGTGCTGTGCACCACCCCAGGCGCCGACGACGGCGACACCGAGGCGAGCATGCGATCGACCACGCCCAGGCGCGCATCGGCGCGGTACAGATCAGAGACGAGCCCCGCCAGATCGTCGGGCAGGTGGAAGTGCTCGACGCCGGGCTCGGCGATGGCCTCGTGCAAGGCCGCAACCGCCGCGGCAATGCGAGCGCGCATGGGGCCTGCGCCCGCGGGCTCGCCGTGGGTGGCGAGCAGGGGCAAGAACAACGGCCAGCACGCCAGGGCACCGAGGGCCACGCCCTGCGGGTGACCGCGCCGCGCGAGCAGCACGGCACACGCGGCACCGAGGACGATGTAGCCGGTGGCGAGCAGCCACGCGAGGGGCTCGAAGGTGGCCAGGGCGGTCATCGGCGATCCTCCCCGCGCTGGGGCGCGGGCTCGGGCTCGGGCTCGGTCTGGAGTCCGCGCTCGCGATCCCACAGCGGCACCGACTCGGCCTCCCATCCCCGGTAGTCGCCACGCGACGATCGCCACGCCGCGCCGACGCTCGAGAACACGTCGGCTTCGATCGGGCGGACGAACGAGATCTCGGCCCGCGGTCGCACGAGGAACGGGCGCAGCAACCATCCGCCCTGGGCGAACACGACCCCGGCCACCACGAGCGAGGCGAGATGCGCACACACCCGAAGGCGCCCGCCACCGGGCAGCAGCGACGCCATCGTGCCCAGGCCGATCGCGCCCGCGACGCAGAGCGCCGCGCACATCGTCATCACCGCGCGGTGATAGTCGAGGTTCACCGAGTACAGCAGCCACAGCGCCGGGCCCATCGCCGCCGCGAGCAGGCTGGCCCGCGCGACACCGACCATCGCCGCGAACGCGAGCCGGTCGTAGCGCAGCGCCACGCCACCCGCGAGGTACAGCGCACGGATCGCCGGCAACGCGACCAGCAACGGCAGCATCAAGACCACGGGCAGCTTGATCGCGGCGAACAGGTGCTGGATGCCGCCACGATAGGATCCGATCACCACACCGAACAGACCGCCCGCGAGGCCGACCAGCGCGAGCAGCCCCGGCAGCAGGGCCGCGAGCGGCACACGATCGCCATCCAGCAGGCTCGAGGGTGAACGCAGCACGCGGACGGTGAGCTGCAACAGCGACATCTGGCCAGATGCGGCGATCATGACTTCACCCCCTCGGCCACGAGCTCGGCCATCGACACGGCGATGCGCAGGGCGATCGCGAGGCTCAACATCGCCCAACCGACCAGCAGCATCGCGAAGCGCGGCGGCATCACGAGCGCCGAAGTCTCGGCGTCGCGCAGACCCACCATCGCGACGCACGCCATCGCGAGGCCGGGAATCGTCACGGCGGCAGCGAGTGCGAGCGGCCACAGCGTCGAGGTCGCCGCGAAGAACAGCACCACCGGCACCAGGCCCAAGGCGATGCGGCCGCCTGCGACCACGGCGTGGGCGAGCGCGACGATGAGCCGCTCGGGCGCCGCGTCGAGGCCGAAGAACTGGTGTACCGCGACCAACGCGGGCGCGGTGAGCACGAGGGCGCCCAGGGTCGGCGCGGCGAGGGCCGGGATCGCGCGGACCAGGACGTCGACGTCGGCCGCACCGAGCGCGGCGGCGGCGGCGACCAGCCCCATCGCCGCGACCGACAGCAGCACGCGGAGCACCGAGGGTGCGGCGACAGGCGTGGGCGCCGGCGCAGACGCGGGCGTGGGCAGTGACCAGGGAGGTGCGGTGGCGATGTGCGTCGCGTCGGTGGCAATCATCCTCTTCGTTGTGACCGGGTCGGTGCGCGAGCGCTGCGCGAAGGCGGCGCGACCCCGTGCAGTGTTCGTGCAGAAACCGTGCAGACCCCCGGGGCTCGGCGAACATCGCTCGCTACGTCGATCGCCCGACGGGCAGATCGATCTGTGCCATGACGCCATGTCGATCCGAGGTGGGCGATTGCGGCTGGTGCGAATGTTCGGCTCCTGGGCCCGCGGCGACGCGAGTGCCGACTCCGATCTCGACGTCGCCGTCGTGATCGATGATCTCGACCGCGACCAGTGGCGGCCCGGGCCCGCCCGCCTCACGCCCGCCGCTGCACCTGCACCGGCTGCCCCGAGAACGCCGCCACGCCGCTGAGCGGGTCCACGCGCTGCTCGTCGCTCACGTCGTTGATGCTGACCCCCGCGTGGGCCGAGGCCACGCGCTGACCGGTGCCCACGCGATTGTGACCGAAGCCGTGCGGCAGGCTGACGACGCCGACCATGATGCCGTCGTCGAGCTCGACCGGCGCGACGACGGTGCCGATGCGACTGGTGATGTCGACCTCATCGCCGTCGACGACACCGATGCGGCCGGCGTCGATCGGGTGCATGAGCAGGGTGCACCGCGGCTTGCCGGCCATGAGCTTGGGGACGTTGTGCATCCACGAGTTGTTGCTGCGCAGCTGCCGGCGGCCGATGAGCAGCAACGGACCAGCGGGCTCGACCGCGACGCCGAGCTCGGCGCGCAGGCGCGCGACATCGGCGACGAGCTCGGCCGGCGCGAGATCGATGTGCGCCGGCGTGCCGTCGCGCCGCGGTGGGAGTCGGCCCGGCAGACACGGCTGCAGCGGCCCGAGATCGATGCCGTGGGGCGCGGCGCGGAGCTTCGTGAACGACATGCCGCGAAGACCGCGACGCAGACCGCCGCCGAAGCCCCATGGCCCCGCGCGCAGGCCGATGGCGAGGATCCGCTCGGGCCCCAGCCGCTCGCGCAGCCGCACGGCCACGCGCGCGGACAGATCGGCGCCGCGCAGGCCGAGCAGCCGGTGCTCGAGTCCGGCGAGGATCTGGTGCTCGTGCCGCTGATGCGGGCCGGCGGCGAAGCACGGCGGGCTGTACTTCACGGTGTTGCGCACCGCGATCGCATGGAACGCGACATCGAAGTGCCCGTGCTCGAGCGGACCGGTCGGCGGCAGGATCACGTGGGCGTGACGCGTGGTCTCGTTGAGATAGAAATCGATCGCGACCATGAACTCGAGACCGACGAGCGCCGCCTCGAGTTGCGGTCCGTTGGGCGTCGAGAGCACCGGGTTGCCGGCGATCGTCACCAGGGCGCGGATTCCAGCGTCGCCGCCCGCCGCGATGTCCTCGGCCAACGTGGCGACCGGCAGCTCGCCACCGAACTCTGGCAGCCCGCGCACCTTGGAGTGCCAGCGCCCGAAGCTGCCGCGGCCCATGCCCAGCGGCGGCCGCAGTCCCACGATGTCGAACGCCGGCTCCGCGAACATCGCTCCGCCTGGCCGATCGAGGGCGCCGATCAACACGTTGATGGCATTGATGAACCAATGGCAGAGCGAGCCGAACGGGTGCATCGAGACCCCGACCCGGCCATACACGACGCCGGCCCGCGAATGCGCCAGCTGGCGGGTCAGCCGGCGGATCGTGGGCGCGTCGATGCCGGTCTGCTCGGCGACCGCCTCGGGTGTGAACGGCGCGGTGACCTCGCGCAGCCGCTCGAGGTTGCGCGTCGGCACCTCGGGGCGCACGGGCGTCACGCGATCCTCGGCGAACAGCAACGCCACGATCGCGGCCAGCAGCAGCGCGTCGGTGCCCGGCCGGATGAAGACGTGCTCGTCGGCGACGTCGGCGGTCTGGGTGCGCCGCGGATCCACCACGATCACCCTGCCCCCGCGCTCGCGGATACTCGCCAGCCGGCGGCGCATGTCGGGCGCGCTCATGATGCTGCCGTTGGACACCAGCGGATTGCCACCGATGATGACCATGTGCTCGGTGCGATCGACGTCGGGCACCGGCAGCAGCAGCTGGTGGCCGTACATGAGGTAGGCCGCGAGCATCTGCGGCAGCTGATCGACCGAGGTCGCCGAGTAGCGGTGGCGGGTCCGCAGCGCCCGCAACAGCGACGGCGCGTACAGGACGGATCCCATGTTGTGCACCGCAGGGTTACCGACGTAGGCCGCCACCGCGTCGTTGCCGTGGGCCCGCTGCACCGCATGGATGCCGGCGGCGGCGCGGTCCATGGCCTCGTCCCAGCCGATCGTCGTCCAGCCTTCGGTGGTGCGCAGCATCGGTTGGCGCAGACGATCGGGATCGTCGTGCAATCCCACCAGCGCCGGGCCCTTGGGGCACATGTAGCCGCGGCTCAGCGGATCGTCGTCGTCGCCGCGCACCGACAGGACGCGGTCGCCGTCGACCTCGAGCACGAGCCCGCACATCGCCTCGCACAGCGAGCAGGTCCGGTGATGGATGCGAAGGGCGGCCACGGTGCGAGGCTACCGCAGGAGTTGGCCAGCAATACGGCGCACGCGGCGACGGGCGCAGGACGACCGTGCCAAGGGGCCGCGGCCGTGCCGAGGGGCGCGGCACTTTACCGCGTTGCACCGCGGCCGACCGGATGCAACGAGAGCCCCATGGTGATGCGACGTCCCTCGATCCTCCCCCTAATCGCATGCCTCGGCACCGCAGCGGTGATGGCGCCGAGCCCAGCGTCGGGCGCCGCCCATCCCACCGCCGAGTCGTGGCTCGCGCGGGGCGTCATCAAGGCCTTTGGCCCCGATCGCAAGTCGATCAGCATCGCCCACGAGGCGATCGACGGCTACATGGGCGCGATGACGATGTCGTTCGAGCCGCGCGACGCCAAGCTGCTCGCCCCGTTCGCCGTCGGCGATCGCGTCGCGTTCGAGTTCGTCGACACCGACGACGGCCGCCGCATCATCGAGTCGATCACCCGGCGTTGAGGGCCGCGTCGGATCCTCGGTGCCACCGGCTCATGGCTCGGGATTGCCCCCCAGCAGCGTGTCGAGTCGGGCGCCGAGCGCCGCGGTGTCGCGCACGAACGTGCCGCGGTGCTTCGCGGACACGCCAGGTCGCTCGATCGCCCGCACGCTGGCCGGATCGACCCACCGCCCGCCACGTTTGACGCCGAAATGCAGGTGAGGACCCGTCGACAACCCGGTGGTTCCGACGTAGCCGATCACCACCTTCTGCGCGACCGTCTGACCGACTTTCTGCCCCGCGGCAAACTTAGACAGGTGCATGTACACGGTGACGAAGCCGCCGTCGTGACGCAACACGACCATGTTGCCGGCGCCGCCTTTCTCGCCGCGGAACACGATCTCGCCGCCGGCCGCCGCCCAGATCGGCGTACCCACCGGCGCGGCATAGTCGACGCCGTAGTGGCCCTTGGTGCGGTGGAGCACCGGGTGCATGCGCTTGGGATCGAAGCCCGACGACATGCGCGCGTACTTCAGAGGGCTCTTGAGCAAGGTGCGATCGAGGCTGCGCCCAGCCGGCGTGTACCACGAGCCCGCCGTGGCCCCCGGCGGATCCCACCACAGGCCGCGGATCTCGCCGACGTCGCCGCGGTACTCGGCAGCGAGGATGCGCCCGTGGCGGACGAACTCGCCGCCGAGCGTGTGGCGCTCGACCACCACCGCGACGCGATCACCCCGCCTGGGGTCGGTGTAGAAGTCGATGTCCGACGCGAAGACGTCGACGACCGACGCGACCAGGGCGGCATTGCCACCGCCGGCGACCAGTGCCATCGACAGCGACGAGTCGATCGTCGCGCTGATCGTGACGGTGTCGACCGTGGTCTCGGCGGTCACCGACTCGGCGACGAGCGCACCGTCGTCGTCGCGGGTGAGCGCGATCGTGGTGGTCGCGCTGCGCGTCAGCGTGAAATCGGCCAGGGCGCCGGCGTCGTCGAGGCGGATCGCCCAGCGCTGGCCCTCGGCGATCGTCGCCGGATCCATCACGGGTGACAGCGCTGCGACCAACGCTGCGATGCCGCGGCCATCCAACCCGGCACCCGATGCGATGCGGCTGAGGCTGTCTCCCGACGCGACCGTGCCGCGTCGCCAGCCGTCGGCGTCGATCTCGGGCTCGGCCGCGATCTCGGACGGCGGCAGCTCCGGTAACGGCGGCAGCGCGGGCGGCAGCGGGAGCTCGGGCGGCAGCGGGAGCTCGGGCGGTTGCGGCTCGGGTGTGCGCCTCGGCGCGGACGTTTGCGCATCCGATGCGTGCGGGGCGACATCGGTGGTCTGCACCGCGTCGGTCGGCGTTGCGCGCCCACAGGCCGCTGCGATCACCAGAACCGGTGCAATGATCGAGATGCGCAACGACGAGCCTCCCCACCGCGCGTGGGTCCCTGGCAAAGGTGGCGGACCGCCTGCGATCTGTCCAGCATGCGCCGGCCTTCGCCGACGCAACCCACGCGCCTGCGATCAGCCCTCGAGCGCGGCACCCAGCGCTGCGAGGAACCCCGGCATCCGGGCCGCCCACGCCGCCTCGTCGTGGCTCGCGCCCTGGGCGTGGACGTACACGAGCGCGCCGGGCTCGTCCCACCCGAGATCGACGAGGTCATCGCGCATCTCGACGTTGACGCAGTAGTTGTCCGCCCCGCCTGGGCACGGCGGTGCGCCGCCGCTGTCGAGATAGATCCACGCACCGACAGGCGGCGCCTCATCGTACAGCTCGAGGATGCGATCGCCATCGAGGCCGATCTGTCCCCAGCCCAAGGTGCCCGACATCGAGCCGACCAGACCGAACACCCCGGGGTGACGCCACGCCGCGTACAGGCTCACCAGGCCGCCGAGACTCGAGCCCAGCACCGCGGTCGACGCGGGCCCCGGCCGCGTCGGATAGTGGTCGTCGATGAACGGCTTGATGCCGAGCGCGACGAAGTCGACGTACTCGTCGGCACGGCCACCGATCGGACCCTGCCCGATGTCGTCCTGGGTGGGGGTGTACTCGTCGACGCGCGCAGCGGTGTTGTCGATCCCGACCACGAGCAGGGGCGGCAGCACGCCCGCTGCGATCGCGGCATCGACAGCCGGCCCGACGCGCCAGCCACCGAAGGGCGCGGTGGGATCGAAGAGGTTGCGACCGTCGTGCATGTACACCACCGGCAGCGGCCCCGCCGCGAGCGCACCGGCGGGCACGTACACCACCAGCGTACGCGGCTGCAGAGCGCCCGCGCCGTCGCCGAATTCGAGGTAACGCTCGTGGTGCGAGACGCCTTCAGGGGCATCGGTGAGCGAGTACTCGCCGAACGCGTCCCAGCCGTGGCGGCGCGCCCAGGGATCGGCGAAGAACGTGTCGCCGTGCACGAACTTGTACAGCGACGGCACGAGTGGCTCGTCGACGGCGATGTCGGCGACCCATAGCGGGTGGCCGTCGACCACGGGTTGCATCGGGTGAGCTCGCGGATCCCAGTCGGCGAAGTCACCGGTCAGCGCCGGCGCGTCACCGGTCGTGTCGTGGAGCAGGGCCACCAGGCGGCCTTCGCAGCGGATCGGGAGCCCGTGCGCCGAGCGCATCGCCGCGGCGACGAACGCCTCGGTGAGCGCGGCACGCCCGGCGGGTTCGGCCGCCGCGAGGGCGAGCGCGAAGGCGTCGTACTTTCCGCAACCGTCCTCCGTGCCGCCGCCGAGATCGGTCGCGCCCGCGGTGTCGGCCTCGCTCTCGGCATCGGGGCCACCCGAGGAGGCGGATCCTGCGGACGTCGATCCGCCGGTGCTCGCCGGCGCGGCGGTGGTGTCCGCACCGGTGCCGGCGGTGGAAGTGTCGAGCGCCGTCTCGGTCGGCTCGGATCGGCAGCCGCCGACGCCCGACCACATGCACATGCACATGCACATGCACATCCATGACATGCCGGCCGGCGACGACGATCGCCTGCCGACGGTCGAGCGGGCGCGAGAGACCGAAGCTGCGAGATTCTCCACGACGCGGGCGCAGAGTAGCATCGGCACCACGAGGCCCCCACCCAGGCGCAAGGGCGGCGTCTGCAAGCGCGAGCGCAGCGCAGCGCAGCGCAGCGCAGCGGCCTGCGACGAGAGCTGCTCGGGCGCCGCCTGCAGCGGCTGACCAGCCCACGCTGGGGCCGGCACGAGCGGCCCGCGCGATCGGCCGCGCGAACGGCCGCGCCACTTCACCGCAGGCTGCTAGACTCGTCACCAATGTCGGGCGAAGCCTCGTTCGTGGCCACCGACGCCTACGTCGGCGTGGTGCTCGCGCGCCCGATGGCAACCGTCGACGAGGCCCACGCGCTGCATCGAGAGATCGCGCGGCGCCTGGCCGCGGCCACGCTCACACGCGTGCTCCTCGACTACCGCGCGGTGGGTGCCCACACCGACGAGGTGCGCGAGTGCATGTGGGCGTGGGCCGAGCAGGCGCCCCTCGACCCGCACGCCCCGATCGAGGCCATCGCCGCAGTCGTCACGGGCGAGCTCACGCGCGTGCGGCTCAACATGACCGCGCTCGCGCGTAGGGTGCCGATGCGTGCCTTCGCGAACGAGGTCGACGCGGTGAAGTGGCTCGTGACGCCCAACACGCGACGCACGACCCGCATCATCCACCGGGTGTGATCCGCGGGGGGCGGCCGCTTCGCCCCTCCGCGGGCTTGACTCCCACAGCGGACTTCGCGCTCGACCCGAGCTGCCGGCCCTTGCCCGGTGCCCTGTCAGCGATCGACCCGTCCCCTGCCCAGGACGCCCCGCGGCCCCGGGGAGAATTTCCCAATGCCCGTCGCACCCGATCCGGCCTACGATGACCACGGAGTTGGGTGAATGCAGGATGCCGCCTCGATCATCGCGCGAGCGCTCTACGTCCGCGTCGATTTCGTCAAGCCCGTCGACCGCGTCGACCAGGCCGAGGCGATCCACGCCGACGTCGATCGATCGATGGCGAGCCACGAGGTGTGCCGCGTGCTGTTCGACTACCGCGGCCTGGGCAGCGAGCTCGACACCATCCGCGATGCGATGTGGCCATGGGCCGAGCGCACCCAGCTCGAGGCTGTCGGCGTCATCGTCGACGGTGAGCTCGCCCGCGTCCGCCTCAACATGACGGCGCTGTCGAAGCGAGTGCCGCTGCGCGCGTTCGACCGCGAGGCCGACGCGGTGACCTGGCTGACCGACCCCGAGCAGCGCCGACCGACCCGCGAACTCAAACGCGGCTGACGGCGATCGCGGCCTCTCGGATCACCGCGCCCGCACCACCGCAGGCACGCCGCCGCGCGGTCGCAGGGTCGCGAAGTCGTCCTCGACGATCTCGCGCGCGGGGTCGATCTCGAAATGGAAGCGCCGCAGCAAGGTCGCGAGCACGATCGGGCCCTCCATCATGGCGAAGTGCATCCCGATGCAGAAGCGCGGGCCGGCGGAGAACGGCAGGTAGCTGCCCTTGGGCCGCGTGGCCTCGCGCTCGGGCAAGAAGCGATCGGGATCGAAGCGATCGGGATCGGGCCACACGTCGGCGCGGCGATGCTGCGCCCACGCGCTCACGAACACCAGCGTGCGCGGCGGCAACTCGGTGCCGCAGAGCTCGATCGCCTCGGTCGTGCGGCGCGGGAACATCATCACCGGCGGGTACAACCGCAGCGCCTCGCGGAACACGCGGGTGGTCAGCTCCAGCCGTTCGGGCTCGAATTCGGTGAGCGGGCCGTCGCCGAGCGCGTCTGCCTCGGCGACGACCCGCGCGCGGATCTCCGGGTGCCGCGCGAGCAGGTAGAAGCACCACGCGAGGCTGGTCGCGGTGGTCTCGTGGCCGGCGACGAACAGCGTGACCACCTCGTCGCGCACCTGCGCGTCGGTCATCGACCCGCCCTCGTCCGCATCGCGTGCGTGCAGCAGCCGCGACAGCAGATCGTGGCGAACCGAGCCGTCGCGGCGGCGCTCGGTGATCGTCTCGTGGATCCGCGCCTCGATCACGGCCATCGCGGCGCGCAGCGCCTGACCCCGCGATCCGGGCACGAGGATCGGCGATTCGAACGTGTGCTGGATGCGCCCCAGCGCGCGCCGCAGCGGGCCGCGGGTGCGCGAGGCGAGCCGCCGTGTGGCGTCGAGCACGAGGATGTGCGGCACGATCATCGGTGAGATCAACGCGCCGTTCACCCAGCCCAGCGCAGCGGTCAACGCGGCGCCCATCGCATCGGCCTCGTCGAACGTGTCGACGCCGAACAGCGCGTTGCCCACCACCGTCATCGCGATGCGCGTGCTCTCGTGCGCGAGATCGATCTGTTGCCCCGGCGTCATGCCCACCGCCGCGCGCTCGGCCGTAGTGCGCATCGCCCCCGCGAACTGCGACATCGCCATGGGCGTGAAGATCGGCGCCATCAGCCTGCGCTGGCGTCGCCACAGCTCGCCCTCGCTCGTGAACAGGCCGTCCCCCGCGAGATCGTGCAGCAGCACCCGCAATCCCGGCGATTTCTCGAAGCTCTTCGCCTGCGTGACCAGCACCTGATGCGACGCCTCGGGTGTCGCCGGCAGCACCAGCGGCAGGTGCAGCAGTCGGCCGCGCACCAGCGGCGCATCCGCGGCCGCCACCTCGCGCTGCATCGCCAGCCGCTCGGCGCTCGTGCGTCCGAAGCTGCCGAACACGCCGCGCGCGGAGATGCGCGGGAGATCGTCGAGGCTGCCCATGGTCTGGGGACGATATCGAATCAGGGAATGTCACGCGGGGCGCACGGCCCCGGAGCGAGCCGACACCCGGGCCGGTTCCACGCGGCGCGATCACGAGCCTGTGATCATCGGTGCACATCCACGAGACCGCGCCGATCGTGGATGCGCGCGGTCGCGCCGTCGCACATGTGAAGCGTCGTCGCGCACAACCGGTAGCGAAGCGCACGGGGACGCCTACATCTCGCCCATCCGCCCGCCACCCGAACCCCACCAACCCGCCACCAACCGAACGTTCCACACGCGCGCGAGCAACCAGACGTACGAAGCGTGCTGCATTGCACGAAAACACCAATTGCCGAAAACGCCGTGCTCCTTCATGGTGCGAGATGGGGGTGGTGGTGACGAGAAACGCTCGCAAAAAATTCACGGCGGCTTGCGCGTTGGCGCTGACGACCGGCTGTTACTCGGGCCTCGATGGCGGCGGCGCAGACGGTCAGGCCGAAGGTGCGTCGGCCGACGGCGCCGATGGCCCGGGCACCGACTCCGATGCCGCAGACACCGGCGAGGACGCCGATGTCGACGGTCCGGGGACGGTCACCTTGCACCGCCTCAACCGCGTCGAGTAAGACAACACGATCCGCGATCTCTTCTGGGGTCTCGAGGTCGCGAACTTCCCCACCGACGACCACAGCTACGGCTTCGACAACATCGCCGACGTCCTCAGCGTCACGCCGCTGCTCTTCGAGCTGTACGAGCGGGCGGTCGAGGGCGTGCTCGATGCGGCGCTGTCGGCCACGGTCACCGGCGAGACCGTCCGCGGCGAGGCCGAGGCCGGCACCGCCGACATCGGTCAGGCGCTCGACGACGCCTGGCTGTTGAGCAGCAACGGGGCCGTGGCGCTGCCGTTCGAGGTCGCCGAAGCCGGCGAGTACACCGTGCGCGTGCGGGCATGGGAGCAGGCGGCCGGCCCCGATGCCGCCGAGCTCGAGCTCGTCGTCGATGGCGCCGCCGTGGGCACCGCCGCCGTGTCGGCGACCGCCGCCGCCCCCGAGATCTACGAGTTCACGGTCACGCTCGCCGCCGGCACACGCAGCCTCGAGGCCAGCTTCACCAACGATTTCTACGACGCGCCCAGCAACGCCGATCGCAACCTCGTCGTCGACTGGATCGAGCTCGAGAACCCGGACAGCATCCAGCCCGGATCGACCGACGTGCGCGCCAACCTGCTGGTGTGCGAGCCCGCCGACGGCGACGAGTCGACGTGCACCCGTGAGGTGCTCGAGGCCTTCGTGCCGCGCGCCTGGCGACGTCCGGTGACCCCCGCCGAGATCGACGGCCTCGTCGCGCTCGCCGAGTCGGCGCTGCAAGACGGCGAGGACTGGGAGGGCTCGATCCGCCACGCGCTCAAGGCGGTGCTGCTGTCGCCCCACTTCATCTTCCGCGTCGAGATCGACCCCGATCCGGCGTCGACCGAGGCCCACCCGATCACCGACCACGAACTCGCGTCGCGGCTGTCGTACTTCCTGTGGAGCAGCATGCCCGACGCGGCGCTGTTCGCCGCCGCCGAGGCCGGCGAGCTCCACGATCCCGCCGCGCTGCAGGAGCAGGTGGTGCGGATGATGGATGATCCGCGGGCCGAGGCCCTGATGTCCAACTTCGCCGGCCAGTGGCTGTACATCCGCGCGGTCTCCCCGGACATCGTCAAGGACGCCCTGCTCTTCCCCGGCTACGACCTCGAGCTCAACGCGTCGATGCGCACCGAGATGGAGCTGTTCTTCCGCACCTTCGTCACCGAAAGGCGGAGCCTTCGCGAGCTGCTCACCGCTGACGAGACCTTCATCGACGCGCGGCTCGCTGCGCACTATGAGCTGCCCGCGCCCGAGGGCACCGGCTTCGGCCCGGTCAGCCTCGCCGGCAGCAAGCGCCGTGGCATCCTCACGATGGGCGGCCTCATGACGGTGCTCAGCCACCCGCATACGACGTCGCCGGTCAAGCGCGGCAAGTGGGTGCTCGAGCAGCTGCTGTGCACGCCGCCGGCTCCGCCACCGCCGGGCGTCGAGACCGACCCGGTCGCGCCGTCGCCCGACGCGAGCGTGCGCGAGCAGCTCGCCGAGCACCGCGAGAACCCGATGTGCGCCGGCTGTCACAACCTCATCGATCCGCTCGGCCTCGGGCTCGAGCACTACGATCCCATCGGCGCTTTCCGTGCCCTCGACGGCGGCAAACCGGTGGACGCCAGCGGCAACATGCCCGATGGCACCGAGTTCACCGATGCCCTCGACATGGTCGGGCTGCTCTCCGAGCGCGACGACTTCACGCGGTGCACCGTCAAGCACGCGGCGACCTACGCCCTGGGTCGCGGCATGAAGGACGACGACGTCCCCTACCTCGATGAGATCCTCGCCGCGGCCGAGGGCTCGGGCTTCTCGCTCGAAGACCTCGCCGTCGCCATCGCCACCAGCGACATCTTCCGCATGCGTAGTCCCCAGGAGCCCTCGCCATGACGCGCCGAAACTCCCCTGCGATCACGCGCCGATCCCCCCTTTCCCGCCGCACCTTCCTCGGGGGCGGCTCCGCCATCATGCTCGGCCTGCCGTGGCTCGAGGCGATGATGCCGACCGCCCACGCCGGCATCGACGTGCCCCTGCGCTTCGTCGCCGTCTACGTGCCGTGCGGCATCCACATGCAGGCATGGACGCCCACGACCACGGGCTCCGACTACGCGATGACCGAGATCCTCTCGCCGCTCGAAGCGCTGCGCGAGGACGTCATGGTCGTGTCGGGGCTCGACAACCGCGCCGGTGAGTTCAGCGCCCCGGGCGACCACGCGCGCGGCACCGGCTGCTTCCTCAGCTGCACCCGGGTCAACCTCTCCGAGACCGACATCACCAACAGCACGACCATCGATCAGCTCTACGCCCAGCACCTGGGCACGGCCACGCCGATGGCCTCGCTGCAGCTCGGGACCGAGGGCGGCGGCAACGCGGGCAACTGCGACAGCGGCTACAGCTGCGCGTACGGCCGCAACATCGCATGGGTCGGCAACACGCCGATCCCCAAGCTGACCGACCCCGCCACTGCGTTCGACCTGCTGTTCGCCGGCTTCGATCCCGGCGCCAGCGCGGTCGAGCTCGCCCGCATCAAGTCGCGGCGCCTGAGCGTGCTCGACCACGCGATGTCGGACGCCCAGACCCTGCAGACCAAGTTGGGCCAGAACGACAAGATCAAGGTGCAGGAATACCTCGACTCGGTGCGCGACCTCGAGCTGCGCGTCCAGTCCGAGGGCACGCAGCCCCAGTGCGAGCTCGGCGCGTTCGAACTCAGCTTCGCGGGCTTCGAGCAACACGTCACGCTGATGAGCGACATCATGGTCAAGGCCATGCAGTGCGATCGCACGCGCGTGCTCACCTTCATGATGGACAACGGCGGCAGCAACCGCGACTTCGGCGACATCGGTGCCGGCGGCGGCCACCACTATCTGTCGCACCACGGCGGCTCCCCGGACAGCCACAACAAGCTCAGGATCATCAACCGCTGGGAGGTCGAGCGCCTCGCCTACCTGCTCCAGGCGATGAAGGACTCGCCCGAAGGCAACGGCACCCTGCTCGACAACTCCGTCGTGTTCTTCGGCAGCGAGATCGAAGACGGCGACTCCCACGCCCACCGCGACATGCCGATCCTCCTCGGGGGTCGGCTCGGCGGGGCGATCAACCCTGGGCGCCACGTCCAGTACAACGGCGAGCCGCTCGCCGACCTGTTCATGGCGCTGCTGCAGGGTCTCGGCGTGAACGTGGACAGCTACGGCGACGAGGGCACGGGCCCGCTCGGCGGGCTGGCCTGACGGCACGGGCGGTCGTCGAGCGACCCGAGCAACAACGGTGGTCCGGGCGCTGGCCACTGCTCGGGCGCTTCGCCCGGAAGGCCGACATGCTCGCGCAGTGGTGATGCGTGCCCGAGCTGTGGCCGGGCAACCCGCTACGCGAGCACGGCGTCGACTCCTCGAGGTCCAGGTCGTCGACGACCTGGCTGATCTAGCGCATCACCTGGCCCAGGGAGCGCGCCGCGTGTGCTCAGCCGGTGCGCGGGCGGACGGCGGCGAGGATCGCCACCGTGATCGCCGCACTCGCCGCGTCGCCCGTCGAGCTCGTCGTGCATCCGCAGCCCTCCTCGTCGCCGGCGGCGCCGGCCGACGACTCGGAGCCGCCCGATCCCGATTCGGCGTCCGTCGACGAGTCGCCGGATGCGTCCGCGTTCGAGGCCGTCTGTCCGTCCTCGGATCCCGTCGTGGTGCCGTCGCTGGCATCCCCACCCGAGGTATCGGCCGCCCCGGATTCGCCGGTCTCCGCCACGCCATCGCAATCCGGCTCGTCCACGGGCAGCGCGGGCGCGGCGGGGAACGGACCCGTGATGGCGAGTGTGAGCCCGTCGAGCTGGAGGTTCACGAACAGCACGGTTCCGTCCGGGGAGAAACACACACCGGCGAGCTCCGAACCGCTGGCCCGGTTGCGCGCGAAGGGTCGCACCTCGCCCTCGTCGGTGAGCACACGGATGAAGTTGGCGCCCGAGCCGTCCTCGCACATGAAGAGCTGGCCCCACGGCGCGATCGTGATGTTGTCGGGGAAGTCGAGGACATTGGAATCCTCGGATTGCGTGACCAGCTCGAGGACGCCGCCGTCGACACCGTCGGTCAGGCGGAACACCTGACCGGATCCGGCGGGGCCACCGCTCGTCGACGTGAACCAGACCTGCCCGTCGTGGAACCAGATGCCCTCGCCGCGGCGAAACAGCGCCGCGCCCTTGCCCGCTGCTTCGACGCGCACCGTGTCGTCGACGGGGTTTGGATCGTCGATGTCGACCCAGTCGACCGTGGCCGTTTCACCGGTCGCCCAATCGGACGTGACGGCGCCGTCCTGCCCCACTACCCGCAAGGCCTGCAGGCGGCCGACGAACGGCGCGCAGGGATCGAGGGGCACGAAGCGATACAGACAGCCGTCGCCGCGATCCTCGGTCAGGTAACAGACGTGCGTGGCGGGATCGACGGCCGCCGCCTCGTGATGGAATCGTCCGTAGCCGACGACCTGCACCGGGTTCTGCACCGATGTGGCCTCGACATCGCACACGAAGACATACCCGTGGCCGCTCTCGCCGCCGGCCTCTTCGCACGACAGCCAGCCCCACGGCGACAGGCCGCCGGCGCAGTTCCGTGACGTGCCGGTGAGCACGAGGTTGCTCGAGACGAGCGCGCGTGTGGTCGGATCGACGACGACGCGCGTCACGCAGCCGAACGCATCGGCCGCGAAGGCCTCGGGCGGCGCCTCACCCAGGCCGTACGCGCCGAACCCGAACAAGAACCCGGGCACCTCGTGATTTCGCATCAACACCCAGTTGCCGTCGCTGCCGAGGAAGCAGCCCATGCCGTCGGGGAGACCGGGCACGCGATAGCCATCGGTCATGGTGCCGCTGGCCTCCTGCAGCACGGTGTAGGAGAAGCCCGGCGGCAGATCGATGATCCCCTCGGGATCGGGCACGAGATCGCCGTAGTCGCGGGCCCGCGCCAGGCTGGACAGGCGTGCCGCGAGCGGGACCAGGCAGGCGCCCAGCGAGAGACCACCCACGGTGAGGAAGCGACGACGGCCGACGCGGTGCATTGCCCGCATGTTCGGAGACAAACCGCGATGCATGCAAGCGACGAAACGATGACGGACGTGAAAAACGCCGCGGGCGTGTGATCGCGCGATGTCGAGCGGGGCCGCGGTGAACCCCCGGTCACCCCGCCGGTCACCCCGCCGGTCACCCCGCCCCTAGCCCCCACCCAAACGCTGCGCCGTCGGTGGCACTGCTTGCGACCGCTGCACCCCGGACGTAGCCTGGTCCGATGCGCACCGTGGTGCTCGCCGGCGTCCTCCTTCCGCTCGCTGCAGCCTGCGCAGGCGCCACGATCGACGAGGGTGCGACGTTCACCGCGGGCGTCATCACGACCACGACGATGACGGGCACCGCCACCGCGGCAACGGACGAGAGTTCGGGCAGCACCGGCGACGGCGAGGGGACCTCGTCCGACGACGGCGCGGTGTCGGCCTCCACGACCGCGACGGGCGGACCCACCGACGCCGAGGGGACCGCGTCCGATCCCTCAGGCTCGGGCTCCTCCGAGGGTCCGATGCCGGTGTGCGGCGACAGCAGCGTCGATCCGGGCGAGGCGTGCGACGACGGCAACGCCGACGACACCGACGCCTGTCTGTCGACGTGCGAGTCCGCGAGTTGCGGCGACGGCGTGGTGTGGGTGGGCAGCGAGGCGTGCGACGACGCGGTCAACGACATGCCGTCGTCCAACGCGTAGTGCACCTGCAAGTGCGAGATGAGCGTGCCGCTGCCACAGCCCGCGAGGGTGAGGCCGTTGAGTTCCTCGTCCTGCTCGATGGCGAAGCCCGCGAACTCGATGCGGGTGTATTCGATCACGCCGCACGACCAGGTAGGATCGGTACCGCCGAACCCCGCGCGGTCGGTCTCGCTGACGCCCTCGAGCACGGCGCCCGCCGTGTTCACCGGTGCGCGCCCGAGCAGCGCGACCCCACCCCAGTCACCCGGTACGCGTTCGCGTTCCGGCTTGTCGCTGGTGAACACGATCGGCGCGAACTCGGTCCCTCGCGCCTGCAACGTGCCGCCCGATTCGACGACGAGCGCTGACCCCTCGCGCCCCCGCACCACCACGCCCGATCGGATCGTGAGGGTGACCCCGGACGCGACGTAGATCACCCCATCGAGCACGTAATTGTTCGGCGACTCCCAGATCGTGTCCTCGGTGATCGGCGCGTTCACTTCGATGACCTGGGCCTGGGCCTCACGACAGCGCTGCGCCACGCACACGGAGCCGTCGCCACAGTGTTCGTCGACCTCGCACTCCTCGAAGTCGAGGAGTGCGGTGCAAGCCACCTGGACGGTGGCGACGCCGAGGGCGATGCCGAGAAGGATCGCGGGAGGGTACGACAACACGCACGCGGGTGTGGCTCCCGCGTTTCAGGGGACATCGACACGACGATGTCGCGCGTGTCACGTTCTTCGGTAGACGATCCTCCCACATGGCCATCCGGCCTCAGGATCGGCCAGCGCTCACGATGCACATGCGGCAGGCGGGTGGAGGCGCGTGACGATCGTGGCGGCGGTCCCCGCGATCATTGCTGCGCGCTCTGCGGTCTGCTACTGCACGGTGCGCGATGGGCAGCGACGCGATGGGCAGCGACGCGATGAGCAGCGACGCGATGGGTAGCGAGACGATCTCGGTCGAGGCGCTCTTGGGTGCTGGAGGTCCGCTGCTGGGCCGCGTCGAGTCGCGCGTCGCGCTACGGCCCGACGGGCTGATCGAACGCAGGGTCTGCTGGTCCCATGCTGCTGGGCGCGAGGTGTTGTTGCGGGTGATGCCGTTCCTGCTCGACACCGCGGGACGCGAGCGCCTCACCGCGCTGCACCGGTTCGACCATCCGAAGATCGTTCCCCTGCTCGACTGGGGAGAGCACGACGGCAGCACCTGGATCCTGACGGATTGGATCCGGGGGCCGCGGATCGCCGACACGCTCCTGCGCGATGGTGCCGTGCTCGCGCTCGAAGAACTCGTGCCGATCATCGCACAGGTGCTCACGGCGGTCGGCCACGCGCACGACCGGGGGTTCATCGTCGGCCCGATCACGGCGCGCGACGTCCACCAGACCGAGCAGGGCGGCCGCGCGCTCGCGATCAAGATCGCCGACTTCGGCCTCGCGGCCCTGAAGACACGCACAGGGGTCATGGCGGTCGTCGATACGCCCGCAGACGACGTTCGGGAGATCGGCCTGCTCATGCACGAGCTGATGCACGGCGCGCGCGATGCTCCCGCACTGCGGGACGATCTGCCCGCCGCGCTCGTGGCCTTGCACGCGGACATGCTCGATCCGAACGCCGACAGTCGTCCCGCCGACGGCAATGCGGTAGTCGAGCGCTTGATCGATGCTGTGCACAGGGCGTTGTTCGAGCTGCCGAGCGCCCGCGGCACCGGTCGCTCCGACGACTCGAAGGCGCTCAGCCGATTCGCGGTGACGACACAGCGCATCATGCCTGCGCCACTGCCGACACCAGTGCTCGAGCCGACCGCTCCGGCATCGACGGGCTCTATGGCGGTCATCACGACCGGCCTCGAGTCGGCGCCGAGGCGGCCTTGGATCGCAGTGGTCTCGGTGGTCGCGCTGGCGGTGATCGTGGCGTTGCAATTCCGTGGTGACCAAGCCCCATCCGGCACGACCGAGACGCGCCCGCCGTTGCCCCGACCCGAGCAGGCCGACGCCGTCGTCGCGTCCCCGATCGCACCCGATCCCGGACCGCCGCCGACGCCACGCGACGAGCCGCGACGAGACCCACCCGATCTGTCGCCACCAGGATCCGAGCATCTCCAACGCTACCCAGATTCTCCTTTCTCACCCGTGAGCGCGGGCGCCACCATCAATCAGCCGCGAAGCGACGGGCCGTGAGGAAGCGACTATGAGAATGACCGGACGTTCAGGCTTTGTGTTCCGACACCTCACGCCTATTCTCACGTTGGCATCGGTGACTGCCTGCGGCGATGATGAGGCTGGTGCCGGGGTCCTTGGCGGTCGAATCGTCGGGAGCAGCGGACGGCGCTGAGCAAACAGGCCCCGACGTCACCGGTGCTGAGAGTGCCGATGTCACCGGCGAACCGCCCGACGCGGACCCGTGCGACGTGCCCTCGCAGCGAATCGCCGTGCTCACACGCGTCACCGCGACGATCACCCCCACCGAGCGGGCACCTCCGCCGCCCCGCGTGTCATCGACCACGAACATCACGCCGCCCGACGAGCCGCCGCCATCGAATCGCGTGAAGTGACGGGCCACACACGATACCGGCATCGGCCTGCTTGCGGGAGGTGCTGGTATCGCGGCCGCGGGTGCAATCGTGGGTGCGTTCGCGCAACGGCGGGAGTCCGATCTGCTCGGCGAGGACGACCCGGCGGAGCGCCGCGACCTCGTCGATCGCGGCCGCAGGCTCGCTGTGGCCACCGATGTCCTGCTCTCGGTCGGCGCGGCGATCGTGATCGTGGGTGCAGTGCTCACTGCGACCGGTGCGGTGCGCATGCGCCGGGCGAGGCGCCAGGTCGCGGTGCAGGCGATGGGTCCCGGACTGCGCGTCGCATTCTAGCGGGACACGCCGCGATGAGCAGTCCACTCGATGCGAGAATCAGATCTCTCAGTCGCATTGATTGTCCTCGGGCACGCAGTGCCCACATCAAAGTACACCTGCAACGCCCCGCACATGCACGGCTCGTGGCTCAGCCCGCGAACGGGATCTCGGCGTCCTCGCGGACCAGCAGCAGCGTTGCGGCACCGCCGCCGTCGTCGATCCACCAGCCCGCGTTGCGGAACGGACCGACCTGCGGCAAGGACGCCATCTCGCCGCGCAACGCCGCTGGTCGGTCAGACGTCGAACTTCAGGTCGCGGATGTGGACTTCCTGCTCGTCGGAGGTCGCCTTGAACTTCGGCTGCTACAGCCACGGCAACGAGATCGACTGCCCGGCGACCCTCTGCCAGCAGGTCCCCGAGTTCTGCTACTGAGTGCTTCGAGAAGCCGCGCGCCGACGCCGCGCGCGTCGGTGTGCGGCTGCTTTCGCGATCGCACCACCCGAGTACTCGATCACTCCGCCCGTGATCGTTCTTCCCCCTGGCCAGTCTACCGAGACACCGACATGACCGCCCCAACCCGATCCCTGGCGCCGCACCTCCTCGTCGTCGCGTCGCTGTCGCTCAGCCTGGCCGCCTGCAAGCACGAGTGCGAAGAGAAAGGTGGCGAGATCCCCGAAGCCCTCGGCAAAGCCGGCGTGATCCCCGAAGGTGGTACGTTCTGTGGCGACTTCAGCAACGATGCCAAGGCCGCCGCGCGCGTCTACTACTCCGACGAGGTCGTCCCGACGACGTTGGCATTCTTGGTCCACCTCGGGAAAAACGGATGGACGCGCGTCGCGTGCAAGGACGCCACGCTCGAGTCCACCCCCGACGAGAGCGGGTCGATCGAGTGCTTCACGAAGGGCTCCGAGGTCGTGAATCTCCGCACCTACTCGTTCGGCCACCACGTGCTCGGCGTGATCCCGCGGCCCGGCACAGGCGCGCTCATCGAGCTCGACCCTGCCGACCCGAGCAAGCGGCCTTGAGGGCGCTGCGTGGGCCGCAGCGGCCCGCGCCACCGTCTCTGCCCGCGAGTCGGCTACGATGCGGTGTGCTGCCCACGCGCTCCCCGTCGATGGCGATGGCCCTCCTCCTCGCGGCCTGCAACGCGGGCGGCGACTCGACCGGCGGTGACACCACCGGTACCGCCGAGAGCACAGGCACCGCCGACGGCACAGGCACCGCCGACGAGACCGGCGAATCGGGCGAGGCCGACATCCACGCGTTCGCGGACGCCTGCGTCTCGGTCCGCGCCGGAGACACCGTACTCGCGCGCAACGCCGCGGGCGACGGCTTCGCGTTCACTCCCGACGGCGCCGCGCGCTTCTTCATGAAGGCATCGGATCTGGGGACCTACCTATTGTTCGACGACGAGGGCGGCTACCTCGTGGCCGACGACGGACCGCTGCTGCGGCAGACGAGCCTGCAGTCCGACGTGCTGCTGGTCGACGATGCGTACGTGTCGGGCGCCGAGTGGCAACTCGAGGCCACGGGCGAGAACGGCGCGGTGGTGCTGCGCAACCGACGGACCGGTCTGCTGCTCGGACGCGACGGCTTGGTGAGCGACGAGGCGGCGGCGATGGCGGTGACGCTCGAGGCGGCGGCCGACTGCCGCGAGCACCCCGAGCTCACGCTCGACGCCACGGGCGCGCCCGTGCGCACGAACTTCGACGACGGTGATCTGTTCGGCGTCGTCGACACGCACTCACACATCCACTCGAACTTCGGATTCGGCGGCGGCGGCATCTTCCACGGCGGCGCGTACCACCGCCTCGGGGTCGAGCACGCGCTGCCAGACTGCACGCTTTATCACGGCGAGATGGGCCGCAAGGATTTCTTCGGCTACGCGTTCGACTCCGCGGGCGCGGACGGGGCCGACATCGCCGGCATCTTGCCCGACCTCATCGCCGGGCAGCTCAGCGTCGACGCCCACGTGACGGACGGCTATCCCGACTTCACCGAGTGGCCAGACGCGCCGCGGCGGTCGACGCATCAGACCCAGTACTACCGCTGGCTCGAGCGCGCGTGGCTGTCCGGGCTGCGGCTGGTGGTGCAGCACGCGACGACGAACTCGGTCATCTGTCACATGGTCGCGGGCTCGGATATCCAGCCGGTGCGGTACTCGTGCGACGACATGGTCGCGGTCGATCGCATCATCGAGGAGACCTACGCGATGGAGCGCTACATCGACGCGCAGTCCGGCGGGCCGGGGATGGGGTGGTTTCGCGTCGTGCTGTCGCCCGCCGAGGCGCGCGAGGTGATCGCGGTGGGCAAGATGGCGGTGGTGCTGGGCATCGAGACCTCGGATCTGTTCGACTGCCGGTTGGTGCCGTACCCGGGTGGCCCGGTCTGCGACGAGGCCTATGTCTCCGCGCAGCTCGACGCCTACCACGGGCTCGGCGTGCGGGCGATCTTCCCCGTGCACAAGTACGACAACGCGTTCTCGCCGGGCGATGGCGATCGGTCGTTCATCGAGTTGGGCAACTTCTTCAACAGCGGCCATTGGTCGAACTTCACCGAGGAGTGCCCGGCCGACGTGCCCACGACGTTCGATCACGGCGACGTCGGCTTCGGTGGCCTCAACATGCCGCGCGGGCAGTACGACGCAGCGCCGCCCAACGACTTCAGCAACTTCCCCAACGCGCCGCTGGGCACCGTGTTCCCCTTCGCGTCGACCCTCAGCGACCCGCCGCTCGTCGGCGACTACTGCCAGAACGCGACGATGACCCCCATCGGCGAGACGCTGATGCGCGAGATGATGGCGCGCGGGATGATCATCGAGGTCGATCACCTGCCGCGGTACGCGTACCAGCGCGCGTTCGAGCTGCTCGAAGAGGCCGACTACCCGGCGGCGGGCACCCATGGCGGCGTGTTCGACGGTCGCCTCTACCAGCTGGGCGGCGTGTCCAAGACCGGCCTGGGTCGCTGCCGTGACGCGGCGGGGCCCGGCGCGATGGTCGAGCGGCTGCTCGAGCGCGTCGCGCTCATCGAAGCCAACGGCGGCTACCCGGCCGAGGGCTTCGGCTTCGACCTCAACGGCTTCGCCGGCGCCGCCGGGCCGCGATTCGGCGACGGCGCGTGCGCGACGCCGCAGGACGATCCGATCACGTATCCGTTCAGCTCGTACGCCGGCGACGTCGAGTTCACCGAGCCGGTGGTGGGCAACCGCGTCATCGACTTCAACACCGAGGGCATGGTGCACATCGGCCTGCTGCCCGAGCTCATCGAGGACGCGCGCAGAGACGCGCTCTCCGATGCGGATCTCGAGCCGCTGTTCCGATCTGCCGAGGGCTACGTGCGCATGTGGGAGAAGGCCGAGGCCCGGTCGGCCGCGCTCCGCTGACGCTCCGCGACTCAGGCTCCGCCGCGCACGAGCCGGTGGCCGAACCCCACGAGCGACCGCGCCGCGATCCCGGCCTTGTCGCGCCGGCTCAGGGTCGGCCGCGCCGTCAGCGAGGTGTCGCGTAGCGCCGCGACGCGATCGAGGATCGCCATGCCACCGCGCCACGTCGCGTCGAGCTCGATCGAGAGTCCTGGATCGACCCGGCGGATGAGCGGACGACCGCGGTGGAACATCGCACGCACCCGCGCCACCTCGAAGCGCATGAGCTCGCGGAACTCCTGCGTCGGGCGCTGGGCGAGGACGTCGTCGATGTCCACGCCGAAGTGGGCGAGGTCTTCGGCCGGCAGATAGAGCCGACCGCGGGGGATGTCGACCGAGAGATCCTGCAAGAAGTTGGCGAGCTGCAGCGCGGTGCAGATCGCATCGCTGAACCGATGCAGCTCGGGCTCGCGATGGCCGTGCACGTGCAGCACGAGCTGCCCGACGGGATTGGCCGAGTGTGCGCACAACTCGAGCAGCTCGGTGAACGAGCCGTAGCGGCGCCGGGAGAGATCCATGCGGAACGCGGTGAGCAGCGCCCTCAATGGCACGATCGGGATCTGGTGGCGGCGCACGGTGTCGCGCAGCGCGATGAAGACGGGATGCTGGACCTCGCGGCGATAGCAGGTCTCGAGCAGCTCTTCCCACGCATCGAGTGCCTGGCTGCGCCGGCCCTCGTAGCGCGGCTCGTCGGCGAAGTCGTCCGCCGTCCGTGCGAAGGCGTAGACCGCCGCCACGTGTGGCCGTAGGTGTGCGGGCACCAACCGGCTCGCGACCGGAAAATTCTCGTAGTGACGCGACGCCAGCCGCTCGCACCACCGATACCCAGACTCGACCGTCCACGGCCCCGGCGGCGCGGCGTCGGGCGCTGCGGCCTGGCCGCTTTCGGATTGGAGTTCGACGCGATGAAGACGAGGTTTGTCGGCGGCAGCCATGGTGTCAGCGCTGGAGATCCGCGAAGGCGGCGTGCTTCCGGGATGACACCTCTGCTGCGCGCCCGCCTTCGGCGATGGCGCGGAGACCTCGGGCACACGCTTCGCCGTCGTTCTCGTCGTCGGGCCGTTTGGCCGACGACGACAGCGCATGGGGCGCGACGCCAGGATCGCGCCGGGTGCCGTCACGGGCGGACGCGACGCGGCGCCGTGAGGTCAGCCCTTCTGGGGGACCGGCGGCTTGCCCAGCTCGAGCCGGCGGTGGATCACCTGGGCGAGCGCCTCGACACCCTCGAGCCCCTCGACGCGTTCCACCAGGCGCTGCATCGTCGTGACCAGCGCGGCGAGCTCCGACGCGATCGACTCTAGCCGCGCCTCTACGCGCGCTTCGAACGTTGCGGGCGCGGGCTGAACGGCCACGGGCTGGGCGGGAGCGCGCTGCTCCGGCACCGCCGCCATCCGCCCCGTGACCGCGCGCGCGATCGCAGCCAGCGTCGGCGCCTCGGCGGGCATCGGCTCCAGCACCGGCGGCTCGAACGTACACTCGATCCGGTGACCCGACAGCACCAGCACATCACCGGCCTCGATCGGGTGATCGTCCACGCGAACGCCATCGACCACGACGCCGTTGGTGCTGCCCAGATCCATCACATAGAACAGCCCATCGCGGCGCTCGATCGCGCAGTGCTGCCGCGAGACGTTGGCGTCGATGATGGCCAGGTCGCACTGGCTCGACACCCGACCGATCACGAACCGCTGCGTCACCACCGGGTGCACGCGGCCGTCCACCACCAAGAACAGCCGCCGTGGATGCGTCGGCTCGTCGGGAACCTCGACGAGTTCTTCGAGTTCCTCGAACTCACCGTCGTCGCCGTCCGGCCCCGCCGCCTGCAGGTCGGCCGCGAGTGCGTCCACATCGAAGTCCAGATCCGACGGCCCCGCCGCCGGTCCCCTGCCGCCACCATCGTCGTGCACATCGGGCATGTTCACCGACCATGACACCACGGATGGCGGCCGACGGCGATCACCACCGATCGTTTGATGGGCCGGCCTACCGCGACCCACCGCGCGGCCCGGCGATCGGGCGTGGCGGCGCTACAATTCGCAGGGCACCGTCGCATGGTCGGAGCTCGTCGACGGTTGCGCCCGCTGCACCATCGCCGGGGTGTCGGGGTACACCGAATTGATGCGGCGGGGGGTCGCCGGCCGGCTGCAGCGCGTGCTCACGTTGGCCGGCGCGCAGCGGGCCGAGGCCGACCTCCTGAGGCACGCCGACGACAGTGCCGCGATGCGCCTCGAGTGGCACCCGGCCCACGTCACCATGGCACCCGCGTCCCCCGCGGCCAACTCCGTCCGTTACCCTGCGCCCCATGGCAGCCAGCAACGAGAAGCGCGTCGTGGTCCGTCCGCTCGCGAACACGGACATCGACGCAGTGCAGGCGCTGCAGCGCCGTTGCTTTCCGGGCATCGAGCCGTGGTCGAAGGACCAGCTCGCGGCCCAGCTCATGCGCTTCGCCGAGGGCCAGATCTGCGTCGAGTACGACGGCAGGCTGGTGGCGACGTCGAGCTGCCTGCTCGTCGATGGCGAGGACTATGCCCGCCCCCACACCTTCCGCGAGGCGTGCGACAGCGGCTTCATCCGCAATCACGACGCCGAGGGCGACACGCTGTACGGCATCGACATCGCCGTCGATCCGTCGTTCCGCGGCATGCGGCTGGCCCGTCGACTGTACGAGGCCCGCAAGGAGCTGGCGCGGACGATGAACCTCCGCGCGATCCTCATCGCCGGACGCATCCCCGAGTACCAGATCCACGCCAAGTCGATGACCGCCGACGAGTACACGCGCAAGGTGATGCGCAAGGAGCTCAAGGACACGGTGCTCACCGCCCAGCTCGCCAATGGCTTCGCCGTGCGCGACGTGATCGTCGGCTACCTGCCCAGCGACCACGAGTCGCTCGGCCATGCAGTGCTGATGGAGTGGCTGAACCCAGCCCACGCCCCGGCCACGGGCACCTACCCCCGGATCGCCCGCATCGCCGCGGTGCAGTACCAGATGCGCCCCGTCGACAGCTTCGAGGCGTTCTCCAAGCAATGCGAGTTCTTCGTCGACACCGCGTCGGAGTACCGCGCCGACTTCTTGGTGTTCCCCGAGCTGCTCACCAACCAGCTCCAGGCCCTGGTCACCGCCGATCGCCCGGCGCTGACAGCCAGGCGCCTCGACGAGTTCACCGAGCGCTACGTCGCCATGTTCACGCAGATGGCGATCAAGCACAACGTCAACATCATCGGTGGCAGCCACCTGACGATGGAGAATCACGCGCTGTACAACATCGCGTACCTGTTCCGTCGCGACGGCACCGTCGGCCGCCAGCGCAAGATCCACATCACGCCCTCGGAGGGGCGTTGGTGGGGCGTGTCGGCGGGCAACGAGCTCGAGGTCTTCGACACCGACCGTGGCAAGGTCGCGATCCTCATCTGCTACGACGTCGAGTTCCCCGAGCTCTCGCGCATCGCCGCAGCCCAGGGCGCCCGCATCCTCTTCGTACCGTTCAACACCGACATCCGCTCCGGCTATCTGCGGGTGCGCTCGTGTGCCCATGCGCGGTGCATCGAGAACCACGTCTATGCCGTGCTCTCGGGGCCCGTCGGCAACCTGCCGTTCGTCGCCGGCGCCGACATCCACTATGGCCAGTCGTGCGTGCTCACGCCGTGCGACATCCCCTTCGCCCGCGACGGCATCGCCGAGGAGGGCACACCCAACGTCGAGACCATGGTGGTCTGCGAGCTGGATCTCGACGTGCTGCGCCGGACGAGGCGCGCGGGGACGGTGAGCACGTGGTTCGACAGGCGCACGGATCTGTATCGGGTCGTGTACAAGCGGGGGCGCAAGGCGCAGGAGATCTGAGCGGGGGCGGCGATGCGCTGCCGGCGTCGCGTCGTGACCGTGCACGAGTCCGCTCCACCGTCTTCGCCGAGGCGTGAGCACCGAGCTACTCGGGGTGGAGCGGTGCTCGAGGCGTCCAGCGCTGTACCAACTCGCTCCACAGCCGCACCCAGGTCGTCCACCCGTGCGCGCCGGGCCGAACCACCACGCAGCTCTCCGGCAGCGCTGCGCCCAGCACGGCGAAACTGGGGACACCGCCATCGTCTGCACCATACGCGAGGAAGATCGGGAATCCCTCGGGCTGCCGTGCGCGCCGCTGCAGGAACACCCAGAGTTCTTCGTCGTAACGCTGACGCGCCGCGGCGGGTGGCGACCATGTCGAGAGGCCTCCGGACGCGCGGATGCGGTCGAGCGTGCGACGGCGTCCGAGATACGGCGCGATCAGGATCAATCCATCGACGAGCTCGGGGTGACGTTCGGCGACGAGCAGCGCCCCGAGCCCGCCCATCGAGGTCCCGACGAGCCAGATGCTGCGTGCACCGGCTCGGCGTGCGGGGCGGAGAACATCGTCGCGCAGCCGCTCGACGATCTGGAGGCCGGTGTAGTAGCGGAACCGTGCATCGACCGTGACTACGTCGACATCGGGGTGGGCGCGCTGGATCATCGCCACCACGCCGCGCTCGGCGTAGACCTCGCCCGCGTCGCCGAAACCTGGCAGCAGTACGACCAGCGGCGGTGCAGCCGCATCAGCGGTGCTCGGCAGGGCCGCGGAATGCAGCGTGGTCGGGATGGGGGCACGCGCACACCCGAGCGAGAGCAGGACCAAAGCGGCGAGTGGAAGTCGCATCGTGATCAAAGCAGTGGAGACTCGAGCGATGGCGCGACCATCATTCGCCGGACATCTCGAACAAGCCCGCGTCGATCGCTCGTGCTTGCCGGCCTGACTCCGCTCGCACGCTGGTAGGCGGTCGCGGTCACGCGCTGCACCGGCGCTGCGTCGATCATCGTCGGACAGCGTAGTGCCCAGCGCGGCGAACCGCCACCGCGTTGCGCATGCCCTGACCCGGCGAGGTCCGGATCACCGTATCGCGAGCAAGCGACGCAACCGGGTCGGGCGTGCGACGAGGTCCGCGACCGTGTGCTGATCGAGGGCCGCGAAGAACGCATCGCTCGCCTCCTGCAGCGCGCCGGCGAGGCGGCATGCGGGGGCGAGCACGCAGGTGTTTGCTCCGCCCTCGAAGCACTCTGCGAGCACCATGGGCTCGAGCGCACGCACGATCTCACCGAGCCGACGCTGCCGCGCCGAGGGCCGCAGACGCAGACCGCCCGCCCGCCCACGCACGGTCTCCACTGCACCGAGGTGTACGAGGTCTTGCGCCACCTTCGCCAGGTGGTGCGCGGACACGCGCAGTCGATCGGCCGCCTCGGGCACGGCGAGCGGGTCCGCGTCGTCGGCCTGGAGTGCCAGGACCATGAGGAGGCGCAGGGCGAGTTCGGTGCGGTGCGTGAGCAGCATGGGCGTGAGCGCAAGGTCTGCGGGGTGTCGAGGCGAATCCGTCATTGCGGATACCGGTATTTATCGTACTTGTAAATGCGGTGGTGAACGAGATCGATCGCGCCGGGCTCACCCGGATGGTGCACGCCTTCTACGCCCGTGTGCAGGAGGACGACCTCCTCGGCCCGGTCTTCCATGCACGCATGCGTGGCCCCTGGTCAGAGCACCTCGACAAGATGGTCGACTTCTGGAGCGCGGCCCTTCTCCGCGAGCCCGGCTACGCGGGCAACCCCAGATCGGTGCACGCTCGGCTCGACGGCGTCGGGCCGCAGCATTTTCGCCGCTGGCTCGAGCTGTTCGCCGAGACGCTCGCGGAGATCTTCACCGAAGACGTCGCGGACCAGATCCACGCGCGAGCCCGGATGATGGCGGGCGGCCTGTTGTCCGCGCGCGGCTTCGGCCGCCACCACCTCTCGATGCGCGCCACGAACGAAAGCTGATCGTCCAATGATGCACCCACCCCACGACGTGACCCCTGATCTCTTCGGATCCCTCGACATGGCGACGATCGCCGCGGAGCTCGTCGAGCTCGCGCGCGACGCCGCCGACGGCAAGGCTGCGCGGACGCTCGTCAAGAGTCCTCAGCTCACGGTCGTCGCCATGGGTCTGAAACGAGGCGAGAGCCTGCAGGAGCACGCGGCGCCCGGCACCGTACTCGTGGTACCGGTGCTCGGCCGTGTGACGTTTGCGGCGCCCGCGACGGGGGCGGAGGCCGACGTCGAAGGTCGTCGATGCCTCGCCATGGGCCCCGGCCTGCGCCACGCCGTGACGGCCACCGACGACGCCGTGTTCCTGTTGGTGATCGGCGCGCGCCCGGAGGCGTGATCGCGACCGCGGGCCGAGCCGCAGCGTCCGCAACCGCAGGACCCGCCACCGCGTGGGCGAGCGCTCGACCACGCGGTAGAAGCCAACGTCGCCGAACCCGCGCCCGCGCGACGAGAGAATCAGGCCGGCGCGGCCACACGAAGGACCGCCGCTGCCGACGGCGCGAGCAGCACCGTGGCGTTGCCCCGCGGCAGCGGGAACACGACGCGCACGCACGGGAGCGCGTGCATGGGCGCGATGCCGTCGCCGTAGAAGCCGGTGTACACCACGCGATCGCGGGAGCCAGGGGCCGCGCGACGCCTGCGGATCCACGCAGTGCACACGCGTCGCCCCTCCGCGTCGCGCAAAGGCAGCACCTGGATCACCAGGCCGCGGGCCAGATCGAGCCCCGTCACGGGGAACTCGAGCTGCTGCATCGCGCGGCTGACGGTGTTCACCAACAGCCACAGCATCAGGCGCCCGGGGAACGGCGAGTGATTCCACGCCTCGAGGTCGTACTCACTGGTGCGCTCGTAGAAGCGGTGGATCTAGGGATGCACCTGCTGCGGGTCGAACGATGGGCTGGCGAGCGAGGCGAAGCCCTCGACCAGACCCGTGTCCGATCGCTGCTCGTCGACCGTCCAGCCCTGCTGTGCCGCGATGTCGCGGTACGCCAGCGGCCCCAGCTCGAGTCGAGGTCCGCCGACCGGGCCGGCCAGCCACTGTAAGCTCCGCGGATCGCAGCGCTTGCCGAGCAGGATCACCCAGGCGCGGATGAGCGCCGCACCGGCCACAGCGATCCACCGCATCCCCACGCCCGTCACTCCGGCCATCGCCAAGATTCTACACCCGCCACCGCCGCGTCACCCCGCACTCCGACGCCGACGACGAAGCGCGACGAGCAAGAGCCCGAGCCACGCGGGGCCGCCGAATCCGACCATGGGTCCGCCCTCCCCTGCGCTGCAGTGGGCGCAACCCGCCGTCCTTCCCGTGACCGGATCCACGCTCGCCCCCGCCAAAGAGACCCCCGCGCTGTCGCGGCTCGCGGTCGAACTGGACTGGACGACCGAGGTGAATCCGCGGTTCGTTCCGCCGACCTGGATGTTACGGAACTCCTCCATGTTCACGACACGTCCGCCCTGGGTGCTCTCGCCGAAGAGGTCGGCACCCGTGCGGCCGCGCTCGAGCATCTCCCGCGTTCGGGCGGTGAGCTCCGACTCCGGGATCGCCAGGAACGAGGTGTAGGGGGTCACGATGTCGTAGGCGACGCCGAGTCGCGTCACCTCGGCGATGCGCTCTTCCGTGTCGGCGTCGCCCGGTGCGAGGGCGAGTCGCGTGAGTAGGTCTTCGATCCGTGCCCGCGCCCACATCGATCCGACCCACGGACGGTCGGCGGCCCTGGGGATGTTCAGCGCGTGTCGAAGGATCCTCGCACCCGCGGTCGTGGTGCCGGTGAGGCTGACGTCGAGCTCACCCGTGCCCTGGACCCGGGCCGTGATCACGATCTCGTCGCCGGCGAACAGATCGGGCAGCGTCGCCGGGTATGTCCGCACCAGGGTGGGTCCCTCGGCGGCGAGCGAAAGGCCGACGAACACCGGCGCGGCCATGCGCGCATACAATCGTTTCATCGCCGGCCGGATCTCCGAGGCCGCGGCGATGGGCGTGTAGCGGCCGCGCTTGAGCGCCGCGAGTCGAAACAGCGCCGCGGTGTCGACCTGCGCACCCACGCCGATCGTGAACAGCCGGACGTCGCGCGTGTCGGCCTCGACCGCCGCGAAGGCGGGCTCGCGCGGCGACTCGCCGTCGGTGAGGAGCAGCACCGACTTGGGGCGATCGTCGTCGGCCTGGCGGGTGAGCGCGGCCTCCAGCGCGAGCGCGATGTCGGTCCCACCGCCGTTCCCAGCCCCGTCGATGAACCGCTGGGCCTTTTTCCGGACGCTGTCGGTGACCGGTCGCGGTGTGGGGAACAGCGCCTCGGCGCGGTCATCGAACAACACCACATTGAGGCGATCGGTGGCGTCGAGCTGCTCGACGATCGCGGCGGCGGCGGCCTTGCCGTTGTCGATGGGCTCGCCGGCCATGCTGCCCGACTCGTCGAGCACGAGCGTGACGTCCTTCGGCACACGCGCCGCGGGCGTGGACGCCGGCGCGGCGACATGGAGCAGCACGTAGCCGTCCTCACCGCGATCGCGGTGGACCCAGCCGTGCATCGTCATCGGCGGCGCACCGATCGTCCACTGCAGATCGAACTCGCGGATCTTGCCCGATCGGGCCTTGCCGGTGACGCGGGTGCGCCCGCGTTCGGTCGTCACCCGCAGCACGTGCGAGCGCGAGCGCAGCCCCGAGACGCCGCGCGCGTCGGCGATCTCCACGCTCACCTCGGCACCCGCGCCCGCGAGCGGGGCGCTGTACGAGACCTCGCCGGCGTGCTGTTCGAGCCACTGCTCCCACACGAACTGGGTCCGCTTGAGCTCGCCCGGCTCGATCGGGAACACCTCGAGCGAGTACCGCCCCGGTGCGATCTGCTCCAGCAATCCCGGGTCACGCCGACGCCCTACGGTCTCGTCGTAGATTGCCCGCGCAGTGCCGCGGGGCAGGACCTCGCCGAGGATCCGTTCTGCGCCGTTCCAGTACGAGAAAGCCGTGATGCGCGCGGACTCGGCCAGCGCGAGCACGGCGAGGCCCTCGACGCGGCCGTCCGCCACGTTGCGGTGGACCAGGCTCGACACGGCGCGCGCGTGCTGCCCTTCGATCTCGATCGCCAGCGTCTGACTCACCAGCGGCAGCGCCTCGCGATCGCCGAACTCGAAGCGGACCAGTTCGCGGGAAGGCTCCCGGGAAGGCTCCCGGAAAGGCTCCCGGCGAGCGGCGGTGGTCCTGCCTTCGACCCGGCGCGCGGGCGCTGCCTCGGGCGCAGACGTGGAACACAGCAGCGTGAGCGCAAAGGCGGCGGCGAATTGCAGCGCGTGCATGGCGGTCCCCTATGGCGCCCGGGTCGGTTGAGCGCCCGGAGGGCGCGAGGATGCGGGCGAGGACCGGGGAAACGGCGTCCCGTCGCAGCGCCTTACATGCCGGCCAAGGTCAGAGGGATGGCCGACGTAGCGCGCAGCGCCAAGCGCACGAACTGCGATGGGCCAGGGGCGTTAAACCGAGCGGCTACCCGCGGCACTACCGGCTGCGATGGGGAGCAAAGCCATGCAGGATTTCCGCGATCTCGTACGCAACCATGGTCGCAGGAACACGGTGGGCGCGATCGGCCTGGCCGCCGCGCTGCTGGTGCCCGCAGCCTGCTACTCCGGACTCGAGGGCGATGAGCTCGGCATCGACGACGAGGGCGATACCGAGGTCGAGCTCGACGTCGAGCCGATCGGCCCCAACAGCACCGCCGTGTGCGCCCCGACCATGAGCCTGTTCCCGGTCGCAGCGCCGCACAACATCGGCTACGACGGAGGGTCGTGCGGCGGTCCCAATGGCTGCGCGGTGAGCTGCCCCGACAGCAACGCGAACTCCGACTGGAATCCCGCGACCACCCACAACGGCATCGACATCTTCGCCCACGAGGGCGCCCCGCTGGTCGCAGTCGCCGATGGCGAGGTCGTCGGCTCGGGCACCGTGAGCGATACCTCGGGCATCCGCGTGAAGATCCGCGACGCGTGCGGGTGGTCGTACTACTACGGCCACCTGCGGAGCGCCGCGGTGAGCAAGGGCCAGCACGTTCGCGCCGGAGACATCATCGGCACCATGGGCCACACCGGCACCCACTCGACACACCTGCACTTCAACGTGTCGCCTGCAGGCTATCTCGACGACATCGATCCGTTCGAGCTGCTGGTGAGCACCAGCCCCACCGCCTGCGGCGCGGCGCCCGAGCTCCCACCCGATGACAGCGGTGGCGGCAGCGTCGAGCCCCAGCCGCCGGCGCCCGAGCCCCCGCCGCCGGGCACCTGCGGCGTCATGGTCGACGGCGATGCCCTCGGCGTCGACGGGGCGCTCACGTCCTGCGACGGGCGCTTCTCGTTGGTGATGCAGGGCGACGGCAACGTCGTGTTGTACCAGCACGGCTCGGCCGGGGCGTTGTGGCACGCGGGCACCGTCGGCCGCGGCGGCACCGTGCTCGCGATGCAGGGCGACGGCAACCTGGTGCTCTACACAGACGGCGGCGCCCCGGTGTGGCACACCCAGACCCACGGCCGTCCCGGCGCATACCTTCAGCTGGACGACGCGGGCGCGCTGATCCTGTTCGACGGCGGTCAACCGGTGTGGTGGTCGGGCACCGGCGGGCTCTGATCCCGCGGCTGCGCCAACGCGCGCCCGGCTCAGCGTCGTCGGCCCTCGCCGGCGATGCCGGTGCGCTCGCGGATCCCCGCCGCCCATGCGTCGAGCGTGAGGCGGCTGCTCTCGAGCATCGCCGGCGACGTCGCATGGGATGCGAGCGCCTGCTCGAGCAGCCCCCGGGCCTTGCGTAACCGGCTCTTGATCGTGCCCGTCGGCGCGTCGACCACCTCGGCGAGCTCCTGGTCGGTGAGCCCCTCCCAGTACGCCAGCTCGAGCAACGTCTGCAGCTCGAGCGGCAGGGCCCGCAGCGCCCGCAGCAGCAGCCGCTGTTCTTCGCGATCCGAGATCCGATCCGCGGGCGAGCGCTCTTCGAGGACCACCGTCGACGCCGAGTTGGTCAGCGGATCGAAGTCGCGGTGCGCGTCGCGGTAGTGGTGGAACAGCACGTGCCGCGCGATCGCGAACAGGTAGGAGCGGAAGCTCGCGCGCCCGGCATAGCCCTCGACCGACTCGACGCACGCCAAGAACGTCTTCTGGACCAGATCGTCGGTGCTGTGGCGGACCTTGTTGGAGAAGAAACGGTGCACTGCCTCGAGGTGCCGTTCGACCAGTTCGCGTCCGGCCTCGGCTTCGCCTCCTCGCCACGCGACCAGCAGCTCCTCATCGCTCACTGCGCCCCGCCCTTGCCCGTGTCGCCCAGGGCGGCGATCGAGCGCCGCACCTCGGCGATCGCCTCGGCGTGCTGCGGGCCAAGGGTCTCGAGGATGCGGATCGCGTGCTCGAAGTCGTCTCTAGCCGCGCGGCGATCGTCGACGCTGCCGGCCGCGAGGATTCGCCCGCGGAGCTCCAGCGCGGTTGCGACGTAGGGGTGTTCGGCGCCGAGGCGGCGGGTGAACACCCCGAGCGCGCGCTCGACGTGCGGCAGGGCCTCATCGCGACGGCCGAGCCGCTCGAGCACCTCGGCCATGTTGCCGAACGCCGCGCCGAGATCCATGTGATCCTCGTCGAGCATCGTCTCGCGGATCGCGAGCGACTCGCGGTGATGGACCAACGCCTCGTCGAAGCGCTCGAGGGCTACGAGCGCCATGCCGAGGTTGCCCAATGCGGAGGCCCGCGGCGGCGAATCGGGGCCGTTGGTCTCGGCGAAGATCGACGCCGCGGTGGTCAGCTCCACGACTGCGTCGGCGGGGCGATCGAGCTGCACCAGCGCGACCCCGAGGCGGTTGTGGAGGCCACCGGTAGGGCCGTCCCGCGCTTCGCCACGGGCCGCGGCTTCCTCGATCGCGCGTCGCAACAGCGCGACTGCCCCGTCGAGGTCGCCCTCGCGCTCGGCGAGGCCCGCGAGGCCGTCGACGTACGTCGTGTGCCGCGTGGGCTCGACGCCGGCGCGGGCGAACGCCGCTGTGGCGTGCTCGGCCCAGCGCCGCCCGGCGGCCGGATCGCCGAGGTAGTAGCCGTGCACCCGCAACAGGTCGCTCGCCGCCCTCGCGGCCTCACCATCGAGCCCCGCGGCATGTGCGAGCAGATAGAGATCCTCGAACGCGCTCGCCGACTCGCGGTACTGCGACGCGAGCAGCAGCAGGCGCGCGTGGGCGTAGCCGAGCTCGGCGATCATCGGCGCGTAGCCCAGCGCGCGGGCCTCGGCGAGCAGGCCCGGCGACAATGCCAGCCCGTCGGACGGTGACGCGGCGACCATGAGCGCGCGCAGCTGCGAGGCCCCCGTCTCGAGCCGCGCGAGCGCACCCGCATCGGTCAATACCGCCACGGGGGCCTCACCTTGGCTCGGCGCGACGCAGTCCTCGGGCCGCGGCAGGCTGCCGTAGGGATCGGTGAGTTCGCCGCGCGCCTCGGGATCGAGCTGGGCGAACACGCGGTGCACGGCGGCGACGTCGTCGAGCCTGCGCTCGAGGCAGTGGCGCTGCGCGGCCGTCATCCCGGTCGGCTCCGCCGCGCACACGGTGGATTCGACCTCGCGCCAACGCGCCGCGTAGCGTTGCTGCGCGGCCTCGAGGTGCTGGGTGGGGGCGGCGAGCTCGGCCCACGCGGCGTCGCCGACCTCGCAGCGTTGGCCCGTCGATCCCGCGCCTGCGGCCACAAGCGCCGTCGCGACGGCGGCCGCGCCCAACCACCGCGCGATGGTGCGCCGCGATCCCATCGCATGCTCGAGCGTGCCCACGAGCGCGTCGAGATCGCGAAACCGTCGCGCGGGGTCGCGCTGCAATCCGCGCATCACCGCCGCCACCACGGCCCTGGGCACACCGCGACGATCGCGGGGCGCCGTCGGATCCTCGCGACGAATCTGCGCGAGCAGCTCCTCGGTGGTACGCGCGGGGAATGGCCGCGCGCCGAACAGCCCCTCGTACAACGTCACGCACAGGCTGTACTGATCGGATCGCGGCGTGCACGGGCCGCCGAACGCCTCGGGCGCCATGTAGGCCGGTGTGCCCATCGTGTGGCCGGTGGGGGTCAGCGACGCGTCGGTGGTGCCCGGTGGAGGTCGGCCCGGCGCGGTGTCCTCGTCCTCGCCACCGGCCACCCGCGCGAGCCCGAAGTCGATGACGCGCGGACGGCCGTCGCTGGCGAGGATCACATTGTCGGGCTTGAAGTCGCGATGGATCACGCCGCAGCGATGGGCCGCCGCGAGCCCGCGCGCCGCCGCGAGCACCAGCGCGAGGACCTCGCGCCAGGGTCTGGGCGCCGCCGTCAGATAGGCGCGCAGTGTCGGGCCACTGACCAGCTCCATCACTAGATACGGCGCAGCCGTCGTGTCATCGACCGTGCCGACCTCGAACACGTGCACGACGTGCGGTGACGACACCGTCGCGAGCATCCGCGCCTCACGCAGGACGCGTTCGCGATGCTGCGCCGTGCCGGCAGCGAACAGCTTGATCGCCACCTTGCGCCGCAGCTCGGGATCCTCGGCCTCGTACACCGTGCCGAACGCCCCCGAGCCGATCGCGCTGCCCAAACGATAGCGACCGACCATCCGCGGCCCTCGGGACGAGAGTCCCGCGAGCACGCGCCCGCGCAGGGCCTCGAGCGCGCCGTCGAAGCGCGGCCGGCCGGCCATGAGTTGATCCTCGATCTCGCGAGGGGCGTCTGGCGCACCGGCGTCCATACTCCCCCAGGGTACCCCATCCACGGGGACCGCATGCACACCGCGCCGCGCCGCTCGACCCGCGCCCCGTCGCCGCGCCAGCGTCAGTGACAGCAGGTGCCGCTGTTCCATAGCGCCTCGTCACCGCGGTACACGACGACGTTGCCGTCATCTTGCACCGCGAGCACGCTGCCGTGCTGGCCGTGCGTGTTCGTGTGCCACAGCGGCGTACCTCCGGCATCATACAACACCAGGTTGCCGTCCTCTTGCATCCACAGCCCGCCCATCGTGCTGCCGTGGGTGTTCGTGTGCCACAGCGCGCCGACACCGGTCTGGTACAGCACGAGGTTGCCATCGCCCTGCGCGACGAGCACGAAGCGTCCGTCGCACGACGAGAGGCCCTCGTCGGCGGCGAGCGACGCACCGGGCACCAGCACACCGCAACCATCGGGCTCGGGCAGCACGTCCGGTGGCGAAGGCTCGGGTGGCGAAGGCTCGGGCGGCGAAGGCTCGGGCGGCGAAGGCTCGGGTGGCGCGAAGCAGCTTCCGCTCGCCTGCCGGATCTCGAGATCGGCGCCGTAGTAGAAGCGCAGGATCCCGGCGGCGTCGCGGCCCTGCCCCTCCAGGCACCGCGCGCCCCACTGCGACATGCAGCCACGATTTTGGCCGAAGCCCGCATCATCGGGATCGAAGACCCAGCCGAGCGTGGTCTGCTCGACGTCGGTGCCGTGCAGTCCGTCATTGTAGGTGACGCGGCCCTCGAGTTGGCCACCCGGATCGCCCTCGCACGACGGCGGCGACGTCTGCGAGTCACCGGACACATAAAAGCCATAGGTCAGCACATCGCCGTACGCGAGGTACTGCCCCGCCGTCTCGGCGACCGCCTGCCGCACCAGGGCGCTGGGCTCGTGACCGCACGAGTAGACCTGGCACTGCTGGCTGTCGCAGATCGAGCCGTGGGTTGCCATCGACCAGTACGCCACCGAGCGCGCCGCGATCGCCTGGGCCTTGAGCGCCTCGAGGCCCGCCCCACCGTTTTCGCACTGCACGACGTGCGGCAGATAGTCGGTCTCGGTGTCGACGCCACCGCGCCCCTGGACCTCGATCGTGCACCACGCTGCGTGTGGCGCCTGGACCATGCTGAGCGGCAGCGGCCCGCGCACCTCGTCCTCGTCGCCGCAGGCCAGCAGCGGCCCAGCGAGCGCGAGGATCAGGGCGACCGCTGTTCGAGGCGTCGGTGACATCGGACTGGCAGTGCCACCGCGCGGGGCTCGGTTTAATGCTCGGCCCCATTCGGCCCGGGCGGCCCCCTCAGCGGGGCGGCACCACGATCCGCAACGCAGTCCCGTCGTCCCCGACCCCCGCGCCGGGGGCCACATCGGCGCCGGGGCCCGCGGGCAGCATCAATGTCGCGCGCTGCAGCGTGCGCGCGATCTCGTCGAGCAGGCGCTCGAGCTGCACCCGCATGTGGTCGGCGGCGCCGAGCGACGCGCCCGCACCTGCTGCTCCGCCGGCGACGACGAGGCCGACGGCGAGCAGCGGCGCCATGCCCAACCCGACGGTGAGCGTGCATGCGCCACCGATCGCGCCGAGCACCACCGAACTCACCCGTGCCCACCGCAGATTCCGGCCCACCCCCGACCGCAGATCGCCGAAGATCGTGACGTCGGTCGCGTCGCCGTGGGCGCGCAGCACCACCCGAAGATCGAAGATCTCGAGCTGCTCCATCCGATAGCACAGCATCGTGTACGAGCCGCGCTGCGTCGCCATCTCGCCGAGCCGGATCATGTGGAACCGGGCCACTCCGCCCGCCAGCGGATGACCGCCGTCAGTGCCGTCGAGCCGCAGGCCGAAGTCGGGGCCCTCGCAGACCCGCGCGAGGTGCGGCCACAGCTCGGCGGCCGGGGTCGCGAAGCGGCGCGATACCGAGACGCTGCGGATCCGCGTGCCCAGCCAGCGCGTCGCCCCCCGATCGGTGTCCTCGTCGAAGCGCGCCAGCGCGCTGCCCGGTGCCAGCTCGGCCAGCGCCACGCCCCGGCATCGCGTCTTGGGATAGGGTCCCCGCATGCAACGGCTTGGTCTGCTCTTTTCCGGTCTCGGTCTCGTGCTCGGCGCCTGCGGCGACGACGGTGACGGTACGGGCTCGGAGACCACCGGCACGGGCGAGAGCTCCGCGACCGAGCCCTCGACGTCGGAAGACCCCAGCGCGGGCCCCGGATCGAGCGATGGCACCACCACCTCGCCGGCGACCACCGACGCCGACACCACCGCCGCCGACTCGAGCACCGGCACCGAGACCGGCACCGACACCATGGACTTCGACTGCACGATGATCCCTGCCGCGCCGTTCGTCGCCGAGCGGATCCTCGAGGATGTACCCTTCGCGCAGAGCGAGGATCTCGGCTTCGACGGCCTCGGGCACCTCGCTGCGCGTGGTGAGGGCGGCGCGTACCTGCTCGTCAGCGCCGACGGCACGTTCGAGGAGATCACGACCGACGGCCGCGCGACCTACGGCCTGCGCTTCCTCGCCAACGGCGACATCATCGCGGCGGCGTACCAGGTGAATGATCTGCTGCGGATCACGCCCACCGGCGAGATCACCGACTTCGCGGTCGACCTCGGCGGCGTCAACGGGGTGTTCCCGGATCCCGCGGGCGGCGTCTGGTACACCAACTTCGGCGAGGTCGGCTACATCGACGCCGAGGGCAACGACATCGCCGTGATCTCGCCGGCCTCCGCGGCCAACGGGATCTGGTTCGACGACGTCCGGCAGATCGTCTTCTTCACCAACTACGGCAACGGCGGGCTGCGCAAGGCGGACATCGTCGAGGGTGTCGCGCAGCCCGCCGTGGATCTCGGCACGGTGCCCGGCGCCCCCGACGGCATCACGCTCGATGCATGCGGCAACCTCTACGCCAACGACCAGCAGGGCTCGCGGATGTATCGCCTCTTCCTCGACGAGTCCGCCGAGCCCATCGGCGAGCCGGAGGTCCTCGTCGAGGGCGGCTTCCCGACCAACGTCGCCAACGCGCAGTTCGGCAGTGGTCCCGGTTGGGAGCCGGACAGCCTGTACGCGCTGGGCGTGGGCGGCGGGCTCTACCGCGTGGCGGTGGGCGTGCCCGGCGCGACGTACGTCACGGTTCGATAGCGACGACGCGCGACGATCGAGGCCCCCGTCGCGCCACGCAGCCGCCGAGTGCGCTACGCTCCTCGACGATGAACGGCATCATGGGCCTCGTCGTCCTCGCGAGCTCGATCTGGATGGCGTCGGACGCGGCTCGGATCGGCTACGACAAGCGCGACATCCGTGGGGTCGCGGGCATGGGGCCCGTCGGATGGTTGGTCTGCGGGCTCTTCTTGTGGATCATCGCGTTCCCGCTGTACCTCATCAAGCGCCCCGAGCTCATCGCTGCTGCCGAGCGGCGGCGCCTGGGGCTGACCGGTCCCAGCGGTATGCTCCCGCCTCCGTATCCGCAGCAGGGCTATCCGCAGCCTCCGTATCCGCAGCAGAGCTACCCGCAGCCCCCGTATCCGCAGCAGGACTACCCGCAGCAGGACTACCCGCAGCAGGGCTATCCGCAGCAGGGCTATCCGCAGCAGGGCTACCCGCAGCAACCCGCGGCGCCGCAGCCTGCGACGCTCGGGCTCGACGAGGTCGCCGAGGCGATCGTGAAGCTCGGCGAGATGCGGCACGCGGGCTTGTTGACCGACGCCGAGTTCGAGCAGCAAAAGGCGCAGGTCCTCGCCCGGATGGCCTGAGCGCCCGGCCCCCGGCCCGGGCGGAGAAATCCGCCGAAGCCCGCGAGAAAAAACGCGACCTCCGCTTCCGGTGCGCGTGTGGGGGTCGATGAAGACGATCACCCCCTGGATGCTTGGCCTGTCCCTCTGCGTGCTCCCGTTCGTGTCCGCCTGTGACGACGACGACGACGGCAACGACAGCAGCAACGACGACGGCGGCAACGACGACGGCGGTGGCAACGACGACGGCGGCAACGACGGTGGCGGCAACGACGACGGCGGCAACGACGGCGGCGGCAACGACGACGGCGGCAACGACGGCGGCAACGACGGCGGCGGCGATGTCGGCGATCAGTGCATGCAGGACGGCGACTGTTCCGACTACGCGTGCATCTTCGCAGGGGACGTCGACTACGGTTTTTGCAGCACCGTGTGCGAGAGTTTCTCCGACTGTCCGAGCTTCTGGAATTGCGAGAACGTCGGCAACGCGTCGGCGAAGTACTGTGTGCCGGGGTGAGCCGAGCGGTGGGGCTACCGGGCCGGTCCGCCGCCCTCGGTCGGGCGCTCACCCAAGAAGCGCTCGATGCTGAGATCGAGGCGGCTCGCG
This sequence comes from Nannocystales bacterium, assembly GCA_038325765.1. Taxonomy (GTDB): domain Bacteria; phylum Myxococcota_A; class Polyangia; order Nannocystales; family Nannocystaceae; genus Xiheibacterium. The sequence goes on from JBBQJI010000026.1 coordinate 41,447, forward strand.
ACCAATCCCATCAGCTGATCGAACTCGCGCCGACCCAGCGCGAGTCGGGCTTGGAGCGCGCGCCGGGTCGAGGTCAGCAGCGCCTCGCGGGTCTTGACGATGCGGCGTGCGGCGCTCGAGCGATGGATCTGCAGCAGACCACCGAGCTCGTCGATCGACAACCCGTGCAGGTAGTGCAGCCGGAGCAGGTTGCGCTCGCCGGGCTCGAGCGCGGCAAGGGCAGCCGCGAACGCCTCGCTGAACTGGGCGCGGTACTGCTGCTTGAGCGCGCCGAGCTCGGGGCCAGTCGCCGAGGCCTCGATCGCGAGCAGAGCGTCATCGGACGCGAGCGCCCGGCGACGCTCGTCCCGCACCGACGACAACGCCTCGCGCACCGCGACGACGCGCAGCCACGTCGCGAGCTCGCCCTGCCCGGTGTAGTGCGCGAGCTTGGGCGGGCCGCCGCCGTCGGGTACGAGCAGCTTGGTGCGCACGCGCTGCTTCACCTCTTCGACGAACGCCGGCGCGCCGTCGACCCGACCGATCGCGGCGCCCAGCGTGGCGATGTGCTCGCGATCGAAGCGGGCCAGCGCACCCGTGTGTCCGCGCCGACACGCGAACGCGAGGTGGAGCTCGACGGCGTGCATGCGCCCGAGCGCCGCGACCAGGCCGTCGCCGTCGACACCTTCGGGGACGCAGCGGGCGAGCTCCGCCCAGAACTCGGCAACATACGGCGGACCGGCGACATGCGGCGCGCCGGGGGGCCACGCGCGCGCCACCGCGTCCCCGATCGCCGCCAGCGCGTCCGCGAGCGCGCGCTCGTGGTCCGCTTCGAGCACGCCGAGCCACGCCGCGAGGAACGCACGGGCCGCGCCAGAGCTGCCGCCGTCCTGTTCGCCGTCGGGAGCCCCGGCCACCGCGCGTATGATACCGCGCCCCAGCCTCCACGCGTCGCTCCGCCATGCGAGATCCCACCGTGCCGATGACCGAGGTCCGCGTCGCCGCCTATGTGCGCGGCGAGCTCGACGCGCGCGAGCGTGCCGCGTTCGAGGCGGATCTCGATCGCGAGCCGCAGTGGCTCGCGGTCATCGCTCTCCTCGCCCGACGCGAGCACAGCGGGGCGCCACGGGGCGACGAAGCGCCCGCCTCCGCCATCGAACCCGCCCGCAGCACGCCAGGCGACGACGACGCGCTGCTCGAGCGACTCGAGCGCGATCACGCGGCCCGCCTGCGCCCGGGCTCGCGGCTGGGTCGCTACGAGGTCGAAGAGCCCCTGGGCGCCGGTGGCATGGGGGCGGTCCATGCAGCGTACGACCCCGAGCTGAAACGGCGCGTCGCCCTCAAGGTGCTCCGCGGCGGGGCCTCGCGCGGGCAATCGCGCCTGCTCGGCGAGGCCCGGGCGCTGGCGCGCCTCAATGATCGCCACGTCATCATCATCCACGACGTGGGCACCTGGCGCAGTCGCGTGTTCATCGCGATGGAGCTGCTCGAGGGTCAGACCCTGCACGCATGGCGGGCGGCCGCACCCCGCAGGTGGCGCGAGATCGTCGACGTGTTCGTCGACGCCGGACGCGGTCTCGCCGCGGCCCACGACGCCGGCGTGATCCACCGCGACTTCAAGCCGACCAACGTGATGCGCACCCCCGAGGGCCGCGTGGTCGTGCTCGACTTCGGCATCGCCCACGCGCCCGACGATGCGCAAGACGGATCCGCGGCGACCGCAGAGGCCGGCTCCCACGACGACGATCCGATGGGCACGGGGCCCCGCGAACGGGTGTTCGGGACGCCGGCGTACATGGCACCGGAGCAGCGGCGCGGCGAGCCGTGTGGACCGCAGGCCGATCAGTATGCGTACTGCGTCGCGCTGTTCGAGGCGCTGCACGGCCACGTTCCGTGCCAGGGCGAGGCGGGCGAGGGGTTCCCCCGCGCCGCGCCCGATGCCGTCGGCCGGTGGCCCCGAGGACTCGCGCGGGCGATCGACCGCGGCCTCGCCGACGATCCGTCTGCGCGTCACGCCTCGATGCGCGACCTCGTCGATGCGCTGGTGGCCGCCGCCCGCCCCCGCAGCCGGCGCGCCGCCGCGGTGCTCGTCGCGGCCGCAGCCACCGCGGCGATCGGCATCGCGCTGGTCTCCGAGCGCGAGCCACCGTGCACCGGCGCTGCCCGTGCACTCGCGGTGAGCGTCGACGACGCCCACCTCGATGCCGCCATCGCCACCATCGCCGCCACCGGTCGGCCGTGGAGCGAGCCGACCGCCGCGACCGCTGGCGCCGGGCTGCACGCGTTCGCGGACGCGTGGATCGCCGAGCACACCGCCGCGTGTCGGGCGACGCGGATCGACGAGACGCAACCCGAGGCGATCCTCGATCTGCGCATGCAGTGCCTCGATCGCCGCCGGAGATCACTGGGCGCGCTCACCGACCTGCTGGTCGACGCCGACGCCGAGCTCGCCGCCGAGGCGGTGCGCGCCGTCGACACGCTGCCACCGGTACACGGCTGTCGTGACGTCGAGTCGCTGCGCGCACCCCTGCAGGCGCCCACGGATCCGGGCAGCAGCGCCCGCGCCGAGGCATTGCTCGACGCGGTCGCCCAGATCGAAGCGCTGCGCGGCGCGGTCCGTCTCGACGAGGCGGCAGCGCTGGCCGAGCGGGCGGTGGTCGACGCCGACGCCCTCGGTCATCCACCGACCGAGGCCGAGGCGCGCCTCGTGGCCGGCTGGGTGCACGCCGACCGTGGCGAGCATGCGCGGGCCGAGGTCGAGCTGCGTGCGGCCCTGGCCGCCGCCGAGGCCGGCCAGCACGACGAGGCGATCGCGGTGGCGTGGCATCGCCTGGCGTGGGTGGTCGGCTACAAGCTCGCGCGGCACGACGAGGGCCGTCGCTTCGCAGAGCACGCCGCGGCGTGGAGCCGGCGGCTCGGCGCCGCGCCGCACCACGAGCTGCCGCGGATGATCGCGCAGGGATGGATCGAGCACGACGCCGGCGAGTTCGAGGCGGCCCTGCGCCACTTCGAGGCCGCCCTAGAAGTCGCCGAAGGTCTGCCAGACGACGTCGCGACCCGGCCGCACGACCTCGCGCTGGCGCACAACGGCATCGGCGCTGCGGCGCTGGGCCTCGCCGATCTCGCGCGGGCACGCGACGCCTTCGCCCACGCCGAGGCGCAGCTCGTGTCGCGCCTCGGTCCCGATCACCCCGATGTCGCACGGGTGCGCAACAACCTCGCGTCGCTGTTGCGCGGCCTCGGCCAGACCGAAGCCGCGCTCGCCATGTTCGAGCACAACCTCGCCACATTCGAGGCGAGCGTCGGCGCCGACCATCCACTGGTCGGTCAGACCCTGGTGAACATCGCCGTTGCAGAGCTCGATCTCGGTCGCGACGCAGACGCCGAGCGTCACGCGGAGCGGGCGATCGCGGTGCTCAGCCGCGCCCACGACCCCGACCACCCGATGGTCGCCAAGGCCCATACCCTGCGCGGCGACGCCCGCGTCCAGCTCGATCGGCCCCTCGAGGCGATCGCCGATCTCCAGCGGGCCCTCGACATCGAGCGCGCGACCCTGGGCGCCGAGCACCCCAGCGTCGGCATCATCGAGTCGAACCTCGGCGCGGCCTACTACGCCCTCGGGCGGTTCGACGAGGCCGAGGCCCACCAACGCAGCGCGGTCGCGATCCTCGAGGTGGGCCTCGGCGAAGATCACCCGAACGTCGCGTTCGTGCTGGTCAGCCTGGGCCAGACCCTGCGCAGCATGGCTCGACTCGATGGCGCCCTGGTCGCGCTACGCCGCGCCGCGACCATCGCCGACCCCACGCTGCGACCCGGGGCGTTGCTGCGCATCGGCGAGATCCTGCTCGAGCGTGGTGAGGCCCAGGACGCGCTCGCCCAGCTCGAGCGCGCGCGGGCGCTGCAGCGCGAGATCGAGACCGCGCCCGATCTCGCGGCCGAACTGCGTCTGGTGCTCGCGCGGGCGCGCTGGGCCACCGGTGATCGCGACGGCGCCCGGACGTCGGCCGCCGAGGCGCTCACGTTCGCCGCAAGCGACGACGATGACGGGTGGGCCAAGGAGATCCGCGCGTGGATCGAGGCCCACCCGCCGACGGCAGGCCGCCCGTCTCACGCCCCCTGACAGCGCGGCCCCTGGCCCTCGCAGTCGAGTCGCACGTGCACGTGGGCGCGGTGGCCAGGCTCGTGACGGATCACCGCGGCGGCGCCATCGCCCCCCGGCCATTGGAACCAATGGTCGACCACCTGCGGGTGCACGCCGGCGCGCAGTGCTGCGCGGTGCAGGTGCTCTTGCCGCGCGAAGTCGAAGAACACGTGGGTGACACGGCCGGTCTCGAGGAAGCTGTGGACGAGCGCCCACGTCGCGTCCCAGTCGACCTGCTCGGCGCCGAGCGGCAACGTCGTGCGATCGAGCCCGGGCGCGAGCACCAGGCGGATGTCGATGTCGCGACCGCTGCGGTGCGAGACGTGGGGCCCGAAGGCGCCGCCCGACGGCAGGCTGAGATCGCCGATCACCACCTCGGCTGCGACGCCGCGATCGCGGCGCAGGCTCGAGAACGCCGCCGCGATCGTGCGCACCGTCTGCGAGGTCGCCCACGAGCGGCCGGCATCGCGACGGGTGTAGGCCGCGGGATCGAACGGCAGCTGCACACCACCCACGAGCGCGCCGCCTTGGGGTGTGCCGATGCTGTGGCCGCCGTCCGGGCTCGTCGACGCGCCGCGGATCGCGACCGCGAGGCCCTGCGATCCCGGCAGACCGAGCAGCTCATCCTCCCCGAGCTCACGGTCGCCGACCGCGAGGATCTCTCGCTCCGACGCGTCGGGGTCGCCGACCACGGCCGGCGTCGCGGACCGCGGCAACGCCACGGGCCTCTCCGGCGACGTCGGGGGCTCGGACTGGGCGATGGGCGCGCTCGCGGCCTCATCCACCCATGGGCTGCACGCGCACGCGAGCGCGAGCGCCAGCGTCGGCATCCGCGGGAGGCTCACTGCGCCAGCCTACCGCGCCCACCTGGCCCCGCCGAAACAACCGGCGCTGCCGCTGGCCACGGTGCGCGACTCCGAGCATGCGCGGTAAGCCTGCTACGCTGAGACGTGGCCGACGACGCCTACGTGCTGCTGTGCACCTGTCGCGACGTGGGCGAGGTGCAGATGGTGCGCGCAGCGCTCGAGGCACGCGGCGTGCCCGCGCGCATCGAAGGCGCGAACATCCACGGCGTGCTGGGCATGATCCACGGTGCGGCGCTCGCCCCCCGGGTGATGGTGCCGCTGCCGTGGCGGACGACCGCGCAGGAGATCGCCGCCGACATCGTGGGCCCGTTCGACGACGACGGGGATCGGCCCGGCGTCGGGCGAGGCCCTGTCGCTCCACCGTTTCGCGTCGCCGGCTCGGATCCCGACGACGACGATGAGCTCGGCTCCGACCCCGACGACGACGACGACGACGACGACGACGACGACGACGACGACGACGACGACGACACGCAGACCGCCCCCGCTCCGCGACCGCGCACCGCCTTGGTGCCGCTCATGATCGCCGTGCTCGGGATGCCGTGGGGCTTCGGCCACGTCTACGCCCGCCGGCCGCTCACCGGGCTGCTGCTCTTCGCGCTCTCGGTCTGTGCGGCGGCGTGGTGGGCCGCCGGCGCCGCGGTGGCGCCGTTCGCCCTGGGGCTCATCGCCGCGGCCGATGTGTTCGGCTCGATGCTCCACATCACCCGCGATCGGCGGATGCTCGCGGCGAGCACCGCGACTGCACACTAGCGAGCCGTGCTGGGCGCGAACTCGATCTCGACCAGCGCGCCGGTGCGCGCGTCGAGCCACGCGGTGTCGTCACCGTCGCTGACCCTCCAGCGATCGCCCTCGAGCGCGGCGTACTGCGGCACGTCGTCGAGGTAGTCGGCGGCCTCGATCGCGGCCATCGCCTCCGTGATCCGGGCGGCGCCCCCGTCCGGGATGAGCGGCAGGGTGACCGCCGCCGCGATCGCGACAGCGACGAGGTCGATTCGCCAACGTTGCATGACCGCCATCTTAGCGTCATCTTCTCGTGACACACGAGGATGTGCTGATTCTGGTCGAATCGGGCACGAATAGGCCGATATCGGCGCCGAGAGGCCCGTGGCGCCTACGTCGCGTGTTGCATTGGTGTGACATTGAGCGCGACCCCGAGCCGGCGGGGTCACGGCCCCGCACACGCCGCGTTGCGCAGCGACCACCCGGTGGGATCCGATCCATACGCCGACACCCGCAGCCCGCCGATGTCCTTGACCTCGCCCGCGTCCGGGTCGTACCGGTACGCGCGCGCGTCGTGGCTCGACGTCGACCACACGCGGCCGCCGAAGTCCATGGTGATGCCGTCGCAACGGCCGCCGGGGCAGCCGGCCGACGCGGGCGCGCCGACGTGCATGGTGCCGGCGTCGATCCACGTGACGCCGGGTGCCTCGTCGACGTGGTGGAAGCGTTCGTATGCGAGCCACATGCGACCGTCGAGGTCCTCGACGATGCCGGAGCGGCCCGTGGCCAGGATGTTCTTGGCGAGGCTCCACGTGTGGGTCACAGGCTCGAGGCGCGCCGCGGTGGCCTGCGCGCTGCCGTAGCGCGAGGACAACCACACGTGCCCCGTCGCGTCGATGGTGAGGCCCGCGGGCAAAAGTGGCGGCACCTCGATCGCCTCGAGCTGCCCGCTCGCGTCGACCTTCGCCAACCGCGAGGCGCCGGCGACCGAGTTGGCCAGCCAGAAGCCGCCGCTGCGATCGACGGCGCCCATCGTCGGCATGGCACCGTTACACGGGAACAGGTCGAGCTCGAGGCTGCCGAGCACGACGCCGGTCTCACCGTCGACGCGCACGACCCTCGTGTTCGCGGAGCTCACCGTGCAACCCGCCGTCCACACCACCTGCGCCGTGCTCTCGCAGCTCACGGCATCGATCGCGCCCGGACCCCACCCGATCGGGATCTGGCGCGAGAACGGAAGCGGCGTCGACCATGCGACGCACTCGTCCGTACCGAACGGCAGTGCTGTGGGGCCCGTCGAGGTCCGCACCTCGGGGTTGGTGTCCTGCTGACCGTCGCACAGCCCGGGTCGCGTCCAGATCTTCGTGAGGCCGCCGCCCTCGTCCGCCACCGCGACCGCGTGGCCGTCGATGCTCACCGCCGTGGTCACCGGCTTGCCGCCCTCGGCAGCGGTGGCGTAGGCCCCGGCGATCTCCATGGTGTCGGCGTCGATCTTGTAGACGAGCCCGTCCTCGGGGCTGGGCAACCACACGCTGCCGAACTGCGAGGGGTCGGGGCACGGGCAGCTCACGTCGGGTCCGTCGCCGCTGTCCGGGCCCACCTCGCCGATGCCCGCGGTCATGCCGTGGCCGTCGTCATCGGGACCGTCGCCTGTGCCGCCAGATCCACCGCCAGATCCACCGCCAGATCCACGGCTCGAGCCGCCGGGCTCCTCCCCGTCGCCGTCCGTGTCATCCCCCGCCCAGGCATCGAGGTCGTCGTCTCCCGAGCTACCCGAGCCGTCGCTCCCCGAGAGGGTCGGCGGCACACCGCAGGCACTTGCACCCACGACGACCGACAGTACACAGGTGATGGAACAGGCGGTGTGCGGCTTCACGCTGCCGTGCATCGGCGCGTGTGGCCGGTGCAAGACCCCCATTCGGGCACACCGGGGCGCGGCGGTGGCCCATGGTGGGCCGCAGGCGCGCTACTCGATCGTCGAGTCGGTCACATCGATCGGCGTGTCGTCGTGGTTCGAGATCTGCGGGTAGGTGACGTACCAGCTGCCGCCGGTGTTGCGCGTGATGGTCGAGCGATCGATGACCACGTTGCCGGTGCGGTCGTTCGACACGAACAGGATCGCGCTGCCGTGGGCGTTGACCTGGTTGTCCTCGATGCGCGTGCCGCAGATCGACAGCGTCATCTCGTTGCCGTCGTTGTAGATCGCGCCGCCGCTGCCTCCGCCCGGCGTCCCGGCCATCGCCGGGTTGGCGCCGACCCCGATCGCGCGGTTGTGCGACAGCACGCTGTCGAGGATCGTCCACGACACGCCGATGCTGCTCAGGGCGCCGCCGTTGGAGCCGACGTTGCCGAGTTCCGCGGTGCCACCGAACGTGCTGTTGACGACGTAGACCTCACCGCCGTCGAACTGGCTGAACACCCGCACCGCGCCGCCGCCGACATCGGGGCCTTCGCCCGCGCAGACGTTGTTGAAGAAGCGCGTGTTGACCAGCTTGAACCGCCCGCCGCGCACCCAGATCGCGCCGCCGCCGTCGAACTCCGCCTCGTTCGCCGAGTTGCCGTCGACGAACGTCAGGTTCTGCACCGTCAGCCGCGGGTGATCTTGGTTCTGACACATCGGCGTGGTCCAGATCTGGGCCTCGTCGCAGGTGTTCATGTAGAGGATGCGGGTCCGACCGCCGCCGCTGAGCGTGACCAGCCCGCCGCCGTCGATGACGATCTCGGGCCCCGTGTCGTTGAAGATCTTGGCCGGGCGGTCGAGCGTGATCGTGATCGGATCCGGGCCGCAGTCGAAGTTGATGACGCCACCTCCGGCGACACCATCGACGACGGCGTCGGCGGTGCAGCTCGCCGGCGTGCCGTCGCCGATCACGTGGGTCGGCGCCGAGACATCGGCGAGCCCCTCCGCCGCCGGGATGTCGCAGTCGCCGTCCGGGTTGCCGGCCGGCGGGCCCTGCTGGGGGTTCGTCAGCGGGTTCTCGACCTCGACGTCGTCGGCCTCGCCGCCGGCCTCGCAGGCAACCAGCGCGATGCCCATCACCGCCGCCTGCCGCCACCCCGAGCTCCGATCCCTGCGCTGCGCTGCCGTCATCGTGCCGATGCCTCCAGTCGAGCACGATAGCCGATGTGCCATTTGGTGCCGTCGCCCTCAGCGTTTTTTGCACGGAACAGGGCGGGCACGGCCGGCAACGGCAGGCCGCCCGGACGCGCTCAGGCCTTCTGGGGCACCGGCCCGGTCCCCCTTCCACCGGGCGAAGCCCGGCGGAACCTCCCCCCTCCCATTCGCTGTCGCTCTCTCAGCCCCCGGCGACACTCGCCCACACCTGGCGCAGCAGCGAGTGGTTCACCGCCCCGGCAATCACCACCGAGAACACCAGGCCCAGACTCGCGTAGCCGAGGTCGCGGCGGATCATGCGTCCCGCCAGCTGCGGGCTACGCTCGCCGACGCCTCGCAGCGCGATGCCGAGCTCACGGCCGCCGAGCATGCCGATGAACACCCAGGTGGTGCTCATCGGCACCGGGCTCACGACCGTGAACACGTAGAGGATCGCCGAGTACATGAGGTCGATCACCGTCGCGGGCCGCACGTCGAAGACGCCGGACTTCTCGTCGACGACCTGCTGGATCGTCTCGCCGCCCTGCCTGAACAGCACCGCCAGACCGAGCAGGATCACTGCCATGAACGCGGCGAGCTCCACCGGTGCGAGCCGCCGCGGCAGGTACACGGCGACGTTGGCAGCGTCCTGGATCAGCCACATCGACCACAGCACACCGCTGGTGATCCACTGGCCGAGGCGCCACAGCGGATGGGCGGGGCCGCGGAACCACCGCTCGAAGCGCGGCGCGAGCGCGAGGAACAGCACGATCGACACCGTGAACGCCAGGACGTAGCCGCTGATGCTCTTGGTCATCATCGCCCCGACCCCATCGGCCGAGGTCGAGAAGCTGGTGAGCAGCAAGAACGTGGTGGACACCGGCATCCGCAGCCGGGTCATGACGAGCAAGAAGATCGGCGCGGCCACCTGCAAGAACGAGAAGTCCTGCGGCGCACGCTCGAAGCCCTTGGCCGCGAGTCGGCCGTAGCTCACGTCGCCGCCGGTCTGCAGCCAGCCGTACCCGACCGTCGCGACGAAGATGCCGCCGATGAACAGCCACAGCACCCACCAGCGCTGGCGCCGGTTGCTGGCGATGAAGGTGCCGATCGTCTGGATGCTGTCGTTGGCGACGGTGGAGTAGGCGGCGAGGGCGAAGCCTACCCACATCGCCACCGGGGCCACCGGGGCGGTCGCAGCGGCCGCGACGAACGCCAGGGAGATCAGCACGATGAACACCCGCTCGCGCAAGGCGAGATCGAGCAACGCCCGCGACAGCGGGGGCCGAACGCGACCGGGCGGCGCTTCGGGGCTGGCCAACGGATCGCGAGCCTGGCACCCGCATGTCAGGGCCAAGGGTCGGCGACGTCACGGGCGGGCACGTTGCTGTCACACGACGGTCGCGCGCGGCCTACCAGCCGACCCCCGCTGCGATCGCGGCGATTTCCGCCGGGTCGAGCCCTTATCCCGATCGGCCCCGGCTGCGGCTGCCGGCGTGGCCCTCGAGCCATCCCTGCAGGCTCGCGAGGGTGAACGGCTTGCTCAGCAGCCCATCGATCGTTCGGCATTGGCTGAGCACCGGCGATTCCGACCCGGACACCATCAGCACGGGGCAGCTCATCCCTGCGGCGCGAACCCGCTCGGCGAGCTGGATCCCGTTCATCCCCGGCATCTCGAAATCGGTGACGATGCCGAGCGGTGGACCCGACCCGATCGCAGCCCAGGCGCGCCTGGGATCGGCGAAGCTCACGGTCTCGAGGCCCAGGCGCCGCGCCGCGGTCTCGATCACGGCGCGCACGCCGGCGTCGTCGTCGACGATGACCCACCGACCGCGGGTCGAGGGCTCGCGGACAACCGTCGTGATGTCGACATGGACGCCCACCGCGCGGCGCGGCCGATCATCGGCATCGCGCGAGGTGACCCGGCCGCGATCGAGGATCGTGCGCCAGGTGCCGTCGACGGCCCGCATGCGCACACGGATCTCGTAATGGTCGGTCTTGCCGTCGACCAGGCCATCGACCGCCGTGCGGGCGAACCCCACATCATCGAGGTGGAGCAGCTTGCCCCACGCACCCAGGCTCGACTCGATCTCACCCTCGGCGTAGCCGAGCATCCGTGTGCAGGCACCGTCGAAGTCGATGCGGCCGCGGACGAAATCCCATTGCCAGGTGCCGACCTCGGCGAGCTCGAGGCCCATGCGCGCCCGCTCGAGGACCAGGGATTGCTCGCCCAGGCGCTCGTCGCGCTCGGCGATCGCGCGATTTGCCTCGAGCCCGCGCCGTGTCGACAACCATACGGCGATCACGACCAGCACCGGCGCCGGGGCGATTGCCCAGGGCAAGCCGGCCGCGACCGCGACCACGCCAACCACAGCCGCCGCGGCCGCGGCCACGACCACGACCACAGCCTTCGGTATCGAGGAGGCGACAGACACCGGCACGATCGCACGGTAGCAGCGGTCCAGACTGCGAACAAGACACCGGCGCGTGCGCGAAGGCTTGGGCTTGGGCTTGGGCGCGCGGCAAAACGGCCAACGCGGCGGCGTGCCGTCACGGTCCGTTCAGCGCGGCCGTTCAGCGGCCGTTCAGCGCGGCCGTTCAGCGGCCGTTCAGCGGCCGTTCAGCGGCCGTTCAGGGCGATGCGAACGGGCGCGAGATGATGCAGGCGTTGACGCCGCCCACGCCCATCGACAGCTTGCCCACGACGCCGGACTCGACTGCACACGGCTCGCGGAGCACGAAGCGCTCGTGTACCCGGCGGATCTCCGGGTGCACCTCGTCGGCGCCGATCGTGGTGGGAAAGTAGGCGCCGCGGGCATGCCCGAGATACTGGGCAGTGAGTTCCCAGCCGCCGCCGGCGCCCATCCCATGGCCGAAGCTGCCTTTTCGGGCGCTGATCCGACAGCTCGGGGGCAGCAGCTCGCGCAGCACCTGGATCTCGTTGTGATCGCCGGGCGTGCCGGTGGCGTGCATGTCGAACTGCGAGATGGCTCCCGCATCGACGTCGGCGTCGGCGATCGCCTGACGGATCGCCGCCACCGCCCCCTCCTTGGAGGGGGTGATGATGTGATCGGCGTCGGCGGTGATGCCGACCGACAGCGGCTCGAGGCCCAGCGGCGTCCAACCGCGGGCGACATAGTGATCGAGGTCGCCGATGATCCACACCGTCGCGCCGCCAGCGACGTGGGTGCCGCGCATGCCGGTCAGCGGCTTGGAGACCTCGCCATCGTGCGACAGCACCCGGGCGTTATAGAACGCGCCGACGCTGATGGGGTTCGGCGCCGGGTCGGTGGCGCCGACGACCACGAGCTTGGCCTCGCCGCGACGGATCGCCTCGATGCCGAGCTTGAGCGCGAAGCCGAAGGTCGAGCACGCGGCGAAGGGCGCGAAGCACATGCCGGTGATCCGACCGAGCATCGAGATCTGCGAGGACGGCGTGGACGCGATGTTCCATAGCGCCGACGCCGACACCTGATCCCACGGGGCCTCGGGTGCCCCCCACTCCGATCGCAGCTCGCGGATGCCCCGCTGCTTCTGCTTGATCACCACGGCCTTGGCCGTGGCGATGTCGCCCTCGATGTCGACGCCCTCGATCGCGCGGAGCGCTGCGAGGTAGGTGGCGAGATCTGCCGAGCGCTCGGCCCACCACGCCCACCACGCCTCCTCGGCATCGCCGCGATCGAGCTCGGGCACCTCGGCGGGATCAGGCGGCATCGTCGGGTCCACCGCAGCGCCTGCCGTGCGCGCGAGGTGCTCGCGCAGCGCCGCATTGCGGACCGGCTCGGCCCAGAACCGGTTCCACCGCCGCTGCGCCCGATCGAGCTCGCGGCCGATGCGATCGTAGGTGGGCACGTCGGTCAGGCCACCGCCCACGATCACCTGGGCTCTGCCGCCGAGATCGCGCAGCTCACCTTCGATCTCCGGGTTCTGGCGTAGCGCCTGGATGAACCCGCCGATCGCGAACTTGGTCGGGCCACCGAACTTGCGATGGAGCAGGGCATAGCGGCTCGGCGGGAAGCGGTCGTCGATCCACGGCTTGTAGTCGGCGAAGTCGAAGCTCGGCTCCCCGACCAGGAAGTTACTGGGCCCAAAGCCGCGAAACCGCGACAGCCAGCTCGCCGGGCTCGACATCGTCTCGCCGAACGCGTCGATGTCGCGCGCCCCCGGAGCCACCAGGCCCCAGCCGAAAACACCGATGCGACGTGGGTCCATTGTCTGCCCAGTTGTAGCCGATGTAGCCGACCTTTGGACTCGCGCCGAGCCCCGGGGGCGGCGGCGGCCCGGTATCATGCGCCGGTGGACACCCGCGAGCACGCCGACGATGCGACGCTCGTGACCGGGGGCGGTGCGCGACCGCCCGCGGCGCTGTCACGCGGGATGTTGGTGTCCCGCTACGTGATCGTCGACCGCCTCGGCAGCGGGTCGATGGGCGCCGTTCATACCGCCTACGACCCCGAGCTCGATCGCCGCATCGCCCTCAAGCTGCTGCACGAGCCGCCAGGCGACGGCGTCGCGGCGGTCCGCGAGGCCCAGGCCTTGGCGCGGCTGAGCCACCGCAACGTGGTGGCAGTCCACGACGCCGGTCGCCACCACGGCCGCGTCTTCATCGCGATGGAGTACGTCGCCGGCTCCAACCTGCGCGAGTGGCTGCAGGCGGAGGCGCGGGGGCGCGGCGAGATCCTGCGCGTGTTCGTCGCGGCCGGGCGCGGCCTCGCTGCCGCCCATGCGGCGGGGATCATCCACCGCGACTTCAAACCAGACAACGTCCTGGTCGGCACGGATGGCTCGGTGCGGGTCGCCGACTTCGGGATCGCCGACATCGACCCGCGCCGCGACGACACGCTGGCCCTGTCTTCGGGCGATGCCGCGACGCTGCGGCCGATCGGCACGCCGGCGTACATGGCACCCGAGGTCCGCCTGGGCACCGGCAGCGACGCCCGCGGCGATCAGTATTCGTTCTGTGTGGCGTTGGTCGAGGCGCTGACGCAGAACCGGCCGGTGCTCACCTCCACGCTCGTTCAGCTCACCGGCGACGGTGACGCGCTGCCTGCAGCGGCGGCGAACCTGCTGCCACTGCGGTTACGCCGGGCGCTGCGCACCGGGCTCGCGATCGATCCTGGGCGACGTTGGCCGAGCATGACCGCGCTGCTCGACGCGCTCACGGCCGCCGAGCGCTCGCCGCTGCGTCGGCTGCTGGTGCCGGGGATGGTGACCGCGGGGATCGTGGCCGGCACCTTGCTGGCGTACCCGTGGCCGGGCCGCGAGCCGCCGTGCGCTGGCGATGCCGCGCTCGCCGACGCGCTGTGGGGCGAGACCCAACGCGAGGCCGTGCGCCGGGCGATGGGCACTGGCACCCGGGGCTACGAGGCGACGTCGCTGGACACGACGATCGTCGCGCTCGACGCGTGGACCGAGCGCTGGCGCGCCCAGTGGCGCGATGCCTGCGAAGCCACCCGCGTGCGCGGCGAGCAGACGCCCGATCAGCTCGCGCTGCGCACCTCCTGCCTCGAGTCGGGCAAGGCCCGGGCCCAGGCCGTGATCACCCTGCTGTCGCGCCCCGACGAGCGCGTCGCCGAGCACGCGGTGGCAGAGCTCGCGGTGCTCCCCGATCCCGAGGTGTGCGCCGACATCGACGCGTTGCGGGCCCGTATCCCGCCGCCCGACACCCGCGAGGTCGCACAGCGCGTGGCGGCGGTCCGAGCGGAGCTCGCCCGCGCCACCACCCTCGCGATCGCAGGCGTGAACGCCGAGGCCCGCGTCATCGGCGAGACCGCGATCGTCGAGGCCGATACCATCGGCTACGCGCCACTGCGGGCCGAGGCCCGAACCACGCTCGCTTCGGCGCTCGAGCAGCCCTCCGAGCGTCCGCGCGCGATCGATCTGCTCACGGAGTCGATCGCCATCGCGCTCGGCGTCGGCCATGACCAGGAGGCCGCGGATTCGGTGACCTCGCTGTTGTCCGTGTTGCGCAACGTCGGTGAGACCACCGAGGCGCTGCGCTGGGCGAGGCTGGCGGACGCGCTGATCGGGCGTGTGGGCGACCCACCGCGGCTGCGGGCCAAGCTCTCGATGCAGCTCGCCCAGATCGCGGGCGCCCGTGGCGAGCCCCGGATCGCCGTGGCCCACGCCGAGCAAGCGCTCGCGCTCGTCGAGCGCACCGCGGTGCTCCATGGTCGTCGCGGGGCCGCGCATGCCGTCCTCGCCGGTGCCGCGCGAAACGCCGGCGAGTATCGACGGGCGCTGCACCACGCGAACCTCGCCTACGAGGACGCCGCGGAGTCATTGGGTGAGCGTCACCCCGTCGCCATCGCGGCGCTGCAGATGGTCGCGATCAGCCACGCCGACCATGGCGATCACGCCCGCGCCATCGCCACCTGCGAGCGCATCCTCGCCACCATCGCCGCCGACGCCGACGCTGGCGCGCGCTTTGGGCTGAGCACCCGCTCCAATCTCGCCATGTTCCTCGCCGCCGTCGGGCGCTACGACGAGGCGCGCCTGTGGCTGCTGCTGGTCGCGGCCGACGTTGCGACCCGAAGCGGTGGCGAGAGCCGCGAGTACGCCGAGGCCCTCTCCAACCGGGCCGTGGTCGAGCTGCGCGACGGCGGTGCAGCGCTCGCGCGCGCCCTCGCCGAGTACGCCCACGACATCTATGACCGCGTGACCCCGCGCCATCCCGCTCGCGCGGTGCTCGAGATCCTCCGGGGCGACATCGCATTCGCGCAGGGACGCCTCGTCGAATCCCGGGATTTCTACGACGGTGCCCTCGGCGTCGCGATCCCGGCCTTCGGCGCCGAACATCCCCACAGCATCGAGGCTGCCGCCCACCTCGCCCACGTGCTGGCGCGACTGGGCGATGGTGCTGCGGCGTGGGCCAAGCTCGAGCCGATGATCGCCGACGGCTCGATGCGGCGTCCGTTGCGGGCGCTCGTGCTCGTCGATGCCGTGCTCGTCGCCGCGCTCACCCACGATCCGCGCGAGCCGGCGCTGCGTGCCGAACTCATGCCGTTGCTCGACGGGCTCGGCGACGGGGCGCTGTGGCATCGCGACGACCTCGCCCGGTGGTCGGACCCAGGTGGTGCGCCGACACGATGACCGCCGAACCGACGGCGGTGAGTCCCAGGGGCGCCGCCTGGTGGCTGCGGCGAACGCTGGCGCAGCGCTGGGACGCCATCGCCGTCGTGCTGCTCGCCACATGGGTGCTGTGGCCGATCCCGATCGAGGTCCCGCGCTCGCAGGATCACACCGTCCACCTCGCGCGGGCGTGGATCATCGGCCAGAACCTCGCGTCGGGCCACATCACCGGGTGGAGCTCCACGTGGTTCTTCGGCTTCCCCGCGGGCGAGCTGTATCCGGTGCTCGGCGATCTCGCGGTCGCGGCGGTGCGCGGCGCGACGCTGGGCCTGTTGCCGTGGGCGCACTGCTACGCGGTCACGTTCTGGATCGGCTACGTCCTGGGCGCCCTCGCCATCGGTCGCATCGGCCGAGCGGTCGGCTGGGGGCCGTGGCCAGGGCTCGTCGCCGCGGCGCTGTTCGTGCTCGATCCGGGCGAGACGCGCGAGGGCGGTTTTCGCTTCACGGTGTTCTTCGGGGTCTGGCTGCAACCGCTGGCGGTGGCGTGGACGTGGTGCGCCGTCGCGGAGCTCCACGCGGCGTGCCAGCGCCGTCCGCTGGTCGGCGGCGCGCTCGTGCGTCCGTGTGTGCTCGTCGCCCTCGCGCTGCTCGCCCACCCGATCACCATGCCGCTGCTCGCTGTGCTGTTACCGCTGTGGGTCCTCGCGCAGCCTCGAGACGCCTGGATCCGCAGTGGCGTCGTCGCGGCCGCCGTGGCTGGGCTCGCGCTCGGGGCCGCGGCGTGGTTCCTCGCGCCGATGATCGCCCACCGGGCATGGATGGCCAGCTTCGGCGCGCTGCACCGCGGACTCTCGGCGATGCTCGGCGACGTCGCCTCGGGCGCGTGGGCGGGCCGCATGGCAGCCCCCGTAGGCTGGACGATCACAGCGGGCGTGGTGTGGTCGCTCGTCCGCGGCGACAGATTCGCCCGGTTCGTGGCCGCCGCGGCGGTGCTCGTGTGGCTGCTCGCCTGCCGTGAAGCGCTGTGGATCCCGCGGCTGGATCGCCTCGCCGACGGCTTCCGCGCCCTGCAGTACCAGCGCTTCGTCATGTGTGCCAAGCCGGGGCTGTTCCTCGCCGCCGGCGTGGTGCTGACCGCCGCGGTGCGTGCGGTGTACGAGCGCCGCAGCGAAGTCCGCACGCACGCGGCGGTGACGGTGGCCGCCGTCCTGTGCGCGAGCTGGGTCGTCGTGCTCGTGCATGCCACCGCCCGCGCCACGCA
The DNA here is from genome assembly GCA_038325765.1 of Nannocystales bacterium. GTDB lineage: Bacteria > Myxococcota_A > Polyangia > Nannocystales > Nannocystaceae > Xiheibacterium. The sequence continues at coordinate 58,579 of JBBQJI010000026.1, forward strand.
TGTACACGGCGTCGGCGTCGTCCAGATCGGTCGCAGCGGCGATGCGGACGCCGACGCCCAGTTCGAGCGCGACTGGGCGCTGTGCACCGCGTGGATCGCCGCGCGCTGGACCGCGCGCGATCGATTCTTTCGCGTCGCCTACGAGACCGAGTCGCGTCACGGCCACGGCCTCGCCGACGCACCGGTCTACACCGGCGCGCCCGCCTACAAGATCGGCTCGACGCCGGGCGAGACCTTCGTGCACCGGCCCGAGAGCGACAGCCCCGCGGTCCTCGATCGACTCCGCGTGCGCTACCTGGTCACGCTGTCGGCGACGCCCGGCGCCGAGGTGGCACGCTTCGGCCCGCTGCGCGTGCTCGAGCGGCCGCTGGTGGAAGGGGTCGCCCGCGTCATCGGTGGCGGCGGCACGCTCACCGTCGTCCATGATGATCCCGATGGCGAGGGCGTCGTCGTCGATGTCGACGGCAGCGGCCCCGGCTCGCGCCTGGTGTTCGCGGTCGCCGGGTATCCGCGCTGGTCCCTGCTGCGTGACGGTGAGGCCGTGGAGTGGGTCGAGGTGCCCGTGGTCGGTGGTGAGGCGCCGGCGACCCAGCAGAGCCGGCGGGCGGGCGACCATGTCGAGGGGCGGGCCGATCGCACGCTGCCGAGCGAGCCGATGTTGATCGCCGCCGACGGGGCCGATGGCCGGTGGGAGCTCCGCTACCGCCGCTGGCTGCCCGTCGACATCGTCGCTGTGATCGCGGCGGCGCTGGCGATCGCGACCGGCGTGCTCGCGCGGCGACGCAGCGAGGCGTTCGGTCACGCGCTCGAGGCCGCAGCCGCGCGGCTGCATCCGCTGTCGCTCGTGGTGGTGGCCGTGGTGCTCGCGGTCGCGCCCGCGGTGCGATGGCTCGGGCGCCGGGCGGCCGAACGCCCCCTGGCCAGCGCGTGGCTGCGCGACGGCCGGGCGGTCGACGCCTGGGGCATGCGGGCGTGCGCGATGGAGATCGCACGCGTGATCGGGCCGACGGTGTGCCTCGATCCCGCCACCACCCCCACCGCGCAGTTTCCCGGGATCATCGTCGGCGAGGCACCGATCGACGGCTACGTGGCGATCGAGGACGGCACGCGCGAACGGGCCTCGCTCACGGTCGAGGTCTCGGCGCGGCAGCAGGGCGGCACGTGGTCGGTGGTCTTCCACGAAGCGATGACCCTCGCCAGGGGCAAACGCCGGCTCGCGATCGCGCTCGACCACTTCGGCGTCGGCACGCGCGTGGATCTGCAGGTCCGGATCGTCGTTGCGAGGGGCGCCTCGGCCCCGCGGCTGGGCCTCGATCTGACGCTGCCGGAGTGAACGGACGTACCGGAGGGTCCCAGCGGTCACCCATCGAAGCCCAATCTCCAGCCCCCCCCGAACCCGCTTGGTGACTAATTCTATGCGATGCCGAGCGGCCGCGGCGATGGACGCCGCGCGAGACGACAGTTATCGTGCCCGACGTGCTCCTGCCGTGTGCGTATCCACTGCTCGTCTGTATCCTCGGCCCCGAGCCCACACCGGCCCCCACCGATCCGGCGCCCGCCGAGTCGACCGTGCAGCCCGGTGACTCCGCGATCCCCGAGCCACCCGCGGGCCCGGACGACGGGACGTCCACAGACGATCAGCGCGCCGCGGCTGGCCCCGACGCGGTGCCCGCAGCCGAGGAGGTCGATGCGACCGACGCTGCAGAGCCGGACCCAGCCCCACCGCCGGCCGAGACCCCGCCGCTCGACCCCCCGCTCGATCCGTCGGCCGCAACCTCGACCGACTCGGGCACGCCGCCCGACGACACGATCGGTGCCGGGCCGCGTGGCCTGCAGCGCCACCGCTTCGTCTACAAGAACCTCACCGCGGCGCGCTACAACCCCCTGGGCCTCGCCAACGAGTTCCAGTTCGGTTGGCGTCTGCAGCTCGTCGACAAGAACACCGCGCTCTTCAAGGAGAGCTACTTCGCGCTCAAGGCCCACACCTTCTTGAACCCGGCGTTCGGTCGCGTGGGTCCGATGGTCGAGCTGCAGCCGATCGCGCTGCTCAACCTGTACGCGATCTACAACGCGGTGGGCTACTTCAAGACCTTCGATCAGCTGCAGTCGTTCCAGAGCCCCTCGGTCGAGGCCAACGACACCGAGCTCCGGGCCAGCACCGACCAGCGCTATCCCGGCACCGGCCACCTCGTGACGCTCTCGGCGCTGCTGCAGGCCAAGGTCGGCCGCGTCGCGATCCGCGACAACGTCAAATTCTATTGGAGTAAGTTCAACCTCAACCGCGACCCGCGGACCGGTCGCCAGGACACGGTCTACTACGACCAGACGCTGGACATCTTGCAGCCCAACAACGGCTGGGTGATGACCAACGATCTCGATGCCCTGTACCTGTTCGACTTCGGCCTCAAGCTGGGCGCCCGCTACACCTACACCCACGCGTTTTATCGCGACGACGCGTTCCTGGCCGGCGAGACCACGGACACCCTCGCCGACACCCACCGCGTCGGCCCCGCGATCCTCTACAGTCCGCCGAAGTGGCGCGCCAAAGCTGCGAAGCGCACCGGCGTGTCGCGCAAGCGCTGGTACAACCCCACCGCGTTCCTACTCGCCCAGTGGTGGGCCGAGCATCGCTTCCGTACCGGCTCCGACGTGTCGGCGGGCGTCCCCTACCTCGTGCTGGGCTTCAGCTTCGAGGGCGACTTCTTCCCGTAGCGCCCCGGCGGACGTCACCGCGCCGTCACCTCCACGTCACACGCCCCCTACCTTTCGCCTTCCGGTGGCGTGTTACGGTCCGCCCACCGTGGGACTCCAGGCCTTCTTTCGCAGCCTCCTCCCCAAGGAGGAGCGCTTCTTCGACCTCCTCGAGCATCAGGCCCAGATCGCCCACGATGCGGCCTGCGCCCTGGCGACGTTCAGCGAGGGAGTCTCGGTCACCGACGTCGGCAAGCGCGTGCAGGAGCAGGAGCACGCCGGCGACAAGCTGGTGCACGAGCTCGAGGAGACGTTGGCCAAGACCTACGTGACACCGATCGATCGCGAGGACATCCACGCGTTGGCGATCGAGCTCGACGACATCATCGATCTCACCAACAAGGCGGCCCGGGCCTGCGATCTGATGGGCGTGCAGACCCCGACCCCGGCGATGACGGCGATGATGGGCGTGCTGGTCAAGACCACCGCCGAACTCGGTCAGGCGGTGCCGATGCTGCGCAAGCGGGACTACGCCGGCATCTTCGCCGCCAAGGCCCGGATCCGCACCCTCGAGAAGGAGGGCGACCGGGTGCACCGAGCCGCGATCAGTGAGCTGTTCAGGACCGTCGAGATCGACGCCAAGGTCCTGCTCCGCGAGCGCGAGGTGCTCGAGGATCTCGAGAGCGCGCTCGATCACTGCGAGAGCGTCGCCGACACGCTGTCCAACCTGGCGGTCAAGCATGGTTAGCTTGGTCATCGTCGTGATCATCACGGCGCTCGTCTTCGACTTCATCAACGGCTTCCACGACGCGGCCAACGCCATCGCCACGGTGGTGTCCACCGGCGTGCTGCGGGTGCGCACAGCCGTGGTCGTCGCCGGCATCTTCAACTTCGGCGGCGCCATCATCGGCACCGCGGTCGCCCAGACCATCGCGTCGGGCTTCGCCGACGCCAGCGACGTCACCCAGATCGTGGTCCTGGCCGCGCTCATCGGCGCGATCGCCTGGAACCTCATGACGTGGTGGTGGGGCATCCCGTCGTCGTCGTCGCACGCGCTCATCGGCGGCCTGTGCGGTGCGGTCGTGGCCCACGCCGGATTCTCCGCGTTCAAGTGGAGCGCGCTGGTCACCAAGGTCGTGATCCCGCTCGTGCTCTCGCCGATCCTCGGCTACGTCAGCGCCTTCGTGCTGATGCTCGGGCTGCTGTGGCTGGTCCGGCGCTGGCGCACGGCGACGGTGGAGGCATCATCGCGCAAGCTGCAGCTGGTCTCGGCGTGCGCGATGGCCTTCTCGCACGGCTCCAACGACGCCCAGAAGGCGATGGGCATCATCACCCTCGCGCTGGTCGCGTTCATCACCGCGGGCTCCACTGGCCTGCCCGAGTGGATGCTTCCGCGTGGCGAAGACGACGTGCCGCGCTGGGTGGTGTTCTCCTGCGCCCTCGCGATCGGCCTGGGCACCATGGCCGGCGGTCAGCGGATCATCCGCACGATGGGCAGCAGGATCATCCGCATCGTGCCGCTGCAAGGCTTCGCCGCCGAGACCAGCGGCGCCCTCACGATCCTCGGCGCGAGCAGCATGGGCATCCCGGTGTCCACCACCCACGTCATCAACGCCTGCATCATGGGCGTGGGCTCGGTGAAGCGGCTGTCGGCGGTGCGCTGGGGTATGGCCGGCAACATCTTCGTCGCATGGGTGCTGACGATCCCCATGAGCGCCGGCATGGCCTTCATGTTGATGCTCGGCTTCGACGCGCTCGCCTGAGCGCCACCACTACAGGAACAGGCTCGAGATCGAGTCGCCGTGGTGGATGCGCTTGATCGACTCGCCCAGCAGCCGGCCCAGGCCGAGCACCTCGAGCCGAGCGCACGCCTCGAGGCGGCTGGCCTGCGGGATCGAGTCGGTCACCCACACCTTGCTCAGCACCGAGTTGTTGATGCGCTCGATGGCCGAGCCGCTGAAGACGCCGTGGCTCGCGACCGCGTAGACCTCGGTCGCGCCCTGGTCCATCACCGCGTTGGCGGCGTTGCACAGGGTGCCGGCGGTGTCGATCATGTCGTCGACCAAGATGGCGCGCTTGCCCTTGACCTCGCCGATGAGGTGCAGAACCTGGCTGACGTTGGGCTTGTCGCGGCGCTTGTCGATGATCGCCAGGCCGCACTTGAGCGCCTTGGAGTAGATCCGCGCTCGCTCGACGCCGCCCGCGTCGGGCGAGACCACGACAGCTTGGTCGCCCGACAGCCCCTCGCGCTCGAGCTTCTCGATGAGCACGGGCGAGGCGAAGAGGTGATCGAACGGGATGTTGAAGAAGCCCTGGATCTGACCGGCGTGCAGGTCGACCGACAGCACCCGCGAGGCGCCGGCCGCAGACACGAGGTCCGCAACCAACTTGGCCGAGATCGGGGTGCGTGCCTTGACCTTGCGATCTTGCCGGGCGTAGCCGAAGTACGGCATGATCGCGACGATGCTGCCCGCGCTCGCGCGCTTGAGCGCGTCGATCATGATGAGCAGCTCCATCAGATTGTCGTTGGGCGGCGAGCACGTCGACTGCAGGATGAAGCAGTTGACGTTGCGGACGTTCTCCCCGATCTCGACGAAAATCTCGCCGTCGGAGAACCGCTCGACCCGGGCCTGCCCGACCGGCACCCCCACATAGGCCGCTACATCCTCGACGAGTTTCGGGTTCGAATTCCCACCGAAAATGCTGAGCGTCTTGTTCAAGTCGAAGCGCTCCCGTGAAGGGCCACGGGGCGACCCGCGACGCTGCGATCTCTACTCGATTTCGCCGCGTGACGCGACGCCGGGGAGCGGGCCTGGCGTCGGTGCAGAGCAACGCGAGTTCTGCGCGTCGTGAGACCGAAGCGCGCGGGCCGGTCACCCGGGCGCTGCACACGGAATCTTTGGTTGGGGCGGTAGGACTCGAACCTACGAATGGCGGAATCAAAATCCGCTGGCTTGCCACTTGCCGACGCCCCATCACCGGGCGTTCGTGGCCAAGTCGCCGCGTGCGACGACGCCCAAAAACGCCGGCGAGCGGTTCTAGCTGCGGCCGGACGCCATGTCAATCCGGCGGCCGGCCGCCGCCGGCGCCCGGCCGCCACCGGCGCCCCCATCGGCGCCCCCATCGGCGCCCCCATCGGCGCCGACCGCTTCCTCTCCAAACGCGGCCCCAAGGCGGCCACCCGCAGACCACGATCGCGCGCGACAACGCGGCGGCCGCGTGGGATGATGCTGAGGCTCGTCTTCGCGCAAGTGCTGTCCGCTGCCTACAAGGTCTGCCCCGCCTGCTCCGCGCGAACCAGCGCAGACACGCGGTTTTGCGCGAACTGTGGCGGGGATCTCGGAGCAGTCGCCGCGAGCGATGGTGACCCGCTGATCGGTATCGAGCTCGCTGGCAAGTACGTACTCGAGCAACTGATCGGCGAGGGCGCGATGGGTCGGGTCTACAAGGCCAAGCAGACCACGCTCGGCAAGCCGTTCGCGTGCAAGATCCTCGCGCCGCACCTGATGAACGACGAGACGTCGCATCAGCGGTTCGCCAGCGAGGCGCACAACGCCGCCAGCCTCAACCATCCCAACTGCGTGTCGATCGTCGACTACGGGCGCACCGCCGAGGGCGTCACGTACATCGTGATGGAGTACATCAACGGGATCTCGCTCGAGCGGCTGATCACCGAGCAGTTCCCGCTGTCGCGTGAGCGCATGGTGGACCTCACGCTGCAGATCCTCGCCGCGCTCAGCGAAGCCCACGGCCTGGGCATCTTGCACCGGGATCTCAAGCCCGAGAACATCCTCGTCCAGCAGCTGCGCACCCACGGCGAGCTCGCGGTGGTCCTCGACTTCGGCATCGCCAAGCTGATGGAGGAGCAGGACGAAGACCGTCCGCAGAAGCTCACCACGGCGGGCATGGTGTGCGGCACGCCCGAGTACATGTCGCCCGAGCAGGCCCGCGGCCGCACGCTCGACGCGCGCTCCGATCTTTACGCGGTCGGCGTGATCCTGTACCAGATGCTCACCGGCCGCCCGCCGTTCGAGAGCAGCTCGGCCGTCGAGATCCTGCACAAGCACCTGCACGAGGAGCCGATCCCGCCGTCGGTGGTGCGCGGCGAGGATCCCGATCCGCTCGAGACCGTGTGTCTCAGGGCGCTCCGTAAGGATCCGGCGCAGCGCTACGCGTCGTCACTCGAGTTCCGCGAAGAGCTGCTCGCCGCCACCGCTGCGCCCAAGCCGGTGCCCGGCGCGTTCCGCTGCGAGCGTTGCGACGGCGAGATGCGGGCCGAGCATCGCTTCTGTCCGCAGTGCGGCGCGTCGGCGCCCAACCGGGCTGGCGATCGGGCGCGGCGGCGGCAGTCGACGCGTGGCTCGGGCATGTCGATCGCCCGCACCGGGGAGATCACCGCCGAGGTCTTCGTCCGCGCATTCCCGCTGCCGCTGGTCGCCCGCGAGCAGGCGTTCGAGCGCTCGCGCGTGATGCTCTCGCGGCCGACGCCGGGCGTCCGCCTGCGCGTGCTCACCGGTCCGCCCGGCGTCGGCAAGACCCGCATGGCCGACGAGATCGCGACGCTCGCCGAGACGCTGGGCTGGCGTGCGTACTACGTCGGCGCCGATCCGACCGGCGCTCGCACGCCACTGTGGCCGATCCGTACCCTGGTCGCGCAGCTGCTCGAGCTCGATCCGCTGCACTGCACCACCCGCGATCTCGGCCGCGTCGCCAACCTGTGCGGGCTCGGCTTCGAGGAGCTGCCCGGGCTCGCGGAGCTGTTTGGCCTCGATGGCCCGGCCTGCGCGCTCGAGCTGCCGGTGCGACGCCGCGAGTGCTTCGCCTCGGCGGTGCAGGCGATGCTCTCGGGCGGCCGCGGCCAGCCGCTGCTGCTGGTGTTCGACGACATCGACGCCTACGACAACGCCTCGCGCGAGATCGTGCGGCGCCTCGCCATCGCGCCGGCGAGCGCCGCGGTGCAGCTGCTGGCGACCAGCGCCGATGGTCGCATCGACTGGCTGGGTGGCGTCGTCGAGCAGCTCGAGCCGCTGCCGGCCGAGGCCGTCGAGCGGGTCGGCCGCCAGGTCACCCTCGACGTCAAGCCCAACTCGCAGCTCCCGTCGGAGCTGGCGCGGGTGGCTCCGCTCACGCCGCTGCGTCTCGAGCTGCACCTGCGTCTGTTGGCGCAGGGTCTCATCGCTCCGCGGCACGCCGACGAGACCGCCTTGGTGCGCGCGCGGCTCGACCAGACCGAGCCCGAGCTGCAGCGCCTGCTCGAGCTGGCGTCGGTGATCGGCGAGCGCTTCCCCGACACCGAGCTCGCCGATCTGTACGAGCGCGATCAGGGCGCGCTGGGCGTGAGCTTCGACGACTCACTGATGCAACTCCACCTCAAGGGCATGCTGGTGGTGATCGGCGCCGGCGAGCGGGCGTTTGCGCATCGGATGATCCGCGACGTCACCTACCACACGATGACCGAGGCGCGGCGCCAGCAGCTACACGCGGTGGTCGCCGCCAACTCGAAGATGGCACGGCGCCACGTCAACCTCCGTGCGCTGCACCTCGTGCGTGCCGGATCCCGCGAGGCCCCCCGCGCCCTGCTCGAGGCCGCCCTCAAGGCCGAGTCGAGCTTCGACGACCTGCTCGCCGCCGACCTGCTCCACGCCGCCGTCACCCTGTGCGCCAAGCTCACCGACGTCGCCGAGCGCAGCGCCCTCGAGGTCGACATCGCCCTGGCCTCGTCCCGGGTGATGCGCCAGGCGCAGTCGAACGACCAGGCGATCGTGCTGCTCGAGCAGCTGCAGCGGCGCACCGCCGGCACCCCGGCGGAACCCCGCGTGCTCGCGGCGCTGGGCAAGCAGCTGCGCCGTCGCGGCCGCCTCGACGAGGCCGCCAGCACCCTCCAACGCGCGCTGGCCCCGACCATGGCGCTCGGCGATCGCGGGGCGATCCTCGAGGTCTATCGCGATCTCGGCAAGGTGTTCGTGGCCCGCAACGACTTTCCGCGGGCCATCCGCGAGCTGTCCGAAGGCCTGGATCTCGCGACGCTCGGCGAGGGTCCACGTGCCGTGCTCGACGTGCCGCTGTGGCCGTACCTGCTCGAGATCGCCGAGGTCCATCGCGCCGCGGCGTCGGGTCGAGCCGAGGCCCGCAAGTGGTGCGAGCATGCGCTGTGGCAGGCCGAGCGCGGCGGTGATCGCCTGGGCCTGTTGCGTTGCCACAACCAGATGGCGCACGTGCTCCGCGATCTCAAGCAGGCCGCGCTCGCCGAGCAGCACCTCGGTCGTGCGATCGAAGAGGCGCGGCACTTCGGCGACCGGCTGACCACCACCGAGCTGCTCATCGAGCGCGCCCGTGGTCGGGCCGGGCGCGGGCGCCTCGCCGAGGCCCACCGTTGCTGCGAAGAGGCGCTCCGGCTCGCGCGGGGCCTGCAGTGGTCTGCGGGCATCGAGCACGCCGAGCGGGCGATCGCCCTGCTGCGGCGCCCGGCCTCCGCAACCAACCCCGGCGAGCGCTGAGCGGCAGAGGCCGCCGCGTTGCCGCGGAGAATCATGGGGCGCGCCCACGGTTTCACCCGACGACACGTTTCTGACGTGCGGGATCCCCCGTGCATTGCAGCCTCGCGAGCCCGCCGGCACGAACGATTGTGGTAGCGTCCCGGCGCCCGCGCTGCTGGTGCCCGAGCAAGCAAGCAAGCAAGCAAGCAAGCAAGAAGGATGTCCTCGATGCGTTACGTCCGTGCTCTCCCCACGAGTCTCCTCTTCGCGACGTGTCTCGCCATCGCGCCCGGGCTCGCCCATGCCCGCACCGCAGCTCCCGCGGAGCCAGCGGTGGCCAAGCCGACGGCGGCCAAGCGCGCCGCGACCAAGGCCGACACCGACACCGACACCGTCGCGCCCAAGCCGGGCGAGATCGTGAAGATCCGCGGCCAGCTGCGCTCGCCGCCGATCTCGATGGAGCTCGACCACTTCGTGCTCGCCAACGGCCTGCGCGTCTACGTGCTCGAGGACCACAGCACGCCGACGTTCGCGATGCAGCTCATCTACAACGTCGGCTCGCGCGACGAGGTCCTTGGCCGCACCGGCTTCGCCCACTTCTTCGAGCACATGATGTTCAAGGGCAGCGCCAACGTGCCCGACGGTGGCTACTTCAAGACCGTCCTCGGCACCGGCGGCAAGATGAACGCGTTCACCGCCAACGACGTCACGCTGTACTTCAACCTGATGCCGAGCCAGTACCTCGACACCAGCCTGTGGCTCGAGGCCGACCGCCTGCGCTCGCTCGCGATCACCGACGAGAACTTCGAGAACCAACGCAACGCCGTCAAAGAAGAGAAGGCGATGCGGGTCGACAACGTCCCGTACGCCAAGGCGATCCAGGACTTCTTCTCCGAGGCGTGGGCGGGCACCGGCTACGGCCACCCGGGCATCGGCAGCGAGGAAGACCTCTCGGCGGCCACCACCGCCGACATCAAGACCTTCTTCGACACCTACTACGTCCCCAACAACGCCGTGATGGTGCTCGTCGGTGACGTCGATGCCGCCGACGTGCAGACGAAGGTCGAGAAGTACTTCGGCGACATCCCGCGCGGAGCCGATCGGGCACCGTTCGCCGCGATCGACCACACCCAGAAGAAGCTCGAGAAGCGCTACGACGACAAGCTCGCCCAGCAGGCGCTGTACCTCGTCGGATGGAAGACCGTGCCGCAGTCGCACGCCGACCGCCACGCAGTCGAGCTGCTCATGAACATCCTGCTGCGCGGCGAGTCGTCGCGGATCACCCGCATCCTCGTCGACGAGAAGAAGCTCGCGGTCGCAGCCATACCGATGCCGTCCGGGGCTTCGGGCGGCCGTGACGCCGGCTCCGCCTTCGCCGCCTTCGTGCCCGCTCAGGGCGTCGGCTTCGATCAGATCAAGCAGGTGATCACCACCGAGATCGACGCCGTGAAGAAGCAGGGCATCTCGCGCAAGGATCTGCAAAAAGCCATCAACCAGATGACCGCCGACTCGGTCATGGGGCTCGCCACCAACAACGGCCGTGGGCTGCAGATCGCCTTCGGCGCGCTGCTCGAGGGCGACCCGCTGTTCGTCCTGACCGACGTCGAGAAATACCGCGAGGTCACGCCCGCCGACATCAAGCGCGTCGCCAACGCCTACCTCACCGGCGAGTGGATGACCGCCGAAGTCGTGCCGGCCAAGTAGTCGCGCGTCGAGAAGGGCCACACCATGAACACGCAACGTACCCGCATCGCTCGCACCCTCGGCCTCGCCTTCGGGCTCGCGTTCGCCACCTCGGGCTGCAAGCCCAAGGCGAGCACGTCCCCCGCAGACGCGCCGACCGCCCCGATCGCGACCGCCCCCGAGCCGCAGACCGAGGCCAAGCCCGAGAAGGTGTATCCCGACCCGCCGGCGCCCAGCGCCGCGAAGCCGTTCAACTTCCCCGTGGCGACGACGTTCACGTTGCCCAACGGGTTGGCGGTGTACGTCGTCGAGAACCATGAGGTCCCCGTCGTCGCGATCCAGCTCGCCGTACGCGCGGGCACCATGGACAATGAGCATGTCGCCGAGTTCGCCGCGGCGATGCTGCGCGAGGGCACCAAGACCCGCACCAAGGCCAAGATCGACGAGGCGATCGAGTTCGTCGGCAGCTCGATCTCGGCCGGCGCCTCGGTGCACGTCTCGAGCCTGGGCTCGCGCGTGCTCTCGCCCGATCTCAAGCTCGCGCTCACGCTCATGGCCGATCAGATGATGAACCCGGTCTTCCCCGAAGCGGCCCTCGGCAAGCTCAAGAGCCAGGCCAAGACCGCGCTGGGCATGGCCAAGTCGCAGCCCTCGATCCTCGCCTCGTCGCTCTTCGACACCGTCGCCTACCCCGAGGGTCACCCCTACGGCCGGCCGATGCCCACCGAGCAGCAGATCGACGCCGTCACCGTCGCCGATCTGAAGACGTTCCACTCGACGTTCTACCGCTCGAACAACGCGTTCCTGATCCTGGCGGGCGACATCACCCAGAAGGACGCGGAGCCGCTGGTGCGTCGGGCGTTCGGCGCGTGGAAGCCGGTCCCCAGCGGATCGTCGCTGCCGCCCAACCCGCTCAACCAGTACAAGAGCTACGAGCTGCCCAAGGAGCTCACCGTCCACCTCGTCGACCGCCCCGGCTCGGCGCAGAGCGAGATCATCGTCGGCAACCTCTCGATCGCGCGCAGCCATCCGGACTGGGCGGCGCTGCAGGTCGCCAACTCGATCCTCGGCGACGACGCGAGTGGCCGCCTCTTCGTCGACATCCGCGAGAAGCGGGGCCTGACGTACGGCATCTACTCCAAGATCGACGAGGGCCAGGCGCCCGGCACCTTCGCGATCAGCACGCGCACGCGCACCAAGTCGACGGGCGAGATGCTCGCGGCGATCTTCGAGCACATCAAGCGTGTCCGCAGCGAGGCGCCGAGCGCTGACGAGTTCCAGGCCGTGACCAGGAAGATGGTCGGCTCGTTCCCGCTCGAGATCGAGACCGCCGACCAGATCGCATCGCGGCTGCGCGAGGCGCTGGTCTACGATCTGCCGACCGACTACTGGAAGGTCTACGCCGAGCAGCTCGCGGCCGTCGACGCCGCCCGCGTGCAGGACGTCGCCCGCAAGTACGTCCACCCGATCCCGCACGTGATCGTCGTCGGCCGCGCCGACAAGGTCGAGAAGCAGATCCTCGAGGTCTTCCCCAAGGCGAAGATCGTGAAGTACGACGGCGAGCTGAAGCCGCTCAAGTAGTCGCGTATGCGCACGCGCTCCGAACCCGCAGGTGGCTCGAATCGCGAGCCTCTGCGGGTTCGCCCCGACACGCGCGACGCACGGCGTCCCCCGGTCACACCCTGCGCCAGCTCGCCGTCGGCTCGTCGGGCTTCCCACAGCTCGGCGGCGCGACGTGCTCGCCCACGATCCTGCGCACGTCGATCGCAACCGCCCGACCGCACACGCGCCCCGTGAGGTGCCAGTGACCGTCGTGCTCGCTCGCCGCCTCGATCACGACGTCGTCCAACCCCTGCGCCCCGTGCTCCTCGCGCCACAGGCACTCCGCAGCCTGGGCGGCCTCGGACAGGGCCGTGCGGCCGCGCAGCAGCGCGAGCGGGCCGATGCGCTCCGCGAGCATCGCGTCGACGAGCGTAGGGACGTGGTCAGGTTCGACGCGGCCATGGCAGATCCCCGCGGGCAGCCACACCATGGTGGCGGCGTAGCGGTGGCCGCCGAGGTGCGTGGTCTGCCAGGTCTGCACGCGGGGATCGGCGGCGAGCGACTCGTAGACCGGCGTGCCCCACTTCGCGCAGCACCGGTCGCGCTTGCCGTTGGTGCACACGAGGACGATGGGCGAGGTGGGCTCCTCAGCGCCATCGGGGAGCCGACCCTCGCGCAGCGCCGCGGTTGCGGCGAGCAGATCGATCGCGAGCAAATCGTCGAGCTCGGCCCAACGGAACTGCGCGACCCGGACCGCGCCGGGGCGCGTGCTCGCGAGCAACAGCACGTTGGCGCCGCCGACGATGGGTTGGCTGTGTTCGTTCGCAGTGGCGTCCCGGCGCAGCAGCGCCTCGCGTCTCACCACCAGGTCGCGACGGATGAGCTGCACGCGCGTCCCCGACGTGGCGGTTGCCCACCCGTCGACGTGCGCGCGGACCTGCGCAGGGACTGCCGCCGCCTCCCACGCCTTGGCCGCCCAAGGCCCATCGTGCTCGAGCGCGAACCAGGTATCCACGCCCGCGGTCGCAGTACCGAACTGGGACTCGCCGAGCTCACTCGCCCTCGCGCGACACAAAGCCTGGCGTTCATCCATGCCGCCCGGAGGCTAGCACGCTGACGCTGCGTTATACTCCGCCCCTATGTGCGGCATCATCGGATACACCGGTCATCGCGAGGCCACGCCGCTTCTCCTCGACGGGCTGCGCAGGCTCGAGTATCGCGGCTACGACTCGGCGGGCGTCGCGGTCGCCAGCGCTGGAGCTCCCGCCCGCGTGGTGCGCTCGGAGGGCAAGCTCGGGCGCCTGCGTGAGGTGCTCGAGCGCGAGCCACTGCCCGGACGCTGCGGCATCGGCCACACCCGCTGGGCCACGCACGGGCGGCCCAGCGAGGCCAACGCCCACCCGCATCGCCAGGGCAAGGTCAGCATCATCCACAACGGCATCATCGAGAACCATGTCGAGCTGCGCGCCGAGCTCACCGCGGCCGGGTGCGCCTTCGGCAGCGAGACCGACAGTGAGATCTTCGCGCACATGATCGATCGCGATCTCGCCCGCGACCCGGCGGACCTCCGCGCCGCGGTGGCCCGCGCGCTCGGCCGCGTCCGCGGCACGTGGGCCATCTGCGTGATGCACGACGATCACCCCGGCACCATCGTCGCCGGGCGCCACAACGCGCCGCTGCTGGTCGGGCTCGGCACCCCGACCGACGCCGCGCACGCCGAGAACTTCGTCGCCTCCGACGTCGCCGCCATCCTCGAGCACACCCGCCGCGTCATCGATCTCGACGATGGCGACGTCGTCCTGGTCACCCCCACCAAGGTCGAGCTGTTCGACGTCGACGGCCAGCGCGTCACCCGTGCCGAGCGCCACGTCGACTGGAGCCCCGTGGCCGCCGAGAAGGAGGGCTTCAAGCACTTCATGCTCAAGGAGATCCACGAGCAGCCCCGCGTGATCTCCGATGCGCTCGCCGGGCGCATGTCGTTCGAGCAGGCCGACGTCGCCCTGGGCGTGGATCTGGGCCTCGGCCTGGGGTCACACGCCGGCGTCGCCGGCCCCAAGCGCATCGTCTTGCTCGCCTGCGGCACCAGCCACCACGCGGCGTTGTGCGGCAAGGCGATGATCGAGCGGCTCGCCCGCATCCCGGTCGACGTCGATCTCGCGTCGGAGTTCCGCTATCGCGAGCCCATCGTCGAGCCGGGCACCCTCGCCATCGCGATCTCGCAGTCGGGCGAGACCGCCGACACGATGGCGGCCCTGCGCGAGGCCAAGCGGCTGGGCGCCACCACCCTCGCGATCTGCAACGTGGTGGGCTCGTCGATCGCCCGCGCGGCCGACCAGGTCATCTACACCCATGCCGGCCCCGAGATCAGCGTGGCGTCGACCAAGGCGTTCACCAGCCAGCTCACCGTGTTCTTCTTGGTGGCGCTGCACCTGGCCAAGCGCGCCGGCACCATCGACGACGATTCCATCCGCCTGCGCATGACCCAGCTCGCGGCGATCCCCGAGGCGATGGGCCACCTGCTCGGCCAGCTGCCGGCTGTCCGCACGATCGCCCGCCGTTACATGCACGCCCGCGACTTCCTCTACCTCGGCCGCGGCCTCGGCTACCCGGTCGCACTCGAGGGCGCGCTCAAGCTCAAGGAGATCTCATACGTGCACGCCGAGGGCTATGCGTCAGGCGAGATGAAGCATGGCCCGATCGCGCTGGTCGACGAGAACCTGCCGGTGGTCGTGATGGCCCTGCGCGGTCCCGGCTACGAGAAGGTGTTGTCCAACCTCCAGGAGGTGCGGGCGCGCGGCGGCAAGATCATCGCGCTGGCGACCATGGGCGATCGCGACATCGCCGATCAGGCCGACGACGTGATCCTCGTCCCCGACGTCGACGAGATGCTGCAGCCGCTGCTCGCCACGGTGCCGCTGCAGCTGCTCGCGTATCACATCGCGGATCTGCGCGGCACCGACGTCGACCAGCCGCGCAACCTGGCAAAATCGGTCACGGTGGAGTGACCGCCTCGCCGTCACGCACGAACTGCCCCGACTTGCCGCCGGACTTCCCGAGCAAGCGCACCGATGCGATCTCCATCGCGCGGTCGATCGACTTGCACATGTCGTAGATCGTCAGCGCGCCCACGGCGGCGGCGTGCATCGCCTCCATCTCGGGGCCGGTGCGGTCGATCGCGTACACGGTCACCACGAGCTCGACGCCGCAACGGCCCTGCAACGTCGTGATCTCGACGTCGACGCCGACGATGCGGATCGGGTGACACAGCGGGATCGCGGACGGCGTCGACTTGGTGGCACAGATCGCCGCCAGCCGTGCGATTTGGATCACATCGCCCTTGCCCATGGTGCCGGCCTCGATGCGCGCGAGGGTGGCGGGCGCCATCAACACCTGGGCCGCCGCCTTCGCATGGCGCGCGGTCTCGGCCTTGTGCTGGATGGCGACCATGCGGGCAGCGCCGTTCGGATCGAAGTGCGTCAGCGCGTCGGTCATCGTCACGACGGTAGCACCGCGGCTCGCCCGCCCCGCCGCGAATTGCCGCTGGACGCGGTGTCGCCGGCGCGGGTCCGTGATACTCATCCGCTCGCGCGGCGGCCTCCACGGCCTCGCGGCGACACGCATGAAGATCGGCATTCCCAAGGAAATCCACGACGGCGAGCGCCGCGTCGCGGCGACCCCCGACACCGCGAAACGGCTGCAGAAGCTGGGCTTTGGCGTGATGGTCGAGGCGGGGGCCGGCGATGCCGCGAGCTTCCCCGACCAGGCCTACCGCGACGCCGGCTGCGAGATCACCTCCGATGTGGCGACGATCTGGCAGCAGGACATCGTCGCCAAGGTCCGCCCGCCCGAGTACCACCCCGGCACCGGCAACGACGAGACCGACATGCTGCGCGAAGGCAGCACGCTCGTCTCGTTTCTGTGGCCGGGTCAGAACGCCGCCCTGCTCGAGCGTCTTTGCGCGCGCAAGGCCAACGCGTTGGCGATGGACGCGGTCCCCCGCATCAGCCGCGCGCAGAAGCTCGACGCGCTGTCGTCGATGGCGAACATCTCCGGCTATCGCGCGGTGGTCGAGGCCGCGACGTTGTTCCCGCGCTTCTTCACCGGTCAGATCACCGCCGCGGGCAAGGTACCCCCGGCCAAGGTCCTGATCATCGGCGCGGGCGTGGCCGGCCTGGCGGCGATCGGCGCTGCGCGGGGCATGGGCGCGATCGTCCGCGCCTTCGACACCCGCCCCGCCGTGCGCGAGCAGGTCCAGAGCATGGGCGCCGAGTTCCTCGAGGTCACCCTCGAAGAGGACGGCGCGGGCGAGGGCGGTTACGCCAAGGAGATGACACCGGCCTTCATCAAGGCCGAGATGGAGCTGTTCTTGGCCCAGGCCAAGGACGTCGACATCATCATCACCACGGCGCTGATCCCCGGGCGTCCGGCGCCCAAGCTGCTCGAGGCGTATCACGTCGAGGCGATGCGCCCCGGCAGCGTCATCGTCGATCTCGCGTCGGAGCAAGGGGGCAACTGCGCGCTCACGCAGCCCGGCCGCGTCGTCGACCACAACGGCGTCAAGATCATCGGCTACACCGATCTCGCCAGCCGCCTGTCGAGCACCGCCAGCCAGCTGTACGGCACCAACATCGCCCACTTGCTCGACGATCTGGGCAAGGCCGAGAAGTTCCACTTCGATCTCGACGACGAGGTGACCTCCGGCGCGCTGGTCGTGCACGAGGGCACCAACCGCTGGCCTACGCCCAAGCCCAAGATGACCTCGCCGACGGAGGGCAAGCCCAAGGAGGCCGCCGCGGTGGCAAAGAAGTCAGGCCACGGGCATGGCTCCGGTGCGCCCGGACCGCCGTGGCCGCTGGTCGCCGCCGGCGTCGCGCTGCTCGGCATCGGCCTGGGCGCGCCGCCGTCGTTCCTCACCCACCTCACCGTGTTCGTGCTGGCGATCTTCGTCGGCTGGCAGGTGATCTGGAACGTGGCGCCGGCCCTGCACACACCGCTGATGAGCGTCACCAACGCGATCAGCGGCATCATCCTGATCGGCGGCATTTTGCAGATCTCGGCGCCGCCAGGCTCGGCGACGGCGATCCTCGGTGCGGCCGCGATCCTGCTGGCGACCATCAACATCGCCGGCGGCTTCCTCGTCACGCAGCGCATGCTGCAGATGTTTCGCAAGTAACAAGTAAGAGGATCGCTCCGTGTCGGAAAGTCTCGTCACCGTCGCCTACATCGCCGCGAGCGCGTTGTTCATCATGAGCCTGTCGGGGCTCTCGAATCAGGAGACCGCACGTCGCGGCAACCTGTACGGCATCATCGGCATGCTCATCGCGCTCGTCGCCACAGCGGCGCGACCCGACGTGGTCGGCTACGGCATGTTGGTCGGCGCGATCGTGCCGGGCGCCATCATCGGCGCGGTGCTGGCCTCCCGCGTCGCGATGACCTCGATGCCCGAGCTCGTCGCCGTCTTGCACAGCTTCGTCGGCGCCGCCGCGGTGCTGGTCGGCTTCGGCAGCTACCTCGGGCCCGTGCCCCAACTCAGCGCCCTCGAGCTGACCATCCACGAGGTCGAGATCTTCGTGGGGGTGTTCATCGGCGCCATCACGTTCACCGGCTCGGTGGTCGCGTTCGGCAAGCTGCGGGGCAGCCTCAGCGGCAAGCCCCTCATGTTGCCGGCGCGTCATCTCCTCAACGTGGGGATGCTCGCCGGCTGCGTGTTCCTCGGCTGGCAGTTCCTCGGGGCTAGCCACGGCTTCGCCGGCGGCACCCCGCCGGGCCTCATGCCGCTGGTCATCATGACCGTCATCGCGGGCATCATCGGCGTGCACCTGGTCGCGGCGATCGGCGGCGCCGACATGCCGGTGGTCGTCTCGATGCTCAACAGCTACTCGGGCTGGGCCGCCAGCGCCGCCGGCTTCATGCTCAGCAACGATCTGCTGATCATCACCGGCGCCTTGGTCGGCAGCTCGGGCGCGATCCTCTCGTACATCATGTGTCGCGCGATGAACCGCTCGTTCGTCAGCGTCATCCTCGGCGGCTTCGGCACCGACAGCGGTGGCGCCCCTGCCGGCGGCGCCAAGGTGCCCCAGGGCGAGGTGCGGGCCACCACCGTCGACGAGACGGTCGACGCGCTGCGCGAGTCCAGCACCATCATCATCATCCCTGGCTACGGCATGGCGGTGGCGCAGGCCCAGCACTCGCTGTCGGAGGTCGTCAAGATCCTGCGCAGCAAGGGCAAGACGGTGCGCTTTGGCATCCATCCGGTCGCCGGCCGCCTGCCCGGTCACATGAACGTGCTCCTCGCCGAGGCCAACGTCCCCTATGACATCGTCCTCGAGATGGACGAGCTCAACGACGACTTCCCGAACACCGACTTCTCGTGGGTGATCGGCGCCAACGACATCGTCAATCCGTCGGCGCTCGACGACCCCAGCAGTCCGATCGCCGGCATGCCGGTGCTCGAGTGCTGGAAGGCGGGGCGCTGCGTGGTCATGAAGCGATCGATGGCCTCGGGCTATGCGGGCGTCGACAATCCGCTGTTCTACAAGGAGAACACCGAGATGCTGTTCGGTGACGCGAAGAAGGTCATCGACGAGATCCTGACCAAGCTGCGCGGCTGATCCCGTGGGCCCGCGCAGCCTCGCGTCCCAGCTCGCCGCGGTGCTCGAGGGCGCCACGGCGTCGTTCACCCTGGGCTTGGTCGACGCGGACGGTGCACGCACGGTGGGGTGCTCGGAGCTCGCCGCATCTGCGTGGGGCTTCGCGGCGCAGTGCCGCACCGACGGTGCGCGCCCCGGCGACGTGATCGCGATCGCGTGGCGTCACGACGCCCAGGCCATCGCCGCGTGGGCGGGCGCGGTGCTCGGCGGCTTCGTGCCCACCTTCGTGCCGCCCGAGGATCCCGATCTGCAGCAGCGGCTCGGCACCGCCGTGCGCCTCACCGTGGGTCCCGGCACGCCGCCGTGGCCGACCGCGGCGTCGGGGCGTCCCGTGCCGGCGCCGGAGGTCGCGATCGTGCAGCGCACCAGCGGCACCACCGGTGTCCACCGCACGATCGCGCTGAGCCACGCCCGCGTGCTCGCGCAGACCGACGCGCTCGCATCGGCGCTCGCCCTGGACCCCCGCCATGATCGCATCGCGAGCTGTCTGCCGCTGCACCACGACATGGGCCTGGTCAGCACCGTGCTCTTGCCGCTGCTGCATGGCGTGCCGTGCATCCACGTCGACCCGGCGCTGTGGCGGGCCGATGCGCCGGAGTGGTTGCGCGTGCTCTCGAGCACTGCCGCCACGCTGACCTGGCTGCCACCCGCGGCGCTCGCACGCATGACGCGGCTGCCGTTCGGTGGCGACACCGATCTCTCGGCGTTGCGTCAGGTCGTCTGCGGCGGCGAGGTCGTGACCGACTCGGTGCTCCGCGAGTTCGTCGCGCACTTCGCTGCCACCGGCCTACGCGCCGAGGCCGTGGGCACCGGCTGGGGGATGGCCGAGAACGTCGCCGCGGTGACGCACAGCCCGCCCGGCCGCGCACCCTCGCGATTGCGGGTGCACGCGGCATCGTTCGCCCCCGGCCACGCCGTCGGCACGGCGCCGCTCGATCACGACGTGGACGTGCTCACCCTCGTCGCGGCGGGACCACCGATCCACGGCACCGAGGTGCGCATCGGTGCTGACGGGGGTCACGGGGAGGATGTCGTCGGCGAGCTGCACGTGCGCGGGATATGCCAGGCCGATCCCGACGTGTGGTCGGCCACGGGTGACGTCGGCCTCGTTCACGCCGGCGAGGTCTTCGTGTGCGGTCGGCTGGCCGAGCTGCTGCACGTGGACGGGCGTTGGATCCTCCCCCACGAGGCCGAACAGGCCGCGGCGAGCGTCGACGGCGTGCGCCCGGGTCGCGTCGCCGCGATCGGCGACGGGCAAGGCGGCTTCGTGGTGCTGTTCGAGCGCGAGCCCGGCCATGAAGTGGGCGTCGCGCCCGTGGCCGACGCGGTGGAGCGCCGCGTGCATCGTCGCCCGCAGGTGGTCTGCGTCGCCGCAGACAGCTTGCCGCGGAACACGGCCGGCAAGTCGTGCCGCAGCCGCTGCATCGCGCCGTAGCGCCGCCGCAGGGCGCCGCTACAGCTTGGCGTCGAGGTCGCCGATCAGGGTTGCCGCGCGATGCTATCAGCCGGGCGGCGCGCCGCGTCAGCGAGCGCGACGCTCGAGGGCACGCGCGGTCGACAGGTATAGCCAGCAGGCGAAGCCGGCGGTGGCTCCCGCCGCCGCGCCGATCGCCACGCAGGCCGACGCCGCGAGCGACTGCACGCCGACGCGATGGGCGAGGGCGAGGATCTGCTCGGCGCTCGGCACCAGTTCGAGCGCCGAGGCGACGGACACGCCGAGGATGCCGAGCGAGGCCACCGCAACGCTGCTCGACATGGCGGCGATGCCGAAGTGGGTCGCGCGGCCCAAGCGACCGAACTCGCCGCGCAGCACCGGCGCCCACAGGGCGACGAAGGCGGTGCACACCAGCAGCACGCAGAACACGAGGTTGCCTGTGCCGACGTAGGGCGCCTGCAGCGAGCCGAAGCCGGCGATGCCGACGAACGCCGGCAGAGCGCAGCCGGCGATGCCGCCCAGACCGCCCATCGCGGCGAGCCGCACGGCCCCAGGCTGCGCCCCGCCCGGGGCCATCCGCGTCGCAGCGACGGTCCCCGCGCCGATGCCGACTCCGCTGCACACCCCGGTCAGCACCGCGAAGCCGACCAGCGCCAGCGCCATCGAAGACCAGTCCATCGCCGCGGTCCCCGGGATCGCCCGGTACTGCAGGGTCCCGATCCCGACGCCGAGCATCGCCGCCGCGATGCCAGCCCACGCCGATCGAATCCACCACCTCGTTCCGTGTTGCGTCATGACGTCTCCATCGGCCCCTGCAAGCTCGGGCAGCCAACGCACCGCGCGGCGCTTCGATCTCCACGGATCCGCGCCGCGCCGTGTTCCCACGTGGGTAGTGGGCGGAGCTCAGGCGGCGGCGACGCCGAGCCACGCGCACAGCCGCGCGGCGACGGGCGCGGGCAGGCCGATCCCTGGCTGGGTCACCGCCGGGTTCATCTCGCCGTGGAAGTCGGAACCACCGGTCGGCACGAGATCGAGCTCGTGCGCCAGCCGCTCCCACCGCTGACTCTCGGCGCGCGCATAGCTGCCGTAGTACGCCTCGATGCCGAGCAGGCCGTGCTCGCGGTTGGCCCGCAGCAACACGCGCGCGGTCGCGAAGTCGCCGAGCGTGTGCGGGTGCGCGAGGCTGGCCCGCGCGCCGGCGTCGAGGCCCAGGCCCACACCCTCCGCCACCGTCAGCCGCTCGAGCGGCACGTCGGCGGGCCCGCCATCGCGCAGGAACCGGGTGAACGCCTCCTGCGGCGTCTTGCACACCCCCGCGGCCACCAGCGCCCTCGCCACGTCAGGACGCCCCGGCGTGCGTCCGTGGGTGCGGCTGAGCAACGCGTCGGTATCGAGCGTGATCCCGAGCCGCCGCAGCCGCGCACAGATCGCGACCAGCCGTTCACTCCGCTCACCGTGGATCCGATCGAGTCGCGACTGCAGCCGATCGAGCCCGGGGCCCTCGGTCAGTCCGTACAGCAAGACGTGCACGTTGCGATCGCCCTCGCGACAGCTCAGCTCGAGGCCGCGCAGCACCGTGGCGCCGGTGGGCTCGAGGATCTCGCGGGTGCGCTCGAAGCCAGCGCAGGTGTCGTGGTCGGTGAGGCAGAACAGGCGCACGCCGGTGCGCGCGGCCATGCGCGCGACGTCCTCGGCGGCGAACGAGCCGTCGGAGAGCGTGGAGTGGCAGTGGAGCTCGACGCGCATGGGCCTCACAGCAGCGCGAAGCGCAGGCCTCGGTCGCGGATCACGAGGCTGTCGGCGCCGCAGTGACGCAGCGCCTCGACGAGGATCGTCATGCCCGCGACGATGACGTCGCCGCGACCGGTCCCGAGGATCGGCCGCGCCACGCGCTGCTCGAGCGTCTCGGCGGCCAGCGTGTCGCGCAGCGCCACCACTTGCGCGAGCGCGAAGCGATGGCCGTCGACCCTGTCGCGGTCGTAGGCGGTCAAGCCCAGCAGCAAGGCGCCGGCAGCGGTCACGGTGCCGGCCAGTCCGTGCAGCTCGGGGTGGGGCTCGATCGGCTGCGATGCGAAGGCTTCGCGCGCGGCCGCGGCGACGGCGTCGAGCTCGGCCGCCGTCGGCGGATCGTGGGTCACGCAGCGCTCGGTCAGGCGTACCGAACCGATGGGATGCGAGCAGCGGTCGAAGATGCGCTCACCGTCGCCGACGACTAGCTCGGTCGATCCGCCGCCGATGTCGAGAACCCGCAGCGGCCCGCCGGCGTGCTCCCGCGCGATCGAGCGATACGAGAGTTCGGCCTCCTCGTCGCCGCTGATGAGCCGGATCGGGCTGCCGAGCACCTCTGCGGCCGGTCTGAGGAACGCGTCGGCATCGTCGGCCATGCGCAGCCCCTCGGTGGCCACCGCTGTGATCTGGGCGCCGTGGCGCGCCGCGACCTCGCGGTACTCAGCGAGCGTAGCGAGCGTGCGCTCGACCGCCTCGGGCAGGAGCTTGCGCGACGCGGCGACGCCCTTACCCAGCCGACACACCCGCGAAAGATCGTCGACGACGCGCACGCGACCGTCCGGCGCCCGCTCACCGACGAGCATGAGCACCGTGTTGGTCCCGATGTCGATCACTGCACGCATGCAGGGCTCGGATTATCACGTCCCGCCCCATAGGGCACCGGCACGGCGCGGGGGTCCGGAAGAACGCCCCGGGGTGCTCGCACCCACTAGAGCGCGCGCGGGCCCCAGTCGGGCGTGGTGCCCGCCTTCATCACGGTGGTCTGGTTGTTGCCGTCTTCGTTGGCGACGACGATGCCGCCGCGCGAGGACGAGAACGCGATCAGACGCCCGTCGGGGGCCCACGTCGGATCGGTGGCACGGCCACCGCCCTGGGTGAGGCGCTTGAGCTGACCGCTCTTCACGTTGACCGCGAAGACGTCGAAGTTGCTGCCATCGCGGCCAGCGTATGCGACCCAGCTCGCCAGCTCGCCCTCGCCCGGGCTCCAGTCCGGCGTCTGGTTGTAGTCGCCCTTCTTGCTGATGCGGCTGGCGCCGCCGCCCGCCGAGGTCATGCGGAAGATCTGCGGGCCACCGGCACGGTTCGACACGAAGGCGAGCTGGTTGCCGGCCGGGCTCCACGACGGCGAGCCGTCGATGGCTGCGTTGGTGGTGAGCCGCGATTTCACGTTGCCGCCGGTGTCGACCAGATAGATCTCGCTGTTGCCGTCCTTGGACAGCGTCAGCGCGATGCTCCCGCCTTGCGGATTCATCACGCCGCCGAGGTTGAGACCGGGGAACTTGCTGACGCGCACGGGCTCGCCTCCGCTGCTCATCCACAGATCCGGATTGCGCTTGGCGTAGCTGGTGAACAGCACCTCACCGCCGGGACCGATCGACGGCAGGATGTTGAGCGAGCGGTTGTTGGTCACGCCGGCGACGTTGCCGCCGTCCATCTCCATCGTGAAGACGTTCTTGGTGACCTGGGGATTGCGGCTCGTGCGGACGAAGGCGATGCGCGACCCGAACACGCCTGGCGTGCCCGTGTAGTACTTGATCACCTCGTTCATGAATTTGTGCGCGGCCTTGCGCTGGTCGCTGCCGGGGAAGCCGAGCGACAGCACCGGCTTGTTGCTCTTGGCCAGATCGTAGAGCTGGAACTTGATCTGACCGCCCACCGTGGCGTTCTTGATCACCGCCTGCGCGCCGATCTGCTTCCATTGCGCCGCGTCGAACCCGGACTCCTTGATGAGGGCGGCGGGGATCGACTTGCGGTCGACGACCTCGAAGCCCGCCGAGAGCTCGGCGTTGCGACGGATGACGTCTGCGGTCTCGTCACCGGCCGGCACGGCGAGCCGCAGCAGCTCGACCTTGCCGCCGATCCCCTTGTCCGGATCCTGCACGACGGCGTTCGCGACGGCGACGTCGTGTCCGGCCCAATGGGCGCCATAGGCCAGCAGTGCGGTGAGAGCTACGGTGCCCAAGAGGGTTCGCTTCATGGTTGTTCGACCTCGCGCAAGAATCGTCGGGAGCATAGCGGTGCCCGCTCGATTCCGGAAGGGGAGAGGCACACGGCCGGCGTTAATCATCCACCACGCGCGCGCGGGCATTCACGCGCGGGCACGCGCGAGGTGGGGCGCTTCGTCCCATCGCCCGTCGTCTGTGGCTCCGCGCATCGGCGCGTGGCCGCGGTCACTTCACGCCCGACGCGCTCCACACGAACGTGTACTTGAGCTTCGCGCAGTTGCCGGGCATCGCGTCGGCGACCTTCTTGGGCGGCTTGGGGATCTCCAGGCTCTCGAGGGCGAGGCGCACGGCATTCTTGCCATCTTCGGGGAGGCTGCCGCCCTTGCTCAGCACGCCGTTGTCCTTGATCGAGCCGTCCTTGCAGACCGTCAGCTGGAACTTGTAGTCGCCCTTCGCAGCCTTCGCAGCGTAGGCGCCGATCGGCATGTTGTTGAGCTTCTTCATGACCTCGGTCGCCCACGGATCGCCATCGCGGGTGAGGTCGTCCCAGCCCTCGGGATCGCCGAAGGGATCGCCTTGGTTCTGCTGAACGGTCGGCAGATCCTTCTTGAAGGGGGTGTTCGAGGTCGTCGGCAGCTTCGCGGTCGGCAGCTTCTTGTCCTTGTTGTCCTGGTACTTCGGCTTTTCCTTCGCGATGACCTTCGGCTTGTCTTCGGGGGGAGTCTCCGACGGCTTGACGGTCTCGTCCGTCGTGACCGTGTCCTTCGTCGGCTCGGTCTCGGACCAGTCCTCGGCGCGCGTCTCCTGCACGACGATCTTCTGCGGAATTTCCTTCTCGTCGAGCTTCTCGCCGAGCCGCGCGATCGTGCCGGGCGTGAAGTCGATCTCGAACTCGTCCTCGGCGTCGGCAGCGGCGTCGGCAGCGGCGGCGGCCTTGGCCATGGCATCACCCCCGAGGAACAGCGCGAGCGACGTCAACGCCACGCCACTGATCCCGCCGACGAACGCGAGCGGATTGCGGAAGAGTTCGACGGCGTCGCGGCCGAACGCGAGCAGCAGCGCAGATGCGGGGTTGCCGGTCGCGACACGGATGGGCTGGTTCATGGTGTTGCCTGACCTCGCAGTGCCTTCTCATCGGGGTTGGTGACGAACCCGACGGACCCGATGTCGGCCTGCTTGAGGGCGATGAGAACATCAACGATCCGGTCGAACGGTACGTTCTGATCGCCCTGGAGAAAAACCATGCCGTCCTCTTGGATCTTCACGTTGGCCGCCAACTCCTGCTGCATCTGCGCGGGGTCGGCGGACATCGGCAAGGTGCCGAGGAACACGTTGCCGGCCTTGTCCACGGAGATCACGCCGTACAGGAACTGCGCCTCGGTCATCAGCTTGCCGTGCCCGGGGGGTAGCTCCACCGGGACACCCTCGGGCGCCATCATTGGGCTCGCCACCATGAAGATGATGAGCAGACACAGCATGACGTCCACCATCGGGGTGACGTTGATGCCGCTGACAGGACCGCCGTCCTCCGCAAAGTCGTCGTGGATGATCGACATGACGACCGCCTAGAAGAAGTGCCGCTTGACGATGTTCGTGAAATCGTTGCCGAAGTTCTGCATCTCGGCGCCCAGCACCTTGAGGCGGCGCTGGAAGTAGTTGTACATGATGAGGGCGGGGACGGCGCTCGCGAGCGAGGCGGCCGTCGCGATGAGGGCCTCGGCGATCGGGCCCGACACCACGGCGAGATCCGCGGAGCCGGTGGCGGCGATCGCGGTGAACGCCTCGATGATGCCCCACACCGTGCCGAACAGCCCCACGAAGGGCGCCGCCGAGCCGGTCGTCGCGAGGAACGGCAGCAGGCTCTCGAGCTTGGTCTGCTCGCTGGTGCGCGCGCGCGCGAGGGCGCGCTCGATGTTGCCCGCGTCGCCGAGCTTCTCGTGCATGCTCTGGTCGCCGGTCATCTGCTGGGCGGCGGCGGCGGCCTTCTTCACCTTCGACAGCTCGATGTAGCCGGCGCGGAACATGGCCGCGATCGGGCTGTACTTGAGCTGCTCGGCGACGCGATAGATGTCGTCGAGGCGCTTGCTGTCCCAGAACTTGTCCAAGAACGTGACCGACTGCGCCTGGGCCATCGACACGTGGATGAGCTTGTAGAACGACACGAAGACCGTCAGGACCATGAAGATGGTCAAGATGATCGAGACGCCGAGCACGATCCCCTTCGCGCCGTACATGAGGTGGATGACGTCGATCTCGCCCAGCAGCGGGGATGCGAGGAGCGAGGCCATGGGGGAAGGTGGGGGCACGGGCACGGCCCGCGGACGTTACCACGGCGGCCGCGCGCCATGAAACCGCCGCCGAGCACCGGCGGGCGCGGCGGTGCCGTGGGTCACGCCGCCGAATTCGTAGCCGATCGGGCCCGATCGGGGACAGGCGGGCGCCGATCCGCGCGTCGCCTTGTTATGCTCGGCGCGCGTTCCGAATGCCGCTGCGCTCCACCACCGGCCCCTCGGCCCGCGGCCCGAAGCGGCCCCGGCGAATCGCGGCATTGACCGCCGCGCTCGCGGCGGCGCTCGCTGCCCTCGCCACCGGCTGCACCGTCGACTCCGGCGTCGTCGAGCTCAACTGGGCGTTCGTCGACCGCGACGGCGATCCCATCTTTCCCGCCGGGCAGTTCTCGCTGGGGCGCGGCGACGCCTGCGACCTGCCGGGCTCCGCGGGCGTCGCCGTCGATCTGGAGATCGAGCTCGACATCTGCGACGCGTCCTGCGGCGGATCGTGCGAGGGCGACTGCCGCATCATGCCGGCCGCCCGCGGTTACTGCGACTCGGCGCGCTTCACCCTGACCGACGTGCCGGCCTCGGGCGACCCGTACCTGTTCTTCCTCCGCGCGGTGGTGGTCACACCGACGGCCGAGTGCGCAGCGCCGCCACCCGATTGCATCGCCGTGCCGGGGCCGCGCGAACGCACCGTCTCCCGCGGGCTGGTCACGGATCTCCAGGTGCTGCAGTTGGTGGTGGACGTCGACCTCGGTACCGACGACGCCCTCGATCTGGAGGCCTGCGGCTGTGGGTGATCGCGCCTGGCTCGTCGCACTGCTGCTCGGCGGCTGCGTGTTCCCCTCGGACAGCCCGACCGGCATCGAATTCTCGTGGGCGCTGTTCGAGGTCGAGCCGAGCGATGGCGACGACGGCCGGCGCGTGTTGACGTGCGCGGCGCAGGGCGTCGACACGGTCGCGGTCCAGATCGACGACATCGATGATCCGGAACGCGCGGGCAGGTTTCGCTTCGCGTGCGACGACGGCTATCAGACCGCCAGCGACCTCGCACGCAGCTCGTCGGCGGCGTTCCTCGAGCTGGATCCGGGCGAGTACGACGTCGCGCTGTTCTCCGACGCGCCCGAGCAGCCACTCGAGCCGCTCGCGGTGCGCACCGTCGACGTGCTCGAGCGGGCGGTCACCCTCGAGCTGTGGGAGTTCACGCTCGCGCCGGTGAACTGGACTCTGGCACTGAAGTCGGAGGGCGCGTGCACCGAGGTCGCCTTCAGCCTCTTCTACGCCGATCCCCAGGGCAGCCTCGGTGCGATCGACTTCGACGAGGACGGCACGCCCGAGCCGGTGCTCTACCGCGAGACGCTGGTCTCGGATCGTGGACTCGGGGTCGCGGGCCAGGGCAGCGCATGCGCCGAGATCCACGGCACCCATCGCTTCGTGAGCCTCGACCGCGGGCGCTACCGCCTCGAGATCGCCGTTGACGGCGCACAGTGTGCGATCGAGGTCGACCTCGGCGCATCCGTGACGACGCCGATCGATCTGGCGGCGCTGCCCTGCGGCGACTGACCGCCGGCGGCCGGGCGAGAGCGGCGCGCGGGCCGGATTCGGTGGCATCGCCTGCGACCGGCCGGGGGGACAAGTGCTAAGGTCCGCGCACGTGAACGTCCGCCTGACCCTCGGTGCGCTGCTGCCGGTCGCGCTCGTCGCATGCCGCGAGCCGCCGGCGTTCCGGGCCCGGTGGTCGGTCATCGATCGCGACGGCGACGTGCGGGCCACGACCGAGTCACAGGAGTGCTCGACCCTCGGCATCAACACCGTGCGCGTACGGGTCTTCGACGAGGACGGGCTGGTCGTCGAGGCGTTCCATCCCTGCTTCGCCGGCGGCTTCGCCGACGAGGACGTCACCGTCCGCGGTCCTGCCCTCTCGCCGGGGCCGTACGCCGTCGAGGTCCGGGGCGTGCAGCGCAACCTCGAGCCCTGGCCGGTCGCCATCGCCGCAACCGACGGTGAGCTGACCGAGTGCAGCCTCGACGACGTCGCCTGCGATCCGCGCGACATCGCCTGCGACTGCGCCACCTTCGAGGCCCGCGACGGTCGCGTCGCGCGGCTCGTCGACTTCGAGCTCGCCGCCCCCGACGAGTGCGTCGACGGCATCGACAACGACAACGATGGCCTGCTCGACACCAACGATCCGTCGTGCGCGCAGGGCAACGTGCCCGGCCACGAGGGCGACCCGGTGAGCAGAGTGCAGTTCCGGATCCTGTTGAGCCTGCTCGGCGGCAACGACGGCGCCTCGTGCCTCGCGCTCGGATTGTCGGACCTGCGCGCGCGCCTGTGCCTCCGCGATCCCGGCGCCGACCTCGGGCCCTGCGACGACGAGGCGCTGCAGAATGTGCTCGCGTGTCGCGACGGCGAGCCGGTGTACTTCGAAGAGACCCTGCCCCAGGGCGAGTACACCCTGGAGATCGTCGCCCGCGATCCGCAGGGCGAGGTGCGCACGCTCCCGTCGCGCTTCGCCCTCACGGTGGCCGAGGGCGCCGGGGCGTTCGTGCCGATCGACCTGGCCTTCGGCGCACAGTCGTTCGAGCCGCCCATCGAGGCATCCGCGGGCTTCGTGCTCGCTTTCGAGGATCCCGCGACCGAGGGCTCGCGGGGCTGCGCGCCCTCGCCCGGCCAAGAGGGCGCGACGATCGCCGACGTCGGGCTCGAGATCCTCGATGCGCATGGTGGCGCCCTGGGCACCGCCGTGACGCTCGCCGACGGCACCGCGCTCGATGGGGCACCGCTCGCGTGCCCCAGCAGCGTGCTGCGGACCGAGGTGCTGATGTGGGGTGGGTACTCGCTGCGGGTGGTCACTCGCGCCGCCGACGGCACCGTCTGCCACACCACCGACGGCGCGGGTGTCGAGGGCGCGGACGCACCGCTGCGACTGGCACCCACCACGTTGTCGCTCGTGGTGCCCGCCGTCGTCGACGGCGACGGCGAGCCGCCCCCGGCCTGCCGCTGACGCGCTCAGCGAAACAGCAGCGCGGAGAGCTCGGTGACCATCTTCTGGGCCGCGGCGCCCTTGAACACCGCCCCCTCCAGCATCGCGCCGCCCTCGCGCGCCGTGTCGCGCTCGATGCCGGACTTGCCGAGCTTGTAGGCCTGCGACACGGTCTTGGGGTTGGAGGTGCCCGCGATCGCGACGCGATCGAAGCGACCGTCGTCGTTTGAATCGTAGAACGCCCAGATCACACCGTTGCCGAAGCGCAGCGACAGCTCGGCGTCGAACTTGCCGGCGGTCACCAGTTCGAGCGCGCTCGACTTGGCGTTTTTTCCCTTCATCGAGTCCTTGTCGAGATCGGCGAGGATCACCACGGATTCGCCGTCGAAGACCGACACCACATGGTTGCCGAACGGTCCCACCGGCGTGAGCCCAGCCGCGTTGGCAGGCATCGGTGAGGGGAAGGAGCTGGCGTCGTCCTTGGCGCTCGCGCGCGGCGACGCCGGGAAAGCGGTGGCGAAGATCGACTCCAGTCGCGCGACCCGCTGCTTGTCGCCGACCAACGCGGGTCGCAGCAGCATGCGACCGAGATGTTGCGTCGCCGGCGACAGGCGGCCTTCAGCGTCGATCGCCGCGGCACCCAGGGCAATGCCTGCGTCGAGCGAGCCGCCCTCGAGCACGAGATCCATGCGGCCGTCGTGATCGGTGTCGTAGAACACGCGCGTCGGGGCGCCCAGGACGACGAGCACGTCGCCGCGCACGTTGCCGCGGCGCAGCGCCGTGAGCAGCTGGAGGTCGGGCCCGCCCGCGCGGGCGCGCTTGCCCGCGGACGCCGATGCCCTGGTGCTCGGCACGGAGAGCGCCGCGAGCTGCTTCTGGTCGATGTCGATGAGCACGCGCTTGTCGAGCCGCGTCTCGATGCGCAACGTGTCGGGCGCGCCGTCCTTGTTGGAGTCCTCGAGCTTGGCGCGTGTCGCCTGCATGCGCTCGGGCTCGACGACCTCGATGGCACCGGTGGTCAGCGCCGCGACGAACCGCGTGACCGCCGGGCGCACCACCGCCTTGGCGAACTGCGGCGCGAGATCGACCATGGCGATGCCATCGAGGGTCGCATCCCGCGTCGGCGCACCGTCGGTCAGCGCATAGCCGCGGGTGCTCCCGGTCTCGCCGTCGGCGACGATGACCCGATCGAAGACGCCGTCGTCGTCGGTGTCGATGAACGCGAGCGTGTCGGACACCGGGGCGGCGAACGCTTGGGGACGGCGCGGCAGCCGGCCGTGCTTGACGATCGCCAGCTCGGCGTCGAACGCCCGCGAGGTCTGGAGCTCGACCGCGGTCGGCACCGTCTTCTTGCCGCGGAAGCTGTTCTGGTCGATGTCGGCCAGGGCGACCTGACACGTCATGTTGTCGCCGCACGGGCCGCTGAACGACAGGGTGTCGGGCTCGCCGTTCTGATCGAAGTCCGACAACGTGCCGAGGTGACCGGCGCTCGTCCACGGATCGGGCAAGAACGTGCGCGGCGTGGTCGGGATCGCGCTGGTGAAGTCGCGCAGCTCCTTGGCGTGGATGTGGAACGCCAGCGAGCCCAGGGACACGAACTGATTGAGCGCGGTGCGGACCGCGACGTTGAGCCCCACGATCTCACCGGTGGTCTCGTCGACCAGCGGCCCGCCGCTGTCACCGGGCAAGATGTTGCAGTCGGTCTGGATCTGACGGCCGGCGTCGGCGGCGGTGGTGTGGATCGCCTCCTCGGTGCGCGCCCGCTCCTCGACCGAGAGGCCGTCGCGCTGGAGCTGGAAGATCGCGTTGACCTGGTCATCGAGGGTGCCGATCGCGTTGACGGCACAACGCTTGAGCGCCCAGCCGAGCCCGACGCCGGCGTTGCCGAGCGCAAACACCCGGGCACCGGGGCGTGGGTCGGCGTCGGTGATCCGCAGCGTGGGGAACTCGCGGTCAGCCTTCTGGATCTTCAGGACCGCCAGATCGCGCTTCTCGTCGATGGCGTGGGCGACGGCGGTGAAGCGGGCGCCCGGGGTCACGCTGCCGTCGGCATTGCGCTGCGGCACCGTGATGGTCGCGGTGATGCCGAAGTCCTCGTGCTTGCCGGCGGCGATGACGTGGTAGTTCGTCAGCACGAGGCCCGAGGGGTCGATGAACACCCCGGTGCCGTGGCCCCACGCCGTGGTCACGAGCACCGTCGCGTCCATCGCCTGGGCGAACACCTCTTCGGCCGTGAGCGGCGGCGACGCCACCGTCTCGACCACCGGCGCCGGATCGGCCACCGCGACCGCGGGCGCCTGGGCGGGCGCCGTGTCGGGCGTCCGGCGACAGGCACAGAGCAACGCGAGGGTGATGAGCAGGCGAGGATTGGGCATGCGCGACCCCATCGTATCAGCGCCGCGACTACTTGCGCGGCGCGACGAACTCGAGGGTCTGCAGTAGGTCCTCGAGCGCGATCTTCTTCTCGAGGCGCTGGCTCTGCAGCTCGACGACCTTGCGGCCGATGCGATCGCCGTCCTTCGTGAACTCGTCGAGCCGCCCGTTCAACTTCGAGCGCAGGGCTCCGGCAGCCCCATCCTTCTTGATCGCCTCGAGGTTCTCGCGGGTCTCGTTGGCCCGCTGATCGAGTTCGATCTGCTGGCGCTTGAGGCCCTCGACTTCGGTATCGATGCGGCCGATCTCCTGACGCAGCTTCACCACCGGCTCCAGCTGCTTGCGCAGCTCCGTCGTCAGCGAGGCCTGGGCGACGAGGCCCTCGAGCAGGCCGAGCGCACGGCCGTCCCAGATCGACAGCGTCGTGGTCGAGGGGGTCTGCTCGATGATCGTCACGCTGGCCTCGGCGCCGGCCTTCGTCACTGTCACGGGTATCACGTAGGCGTCGGGCAGCGTCTCGGCGCCCTTGGGCCCGTCGACCAGGCTGTAGTTCCAGCCGGCCTTGGAGTGGCGCACGAGCACCGTGAACGTGCCCATCGCTTCGGGCGCCTTGACCGACCAGGTGGTGGTGGTGCGCGCAAAGCTCTCGACCTCGAGCACGCCGCGGACGATCCGCAGCAGCTGCATCTGATCGCCCGAGTAGCTGGCGCTGCTGGTGACCATGATGCTGGGCTCGACCGCGAACGGCAGCGTCGCCGACACGCCGGCGCCCACCGACTCGGCGAGCCCCTCGCCCACGAAGCTGTCGCCGGAGTAGATGCTGATCGGGCCCGGCTCGAGCACGAACGGGGTGCTGTTGCGGAACCGCACCACGCGGTACGGGTTGGCCTCGAAGCCCATGCCGGCGCCGCCGGGCCGGTACAAGAAGGTCTGCTCGGCCTGCACCTTCTCGTTGAGGATCGCGACCATGGTCGAGCTGCCGTTGGGCACCGTCACCCGATCGCGCAGATCGAAGCTGGTCAAACCGCTCACCTGCTTGCTGCGGGCGCTCGCCATCGTGCTGCGACGCAGGGCGTCGTAGTCGATGGTCTTGGCCTCCGCGACCGCGTCGGACGTGTCGACGAGACCACCGAGCGGCGGCGCCGCGGGTGCTGCGGATGACTTCTTCGCCTTGTCGCGCGAGCCGCCGCCGGTGTTGCGTGACGCGCGGCCGCTGAAGGTGGGCGTCGCTTCCTCCTCGGCGGACTCGACGTCCGCGAAGGCATCGTCGCCCTCCGCCCCCGCCGTCAGCCCCGCCGAGATGCGCTCGTCCGCGAGATCGGCCGGGTCGTCGTAGCTGGTCTCGCCCACCGCGACGGCGGCCCGGCGCGAGACGCCAGCCTCGGTCAGATCGGTCCGGTCGACGGTGCGCGGCGTGTGCAGATCGTAGCGGAACGCGATCGGCTCGCCCGACGTCAAGCCGAGCGACACGTCGTTCCAGTCCTCGCCGCTCGTGTTGTCGACGACGGCCCAGCCCTGCAGCAGCGCGTCGCCCTTGCCCGCGGCCGGCAGGACCACGCGGTAGGTAGGCTTCCACATCGGCGCCGCGACGACGTAGCTCACCGCGAGATCGTGGGCCTTCTTGCCCGCCAAGCGAATGATGATCTCGACCTGCTGGAACATGCCCTGCCCCGCGCTGGCGTCGAGGCGGCGGTTGAGCTGCAGCGCGAGGTCGCCGTCGCGCAGTGTGACGCCGTGGATCTTCGACAGCCGCACGGCCCGCAGCTCGGCACCGGCGAGCACGGTCACGCGGTGATCGATCTGATCTGCGGGCTCGGGCGGCATGATGCCGCCGCGGCGAAGGTCCGGATCGGGCTCGTTGACGATGCGCTCGACCATGACGATGCGTCCGCGGATGCGCCCCTCGGAGGTGTGGAGCACGACGTCGGTGCCGCGCAGACCATCGAGCACCTCGGCCAGGCTCCCGCGTCCCGGCGCCAGGGCCGACAGCGCCGCGGAGGCCCAGCTCTCGGGATCCAGCGGCATCGACACGCTGACCGCCTTGCCGGTGCTGCGATCGATCACGGTGAGGCTCTTGAGCAGATCGTCGATCTGATCGCGACGCACCTTGATCGCGAGCGTCTCGCCCTCGACGTCGCCGTGGCGCTCGAAGTAGCCGATGCCGTTGCGATACAGCACGACCCGGCGCAGCGCGAGGTCGGTGTCGGCGGTGGGATAGGCCGTGCGCGAGTGGGCGCAGGCGGAGAGCAACGCGGAGGCCACGAGGAGATAGGCGATGTTGCGGCGCATGGGGATCGCTCGAAGGACGGCCGCGGTGCCCCCCGGTGCCCCTGGACGCACGCGGGGGCGACGAGGTGCGGGTGCGGACTGTACTCCGGGCCCCGTACACGCACCACGGCGCGGCCCGATCTGCGGCCCCGTCTGGGGCCCCGTCTGGGGCCCCGTCTGCGTCCCCGTCTGGCTCCCCGTCTGGCTCCCCGTCTGCGGCCCCGTCTGGCTCCCCGTCTGCGGCCCCGTCTGCGGCCCCGTCTGCAGGCCGGGCTTGTCGAACGGCGGCGGCGGTGAAAAGATGAAGCGGTGCGGTGTTGCAGCGCAGTCTCCGGGGTGCTCGCGATCTGGATCGGCTGCGCTGCCGTCGGCGCGATGTCGAGCGCGACGCCACGCGACGTCGCCCCCGTGTGCGCGGTGTGCCTCCAGCCCCCCGCGACCTCTTCGGCACCCACGCCAGCGCCGCTGACCACACTGCGGACACGCGACTCCGAGCTCGCGATCTATGCGATCTGCGGCGAGCTGCGCTACAGCGTCATCACGCGCTCGGGCGAGCTGGCGATGCACCTCGGCACCGAGGCCGAGCTCATGGCCGGCTTCCCCGACCTCGCCGCCCACGTCGACTCCGCCCTCGCCGAGGACGCGGCGTGGATCGACGCCTCGGTCACAGCGCCATCGCGGCGCGATGGAACCGCTGGCGCAAAGCCTTGATCCGATCGTCGCTGCGCACCGGGTGGACGCGGTTGGTGAGCAGCACGAAGATGCGGGCGCCACCTCGCGCCGCGGGATCGATCCACAGCGAAGTGCCGGTGAAGCCGGTGTGACCGACCGCCGCCGGGGTCGCGACATCGGCCAACGCGCCGCTGCCATCGGGCGCGACGCCGTCGAAGCCAACCCGCCGCGTCGAGCCAGGCACGGTGCTCGGGCGCCAGAATCGATCCCGCAGTGCCGGTGTGAGGCCCGGAAGGGTCGTGTCGAGCCACGCTGTCGCCGCCGCGTGCACGGCCATCGCGTCGCCGAACAGACCCGCGTGGCCGGCGATGCCGCCCATCACCCAGGCGTTGTCGTCGTGCACCGCGCCGTGGGCCAGCATCACGCGGCTGCGCACCGCGACGTAGCTCGGTACGTCATCGCCGTGCAGACCGAGATCGTAGACCTCGGTCGGCGCGATGCGTCGCTCGAGCACGCGCTGCACCAGCGCGTCGGAGCGCGGCGGACGGAAGCCCAGCCGCGGCAACGGTCCGTCACCGCAGCCCAAGGGATAGGCGACGCGATCGGCGAAGGCGAGCTCGAGCGGGGCACCGAAGATCTGCTCGAGCCAGGCGCCGAGGATCATGAAGCCGAGATCGCTGTACACGGCGCGCTCCCGCGGCGGGCCGGCGCGCGGCGTGCCGCACACCTTCTCCAGCACGGCGGCCGCGTCGAAGGGCTCGACCTCGGTGAAGTATTCGCGGTGGGCGACGAGCCCGGCGCAGTGCTCGAGCAGATCTCCGAGCGTCGCGCCGGGGCAGGCGCGGGCCCACGGCGTGGGCACCGCGTCAGCGAGATCGACGCGCCCCTCGGCGACCCCGATCGCGACCAGCGTAGTGGTCGCGAGCACCTTCGTGAGCGATGCGAGATCGTAGACCGTGTCGAGACGCACCGGCTCGCCCGCGGCCACGAACGCGGCGTGAGTCCCCAGTGTGCCGTGGGCGCCGTGGTAGACCACCGCATCACCCCGGCTGACGATCGCGACGCAGCCAGGGAACACACCTTGGGATACCGCGTCCTCGAGCAGCGCGAACACCTCTGCGTACGGATCCATGCTGGCCGCATCTTGCCGCGTCGGCCCCGATGGGGCTACAACCGGGCGATGTCGACGGCTGGCGCCCCCCCGACCGACCGTCTCGATCCGCGAGAACGCCTGATCGTCGCGCTCGACGTGTCCAACGCCGAGGCCGCGTTCGCTCTGGCGCGGCGGCTCTCGGGTCACGTCGGCATGTTCAAGATCGGTCTCGAGCTCTTCGTCGCCGAGGGACCCGGGGTCGTCGGCCGCCTGCGCGAGCTGGCACCCGACGTCGAGATCTTCCTCGACCTCAAGCTCCACGACATCCCCAACACCATGCGCGGCGCGATCCGGAGCGTGCGCCAGCTCGGTGCGAAGTTCCTCACCGTGCACGCCGGCAGCGGCACCGCGCACCTGCAGGCGTGTGTCGAGGAGGCCCAGGGTGACGTCGGCATCCTCGCCGTCACCGTGCTCACGAGTCAGGATGAGGTCGCCTGTCGCCAAGCTGGGCACACCCGCACGGTGGAAGAGCTCGTCGAGATGCGGGCCGTGTGCGCGCGCGAGGCCGGTTGCGCGGGCGTGGTGTGCAGCGGTCGCGAGCTCGGTCGGGTGCGCGCCGTGGCGCCTCGACTGGCGCGGGTCGTGCCGGGGATCCGGCCCGCGGGCGCCGACGATGGCGACCAGCAGCGGGTGATGACCCCGGCGCGCGCAATGGCCGACGGCGCGACGTACATCGTCGTCGGGCGGCCGATCCTCCAGGCGGAGGATTGGGCTGCAGCGGCGGATGCGATCGTTCGCGAGCTCGCGGGCGGGTGATCGGGTCGGGCACGGTGACGGGCACGGAGCAGTTCGGGGAAGAACGCGTGGCGTTCTTTCCCGAACTGCTAGTGCCCGTGCTCCAGCATCCCGCTCGCGTCGCCCACCAACTCCATCGGGCGGCTGCTGTGGCGGGCGATCTGCACGGCGTCGCGCAGGCGCTCGAACAGCTCGCGGGAGTTGGGCATGCCGTACAGCGCGAGCTCGGGGGTGGACTGGTCGGTGCTCACCACGGTGATGCGCGCGATGCCGAGCATGCGATCCAAGAGGTTCTGCGTGTACTTCACGTCGAGCACGCGCCACAGCTCGAGGCTGTCGACCGACTTGCTCAGGACCCCCCGCTCGAACTCGATGCGGCGCAGCGTGATCTTGTAACGGGTGGTCGAGTGGCGCAAGAACGTCCACAGGATGCCGGGCAGGCCGATGAACGACAGCACCCACAGCGGCCAGCTCTGGAAGAGCTCGATGCGCATGAGCAACGTGCCGAGCACACCTGCGGCGGCCGACGCCAGCACCCACTTGGCGTAGTCCCACGCGTACGCGCCGTGCCTGGCGGGCCCGTGGTAGATGAGCTCTTCCACTCCGGGCTGCGCGACGGAACCGGCGGGCGCCTGCGCGCGCGCCGGCACCGGCGCTGCACCGGGGTTGGGAGAGATCGGCTGGTTCGGTGGGCCTTGCGTCATCGTGCAGCTCCGCGCGGGCGAGAGTAGCGCCCCCAACCGGCAGACGCGAGATCGCATTGCAACGAGTTTCCGGCGCCGACCAAGCTGCGCGCACATTGGCGCGCTGGGCGTTGTCGGGCGGGCTGCTATGCTCCGCCCCCGATGTACCTCGTGCGCGCGCAGCTCGGGCAGGTCCCGCCGTTCGGGACGATCGAGCTGCCGTTTTGCGACGCGGATGACAAGCCGCGTCCGGTGACGGTGATCCACGCCGCAGGCGGCGCGGGCAAGACGGTGCTGCTCTCGGTGCTCGCCGCGACACGCCCGGGCAACGCCATGGTGCTGTTCGGCGGCTCGTTGGGCGGATCGGCGACGGCGACCTGCGAGTGGCTGCTCGGGCGCGACGACCTCGGACGCCCCCATCCGCTGGTGGTCGCGACGCCGGCGGGCACGACCGCACCACCGCGGGCGGGAGACGACGACGCGGCTGTGCTGCGCCGCCGCGAGCAGGCGCTATACGACCGTCGCGCCAAGGACGGTGGCTTCGTGTTCATGGCGTTGCCGACCACGCGATGGTTCTCGCGGCAGCCGATGTCCGTGCACGCGCCCGCACGCACGGTCGCCCATTACGATGTGCGTACGACGGTCAACCTCGACGATCCGCAGCGCAGCGACCTCACGCGCGACACCAAGATGGCCCTCGCCTACGCCGCGATATCGGCGGCGTTGGCCGCGGACGGCAAGAGCCGCGACGTGGTCGAGCGGCCGGGCATGGACCTGCGTGTCTTCGGCACCGCGATGCACGAGGTCGTCGATGCGCTCGTGCGCCTGTCGGGGTTCTCGTATCTCGGGCTCGATCCGCTGTCGTTCGAGCCCGCGTTCGCCAGTGCGGGCCAGCGCCGGGTGCCCTTCGATGGCCTGCCCACCCGCAGCCGCCATCTGGTCGCGATCGCGGCGCTGTCGGTCCGCACCCTGTGGGCGGCGTACCCCGGCGTCGATCCGCGGCAGGCCGAGGGCGTCATCGCGATCGACGACGTCGATCTGTACCTCGACGCGGCCGTGCAGCAGGGCATCGTGGCCGCGCTGCGTCGAGCGTTGCC
The DNA here is from genome assembly GCA_038325765.1 of Nannocystales bacterium. Lineage (GTDB taxonomy): Bacteria > Myxococcota_A > Polyangia > Nannocystales > Nannocystaceae > Xiheibacterium. The sequence continues at coordinate 97,249 of JBBQJI010000026.1, forward strand.
CGAGGTACAGTGGATCTTGACGACGAGCTCGCCGATCGTCGCGGGCTCGTGTGATGTGCGGGAGCTGCTGTCGTTGCGGCGGCTGCCCGACGACGAGCGGGTCGCGGTGTTCCTCGACGTCCAGGCCCGCACCCACTGACACGTCCGCACCGGTGGCTGTCGCGTGTATCCTGGTCGCATGCCGCGACCGCTTCGCTTCGCCGTCGTCCTGACCCTCGTTGCGTGCGGCGATCCCGACGCGGACGACGCCGCGGCGAGCTCGACCGGACCGTCGCCGTCGAGCTCCGGCCCCGCCACCGTCGACACCACCGCGCCCGCCGACACCACGGTCGCCGAGCCCGGCACCACGACCGGCGAGCCCGGCGGCGAGTGCGAAGGCAGCCCCGACGCCGTCGCCGACTGCGTCGACAGTGCACGCTACGCCGCCGACCTCGAGTTCATCGCCGACATCCGCGTGCCCGGCAACCCGCACTGGCAGGCGGTGCAGGATCTCTGCTTCGACCGCCTCACCGAGTGGGGCTACGACGTCGAGCTCCACGACTACGGCAGCGGCATCAACGTGATCGGCCGCCGCACCGGCGCCACCTCGCCGGACGAGGTGGTCGTGATCGGCGCCCACTACGACCACATCGAGGACTGCCTGGGCGCCGACGACAACGCGACCGGCGTCGCCGCCGCGTTGGAGATCGGCCGCGTGCTCGCCACCCCGGTCTTCGACCGCACCGTGATGATCGCGTGCTGGGACGAGGAAGAGCGCGGGCTGGTCGGCTCGGCCGCCTTCGCCGCACAGGCCGCCGAGGCCGGCACCGACATCGCCATCAATTTCAACTTCGACATGATCGGGTACGTCTCGGACGAGGTCGGCTCGCAGCAGATCCCGCCCGGGCTCGATCTCGCGTTCCCGGACGCTTACGCCGAGATCCAGGCCAACGAGTTCCGCGGCGACTTCATCGTGATGATGGCCGACGCGGGGGCCGCGACCGCCGCCGCCGACTTCGTCGCCCAGGCCGAGCGCCTGGGCCTGAAGACCGGGTTGCTGGCGCTGCCCGGCGGCTCCGAGACCTCCGATCTGTTCGCCGACCTGCGGCGCTCGGACCACGCCTCGTTCTGGGACAACGGCTACCCGGCGCTCTTTCTCACCGACAGCGCGAACTTCCGCAACACGCACTATCACTGCCAAGGCGGTCCCGACACGATCGATGACCTCGACGAGGGCTTCGCGGTCGCGGTCGCGCGCGCGACTGCGGGCGCCGCTGCGAGCGCCGCCGGTCTGTGATGCGCGATCGCTCCGGCGAGCGCCGGCGGGCGGGACGTGCCACTTCGCGCTGGGGCGCGCTGCTCGGCGCGATGCAACGCAACGCACGCCAGTCTCGGGTCGCCGTCCGTGACGTCGGCCGGGATCGCGCGGGTAGCCGCCCCCACCCGGTGTCGCGACGCACGGGCGGCGACCAAAGACCGGGCCGCGCCGCGCTTGCCTCTGTCGAACCCCGCGTGACTCCGGTATGGTCCGGTGGACGGTCATACACGACCGCGGTGACCCATGCGCGATGGCTTCTTGATCCAAACCCTGCCGTTTTTCACCGGCGCTCTCGCCTTCCTCCCCGGCTGTTCGTCGTCGTCGAACAACGACCCGACGGAGACCACCGAGACCCCCACCACCAGCGTGTCCGCGACCGATCCGTCGACGAGCACCACCGATGAGCCAACGACGACGACGTCACCGACTTCACCGACTTCGTCGTCGGAGACGCTCACCACCGCGGTCGACACCACCGACACGGGCGATCTCGAGTGCGGCGCCGGGACCTGTGGTTCGCCCGCGGACGCCGGATGGTTCGGCCCCGCCGTCTACGCTCGGGTCACGCCCGGCGCGGCTCTGCCGAGCTGCACGCCGGAGTATCCCGATGCCGGTCCGACGTTGCTCGACGGATTCCAGGATCCGGGACCGGCGGCGTGCGAGTGCTCCTGCGAGCTCACGCAAGCGCCGAACTGCAACCCGAACTTCCGCGGCACCATGGACCTCATCGGGAACTACTGCGGCTACAACTCGGTGGCAGTGACGCCGGCCTGTACCAACCAGTCATTCGTCCGTGCCCAGGTGAGTGCGTTCGGCTACGGTGCCGGTGTCTGCGAGGAGACTGAGTCCGAGGAGATCCCACCGATCCCCTGGAATGCGACGATCCGCACCTGCCGGGTCCCGGAGAACGCGCTTTCATGCAGCGACGGTGGCGTGTGCCTCCCGGCCCAGCCCGAGGGCTTCGAAGACAACTGGTGCATGTACAAGCAGGGCGACCACGAGTGCCCCGCAGGCCCGTACGGCAACAAGTCCATCTTCTGGAGCGGCGCCGAGGACACGCGGGGCTGCAGCAACTGCACCTGCGGCACCTCGGGCACCAGCTGCTCCGACACGCAGGTGGAGATCTACGACCTGCCCAACTGCGAGGGAGCGCCCTCGACCACGATCACGGCCGGCGGAGCGTGCATGATGGTCACCGGCCAGTCCTTCGCCGGCAGCTCCGCTTCCGCGAGCTGCCCCGTGACCACCATGGCCGAGCCCGTGGGGTCCGTCGCGCCGATGGGCGAGTTCACGTTCTGC
>JBBQJI010000027.1:0-97061 GCA_038325765.1 Nannocystales bacterium
CCCGGGTTCGACCCCGCACGGCTCGAGACGTGGCCGCACCGTTCGGGTGCCCACCCGTCCGCGGGCTCGCGCATCTTCGGCGATCGCGGCGACGCGGGCGTGGATCTCCGCGCGGTCGTCGGTCGCTCAGCCGCCCGGGGGGGGCGCGGGGGCGAGGTTCTTCAGGTCGCACACGCTCTGGTACGGCGGGACCGCGGCGGCGCTGGTCGGGCACACGAGCGGAACGCCCTGCGCGTTGAAGGCGGCCATGCAGAAGCCGCGCTGGTCGGCGACGGTGAGGTGCTTGATGCACTCGCCGAAGGCTGCGGTCTGGGTCCCGCCGCTCACCGCCCCGCAGACGGTGCCGTTCGGATCCTGGTGGGTATCGTGGGCGATGTTGTTCCAGTTCGTCGGCGGAATCACCGGACACTCGCCTCGGGTCGGATCGCAGATATCCGCGCCAGCGACCGGGCGCCACAGCATGGTGTCGACCTCCTGCACGCAGTCCTTGTCCCCCATCTCCACCGTCTGGCAGCACATGCGCGATGGCCCGCACACAGTCGCCACATCGCCCGCGCCCCACCTGGGGTTGCACGGGATCGGGCAGTTCGTCGCCGCCGGATCAAGCAGGCCTGCGCCCATCGGGATGTCGCTGGTGCGCACGCACATGCCGGAGGTGCCGGCACGGTTCGCGGCGTCGGCGTACAGCGGCGTCGAGCCGCCGGCAATGTTCTTGCCGGTGTAGGCGGGCAGCCCGCCGACGGCCGTCGACGGATCGTCCGAGCAGCAGAAGTGCTCGTCGGGGCAGTTGTCGCCCTGCTTCGGGTTGCAGCGGAACGCCACGGTCGGGTAGTTGACGGCGATGCACGACGTCGCGACGGTCGCGCCCAGACCCACCGCGAGGGCGTTGACGAAGAGAAAACGCAGGACGTGTTGCAGCGGCATCGTGACCCGGGGACGGTGTCATGGCGCGCACGGGTTGTAAAGTTCCCCAACCCCGGCCAGCGGGGCGAAACTCGGTGTTGGCGGCGGCCCATTCGGGGACATCGGCGCAGGGGGAATCCTGCACGACTTTGGCGCGTCGCGGCCGGGACGGCTAGGATCGGACGGACGTGATGACGCGACACAGCGACGGTGGAATCGGGGCGCCTCGCGCGGCCCACGGACGCGGACACCGCTTTGGCGCGCTGGGTGGCGCGCTCGCGCTGGCGGTTGTGCTCGCGGCCTGCTCGCAGTCCACCGTGGGACGCGAAGATCTCGGCGCGGCGCCCTCGGGGGCCGAGGCCGGCGGCGGCACCCCCGATGGGCCCGCGGCCCCGCCCGCACCGCTGGGTCCCATCGGCAAGACCAGCCACCGCGAGCACGCCGCGAGAACGGCGTGGCGGCTCGGCGGCGACGAACCCACCACGATCGACATCGGCCAAGCCGAGGCCACCGGCCACACCGTCGTCGATCTCTCGGATGACTGGACGCCCTACATCTTCACCGAGAAGACGCCGGGCCGAGACGATGCCAAGGCCAACGAGTACCGCGCCCGCTACCTCGCGCTCGCCAACGACAGGGGCGATCAGTGGGGCGAGCCGCTGGGCGAGAACGAGAAGAACTACCTCGAGCTGTACGGCATCCCGCCGACCCTGTCGGTGATCTGGTCCGAGTGGCAGACGCTCACGACCGAGGTCGAGCCGTGCCTGGTGAAAGCGGGCTACGATCCGTCGGCGTTCGCGAACTTCAAGGGCACGATCGCGTTCTCGAAGGCGTCGCAGTCGACCCGGGTGCGCCAGGCGTCGTGGGCCAAGGCGGCCCTCGCCAAGAAGGCGAAGAAGGCCAAGCTCGACATCTCCACGCCCGGGGGGCTCGCCGCTGCGGCGACGCACCCGAGCACCAAGGCGCTGCACAGGAGTTGGCGCGCGGCGCAGTCCGAGGTCGACGTCATCACGAACGCCCAGAAGCGCTTCGTCTGCGAGCGCATGTATGGCACGGCCGATGGCCGCGGCTCGGTGCAGTACGGCGTGTTCGACTCCGAGACCACCCACGCGCTCGCGGCGTTCGAGCGCAAGCACGACATCATGGGCTGGGGGCACTTCAAGGCCGACAACGTGGCGATGCTCGCCCGCCCGCCGCAGGTCGCGATCCACGGCCGACTGCTGCGCATGGTCGAAGAGCGTGTGGTGTCGGCGGCCGGGATCGTCGAGGATGGCTCCGCAGCGCAGTGGAAGCACGACTTCCGGTGGAAGGACAAAGCCGGCGCCGATCAGCCGCTGCGCGATCTGGCCGGCGAGTTCACGGCGGCCGCTGTCGCGGAGCTCGGCATCGGCACCCCCGAGACCGCCCGTACCAAGCTCGCGCAGTGGGTGGGGCTCGGCGACGCCAAGGCCCAGGCTGGCGCCTTCGAAGGGCTCCTCGTCGCGGTGAAGCTCCCTGCCCTGCCCGAGTACTACTCCGACGCGATGCAGCTCCAGGCGGTCATCGATCGCGGCGACGTCTGGTACGACTTCCCGTACGACAGCGTCGGCAACAAGCTCTCGCAGCCGAGGCAGCGCTACCCGCACCTGACGCTGTACGTGAACTACGAGGGCCAGAAGATCCCGCTGGTCCACTGGCGCACCACGATCGGTGCGTGGCGCAACGAGTACGAGAACGACGAGGTCGTCCTCAAGTACAAGAACTCCGACGTCGGCGACCGCGTGTGGAAGGACATCGTCGCGGCACCGGTGTGGATCCCGCCCACGAGCACGCCGCCGGCCGAGCTCATCAAAGGCTACTGGCGCAAGGGCAAGTTCCGCAAGGACGTGAACTACCCCGAGATCGGCCCCGGGTACCGGTCGGCATACGGCCTGGTCGCCGGCTATCACATCAAGGAGATCCGTGACGAGGCGGGCAACGTGAAGTCCGAGTTCGACAACTCGATCCGCACCCACGGTAGCGTCGACTACATGTCGATCCTGCGCCGGTTCTCGCACGGTTGTCACCGCCTCTACAACATGGATGCGGTGCGCATGTTCTCGTTCATCTTGCAGCACCGCGAGTACGCGCGCATGGGCCAGGTGCCGGTCGGCGTACGCCGTGAGCTCGCCGTCGAAGATCGCTCGTACACGATGAAGATCCCCTCGCGGGGCTACAAGTACGAGCTGGCCGCGCCCATCCCCGTCACGGTCACCGAGGGTCGCGTCCGCGGCCGCCGCAAGAGCCCGATCAGCGGGGCGATGAAGCCGCCCGGCGCCGAGCTGGTGCCCGAAGGCGAGCTCGTGCCGAGCAGCGACGTCGGACCGGCGACGGCGGATCCCGTCATCGTCGATCCTCTGTAGTCGCGGGTAGTCACCGGTCACGCGTCGCGTGATCACGGGGCCGGCCGCAGATCAGCCGCAGGTGCCTTCGCCGCAGGCGGCCTCGCCCTTGCTCGCCTTCGACTTCTTCTTGGGCTTGGCCTTGGCCTTGACCTTCGGCGTGGGGGCAGGCGCCTCGGCGACGGCAGGCGCGGCGTCGGTGGCCGGCGCTCCGTCGGCGCTCGGCTCGGCACCGCTCGGCGAGCCTTGCTCGGTCGAGTCGGCCGCCACGGCGTCGGCAGGCGCGGCGCCGTCCGCTCCATCGGCGTCGTCGTCACGGGCGACATGGGCATCGCCGCCGACCTCGCTGATGCCGGTGGCCGGTTCGACCTCGTTGGTTTGCGGTGGGGTTCGCCCGGCGCAGCCGAGCAGGGCCGAGGTACCGAGGGCGGTCAGGATGAGGAGCCAGCGATCGCGTTCCATGGTGTTCACTTCGTGGGTGTGGCCGCACTCTCGCGCGGCGTGGTGACGCAGCGAAAGCCGATGCCGTGGGTGTGGGCGTCTTCGTCCTGCGGAAATCGCAGGGCCGGATCGGCGAACTGGGGCTGGAAGCTGTTGAACGCGCCGCCGCGGATGACCCGGCGCGCGGGACCGGGCGGCACCTCCGCGCCTTTCTCGGCGCCTTTCCCGGCGCCTTCGTCGACGTAGGCTCGATACTCGTCGGCGGTCCACTCGAACACGTTGCCGGCCATGTCGAACAGGCCGTGCTGGGTGGCGCCGTCCTTCGAGCTGCCCGTGGGCGCGGTGCCGACGAAGCCGTCGTCGTCGTCGTAGAGCGTGGCGTGGGCGGGCAGGCCCTTGGCTTCGCGCCACGCCACGTACTCGGGTCCCGATCCGTTCATGTGCGCGCGCGAGGGCAGCGCGTCGCCCCACGAGTACACGCGACCGTCGGAGCCGCGCGCCGCGAATTCCCACTGCGCCTCGCTCGGCAAGGCGGCGCCGCGCCACTCGCAGTAGCGCTTGGCCTGCTGCCAGTCGACGCAGTTGACCGGGTGGCTGTCGCGATCCTCGCGGGTCTCGTTGCACAGCTCGGAGTGCGCGGCCATCTGCGCCTCCCAGTCGGCCTTGGGCGTCTGCCCCTGCGGCCAGCGGCTCTCCCGGAATGCCCGCTTGCACTCGCCCTTGGTCGAGCACTGGCGGTAGTCGCCGAGGCTCACCTCGCGCAGATCCATGCAGAACGACGTGACCTCGGCCGGGTGCGCCGGGCGGGCGGTCTGCAGCACCGGCTCGTCGGCGTCGGTGCCCATGAAGAAGTTGCCGCCCGGGACGAGCGCCATGCCGCTCGGGCACGGCGACGCCGGCGCCTCGGCGACGGCGGGAGACCCGAGTGCAGAGGTGGGTGCAGAAGCGTCCGCGGCAATACCCCCCGCGGCAGCGACCGGCGCACCCTGACCCGGTGTCACGGCGCTGTCGGGGCGCAGCGCGAACACCAGCGCGATGAGCACCCCGCCACCGATCGCGCCCCCGATCAACGCGCTGCGCAGCGCAGAACGACCGCGGTACGGGGGCGCCGGCAGCACCGTACCGAACGCAGGGGGTGGCGGCAGCGACTGCCCCGGTCGCACGGTGGAACCATCGGCCCAGCGCATGGGGAGTTCATCGATCGGCGGCGATGGCGGCGAGTAGGGCTTGGTCTCCATGGAAAGTGAAGGCAATGATGCCTGGTCCACGGTGTCGTATGTCGCTGGATCGAAGTTGGGATCGGCGGAGATTCACGTTCGGGCAGGTTCGGTGGGGCCACCAGCGCCGATGTCGGAGCTGTCGCAGTGATCCCGACCGCGTGAGCGGCAGCGCTTCGTGCGGCGGTCAACGCGGATCGTCGCGGTGCCGCCACCGCACGCGCTCGCCCCGCAACAGCAACAGCACGAGCCCCGCGAGCATCGCCCACTTGAGCGGCGTGGCGATCGACACCGCCACCACCCACGCTCGCTCCGGGCTCGGGTACTGCGCGAGCAGGCCGAGCGCGCCGACGGTCTCGAGCGCATCGCACAGTGCCGGCAGGAACGCGATCGCGACCGGCAGCGCGTGGGGCAAGCCGTCGCGCACGCGCAGGAACTTCAGCCACGACGCGAACATCGCCGTGTAGACGACGATGAATCCCAGATCGGCGAAGGCGAAGAGTCGATACTCCGCGCGTCCCGCCTCGCCCATCGCCGCGAGTACGCCGAGCACATCGCCCGGCGCCACGTACAGCCGCATGTCGAAGGGCGCGAGCGAACGACCGATGGTCACCATGCTCGCGCCGTACAGAACGACCACGACGAGCCGCCAAAGCACGTCGCGTCGTCGGGGCCGCAGCCACGCCGAGGGCACGTGACCCAGGTGAGTGCGACGCGTCCGCAGCGGATCCACGTCGAACGGTATAGCCCAACTCTCGGAGCGGTCGCGCCCTGCCGCGCGCGCCGCCCCGAAGCGCGGCCGTCAGGCCACCCGGTAGCGCGTGCCTTTTGCGATGCCGAACTTCGAGATCTTCCTTGCCTCGATCAGGCGCTCGACCGCCGAACGGAACTGCGCGGGACTGCCGCCCACCTTCTCGCGCACGGCGACGGCGCCGATGGGAACCGGGGCCCCGAGGATCTCGACCAGCACAGCGGTGTCGTATTTGTCGTTCGGCGAGCGTCGCCCCGTGGGTGCCGCGGCCTGCACCGGTGCCGCGGCCTGCACCGGTGCCGCGGCGGGCTTGGGGCCGGAACGGCCGCGCTCGGGCGACGGCGCGCCGCCGGCCGTAGCGTTGCCGAGGGCCCGCGCGAGATCGGCGAGGGTCAGGTTGCGCGCCTGATCGCCGATCGAAGGGTCGGCGAGCAGCTGGCTCAACGTGGTGTGAGGCGCCTTGTCGGCGAGCAGACGGAGAATCGCGGGCACCGCGGAGGTCGAAAAAGAAAGGACTTTGGCCATCGGCGCGGAGATTCGCAAACTGGCCGCTCGGCCGCAAGGGGGTCGGCGGGCAATGGCGGGATTCTGTGGGTCGAGGGGGATGACGTCACTGGCCGCGAGATCGACGACGGTGGGCGGGTAAGCGGACGTGGCCCGACGGCAGCGCGTGGTGTCGGCGCCAAACGGCATCATGCCGCCCCGCGCCACTCGAGCGAACTCTGCGCTGCACTCCCGGGCGAAAACCGGCTCGCCGGCGGGCTGGGCCCACCGCCGCCGACCGAGGCGCGACCGTCGGCGCGGCACGCAACGGCCGGACGATCGCGTGGTCGCGGATCCCAGCAGGACCGGGCAGCGGCCCGAAACCCTTGCCAGACCGCTCCGTGGCCGCCGGGCGACCCACCGCGCCCTCGCGACTCGCCGCGCGCGCCGGCAACCTGCTACGCTGCGCGTCCCGTTCAACCCCGAGACGAACATGGCTCAGCTCGTCGATCGCATCGCCGCTCTCCAAGACTACAAGAAGTACGAAGACCTGCACTGGAGCGGGTCGTTCGAGGACTACCTCGAGCTCGTACGCAAGAACCCTCGCATCGCCCGCACCGCGCACGAGCGGCTGTATGACATGATCATCAGCTACGGCAGCGAGGAGTACGTCGACAACAAGAAGAAGGTCACGCACTACTGCTTCTTCGACGACGAGGTGCACGGTGGCCGCGACGCGATCTTCGGCCTCGACATCCCGCTGATGCGCCTGGTCGCCGTGCTCAAGGCCGCGGCCATGCGCTTTGGCACAGAGAAGCGCATCTTGCTGCTGCACGGCCCGGTCGGCTCGGCCAAGAGCACCATCGTCCGCCTGCTCAAGCAGGGCATCGAGGAGTACAGCCGCACCGCCGAGGGCGCGCTGTTCACCTACGAGTGGGTGATCCCGGAGAATCTTCGGTTTCTGACCGCCGGCAACGAGATCTTCGAGTCGGCGATGCACGAGGAGCCGCTCAAGCTCATCCCGCCCGACTGGCGCGAGGCCGCGATCACCGAGCTGGGTCTCGAGCGCGACGGCTACCGCCCGCACGTCCGCGGCGAGCTCAACCCCGCCTGCCGCTACATCTTCGAGGAGCTGCTCAAGCACTACAAGGGTGACTGGGGCCAGGTCGTCAAGCACATCCGCGTCAAGCGGCTGCTCATCAGCGAGCAGAACCGCATGGGCATCGGCACCTTCCAGCCCAAAGACGAGAAGAACCAGGATTCGACCGAGCTCACCGGCGAGATCAACTATCGCCGCATCGCCGAGTACGGCAGCGATTCCGATCCACGTGCGTTCAACTTCGACGGCGAGTTCAACGTCGCCAACCGTGGCATCATCGAATTCGTCGAGATCCTCAAGCTCGACGTGGCCTTCTTGTACGACCTGCTCGGCGCGACCCAAGAGCAGAAGATCAAGCCCAAGAAGTTCGCTCAGACCGACATCGACGAGGTGATCATCGGTCACACCAACGAGGCCGAGTACCAGCGACTGCTGGAGAACCGCTTCATGGAGGCGCTCCGCGACCGTACGGTGAAGATCGACATCCCGTACATCACCAAGCTCTCCGAAGAGATCAAGATCTACACCAAGGACTACAACCCCAAGAAGGTCCGCGGTCGGTTCATCGCCCCGCACACCCTCGAGATGGCGGCGATGTGGGCCTGCCTCACCCGGCTCGAGGAGCCCAAGAAGCACCAGCTCTCGCTGCTGCAGAAGCTCAAGCTGTACGACGGCAAGACCCTGCCCGGGTTCACGCAGGACACCGTCAAGGAGCTGCGCAAGGAGGCCAACCGCGAGGGCATGGACGGCATCAGCGCCCGCTATGTGCAGGACAAGATCGCCAACTGCCTGGTGTCCGACCGCGGCCAGATGAGCATCAACCCGTTCATGGTGATGAACGAGCTCGACTCGGGCCTGCGCAGCCACAGCCTCATCACCAACGAGGACGATCGAAAGAAGTACACCGAGCAGCTCGCGGTGGTGAAGCAAGAGTACGAGGACATCGTGAAGAACGAGGTCCAGCGGGCGATCAGTGCCGACGACGAGGCCATCGCCCGCCTTTGCGGCAATTACATCGACAACGTCAAGGCGTACACGCAGCGCGAGAAGGTCAAGAACCCGTACACCGGCCAGGACGAGGAGCCCGACGAGCGGCTCATGCGGTCGATCGAGACCAAGATCGACATCCCCGAGAGCCGCAAGGACGACTTCCGCCGCGAGATCATGAACTACATCGGCGCGCTCGCGATCGAGGGCAAGCAGTTCGATTTCCGCACCAACGAGCGGCTGTACAAGGCCCTCGAGCTCAAGCTGTTCGAGGATCAGAAGGACAGCATCAAGCTCACCAGCTTGGTGTCGAACGTGGTCGACAAGGAAGCCCAGGAGAAGATCGAGGTCGTGAAGCAGCGGCTCATCCGCAACTACGGCTACGACGAGATCTCGGCGACTGACGTCCTCACCTACGTGGCCTCGATCTTCGCCCGCGGTGAGATCAAGGGCGATTAGACCCTCCCCTTGTCCGGCGAAGCCGGCCAGGGCCCCCCTCCCTCACGGCGCTTCACGATGAGCTTCGATTCGAAATCTGGCGACGCACCCGGGGACCTCGGGCCGCTCTCGATCGAGATTCCCGGCAAGACCGCGATGTTGCTGGTGTCGCTCGCCGCCGAGATCGGTGCGCGAACGCCCGGGGACGTCGTGGGTCAGGCGCTCGGGCTGCTGCAGCTCGTGCGCCAGGCCAAGGCCCGCGGTCAGCGGATCGTGCTGCGCGACCCCGTGACCGGTCACGAGGTCGACCTCGCCCTGTGACGGCGGGCGGGCGCCGCGACGCCTGCCTTGATACCCTGCCTGGATGGATGCGCGACTCGATGCGATCGCCCTGCTCTACCTCTCCTTCGCCCACGCCAGCGATGGGGCACTCTCCGGCGACGAGATGCGCCTGCTGGCGGCCAAGCTGAGGGTGTGGCAGCCCGACGCGGCGCTCGAGTCCGTCGGTGACCACCTACGGGCCACGGTCGACCGCTACAAGAAGCTCGGCGATCGAGACGCGAAGATCGCCGAGGCGCGGCGCTGCGCGGCGAGCCTCGCGGGGTCGACGGACGCCCCCGCCCGCGCCCACATCGCCGACGATCTGCGCGAGCTCGCGACCGTCGACGGCGCGGTGACCGACGAGGAGTCGGCGCTGCTGGCGGAGTTGGTCGCGACGCTCGGCGGCGGCGGCTGAGCGCGCGGGTGCTTCGCCGCGGCGCCCGTGCCGGTTGATGGGGTTGTGCCGTGCGGCGCGGGAGGTCGTGCGCTCGTGCAATGCTGTGCGTGTCCGAGAACGACGCCGTAGCCGAGCACCAGCCCCACGGCGCCGCGGCGCAGACCGTGGACGGTGCTCGCGTGGCAGCGGCGGCAGCTGGTGCCGCAGGACACCCGCGCCCCTGGCGTGGGCGCGCGCTGAGCATGACCTGGGCCGGGTCCGCCGCGCGGCCTTGCGCCGCGGGCGGACCTGGCGGCACCGTGTGTCGCCCGTGGCCCTCGTCGTGCATCGCAGCAACCGCGCCGACGTGCTCGCGCAGGCGCTGGGCGACGTGGTCGCGGGTCAGCCGCTGTCACCGCTGCAGCCGGAGTGGGTCGTCGTCGGTGGCCGACGCATGGCCGGCTGGCTGTCGATGCGCCTGGCCGAGCGTTTCGGCGTGTGGGCGGGGGCCCAGTTCCCGTTCCCGCGCCGCTTCATCGCCCAGGTGATGAGCTGGGCCCTACCGGAGGATCAGAGTCCGCCCATCCTCGACGACCGCGACACGCTGCAGTGGCTGGTGCTGCCGCAGCTCGAGCGGCGCCTCGACGATCCTGCGTTCGTCCAACTGCGCCGGTACTGCCGCGACGAGACCGGCGAGGGCGCGCGCGGCCACGTCGGGCGAAGGCGGTTCGGACTCGCGGCGAAGGTCGCGTCGCTGTTCGATCGCTACCTCGTGCATCGGCCCGAGATGGTGCTGCAGTGGGAACGCGGCGGCGATGCCGACGACTGGCAAGCCGTACTGTGGCGCGACGTCGTCGCCGCGGTGACCGCCCGGGGCGACGGGACGCCGCCGCGACACTTCGCGGCCCGGCTCGAGGACTGCGTCACCGCGCTGCGCACCGGCAAGGCGGTCGGGTTGCCGCCACGCGTCGGCTTCTTCGGCATCGCCAGCTTGCCGCCGTCGTACCTGCGCCTGCTCGGCGCCTTGGGTGAGGCGACGGACGTGCACCTGTTCGTACCGTCGCCGTCGATGGCGTGGTGGGCCGAGATCCGCAGTCAGCGGCGTCGCGCATCGCCGACCTCGCCCGACGCGATCGTCGAAGAGGGCCACCCGCTGCTCGCGTCGCTCGGCACGCTGGGCCGCGACTTCCAGCGCCTGCTCGAGTCCGACTGCGCCTATGTCGAACCGCCGGTCGAGCTGTACCGCGAGCCGGCGAGCACCACGATCCTCGGGGTGGTCCAGGGCGACCTGCTGCACCTGCGCGCCCGCGGCGGCGCTTCGGCGGGCGTGCAGACCGAGCCCGCGCTGCCGATCGCCGAGGACGACCGATCGATCGCCGTGTTCTCGTGCCACTCGCGCCTACGCGAGGTCGAGGTCCTCCACGACCGCCTGCTCGCGCTGCTCGCCGCGGACCCCACGCTGCAGCCCCGCGACATCGTCGTATACCTCACCGACACCGACGGCTATGCGCCCCTCGTCGAGGCGGTGTTCGAGCGCGACCGCGAGGATCCCACGCAGATCCCGTTCTCGATCGCCGATCGCTCGCCGCGTGCGTCGAACCCCACGCTCGAGGCGTGGCTGCGGACGATCGCCCTGGTCGGCGGGCGCATGACCGCCAGCGAGGTGCTGGATCTGCTCGCGCTCGAGCCCGTCGCGTTGCGCTTCGGGTTCGCCCCGGACCAGCTCGACACCATCGCCACCTGGGTCGACGACAGCGGCGTGCGGTGGGGGATCGACGGCGCCCATCGCCACGAGCACGGCCAACCCGCGCTCGAGGAGACGACGTGGCGTTTCGGGCTCAGGCGGCTGCTGCTGGGCCACGCGATGCCCACCGACGGCCACAGCACCTTCGCAGGGGTGCTGCCCTACGACGAGATCGAAGGCAGTCGCACGGATCTGCTCGGGCGGCTGGTCGACGCCTGCGAAGCGCTGTTCGGCCTGGCGACGAGCCTGGCGGCGCCGCGGTCGGTGGCGACGTGGCAGCGCGATCTCGAGACCGCGACTGCGGCGGTGCTCTCGGTTCGCCCCGGCGCCGCGTGGGAGCTGGGCGACATCCGCAGCGCGCTCGCCGAAGTCGCCCGTTCGGCGGCGGCCGCTGGCTTCGAGGCCGACGTACCGCTGGTCGTGATGCGCGACGCGATCCTCGCCGGCCTCGACGACTCCGCGACGGTGCGTGGCTCGGCCCACACCGGCGTCGCGTTCGCGGCGCTGCAGCCGATGCGGGCGGTGGGCTCGCGCGTGGTCGTGATCCTGGGCCTGCACGACGCGGTGTTCCCCCGCCCCGACGACGGCGTCGACTTCGATCGCATGCGCCACACGCCGCGCCCGGGCGACCGCAGCCTGCGCGACGACGATCGGTACGCCTTCCTCGAGGCGGTCATCGCCGCGGGCGAGCACCTGCTGCTGGGCTACGTCGGCCAGAGCAGCCAAGATGATCGCGACCTGCCGCCGTCGGTGGTGCTGGCCGAGTTCCTCGACGTGCTCGGGGCCGGGTTCTTCGTCCCCGGCACCGAGCGCGTGGCTGCCTCCGAGCGTGCACTCGCGGTGCGAAGGCGGCTGGTGGCGCGCCAGCCGATGCAGCCGTTCAGCCCGCGCAACTTCGGCGCCGACGACGACCTTCGGCTGTTCAGCTACTCGCGTCCCTACTTCGAGGGCGCGCAGGCGATGGCCGCGAATCTGCGCCGCGATCGGGCGCCGCTGTTCACCGCCCCGCTCGATCCGATCGATCCGCGCGAGCCCGTCGACGTCGCGCGATTCGTCAGCGCGCTGCAGCGGCCGCACGCCCAGCTGCTGAAGCGCCGGCTCGACGTGGATCTGGCCGACTGGTCGCGCCAGCGCACCGATCGCGAGCCGATGGAGCTGGACAAGCTCGAGCAGTGGAAGCTGGGCGAGTCGCTGCTGCGCATGCGCGAAGGCGGGCTGCCCGACGATCAGTGCCGCGCGCTGCTGCGCAAGGCCGGCGGGCTGCCGCTGGGATCGATGGGCGATGCCGCCTATGCCGCGCTCGCCGAGTGGGTCGAGCCCCTGATCCACGCCACTACGGCGCACCGCGGCGCACCGCGGCCGCCCTCCGACGTCGATCTCCGCGCCGGCTCGCTCCACCTGGTGGGCCATCTGCGGCACCGTCACGAAGGCGGCCTGGTGATCACCCACTTCGGGCGGCTGTCGGCCAAGCACCAGCTCGAGCTCTGGGTGCTGCACCTCGTCGCGTCGGCGATCGACCCCGAGGCCGCCGCGCCTGGAGCCGTGGTCATCGGCCGCGGTGACATCGACGGCGTGGCCGCCGTCGTGGGCTTCGGCGCCGTCGCCGATCCGCTGCCCGTACTCGAGGACCTCGGGGCGATCTACCGGGCCGCGATGGCCGAACCGATCCTGCTGTTCCCCAAGGCCGCGATGGCCTACGCCGACGCGCTCGGTCGCACCGGCGGTCCCGCGGCCGCCATGGCGGCTGCGCGCAAAGCCTTTGGTGCGGTCGGCGGCGAGGGTCACGACGCCGCGGTGGTGCGCATCTTCGGCGACGCCGACCCGCTCGCCCCCGGCTACTCGCTGTTCGATCGCCCCGCCGACTCGCTGCTCGATCGCCCCCGCACTCTGGGCGACTTCGCGACCGTCACCGCCGCCGTCTTCGGGCCGCTCCTCGCCCACCGGAGGCGGCCATGAGCGAGACCCTCGATCCCCTCGCCGTCCCGCTCGGCGGCACGACGCTCATCGAGGCCAGCGCCGGCACCGGCAAGACCCACGCGATCGCGACGCTGTTCGTGCGCCTGCTGCTCGAGCGTGGCCTAGGTGTCGATGGGATCTTGGTCGTGACGTTCACCGAAGCCGCCGCCGCCGAGCTGCGCGAGCGGGTGCGTGCGCGGCTCGGCGACGCGCTCGAAGAGCTCGCCGCGCTCGGCCTCGCGGCCCCCGGGCAGGCCGCGCCCAGCCACGTCGACGACGATCTGCGGCGCCTGCTCGCGCGTCGGCGCGCCCTGGGCCACGACGATGCCCCACGGCTGCTGGCCGCGCTGCGCGGGTTCGATCTGGCGAGCATCTCGACGATCCACGGCTTTTGTCAGGGCGTCCTGCGCCGCAACGCCTTCGAGACCGGGGTGTCGCTGCACACCGAGCTGGTCGTGGACGAGACACCGCTGTTCGAAGAGGTGGTCCACGACTTCATCGCCCGCGAGCTGTATGCCACCGATCCGGGCTTCGTCGCCTACGTGCAGGCGGCGAAGTTGGTGCCCAAGCGATCGATCCGGCTGGCGCGGTTGGCTGTCGCCCACCCCGAGCTGCGGATCCACGCCGGCCCGCATCCGCCGACCCCCGCATCGCCCGAGCGCGCCGCGGAACTCCGCCTCGCCTACCTCGCCGCGCACGCCGGAGCTCGGCGCCTGTGGCTCGCCGAGGCGGACACCATCGGTGCGCTGCTACGCGCGAGCACGGTCATGCACACGACCCACAGCGATGAGAGGCTCGCCGCCAAGCTCGCGACCATCGCCAACGTGCTGCGGCCGCCGCAGCGCGCCGCGCTCTTGGACGACGGGTTGTTCGAGTACTTCGCCACGTCCACCCTCTTCAAGAAGACCCACGCCGCGGCGCGGCGGGCCAGCAAGACCCCGTCCCACCCATTCTTCGACGCCTGCGCCGAACTCGTGGTGGCCCGCCGCGCGGTCGCGTCCGACTTCGACGCGCGCCTCGTCGCCTTCAAGCTGCACCTGGTCAAGTACGCCCGCCGCGAGGTGCCCAAGCGCAACCGCATCGCCGGGGTGCAGTCGTTCGACGATCTGCTGCTGCAGCTCGACACCGCGCTGCGCAGCAGCCAGGGCGGAAAGCGGCTCATCGAGCAGATCCGGGCCCGCTTCGGTGCGGCGCTGATCGACGAGTTCCAGGACACCGATCCGGTGCAGTATCGGATCTTCCGCACGCTCTTCGGCCACCGCGGCGGGTCGCTGGTGCTCATCGGCGATCCCAAGCAGGCGATCTACGGATTCCGCGGCGCCGATGTGTTCGCGTACCTCGACGCCGCGCGGCAGGTGGGCAAGCGGCGGCTGACGATGGGCCACAACTGGCGCTCCGATCCGCCCTTGCTCGCCGCGCTCGAGCACCTGTTCGCGATCGAGCGCCCCTTCGTGCTGCCAGACATCGATTTCGTGCCGGTGGCGCCGCGTCCGGGGGCGAGCTCCCGATTGCACGCAGGCGGCGTCGCCCTGCCGCCATTGTCGATCGCGTTGCTCGGCCGCGATGGCGCCGAGCTCTCGCCCCGCGGCGGCGGCGTCGCCCGCGAGTGGGCGGAGTCGGTGATCCCGCCACGCATCGCCGCCGAGATCGCGACGCTGCTGGGCTCGGGTGCCCGCATCGACACGGCGACCGGATCCCGGGCAGCCCACGCCGGCGACATCGCGGTGCTCGCCCGCAGAAACGCCCAGGCGCTGCAGGTCCAGGTCGCCCTGCGCGCAGTTGGGATCCCGAGCGTGGTGTACGGCGACTCGACGGTGTTCGAGAGCCGCGAGGCGACCGAGCTCGGCCACGTGCTCGCGGCGATCGGCGAGCCCACGCGGGTTCGCGGCGTGCGAGCGGCGCTGGCGACCGAGTTCATCGGCGTGTCGGCGACCGAGCTGTCGGCGCTCGAGCGCGACGACGCCAGCTGGGAGCGCTGGGTCGACATGTTCCGTCGGCTGCACGAGCTGTGGACCCGCAGCGGCTTCGTGCAGATGTTCCGCGCGCTGCTGGTCGAGACCCGGGCGCAGTCGCGCCTGCTGGGCCTGGGCGATGGCGAGCGGCGCATGACCAACTTGCTGCACCTCGCCGAGCTGCTGCACGCCACCGCGAGCGAGCAACACCTGGGCCCGCTGGGACTGCAGCGGTGGTTCGCCGAGCAGCGGCGCATGGGCAACCCGATGGTCGAAGCGTTCAAGCTGCGGCTCGAGCGTGACGATCGCGCGGTGCAACTCATCACGATCCACCGCAGTAAGGGCCTCGAGTACCCGATCGTCTATTGCCCGTACTCGTGGGACAGCGAGGACATCCGGGGCGACGAGCGCGAAGATCTGCTGTACCACACCGACGACGAGGCCCATCAGCTCGAGCTCGACGTGCGCCCGGACAACGACTCCGCCAAACTCGGGGCGTTGACGATCGCGAGGGGGGAGCAGCTGGCCGAGTCGGTGCGCCTGCTCTACGTCGCACTGACGCGGGCGCGCCACCGCTGCGTCGTGGTGTGGACGCCGGGCTCGCGCTCGGTGGGCTCGGCGCTCGGCCGCCTGCTGTGGTCGCCGCCGCGCGGCGCTCCCCAAACGCCGATCGAGGAGACCTCCGGGCGGGTGCTCGCGACCGAGGACGACGTGCTGCTCGCCCAGCTGCGCGAGCGCGCCGCGGGGGCGTGGACGGTCGATCGCTTGTGCGAACCGCCGCCGGGCATCCAGGCCCCGCCACCTGCAGCCCCCGCCGCGCCACTCGGCGTGAGGCGGCCGCGCGCTGCGATCGATCGGCTGTTCCGCACGTCGAGCTTCTCGAACCTCGCGTCGGCACAGTCGGTCGCCGGGCCGCTGTTCGTGGACTTCGCCGACGCCCGCGCCCACGACGAGGCGCTCGCTTCGGGCCCCACCGCCCTCGTGCCCACGGCCGCCGTGACCGCCGACGCCGGCGAGACGGTGACCCTCGCCGAGTTCCCCCGCGGCGTGCAGGCTGGCAATTTCTTCCACGACCTGATCGAGCACCTCGACTTCATCGGCGATGCGACGACACAGCGGGCGCACGTCGTCGACACCCTGCGCGCCCATGGTTTCCCCACCGATCCGTGGGCCGACGTGGTGAACACCGCGATGGCCGAGATCCTCGACACGCCGCTGTGTCCCGACGAGCCGCTGCGACTGCGCTCGATCGGCCGCGCCTCGCGTCTCGACGAGCTCGAATTCCTGATCCCAGTCGCCGGCGCCGACACGGCCCTGGGCCGCCGCGCCCTCGCCCAGGTGTTCCGCGATCACCCCGAAGGCGTGCCGCAGGGCTACGCCGAGGCCATCGCCGAGCTCGGCTTCGCCCCGCTGCGCGGCTTCCTCAAGGGTTTCGTCGACATGGTCTTCGTGCACGGCGGCAAGTGGTGGGTCGTCGACTACAAGACCAACCATCTCGGGGACACACCGCACCACTACGACCGCGCCGCGCTGGGCCCGGCGATGGCCCGCGATCACTACGTGCTGCAGTATCACCTGTACACCGTCGCCGTCGTCCGCATGCTCGCGATGCGGGTGCCGGGCTTCGACTACGACCGCGACTTCGGCGGGGTGCTCTATCTGTTCCTGCGCGGGATGGCGCCGAGCAGCGGTGATGCGGGGATCTGGCGCGAGCATCCGCCGCGCGCCCGCATCGAGGCGCTCTCGCGACTGCTCGAGCACGGCGCCGGCGGAGCCGACGCGGGCAGGGGTGCACCGTGAGCACCGTGAGCACCGTGAGCACCGTGAGCACCGTGATCGATCGGCTCGCCGAGGCCGGCGTGCTCGCGCCCCTCGATCGCCACTTCGCCCGTACGCTCGGCGAGCTGGCCCCGGGCAGCCACCCCGACGTGCTCCTCGGCGCGGCGTTCGCGTCCCGGGCGATCGGCCACGGTCACGTGTGCGCCGATCTACGCCGCATCGTCGAGCGGCCGCCCACGGACGCCGAGGGTCAACCGATCGCCGAGGTCGAGATCCCCTCGCTGTTCGCGTGGGTGATGGCGCTGTCGGGGGGCACGCCGCTGGTCGGCGATGGCAGCACGCCCACACCGCTGGTGTTCGACGGCGATGCGCGGCTGTACCTGTATCGCTACCACCGCTACGAGCGCCTGCTCGCGCGCGCGCTCGCGTCGCGTGCCGCCGAGACGATCGCGATCGATGGGGCCCTGGCGCGCGTGACCCTGGCGCGGCTGTTCGCACCCCAGGGCGGCATCGCGTTCGATCCGCGGCAGCGCGAGGCCGCGGCGGTCGCCGCCCTGCGCCGGCTCACCGTGCTCAGCGGCGGTCCGGGCACCGGCAAGACCACGACCGTGGTGCGCATGCTCGCGCTGCTGCAGACGCTGCAGCTGGGCGCCGGCCTGCCACCGCTGCGCATCGCCCTCGCAGCGCCGACCGGCAAGGCCGCTGCGCGCCTGGTCGAGAGCATCACCAAGCAGCTCGATCGGCTCGACTGCGATGCCGCAGTGAAGGCGGCGATCGTCCCCCACGCCTCCACGATCCATCGACTGCTGGGGTTCCGCGGCGGATCGGCCACCCGATTCCTGCACGATGCCAGCTTGCCGCTCGCCGCCGACGTCGTCATCGTCGACGAGGCCTCGATGGTCGATCTGGCGCTGATGGCCAAGCTCGTCGATGCGGTGCCGCCCGCCGCCCGACTCATCCTCGTGGGTGACAAGCACCAGCTCGCCAGCGTCGAGGCCGGGGCGATCCTCGGTGACATCTGCGACGCAGGCACGCGCGAGCACACGGGGCGCTCTTTGCAGTTCGCGGCCCAGCTCGGGCTGCTGCTGGCCGATACGTCAGGCGAACCCTCCGATCCCGCACCCGATCTCGCCCAGAGCGCAGCGGTCGGCGATTGTCTGGTCGATCTGGTCCAGAACCATCGCTTTGGCCCGAGCAGCGACATCGGGCGGCTGGCCGACGCCATCAAGCACGGCCGCAGCGACGAGGCGATGTCGCGGCTGCAGGCCGCGATCGGCGCCCAGCGCGGCGAGCTCACGATGGTGCCGATGGCCGACGCCGACACGCTGGCGTCCGTGCTGCGCGGCCCGATCCTCGCGGGCTACCGCGAGTATCTCGAGCACACCGATCCGGAGGCGCGGCTCGATGGGCTGCTGCGGTTCCGCCTGCTCTCACCCCATCGTCGTGGGCCGTTCGGCGTCGAGCGCCTCAACCAGATTGTCGAGCAGATCCTGGCCCACGGCGGGCGACTGCAGCCGACCGGCCCGTGGTACGACGGTCGGCCGATCCTGGTCACCAGCAACGACTATGCGTTGGGCCTGTTCAACGGCGACGTAGGCGTGGTGTGTCGCGGCGCGGACGGACGCCTGCGTGCGTACTTCGCCCGGCCAGGCGGCGACACGCTGCGGGCGTTCGCGCCGTCGCGGCTGCCCGCGGTCGAGACCGTCTTCGCGATGACGGTGCACAAGAGCCAGGGCTCGGAGTTCGATCGCGTGGGCTTGCTGGTGCCACGCCAGATCTCGTCGCTGCTCACGCGCGAGCTGTTGTACACCGCGATCACGAGGGCGCGACGGCATGTGACGCTGTTCGGTGCGGCGAAGGTCGTCGCCGAAGCGATCGGCAAGCGCATCGAGCGCGCATCGGGACTGCGCGACGCCCTGTGGGCCCGGTGACGGCGCGCGCGACGGCGGCGCGGCTCACGATTGGAGTGGGTCAACTGTGGCCAGACGGCCACCATCCGCCCCGGAACGGCGGTTGAATCGCGGTCGCGCCGCGCATGGATTGCGGCGATACTCGCCCGTCCGACCCCGCGTGTCGCTGCTGAGCCCACCCCTGCTTGCCCTCGTGCTGTCCGTCTTCGGCGCGGTGTCGATGGCCACAACCGTCGATGCCGCGCCGGCTGCCGGCACCACCACGGGTGGCGATGTCGCGCCGACGACTGCTGCGCCGGCCCCCACCACGGGCATACCGACGCCGCCGAGTCCGCTCGTACCCGCGCCCCCGAGTGCGCGTCCGGGCGAGCCCGCATCCGCCACGCCGTCCACCGCACCCGCCACGCCGTCCACCGCACCCGCCACGCCGTCCAGCACGACGCCGTCCACCGACGCGCCAGGGACACCTGCGCCGGTCGCTGCGCCAGCGAAGCCGGGCGCCCCAAGACCCGCAGCAGCCAAGCGCGTGCCGGCCCCGACGCCGGCCACCGCCACGGGCTCACAGACGCCGCTGTCGCAGGCAGTCCCGCCGCCACCGCCGACGCTGCCCCCGGACACCGAGCAGCCCGTCCGTCCCGAGGACGTCCCCCCGACTCCGCCGCCCCGCGCGGTCGACCCCGACGCCACCGACGACGGCGCGGCGCTCGACGTCGACCCCGTCGATCCGCTCGACGACGTCGAGTTCCTCGAGGCGGACGCCGAGCCCACCGACGCCGAGCGCCTCGCAGCCTTGCCGCTGCCACCGCTGCTGCGCCCCGACGACAAACCGGTCGCCAGCGAGGATCGCCCGTGGTTCGCGATCAAGGTGTTCATGGGGCTGATGGGGCTGCTCGCGCTCGCCTACCTCGGCGGCCACCCGTGGGTGCAGCGACTCGAGCGCAAGATCGGGGTCTCGCGCGTGGTCGCGGCGGGCTTCCCGTTCCTGGCGCTGGGGCTGCTCGCGCACCGCAACGACATCCTCACCGACGACGTGCTCGGCCATCTCCGCCCCGTGCTGCACCTGGCGCTGGGATGGATCGGTCTGGTCATCGGCATGCGCATCGAGCTGGCGAAGTTGAGCTCGCTGCCCCGCGGCGCGCTGACCATCGTCGGGGTGAGCACGGGGCTGCCGCTGGCGATGATCCTCGCCGGCTGCGGCGCCCTGCTGCTCGGCGCCCGCGCGCTCGCCGGGCAGCCGCTGCTCGATCTGGTGATCGTCCGCGACGCGCTCATCATCGCGGCGGCGGGCGCGATCGCAGCCGACACCGAGACGCTGCGCTACGGCGCCCGCAAGGCCAGCCCCGAGGCGCGGCGCAGCCTCGTCCAACTGGCCAACCTCGACGAGCTCGCGGCGCTGGTCGGTCTGGCCTTCCTCAACGCCTACTTTCGCCCGACCGGCTTCGAGGTGACCTGGCAGCTGCCCAACACCGCATGGCTGTTCGTGACCTTCGGCCTGGCGCTCGTCGTCGGCGTCGTCGTCTACGCCATCGTGCGACTGCCGGCGACGCGCACCGAGTCGATCGCGTTGCTGCTGGGCTCGGTCGCCTTCGCCTCGGGCATCGCCAGCGAGCTGCACCTGTCGCCGCTGGTCGTCTGCTTCGTGGTCGGCCTGCTGCTGACCAACTTCCCCGGTGACCACAAAAAGCGCCTCGTCGACAACCTCGCGCGCCTCGAGATGCCGATCTATCTGGTGTTCCTGATCGTCGCCGGCGCGATGTGGAGCCCCAACCTGCTCGGTTGGATGGCGATGATCGTGCTGCTCGCCGCGCGTTATCTCGGCCGCTGGGCGGGTGGGCGCATCGTGTGGAACAAGGTCGACGACCACCTCCCCGCCGATGCCCGCCGTTCGCTCGTGTTCGCGCCGATGGGCACGTTGCCGATCGCCGTGGCCGTCAACGCGGCCCTGCTGTACCCCGACGGCGACCTGTCGACGATCCTCACCGCCACCATCGGCGGCGCGATCCTCTGCGAGCTAGCCCTCGCGCTGCTGTGGCGACGCGACGAACTCGCCGGGACCACGGACCCCGCCAAGGTCCCGCGATGAGATTTTTGATCCTCCTCGCGGTCGTCGGCCTGATGACCGCGGCGCGGAGCTTCGAGGTCGTCGGCGACCAGATCGGCTCGGGCACGGCGCTCACCGTCGGGTTCTTGCTGATCACGGCCTACATGACCGGGTGGATCGCCAAGCAGCTCGGCATGCCCAAGTTGACCGGCTATCTCATCGCCGGTCTGTGCGCGGGCGACTCCGTCCTCGCACTCATCCCCCACGCGACCCTGGGGGATCTCAAGATCTTCACCGGCGTCGCGGTCTCGCTCATCGCCCTGACCGCCGGCACCGAGCTCGAGATGAAGACGATGCGCCCGCTGCTGCGCACCATCGGCTGGCTGACCCTGCTGGCGTGTTTCGGCACGATGGTCGCGCTGGCAGTGACGGCGTTCCTGCTCAGGGATCTGCTGCCGTTCATGGAGGGCCTCGACACGACGGCGGCGGTGGCGATGTCGGCGGTGCTGGGTATCGTGCTGGCGGCCCACTCGCCCGCGGTGGTGGTGGCGCTGCGCACCGAGATGAACGCCGATGGCCCGCTGTGCCGCACCGTGCTCGGCTCGGTCGTCATGGGCGACCTCGTGGTCATCGTCCTGTTCGCCGCGGTCGGTGCCCTGGCCGCGCCGCTGCTCGGCAGCGAGTCGGACCAGCGCGCCTTGGTCCACCTGGTCTGGCACATCGGCGGATCGCTCGTCGCCGGCACGTGCGTGGCCGGCGTCATGTACCTGTTCCTCCGCTTCGTCGCCCAGAGCACCGCGCTGTTCGTTGTCGCCCTGGCGTTCGTGGTCGCCGAGGTCGCGGTGCGCATCGGATTCGACCCTCTGCTCGTCGCCCTGTCGGCGGGGATGCTGGTGCGCAACCTGACGTCGTACGGCGACGCCCTGCACGAGGCGATCGAGGGCTCCTCGCTGCCGGTCTACCTGGTGTTCTTCGCAGCGGCCGGCGCATCGATCCACATCGACGTGCTCGGCATCGTCGGGGTCCCCGTGGTCATCCTCGCGGTCGTCCGCACCGTCGCGCGCCTGGGACTGGCACGCGCGGCGACGTCGATCAGCAATGCTCCGCCGGCGGTGCGAAAGTTCGTGGGCTTCGGACTGCTGCCGCAGGCCGGCCTCGCCCTCGCGCTGGGCCTGTTGATGACGAAGACCTTCCCGGCGGTCGGCGAGGGCGCTGGTACCTTGGTGCTCGGCGTCGTCGCGCTCAACGAGGTGATCATGCCCATCTTGTACCGCCAGGCCCTCCTGCGCTCGGGCGAGGTCGGGCGCACCGCCGCCGACCAGGGCAGCGCCGCCTATCCCACCGTGTCGTCCGACTCGTATACCGGGCCCGCGATCGTCGCGGCATGGGACGAGAGCGCGGCGGGGCTGCCGGTGGACACGGCGTCGATTCCGATCGACGACAGTGTCCGGGTGGTGGTGTCGCCGGACCGGCCGGGGTGAGCCGGCGCCTGAAGCCGGCGCGCGCACAGGCCGACGGCGCCGAGTAGTCGCGCGGCAGGCCCTCGCGTACGCTCGTCGGACAATGATCGGCTCCGGGGGCTGCGGCCCTGACGTCACGTTCGTCGCGCCCGTGGACCCCGAGTTCGACCACACCGTGGCGGCGTCGCGATGAGGCTGCTCATCCTACTTGCAGTCGTCGGCCTGATGACGGCCGCACGCAGCTTCCACGTCGGCGGCGATCATATCGGCTCGGGCACGGCGCTCACGGTCGGCTTCTTGCTGCTGACGGCCTACATGACCGGGTGGATCGCCAAGCAGCTCGGCATGCCCAAGCTGACCGGCTATCTCATCGCCGGTCTGTGCGCGGGCGACTCCGTCCTCGCACTCATCCCCCACGCGACCATGGGGGACCTCAAGATCTTCACCGGCGTCGCGGTCTCGCTCATCGCCCTGACCGCCGGCACCGAGCTCGAGATGAAGACGATGCGCCCGCTGCTGCGCACCATCAGCTGGCTCACCGGCGTCGCCGGCGTGGGCACCGTGCTCGTGCTGTCGGCCACCGTCTACCTGCTCCACGATCTCCTGCCGTTCATGGACGACCTCTCCTCGACCGGCGTGATCGCCATGTCCGTCGTGCTCGGCGTCGTGATGTCGGCCAACTCACCGGCCGTCGTCGTGGCGCTGCGCACCGAGATGAACGCGGACGGGCCGCTGTGCCGCACGGTGCTCGGCGTGGTGGTGATGGCCGACCTCCTCGTCATCGTCCTGTTCGGCGCCGTCGGTGCCGCCGCCGCGCCGTACCTCGGCAGCGAGTCGGACCAAAGTGCGCTCATCCACCTGGTGTGGCACATCGGCGGCTCGCTCCTCGTCGGCGCCGGAGTCGCGGGCGTGCTGTACGTGTTTCTGCGCTTCGTCGGTCAGGGCACCGCGCTGTTCGTCGTCGCGGTCGCGTTCATCGTCGCCGAGGTGGGCGCGCGCCTCGGTCTCGATCCGCTGCTCGTCGCGCTGTCGGCCGGCATCTTGGTGCGCAACCTGACCGGGCACGGCGACGCCCTGCACGAGGCGATCGAGGGCTCGTCGTTGCCCGTCTACCTGGTGTTCTTCGCGGCCGCCGGCGCGTCGATCCACATCGACGTGCTCGCGATCGTTGGCATCCCCGCGGTGATCCTCACCGCGGTGCGGACCGCCTCCTTCCTCGGCCTCGCCCGCGTGGCCGCCGCGGCTGCGGGCGCCGAGCCCGTCGTACGCCGGCTGGTCGGCTTCGGCTTGCTCCCACAGGCCGGCCTGGCCCTCGCGTTGGGCCTGCTCATGGTCAAGACCTTCCCCGCCGTCGGCGAGGGTGCCGGCACCTTGGTGCTCGGCGTCGTCGCCCTCAACGAGCTCGTCATGCCGATCATCTATCGCCAGGCGCTGCTGCGATCGGGCGAGGTCGGTCGCACCGTCGACAGCGCGAGCGCGGCCTACCCGACCGTGTCGCCGGACTCTTCGACGGGGCACGCGATGGTGGCACCGTGGGACGAGAGCGCGGGGGGGTTGGCGGTGGACACCGCGTCGATCCCGATCGACGAAGGCGTCCAGGTGGTGAGTCCGCAGGATCGATCGGCGTGAGTCGCGGCCGCCGGGTGGGCAGCGCCCGGAGTCACCCCCGCAGCTCCAGCATCGCGCGCGCCTCGGCCGGGCTCGCAATTCCGCGGCCCGCCCGCTCGGCGCAGGCGGCGATTTCAGCGATGAGCTCGCCGTTGTTCCGCGCCTTGCTGCCATCGGGCAGATAGAACGTGTCCTCGAGCCCCGTGCGCAGCGAGCCGCCGAGCTCTGCGGTGCGCTGGTGCAGGGGCCACACCTCCGCGCGTCCGATCGCGGTGACCTCCCACGAGGCGCCCGCCGGCAGCCAGCGCTGGAGCAGCGGCAGCAGATCGGGATCGGCGGCCATGCCGGAGGCCACGCCCATCACGAAGTTGCAATGCGGCGCGGTCGCCATCTTGTTGTGTACGAACAGGCCCACCGAGCGCAGGATGCCGGTGTCGAAGCACTCGAACTCGGGGCGCGTGCCGATCTCGGCCATCGCGTCCAAAAACGCCGCAACCTTGGCGACCGGGTTGTCGAAGACCATCGGCGGCCACGCCCACGCGCCGTCCTTGCGGGTCTTGAGGTAGTTGAGCGTGCCCGCGTTGCAGGCCGCGATCTCGGGCCGCACCCTTCGCATCGCGGCGACGGGATCGGCGATGTCGGGGCCGATGACGCCGGTGCTCATGTTGATGATGATCCCCGGGCACGCCTCGCGTACCGCGTCGCAGATCGCCGCGCACACCTCGGGGTCCCACGTCGGCAGGTGGCCGAGACCGGGCTCCTGGCGGCGGAAGTGAAGGTGCACGACCGCGGCGCCCGCATCGTAGGCCTGGCGGCACGCGGTCGCCATCTGCTCCACGGTGACCGGCACGGGATGCTGCTGGGGATCGGTGAGCACGCCGGTGACGGCGCAGGTGATGATCGCCTTGTCCATCTTCGCTCCTGGTTCAGGTCGTCGGGTCAGGTCGTCGGGTCAGGTCGTCGGGTCAGGTGTGATCGTCGCCACGATCGCACGCGCCGCCACCTGGATCCCGGGCTGCACACCGAGGGTCTGCACGACACCGGTGCAGGTCGCGACGACGCGGTGCTCCATCTTCATCGCCTCGATGACGGCGAGGCTCTGACCGCGCTCGACGCGGTCACCCTCGGCCACCGCCACCGACACCACGCGGCCGCCCATGGGGGCGCGGACCGTGCCGTCGCCGCCAGAAGTGGCGTCCGCCGCAACGGCGCGGCCGGGCTCGACGAACGCGAACGCCACGCCGTCGTCGTCTATGAACACCTCCTCGCCGCGCACGACCACGTCGAAGCGCCGCCGCACACCGTCGACCTCGATCGCGACCGCGCCATCCGTTGCATCGCCGCTGCCAGGCGGGACCTCGAGGATCACGGTGCCGCCCTCGACGACGTCGCACGCGAAGCGAGCCGGGCCGGGCCTGGTCATCCGAATCGCTCGGCTCAGCTCGCCGCAGCGCAGCTCGACGTGGGCACCATACTCGCCGCTGCTGCGCCAACCGTCCCCGCCACCGGGCGAAAGAGCGCCGCAACGGGCGAGCGCCGCGATGGCCCACGCCGCGCGCGAAGGCTCGGGCCTGGGCGGTGGACCGGCCGCGAAGCGATCGTCGAGCGTGTCGGTGCGGATCTCGGCGCGGGCAAACGCCTCGCTCCCGAGCAGCTCGAGCAGGTACCCGCGGTTGGTCGTCACCCCGAGCAGCACGCTGTCCCGCACCGCGGCCTTCACCGCCCGGATCGCGTGCGCGCGCGTGGCACCGCGGCCGATCACCTTCGCGAGCATGGGATCGTAGAACGGCGAGACGACCTGGCCTTCGCGGATGCCGGCGTCGACGCGCACGCAGTCCGCAGCGGCGGGTCGCCAGCGCAGCACGTCGCCGGTCTGCGGCAGGAATCCCGCGTAGGGATCCTCGGCGTACAGACGCGCCTCGACAGCCCAACCCTCCAGGGTGACCTCGGACTGCGCGAGCGGCAGCGTGCCGCCCTCCGCGATCCGGAGCTGCCACGCGACGAGGTCATGCCCCGTCACGCACTCGGTCACCGGGTGCTCGACCTGCAGGCGCGTGTTCATCTCGAGGAAGTAGAAGTTGCGGTCGTCGTCGAGCAGGAACTCGACCGTGCCGGCGCCGACGTAGCCGATCGCCGTGGCCGCAGCGACCGCGGCCTGGCCCATCGCGGCGCGGAGCAGGGCGTCGACGGCGGGTGACGGCGCCTCCTCGATGATCTTCTGATGGCGCCGCTGCACCGAGCACTCGCGCTCGCCGAGGTGGATGGCGCCGCCGTGGCCGTCGCAGAACACCTGGATCTCGATGTGCCGGGCGCCCACGACGAGCGTCTCGAGGAACACGGCGCCGTTGCCGAAGGCGCCCGCGGCCTCCGAGCTCGCGCTGCGCACCGCAAGGTCGAGCTCGCCGGGCGATCGCACGATCCGCATGCCGCGGCCGCCACCGCCCGCCGACGCCTTGACCAGCAGCGGATAGCCGATGCGCGCGGCCTCTTCGTGCAGGCGTGCACCGTCGTCGGTGGCGCCGTGGTAGCCGGGCGCTGTCGGAACGCCGGCCGCGATCATGCGCTGCTTGGCCTGGACCTTGTCGCCCATCGCCCGGATCGCCGCCGGTGGCGGGCCGACGAACACGATCCCCGACGCCGCGCAGCGCTCGGCGAACTCGGCGTTCTCGGCGAGGAACCCATAGCCGGGGTGGATGGCCTGGGCCTCCGTGCGCGCCGCCGCGTCGAGGATCCGGTCCATCGCGAGGTAAGACTCCGAGACCGCCGCCGGCCCGATGCACACCGCCCGCGACGCTGTGCGCACGTGCGGGGCGTCGGCGTCGGCCTCGCTGTAGACCGCTACCGTGGTGATGCCCAGGGCGTGGGCCGTCCGCATCACCCGAACCGCGATCTCGCCGCGGTTGGCGACGAGTAGCACGTCGATGCGACTCATGCGTCGCCCTCCGCCCACACCGGCTTGCGCTTGCCCAGGAACGCCATCGTGCCCTCGGCGCCCTCGGGCCCGCGCATGGCGGCGGCGAAGCGGGTGGCAGCGTCGTCGAGCACCGCCTCGAGATCCATCGCGCCGACGTTCGCCATGATGTGCTTGGTGGTCGCGATGGCACCGGGGGCGCAGCGGCGGATCTGTTCGAGCACCGCGGCGAGCTCGCGAGCGATGCCCTCGTCGTCGGCCGCGACGCTGTGGACCACGCCGAGCTCCCGGGCCGTGTTGCCGTCGAAGCGACCGCCCGTGACCGCGAGGCGCCGCGCCTGCGAGAGACCGATGCGCCGCACGAGGAACGCCGCGATCTGGGCCGGCGGGAAGCCGAGCCCGGTCTCGGGCAGACCGAAGCTCGCGTCGGCGCGAGCGATCGCGACATCGGCGACGCACGCCAGGCCGAATCCGCCGCCGAGCACCGCGCCCTCGAGCACGGCCACCACCGCCTGCGGCGCGCTATCGACCGCGAGCATCAGCGTGCCGAAGCGCCGGTTGGTCGCGGCAACCGGATCCTCGCCGCCCGGCTCGAAGCTCGCCATGCGCGAGGCCGCCATGTCCTTCACATCGCCGCCCGCGCAGAAGTTACCCCCGGCGCCGCGCAACACCACCACCCGCACGTCCCGGCGTTCGCGGATGGCGGCGAGCACCGCTTCGATCTCGTCGATCATCCGCAGGCTCATCGCGTTGCGGGCTCGGGCGCGATCCAAGGTCAGGTGCAGCACGCCGCGGTCCAACCGCGTGCGGATCTCCGTGGTCTCACCCCACGGCGTCGTGTTGTCGGACGATGCGGCGTCGGTCATCGGCCTACTCCTTCTTGGTGCGTGGCAAGGTGCCGTCGAGCTTGCAGATGATCGACAGCATGACCTCGTCGGCGCCACCTCCGATCGAGCACAGCCGACCGTCGCGATAGAAGCGCGAGATCTTCGACTCCTTCATGTAGCCCATGCCGCCCCAGAACTGCAGGCACGTGTCCGAGATCTCGCGGGCGAGTCGACCAGCCTTGAGCTTGGCCATCGACGCCCACCGTGTGACGTCCTTGCCGCCGATGTAGTGCTCGGTCGCGGTGTAGACGAGCGCGCGCAGCAGCTCGATCTCCGTCGCGCATTCGGCCAGCTTGAAGTGGACGTACTGGTTGTCGAGCACGCTCTTGCCGAAGACCTTGCGGTCGCGGGTGTACTCCAGCGTGGCCGCGAGCGCCTGCTCGAGGCCGCCGAGCGTGTTGGCGGCGCCCCACAGCCGCTCCTCTTGGAACTGGATCATCTGCAGCATGAAGCCCATGCCCTCGCCGCCGATAGTGTAGCGATGGGGCACCCGCACGTCGTCGAAGAAGATCTGCGCGGTGTCCGAGCTGTCCATCCCGATCTTCTCGAGCTTGCGCGCGCGCTCGACCCCCCGGGTACCCATCGGCACGATGATGAGGCTCTTGTTCTTGTGCGGCGCCGCGTCCGACGTGTTGACCAGGCAGCACATCCAGTCGGCCTGGATGCCGTTGGTGATCCACATCTTGCCGCCGTTGATGACCCAGTCGTCGCCGTCGCGGCGGGCGTGGGTCTTGATCGCGGCGACGTCCGAGCCGGCGTGCGGCTCGCTGACGCCGATGCACCCGACGAGATCGCCGGCGATCGACGGCGCCAAGAACTCGCGCTTGAGTTCCTCACTGCCGAACTTGGCCAGCGCCGGCGTGCACATGTCGGTTTGCACGCCGATCGCCATCGGCACGCCGCCGCCGTTGATCGCGCCCATGGCCTCGGCCATCACCACCGAGAACGAGTAGTCGAGGCCGAGCCCGCCGTACTCGGTCGGCTTGGACACGCCGAGGAACCCGGCGTCGCCCAGCTTCTTGAACAGTTCATGGGCGGGGAAGATCCGCGCCTCCTCCCACGCATCGATGTACGGGTTGATCTCGCGCTCGATGAATTTATGCATCGAGGAGCGCAGCGCTTCGTGTTCGTCGGTCAGCCGCATGTCGGAGTTCTCCTGCTCTGGGTGAACGCGTGGTTTGGTCGGCCCGCAACGCGGGCGCTCGGGGTCAAAGCCGCGCCACACCGAAGCTGCTGGGCCGCAGCCGGCGAGCGTCGCCCTCGCGACAGGTCGCGAGCGTCATCGCGATCACCCGGCGGGTGTCGCGGGGATCGATGATGCCGTCGTCCCACAGCCGCGCCGTCGAGAACAGCGCGTCGGACTCGCCATCGAGCTTCTGGCGCACCGCGGCGGTCATCTTGCCGAGGTTCTCGTCGTCGATGGTGACGCCCTGGCGGGCGAACTTGGCCCGCGTGATGATCTCCATCACCTTCGCCGCCTGCTCGCCGCCCATCACCGACACCCGGGCGTTGGGCCAGGAGAAGATGAAGCGGGGATCGAAGCTGCGACCGCACATGCCGTAGTTGCCGGCGCCGAACGAGCCGCCCACCACGATGGTGATCTGCGGCACCGAGGCGTTGGCCACCGCCTGGATCATCTTGGCGCCGTGCTTGACGATGCCGTGCTCCTCGGCGCGCTGCCCCACCATGTAGCCGGTGGTGTTCTGTAGATAGACGACAGGCGTGCCCGACTGGCAGCACGCCTGGATGAAGTGCCCGGCCTTGGCCGCGCCCTCCGGAAAGATCGGCCCGTTGTTGCCGATGAAGCCGCACGCCCAGCCCTCGACGCGGCCGTGGCCGCAGATCGTCTGCTCGCCGTAGCCCGGCTTGAAGTCGAGGAAGTCGGAGTCGTCGACGATGCGCGCGATGATCTCGCGGACGTCGTACGGCTTCCGGTAGTCGACCGGCACCACGCCGCACAGCTCGTCGGGGTCGTGGCGCGGCGGCGCGAACGGCCGCGGCGAAGCGGGCGGGGTGTGCTCGTCCCACCCGAGCTTGGCCACGACCTCCCGCACCAGGTGCAGCGCAGAGGCGTCGTCCTCGGCCATGTATTCGGCGGTGCCGGACACGGTCATGTGCATCTGCGCGCCGCCCAGCGCCTCCTCGTCGGCGTCCTCGCCCAGCGCCGCCTTCACCAGCGGCGGGCCGGCCAAGAAGATGCGGCTTCTGCCGCGCACCACGACGACATAGTCCGACAGGCCGGGGATGTAGGCGCCGCCGGCGGTCGACGAGCCGTGGACCACGGTGATGTGCGGCACGCCGGCCGCAGACATCTTGGCCATGTTCGCGAACACGCGGCCGCCTTCGATGAAGAGCTCGGATTGGTACAACAAGTTGGCGCCGGCGCTCTCGACCAGACCCACGCACGGCAGCCGGTTGGCCAGGGCGATCTCCTGGGCCCGCAGGCTCTTGCGCAGCCCCATCGGCGAGACCGCGCCGCCTTTGATCGCGCTGTCCGACGCCGACACCATGCACCGCCTGCCCGACACGAACCCGATGCCGACGATGTTGCCACCGCCGGCGATGTCGTTGCCGCCGTCGTCGTCGTGCATCTTGTAGCCCGCGAGGGTCGACAGCTCGAGGAACGGCGCGCCGCGGTCGAGTACCCGGGCAACGCGCTCGCGCGGCAACAGCTGCCCGCGCTTGGCGAACTTCGCGGTCTGCCGCGCCGAGTGCTCGCGGACCTTGGTCTCGAGGCCGCGGATGCGCTCGACCAACCCGAGCATCTGCTCGCGGTTGGTGCGGTACGCGTCGCTGCCGATGACGACTTGGCTCTCGATCGTCGGCATGCGCTCAGCCCCCGAGGATCTTGGGCGTGCGCGCCCGGTGGAAGCCCTGGAACGGCGTGCTGCGATCGTGATCGGGCATGGGCCACGGCCCGCTCGCCAGCGGCGCGCCGCCATCGACCTTGATCGTCTCGCCGGTGATGAAGGCCGCGGCCTCGGTGAGCAAGAAGACGATGGCCGCGCTGATCTCCGCCTCGGTCGCGAGGCGCTTGAGCGGCACCGACTCGCGCAGCTTGGGGATCATCGCCCGCGCCGGGCCCTCGTAGGTGTCGAGGCCGGACGACGCGACCCACCCCGGTGCGACCGCGTTGACGCGCACGCCCGCCGGCGCCCACTCGACCGCCGCGGTCTGGGTGAGGTTCACCATGCCCGCCCGCGCCGCGCCCGAGTGGCCCATCCCAGGCATGCCGTTCCAGAAATCGGCGACGATGTTGACGATCCCGCCGCCGTGGTCGCGCATGCTCTGGGTGAAGCACTCGCGCGCGAACAGGAATCCGCCGACGAGGTTGGTGCGCACCACCGTCTCGAAGCCCTTTTGATTGATGAGGGCCAGCGGCGCCGGGAACTGGCCGCCAGCGTTGTTGACCAGGGCGTGGATGCGACCGTGCGCCGCGACCATCTCGGCGACGACCGCGGTCACCCGCGCCTCTTCGCGGATGTCGCAGACGAACGTGCTCGCGGCACCGCCATCCTCGATGATCTCGGCCTGCACCTGCTGCAGCCGCTCGAGCTTGCGGCCGACGAGGAGCACGCGGGCGCCGAGCGACGCCAACTCGTGGGCGGTGCAGCGGCCGATGCCACTGCCGCCCCCGGTGACGACGATGGTGTGATCTCGGAACGAGTCGGCGCGGAAGACGGAGCGATATGGCATGGGAACCAGCGACCACCGACACCGCGGCGGCGTGCCGGCAGCTTACGCGAAAAGCCGCAGCGTCGAGGGTTCTCGCCGCATGTGCGGGGGTGTCCGTGTGCGAAGTTCGGCGCGCCGCGGTTTCGTGAGGTCGCCCGCGTCAGCCCGCCCGCGCGGGATTCCGCGCGGCGCACCGCTGCGATCCCGCCCGCCTCGCCTGCAGCGCAGCGCCCGGTGGACGGCGCGATGCCGATGGGCTAATGCAGGACCAGGCCGGCCGTCTGCGGGTCCCAAGCGAAGGAACGAACCATGAGCATCGAGAACGTCACCACCACCATCAAGGAGAAGGTCGGGACCGATTGTGGTCTCGGCGGGTCGATCAAGTTCAACTGCGGTGACGATGGCGTGCTCGTCGTCGACGCCACGGTGGTGCCCAACGTGGTGACCAACGACGACGTCCCGGCGCAGTGCACCGTGAAGATCAAGATCGCCGATCTCGAGGACATGCTCGCCGGTAAGCTCGACCCGATGGCGGCGTTCTCGCTGGGCAAGCTCCAGCTCGAGGGCGACCTCGGTGTCGCGATGAAGCTCGGCACCCTCATGCGCCGCTGAGCCAGCGCCGACGCAGCGTGCCTCCCCCCCCGTGCGCTCAGGCAGGGGGGAGGCCGCGATCGCCTCGCTGTGCGTCAATCGATCGTGACGACGACCGGCACGTGATCGCTGGGCACGTCCCAGCCGCGCGGGACGTGGTCGTGGTGCACCGAGACGACACGATCGACCAGGCCGCGGGCCGCGAGCACGAGATCGATGCGCAGGCCCTCGTTGCGCCCGAAGCCGCCGGTCCGGTAGTCGAACCATGTGTAGTGACCCCCGGCGTCGCAGTCGCGACGGAAGCCGTCGACGAGGCCGAACTCGCACAGCGCCGCGAGAGCGGCGTGCTCCTCGGGGGTGAACAGCAGCCGGCCGCGGAAGCGCTGGGGATCCCAGACGTCGCGGTCGTCGGGGGCGATGTTGAAATCACCCATCAGCACGATCGGCTCGGCCGCGGTGTGGCGCGCGCCAAGCTGCGCCCGCAGGCGCTCGAACCACGCCAGCTTGTACGTGAACGCCTCGGACGCGAGCTCGGTGCCGTTGGGCGCGTACAGGTTGAACAGGCGGATGCCGTCGACGACGCACTCGAGCAGGCGCGGGAATTTGTCCGCGGGCTCGTCGCGGAAACCCATGTGGACCTCGGTCGGCTTGCGCTTACTCAGCGTCGCGACGCCACACAGTGCCCTGCCCCCGTGCACGGTGACCGTGTAGCCGAGCTCGAGGAACGGCACCCGGGGAAACAGGTTGTCCTCGACCTTGGTCTCCTGCAGGCACAGCACGTCGGGCTCGTGATCCGCCAACCACGTGAGCACGTGGTCGAGCCGGGCACGGATGGAGTTGACGTTCCAGGTCGCGAATCGCAGCGCCATCGGGCGCGGACGTTAGGACGGCGACCGTCGCCGTGCAACCCGGCCGCTGCTTCGGACCTCCGTCGGTGTCCGCGTGGCGGCGCGGCGGCGGCCGTGCGACGCTGCGAGCATGTGGACCCCCACCCGATTGGTCACCGCGCTCGTCGGCGGCGGCGTGTGCGGCCTGCTGCTCGACCAGATCCACGTGCACTACGGCGTGCTGTACTATCCGCACCCGTGGCTGTGGGGACAAGCGTGGTGGGTGGCGCCGCTGTTCGCCGTCTCGACGCTGGTGATCCTCGCTGCCGCGCGTCTGTTCACCGACGGCGCGCCCGGCACCCGCGAGCACGACCTGGGCGGCAGCGCGCTGTGGTTCGTCGTCGCCTACTGGTCCAGCGGCCAGTGGCAGGGGCACCCTGTCGGTCTCGCCATCGCGTATCTGGTGTTCTTCGCGATGCGCACCACCCATCGTCCGACGCTCATCTTCGCCGGAGCATTGGCGGCGGGCGGGCTCGCGGTCGAGGCCACGATCTCCGCGACGGGCGCGTTCTACTACTGCCATCCCGACGTGCTCGGCCTGCCGCTGTGGCTGGGCGGGCTGTACCTGCACGGCGCACCGCTGGCCTTGGCGATCTCCGCCGAGCTGCGCGAGCCGGCGGTCTGAATCCCATGCAGGCCGTGCGAGCCCACAGCGCGTGGTTCGAGCCACGCTTCAGGTGAGCTCGCGCTCGGCCCTGAGCACCGCGGGCGTCGGCGCCCGTTTGCGCAAGAAGACGTGGTGGAACCCGAACGCGAGCACGAACCAGCCGATGCCCGCGAACACCGATGGATCGCCACCTTGGGCGAGCACCGCGAGCACCCCGACGCTGACGAGCACATAGGCCACCGGCGTGACGGGGTAGCCCCAGGTGCGGTACGGCCGGGCGAGCTTGGGCAGCTTGCGGCGCAGCACCATCACGGCGACGACCGTGAGCGAGCCGGTGATCAGCATCGCCGCCGAGGTGTACTTGAGCAACGCGTCGAAGCCGTGGGTGAACACCAAGACGAGTGCGAGGCCCGCCTGCAGCCACAGCGCCACCGCCGGCGTGCCGAAGCGCCGGCTGATGGTGCCGGCCGCCGCGATACATTGGCCCTCGTTGGCCATCGCGTAGGCGATGCGCGAGCCGGTGAGGATCGTACCGTTGAGCGAGCCGAGCATCGCCAGCAGGATCGACAGCGTCACCGCGAAGCGACCGACCCCGCCGAACAGCAACCCGGCCGCGGCGGTGCCGGCTTCGCCGGTGTTCGCGAGATCGTCCATCGTGAACACCGACAGGAAACCGAGGCACAGGGCCAGGTAGAGCACCGTGACCAAGAGCGTGCCGCCGACCAGCGCGCGGGGCAGATTGATCGCGGGCCGCTCGATCTCGGCGCCGATGAAGATCGCGGCGTTCCAGCCGGAGAACGCGAAGTACACCGGCAGCGAGGCGGCGGCCACGGCGGCGATCGACGGCACGACGAGGTTCTCGCCGGCACCCGAGAGCGCGCCGCCGCCGGTGCCCTGCACCAGCATCACCACCGCGGTGCCGACCAGCAGCACCACGACCGGCGTCATCGTCACCAACACCTGCAGCCGCCCGGAGACGACCACGCCGATGTGGTTGACAGCGGTGAGCCCGACGATGATGACCACCGCCCACGTGGTGGCGGGATCGAGGCCCATGCTCTGCGGCCACGGGTAGCCCGCGCCCAAGATGATCGGCAGCTGGAACGCGGTGCCGACCGCCACCACCGCGAGGGATCCCGGGAACACCGCGAGCAGCTGCAGCCAGCCCGCCGCGAACGCGAGTCCAGGCCCGTACGCCCTGCGCAAATAGGGATAGTCGCCGCCGGCCCGCGGCATCATCGCGCCGAGCTCCGCCACCGACAGCGCCCCGCACAGCGCCGTGAGGCCGCCCAGCAGCCACACCAGCAAGAATGCGCCGGGGCCCTCGACCTGCGCCGCGACCGAGGGCGGCGCGACGAAGATGCCGATGCCCAGCATCGAGCCCGTCACCAGCGACATCGCGGCCACCGGTCCGAGGCGTGGGTTCGACGGGGTCATGCGGGCGGCGGTACGGTAGCGTGAAAGCCCGTGGGGTCCCCCGAAATCGGCGAGAAACCCAGGGCGGGCGGGGGACTCGATGGCGAAGACGCCGCGCCGCCCCGATTTCGTCCCCACGCCTTGCCCAGGGACGATCGTCCGCCACGATCCCCGCTCGTCCCGGGCTGCGTTGACACTGCGGCGTGGCGCGCCGTACCGTGCGCGCGCAGCATGGTCTCGGTGACGCGCACGATCGCACCGCCTACGGGCGCCGGGTGCGGTGACACTCGCCCACCGCATCGCATCGCGCGCGCCGCGTGGCGGCACGTGCGGCTGCTCGGGTGGTTGCTCGGTGCGACGCTCGTCGCGTGCAAGACTGGCCCCGATCTGTCGGCGGACTACGCCCAGACCGCGATCGAGAATTACACGTTGGCCCAGGGCGATTTCCTCGACAGGGACTACGACGAAGCCATCCAGTACGCGGATTTCGTCCGCATCCGCTTCCCGTTCAGCCGCTATGCCGTCGAGGCCGAGCTGCTCATCGCGCGGGCCGAGTTCGAGCAGAGCAACTACATCACGGCGGTCGACGCGTTCAAGACCTTCGCCAAGCTGCACCCGACGCACGAGCACGTGCGCAATGGATGGTCGACGTTCATGGCCGCCGCCGCCGCGTTCATGAACGCGCCGCAGAAGTTCTTCTTGTTGCCGCCCGACTACATGCGAGATCAGTCGCAGCTGCAGGACGCGCTCATCGAGCTCGAGTACTACTTCGATCA
Organism: Nannocystales bacterium; assembly: GCA_038325765.1. GTDB lineage: Bacteria > Myxococcota_A > Polyangia > Nannocystales > Nannocystaceae > Xiheibacterium. The sequence goes on from JBBQJI010000027.1 coordinate 35,577, forward strand.
CTACCAGGGCACCATCACCGAGCGTTACGCGATCAAGCTGCGCGACGAAGTCCGCCGCCGCCTGCTGCAACACGAGCTGTACGTCGCCGACTTCTACATGTCACGCAACAAGCCCGAGGCCGCGATCGGCCGCCTCGAGGCCGCCCATGCCCGTTACCCCGGCATCGGCCTCGACGCCGAGGTGCTGTTCCAGCTCGGCATCACGTACCTGCGCATGGACGAGATCGAGCTCGCGCGCTCGACCTTCACCGAGCTGCAGACGCAGCACCCGAGTCACCACCACGGCAAGCAGGCGCGGGTGTATCTGCGCTACATCCGCGAGGAGTTCGGGCCCGCCGATGCGACGCGCAAGCGCCCCGATCGGAGCCCGGAGCGGCCCAAGGCGCCGCCCAAGCCCAAGAACCTCGAGTCAGCGGCGAATCCCGAGCGCGCGGCGCCGACCCGCCCCGAGGGCACCACGTCGCCGCCGGCGGTGAACCCGGCGCCCAAGCCCGCCCCCCGGCCCACGACGCCGACGCCGCCCACCAGCGCGATCCCGGAGCCGGAAACCCCACCTCCGACGAATGCCGAGGCGGCGAGCACGCGCGAGCCCTCGACAGCGCCGCCCGAGTCGGCGACACCACAGAAGCCCGAGCCCGAGCCCGAGCCCGAGCCCGAGCCCGAGCCCGAGCCCAGCACGACACCGCCGTAGTCACGGCGCGACCGAGGAGGCCCCATGGACCCGCTCATCAAGCATCACCTGGTCGTCGGCCGCGAATACTACCTCACCGGCGAGTACGCCAAGGCGCGCGAGCACCTCGAGGCGGTGCTGCGGGTGCACGACGACTACGCCGACGTGCACAACATGATGGGCGTGATCCTCTACGAGGCCGGCACATCACCCGAGGCCTGCGCGGCGTTCGAGCGCGCCCTCGCGTTGAATCCCCGCTACACCGAGGCCGCCCTCAACTTGTCGGTCTGCTACAACGAGCTCGGACGCTACGACGACGCCAAGCGGGTCTACACCCAGGTCTACGGCTCGTCCGACAGCGGGGATCTCGACCAGCTCGACGCCTACGCGCGCGGCAAGATCGCGAACATGCACCGCGACATCGGCGATGCATACGTCGGCGTCGGCCTGCTCGACCATGCGGTCAAGGAGTACCGCAAGGCGCTGCAGCTGTGCCCGACGTTCGTCGACATCCGTACCAAGCTCGCGACGGTGCTCCGCGACGCGGGCCGCATCGACGACGCCCTCGACGAACTCATCGCGATCCGCGAGCTCGCGCCCGACTACCTGCAGGCGCGGGTGCAGCTCGGCATCACGCTGTGGCGCGCCACACGGATCGCAGAGGCGCGGATCGAGTGGCAGTTCGTGCTCGACCACGACCCGAGCAATCGCAGCTGCCGCGTGTACCTCGGCATGACCGGCGACGCGCCGAGCTGATGGACACGGCGCCCGACGACGCGCCTGCCGTGGACGAATCCCTGCGCGCCCGCGTGCTCGAGCCGCCGTTGCTCACGGCCGCGCTGCCGGGGATCGGCGGCCGCATGCGCGCCTGCGCCGACGACTTCGTCGTCGAGGAGATCCCCGCCTATCCGCCCGACGGTGGTAACCCCGGCGCGGGGGGGCCGACCAACGGCTGGCTGATGCTGCAGCTCGACAAACGCGGCCTGTCGACCGAGGACGCCCTCCGTATCCTCGCCAAGGCGCTCGGTGTTGCGCCGTCCGACATCGGCTTCGCCGGCCGCAAGGATCGCGACGCCCGCTCGCGCCAGTGGATCAGCGTGCCCGCCCGTGTGGGCCCACGCCTCGCCGGCCTGTCGCTGCCCGACATCGTCTTGGGCCCGGCCCATGCCCACTCCCACAAGCTGCGCATCGGCCATCTGCACGGCAATCGCTTCGACGTCGTCATCCGCGAGCTCGCGTGCACGCAGCCCGTCGCGGAGCAGCGCAGCGCGGCCAAGCTCGCCGCGATCGAAGGCGCCGGCGGCCTGCCCAACGCCTTTGGCCCCCAGCGCTTCGCCGACGGTGGCAAGGGCGTGGGGCTCGGGCTCGCGGCGATGCGCGGCGGCCGGGGCGGCGCCCGCGGCAACATGACGGTGGCGGCGGGCCAGGCGGCCCTTTTCAACCTCTACATCGCGCTGCGGGCCGAGCGCGGCCTGCTGCGACGCGCACTCGTCGGCGACGTGCTGAAGAAGACCGAGACCGGTGGCCTGTTCGTGTGCACCGATGCGGTGCTCGACGACACACGACTCGCGGCGGGCGAGATCGCCATCACCGGTCCGATCTTCGGCAGCCGGATGATGGCGCCGCCGCAGGACACGCCCGCCCACGCGCTCGAGCGCGAGGTCCTCGGCACCGCGGGCGTCGACGCGCAGGCACTCGGTGCGCTCGGCCGCGCCGCCCTGGGCACACGGCGTGCGCTCCAGGTGCACGTCGTCGGCTGTGCGATGGGCGACGCTCCGGCCCAAGGCCCGCTCGCCGCCGGCCTGCGCGTCACGTTCGAGCTGCCTTCGGGGAGCTTTGCGACGGCGCTGTGTCGCGAGCTCCAGCACGGCGCCCCATCGACCGCAGCAGACACCACAGCCGCAGACACCACAGCCGCAGCGACACGCTAGCCAGCGCCGCGGCGCCCAAACCGCATTCGCAACGCGATCGCGGGCAACCGACAACCCGGGCTGGTTGCTCTCCACCCTTTGGGCTAACTTCCCCGGCGCGTCCAGCCATGAATCTCACACAGAAGTTTCTGCAATTCGCGCTGGTCGGCGCCGAGTGGGTGCTGTGGCTTCTGGTCGTGCTCAGCGTGATCAGCGTCTACGTGATGCTCGAGCGCTTCCTGTTCTTCCGTCAGATCGTAGGGTCCGACGCCGCCATCCGCCGCAACGTGCTCGCGGCGCTCGCCGAGCGTGAGCACGCGAAGGCGCTCGCGTTGGTCGCCGGCTCACCGGGCTCGGGTGCCCGCATCGTCGCCCAGATGCTCGAGAACGAGACCCGTGGCCCAGTAGCGGTCGAAGCCGCGCTCAACGCGACCCGCAGCGAAGAGAAGCTCCGGCTCGAGCGCAACCTGGCATTTTTGGGCACGCTCGGCGCCAACGCCCCGTTCATCGGCTTGTTCGGCACGGTGCTCGGCATCATCCGCGCCTTCAAGGACCTCGCGACCGCGGGCCTACAGGCCGGCGGAGAGAGCTCCGAAGCGGTCATGGCCGGCATCTCGGAGGCGCTGGTCGCCACCGCGGTCGGTCTGCTCGTCGCGATCCCGGCCGTCGTCGCCTACAACCTGTTCCAACGCCGCGTGAAGCGGACGATGGGGGAGGCCGAGTCCTTCGCCCAGAGCGCGCTCGGCCTCATCGTCGCGGACAAGGCGGAGGACTGACGGTGGCCGGCGGCACAGTCGACGACGACGACGAGATCACCGGCATCAACGTGACGCCGCTGGTCGACATCACCTTGGTCTTGCTCATCATCTTCATGGTGACCACCAGCATCATCAGCAACGCCGAGGGCCTGCAGATCGCCAAGCCCGAGGCGTCGACAGGCGAGAAGCTCGAGGACACGAGCATCATGCTGGTGTGCGCCGCCGACGGCACCGTGCAGGTCGACGGCGTCACCATCGAGACCGACGCCGCGATCATCGACAAGCTCACGGACAAGCTGGTCGAAGACCGCAACCTCCAGGGCATCGTGCAGTGCGACGAGCGGGCCGAGGTCGGCCAGATGGTCCACCTCATCGATCTGATGCGCGACGCCGGCATCAAGAAGTACGCGATCGCGACGAAGAAACCGGCCGCAGCGGACGGCGGCTGAGCGCACTCGATGCTGCCCGAACGCGCCGAGAACGGACTCGACCCGACCACCGGGATCGTGCTCGCGATCGCGTTGCACGTCGGTGCGTTCTTCGCGATGGGTTGGATCGATCCCGCCGAGCCACCGCCGCCCGACCTCATCGAATTCGAGATCGCGACCGCGCCGCCTGAGCCCGAGCCGCCAGAGCCCCCCGAGCCCCCGAAGCCCCCAGAGCCCGAGGTCACGCCCGAGCCCCCAGAGCCCGAGGTCACGCCCGAGCCCGAGGTGAAGCCACCCGAGCCCGAGCCGCCGAAGAAGCCGCCGCCGAGGCAGCCGAAGCCGCCGCCGTCCAACGACCCACCGCCGGCCGATGACAACCCCGATCCGGCGCCGGCGCCCAAGCGCTTCGACCTGCCGGCCTCGGCCCTCGTGCCGAGCACAGGCGGCGGCGTGAACGTGACGCCGGGCACCGGCGGCGCGAGTTCGGGCAGCAACGCCGGATCGCCCGGGGGCAGCGGCACGCGCCCCGGCACCGGCAACAACCCCACCGGCACCGGTCCCAAGCCGGCCGGACCGTCGTGGGCGCCGCGCGGCGATCTCTACATCGCCCAGCAGCCGCGGGTCGTCCGCGTCCCCGAGCTCGAGTGCCCCGCCGTCGCCGAGCGGCAGGTCGCGGGCACCGTCGTCTTGCTCGTGCAGGTCCAACGTGACGGCAAGGTGCGTAGCGCCAAGCCGACGAAGAAGATGGGCTTTGGCTGCGACGAGATCGCCCGCAAGGCGCTCATGGGTGCCAAGTTCGCGCCCGCGGTCGGCACCGACGGCAAGACCGCCGACTACGAGCTGCGCTACGAGTACGTGTTCGAGCTCCGCGACTAGTGCCGCGCGGCACGCGGCTCCCGCCCTCGGGCGCGATGGCCCGTTTGACGGCGAGCACACGCGGCGGCTACCGTCCGCCTCGATGATCCGCGTCCGCGGGATGCGCAAGTCGTACAGGACCGGGAAGCTGGTCAACGAGGTCCTGCGCGGCGTCGACTTCGAGGTCGACCACGGCGAGTTGGTGTCGATCGTCGGGCCCTCTGGATCGGGCAAGAGCACCCTGCTGCACGCGGTGGGTGGGCTCGATCGTGACTACGAGGGCTCCATCGAGGTCGACGGCCGCGACCTGCGGAGCCTCTCGGACGACGCGCTGTCCGACTACCGCAATCGCAGCGTGGGCTTCGTGTTCCAGTCGTTCTACCTGCTGCCCCACCTCACGGTACTCGAGAACGTCGCGTTGCCGGCCGTGTTCACCCGCGGCACGCAGCGGCTCGGCGACGCCGCGGCCACGGCCCGCGCCCGCGAGGTGCTCGAGCAGGTCGAGCTCGGCGCGCGCACCGACAGCACCCCGACGATGCTGTCGGGCGGCCAACGCCAGCGCGTCGCGATCGCGCGGGCCCTGTTCAACCGCCCCACGCTGATGCTCTGCGACGAGCCCACCGGCAACCTCGACAGCAAGATGGGCGCCCAGATCCTCGCGCTGTTCCACGCGCTCAACCGCGACGCCCACATCACCGTGATGATCGTGACCCACGACTCGCGGATCTCGGCGGCGACCCCACGCACGCTCCGCGTCGAGGATGGCGCGCTGCACGACGAGCGCCGCGAGCTGGGGCCGCCGGTGCCTTCGGCCGCGGTCGTGCCCGCTGCGGAGGCACCATGAGCGGCCTGCGCAGGGTGATCGCCGCCGATCTGCAGCGCAGCCGCAGCCACTTCCTGCTGGCATCGATCGGCATCGTCGTCGGCATCGCGACCTTCACGTTCTTCATCGCGCTTTCGCAGGGCGTCCGCGCGGTCGTGCTCGGCCGCATCTTTCCCCTCGATCAGCTCGAGGTGGTGCCCAAGAGCCTCGACATCGCGATCGGCCCCCTCGCGATCGGCACCAGCACGCTGGGCGGCGATGTGATCGACGACGCCCGCGTCCGCCAGATCAACGCGCTGCCGGGCGTCGAGACCGTGTACCCGAAGATGCGCCTCACGGTGCCTGCGATCGCGCTGGGCGGCGAGTCGCTGCTCGGCGCCGATCTGCGCTCGGAGATCGTCGCCGACGGCATCGAGCCGGCCCTGGTGGCGGCGGACGTCGGCGCGGGCTTCGAGTTCCGAGATTTCGACGCCGAGCCCGGCACCCCGAAAGCCTGCACGACCGACGACGAGTGCGGCGAGCGGCGCTACTGCGGCGCGCCGGCTGGCACCCGGCTCGAACGCAAGAGCCGCAACGACGACACCGGCCGCGTCCCCGAGGGCACCGCCACCGTCTGCCGCGACTACGTGCCGGTGCTCGCCTCGGAGCACGTCGTCGAGCTGTACAACGGCGCGCTGCGGCGGGCTCACGGCTTCCCCAAGCTCGTGCCCGACTCGGTGCTCGGCTTCACGTTCGAGCTGGTCATCGGATCGTCGATGGTCGGCGCCTCGAACAAGGGTCACCTCGTCCGTGAGCGCGCCATGCTCGTGGGCTTCTCGCGCAAGGCGATCGCCCTGGGCCTCACCATCCCCCTGGGCTACGTGCGGCGGCTCAACGTCGACTTCGGCCAGCCCGAGGACGCCCAGCGCTACCACTCCGTGGTCGTCATGGTGCCGAACAAGAACGACGTCGCGGCGGTCGCCAAGGGCGTCTCCGATCTCAACCTCGTGGTCGCGGACACCGGGGCCGAGCAGGCCGCGCTGCTCATCGCGATCTTCACGCTGATCTTCGCGCTGGTCAGCGCCGTCATCGTCGGCATCGCGGCAGTCAACATCATGCACGTCTTCTTCATGCTGGTGTACGAGCGTCAGCACGAGATCGGCATCATGCGGGCCATCGGGGCCCGCCGCGGTGACATCACGCGCATCATCATGGGCGAGGCGGCGAGCCTGGGCTTCGTCTCCGGTCTCGCCGGCGTCGCCCTGGCGTTCGGCGCGAGCTTCGGCTTCGATTGGATCTCGCAGACCTACGTGCCCGACTTCCCGTACAAGCCCGAGACCTACTTCGAGTTCCCGTGGTGGCTGCTCCTCGCGGCGCTCGCCTTCGCGGTGAGCTTCTGCATCCTCGGCGCGTTCCTGCCGGCGCGCCGTGCCGCCCGCATGGAGCCGGCGGCGGTGCTGTCCGGGCACTGACGCGCGCCGCGCCGAGCGCAGACCCGCGGACTAGCGCGGCAAGGTCTGATTCGAGTTGGCCTCGACGCAGTGCACGCAGCCTTCTTGGGCTTCGCGGCACTCGTTGCGGGCCTCGCGACACAGCCCCTGATAGGCGCCGTCGTCGGGGTGATCGTCGGCGAGGTCGCAGAGTTTTTCCTGCACGCTGCAGATGCTCGTCGCGAGCTCGCAGAGCTCCTCGCACTTGCCGGCGTCGGCCGCAGCGGCCGGCCGCAGGTTGCGCTCGCGACCGACGAGCGCGTCGAGGCGACCGCTCAGCTCGGCCATGCCCTCGCCCTCGGTGGCGCCTTGAGGATCGGGCCCGGCACCGACGGGATCACCGGTCGTCGGGGAGACCGTGCCGCTACCCGCCTGGGGACCACACGCCATCCCGAGCACCGCGCACACGAGCGCGCGCACGAGCCTCGGGCCCCTCGTTAGTCGCGTCGCCGTCATCGCTCGAGCTCCTTGCGCAAAGAGGACATCACCCGGATCGCGCGGGCGTAGCTGCCCACTGCGAGCGCGTCGTCGCCCGCGCTGGTGGCGAGATCGCCGAGCGTCACCAACGCGCGAGCGCTCGCGCGATCGAGGGGCAGCGAGCGCTCGGGATCCAGCATCGGTTCGAGGAGATCGAGGGCCACGGCGACGCCCTCCGGGCGCGGGGCCAGAGTCTCACCCAACCGCGTCGCCAACTCCAGCCGCAGGATCTCGGCCTCGGCCAGCTCCGCGGGCACCGGCAGCGCGAGCCCTCGCCGCAACGCGGCAGCGCGGGTGTCGATGTCGTCGGCGAGGTCGGCCTCGCCGTGGATGCGGGCGACGCCTTCGATGTAGGCGAGACCCTCGCGGGTCGGCGTCGCGCTGCGCACGGGGTGCGTCGTCACGCGGGCGTCGGGCACCGCGGCGTCGCCATCGCGGGCGTCGTCATCCTGCGGATCGCAGCCGCCGAGCGTCGCGATGCCGAGCGTCGCGATGGCGGCACCCAGCACCACGCGCTGCGACCATCCACTGCGCCGCCTCATCGTTCGCCCTCCACCGCCGGCCCGCGGGCATCACCGGGGCCCACAGCCGCCCCCCGGCCCGACGCCGAGCCCGACGCCAAGCGGGACGAATACTCGGCGGCGATCCGACCCGCGAGTGCGCCGTCTTGTGCACCCGGCACCCCGCCCAGCGCCTCGCGTGCCTGCACGCCGAGCGCCGCGGTGGTGGCCCGCGATGCCGGGGTCGACGGCTGCAGTCCGCGGTGGGACGACAGCATCGGCACCAGTGCCAGCCCAGCCGCAGTGGCGATCGCGACCCACGTTGCGCGCCACGTGGGCGGCGACGGTACGGGATGCGCCGCGGCGCCGCTGCGCGCGACGACCTTGCGCCACACCCGGTGCCGCTCGAGCTCGCCGAGTGCGTCGACGTCGCCGAGCCCCCCGCGGAGAAATCCGTCGGCGTGGAGCACCGGCGGATGGGCGAGCACGAACGCGGTGCGGACGGCCGCGTCCCCGGCCCAGGCACCGAAGGGCCCGGCCTCGAGCACGGGGTCGAACTCGGGCTCGCCGAGGGCGCGCAGCTCCGCGGCGATCCGCGAGCGCTCGTCGTTCCCCTCACCCGGGGCCCTGGTGTTGTGATCAGTGGTCATGGATCTCCGAATGCGAGGCTCGGGCCCTCGCCGTAGCGCTCGGCGTAGAGCTTGCGAAAGGCTTTGCAAGCCCGGAAGAGCAGGACGTCGAGCGTGCCGACCGAGACCTCCATCTCGACCGCCGCCCGATCCCTGGGCACACCCTCGACCAGCCGCAGGCGCAGGACCTTCCCGTAGCGCGGGTTGATGTGCTCGAGGCACACGTCGATGCGCGACCGCAACAGATCGGTGACCTCGCGCTCGGCGGTCGCGCTCTCGCCGGTCGCGCCGTCCTCGTCGGCGACGAACTGCTCGAAGCCGTCGGGCCAGCCGGTGAAGCGCCCCGCCTTGCGCAGGTGATCGAGGGCCAGATTCTTGGCGATGCGGATGAGCCAGGGCAGCACGCCCTTGCCCTGCCAGCGGAATCGGCCGATGTGCTCCATCGCGCGGACGAACGTGTCGGCGAGGAGGTCCTCGGCCAAGGTGCGATCGTGGACGAGCGGGACGATCGCGAAGCGGTGGACCGACGCGGCGTAGCGCTCGTACAGCGCTCGCATCGCGGCGGCATCGCCGGCCTGGGCGCGCTCGACCAGGGCTCGTTCGATGGACTCGTCGGCATCGGGTTGGATGTTCACCTGCGTCGCGTGGGCCACCGAATCCGGGCCGCTGGGTTGCACCGGAATCCGACCCACGGGCCCCTCGCGGGAGGGCAGTCCCGGGTCGGCGTCCCGAAAGGTGACCGGCACAAGGACCGACGGCGTCGCGGCTCGCACCGCAGGGGGTTCTCCTTGCGCGGCAAAACGCGGTCCGGAGCCCGAGCTTACATCGAACCGGGCGCGCCTGGCCGTCCGGCCGACGCCCGCCGCGGGGCAGGTCCATGCGCCCGCTGTATGCGCCCGCTCTGCGCGCCCGCTCGCGCGCCCGCTCTGCGCGCCCGCTCGCGCGCCCGCTCCAGGCTTTCGGCGTGGGATGGCCGCCGGGCGAAACCTCGACACGCCAAACGCCGTCTAGGGAGCGCTCCGGCTTGACCCGCTGGCGCCCTGGCGGTACTCGCCCCAAGGGGCGCCATACCTCGGCCCCGCCGCACCCCCCGTCCAGGCATCCCGTGCTGCTTCTCACGACCCTCGCGCTCACGCTCGCCTTCGAACCCGCACCTGGGCCCGCGCCTGGACCCGCGCCCACGGCAGCGACGCAACCCCAGCCCGGCGACGTGCCGGCGGACGCCGACCGACCGCCCACCGCCGAGTCGGCGAGCGAGACGGAGATGATCGATCCGGGCGCCGGCATCGATGCCCGGCTGCCGGACGACTACATGCCGCCATTCCCATCGGACACGCTCGAGCTGTCGACCGTGCTGCAGGTCGCGGTGCGCGACAACTTCGATCTCAAGACCAACGCGTTCGACAGCGACATCTCCGAGACCAACGTCCTCGCAGCGCAAGGCGCCTACGACCTGCAGCTCACCGCTGGGATCAGCGCCAACGCCTCCAAGACTCCCCAGCGCGGTTCGCAGTTCACCATCGCCACCGGTGCGCGAACGCTCAGCGCCAACGCCGGGTTCATCCGCCAGTTCGCGACCGGCGGCAACATCTCGCTGCGACTCGACGTCGCCCGCCAGCAGCAGGATCAGGCGGCGAACTTCCTCGACGCGAACGCCGGCTCGACCACGCTGTCGACCTACCGCATCGCGCCCACGCTCACGGTCAACCATCCGCTGCTGCGCGGCGCCGGGCTCAAGATCGGCCGCGCCGAGATCAACAAGGCCAAGATCGCCGTCAGCCAGGCCCAGGCCGCCCGCATCGTCACCGCGCAGAACCTCGTGCGCGACGTGGTGTCGGCGTACTGGGACGTCCTCGCCGCCCACCGCGATCTGCAGAACAAGCGCAACAGCGTCGGGCTCGCCACCAAGCAGCTCGAGCGCACGCAGGCGCTGGTCGCCGCCGGCCGCAGCTCGCCGGTCGACGCCAAGGCCGTCGAGCAAGCCCTCGCGGCGCGCGAGAGCGACGTCATCAACGCCGAGAACGTGCTGCTCGACACGAGCGTCACGCTGCGCACGCTCATGGGCCAGCAGTTCGACGGCAAGGACACCCTCGGGGTGCTCCCGGCCACCGATCCGATCGTGCGCCCGCGATCGGTGAACGTCGCCGACGAGGTCACCCGCGCCATCGCCCAGAATCCCCAGGTCCGGCAGCTCGAGCTGTCGCTCGCGAGCGGCCGCATCGACGAGATGGTCGCAGCCAACGCCCGCCTGCCGCAGCTCGACTTCGACGGCGCCTTCGTGCCCACCGGCCGTAGCACCGACCGCGTCTCCGACGCGGCGACGGGCGATCCGGGTCAGGAGGGCGGCTGGGGCGAGGCGTTCCGCAACTTCTTCAACGAGGACATCGCCAGCAACGGCCTGCTCGCCGACTGGAGCGTCTCGGGATCAATGAGCCTCACGTGGTCGATCCGCAACCGCACGGCCAAGGGCCGGCACGAAGCCGCGAAGATCGCGATCCGTAGCACCGAAGCCGCGCTCGCCCAGAGCAAGCAGACCGTCGCCGCCGGCGTGATCCGCTCGGCCAACGGCCTGCGCACCGCGGGCAAGGTGATGGACGTCTCGGAGATCTCCGTCGAGCTCGCCAAGGAGAACCTCGCTGCCGAGCAGGCACGGTTCGACGTCGGCCGCTCCACCAACTACGACGTCTTGCTCCGCCTCGACCAGCTCGACCTCGCCCAGAACCAGGCGCTCACGGCGCAGATCAACTACCTCAAGGCGCTCGCCCAGCTGCAGGCCTTCTCCGGCGAGATCCTGCCGGCGTACGGCATCGACACGCCCTGACCCTGCCCCGCCCCACTTGTAGGCCAAAGGCGGCACGTGCTAGGTTGGGAAACCGGCCGCCACGCGGGTTGTCTGGGCCCCAGGAGATTCGACCATGTCCTCCGCAGAAATCGCCGACAACAAATGGGAAGTGCAAGCCGCCAAGGCCCCGATCGCGACCATCGGTGGCCTCGCACAGCTGCTCATGATCGTCGGGTTCACCGCGCTGTTCGGGTACATCCTGGCGATGTCGATCGTCGCCATGGTGACGCCCAAGGCGGCCAACTCGCTCGAAGAGTCGTACAAGAACCTCAAGCAGTAGCGCGGACGCGCCACAGCGCGGAGGACACCGCCGGTCGTCAATCTTCGGCGGCGGTCGTCGCAAAGCCGATGAACGCGAGCATCTGCCCGATGCCCGCGCCATCGCGCCGGTACGAAAACCACCGTGTCCCATTCGCGTGGGAGCAGCCGCCGATGCGATCGATCGCGCGCGGTGGCACGCCGTGCGCCTCGAGCTGATCGCGCACCGCTGCCAGCAGATCGACGTGCGGTCGGGCGCTGCCGCTGATCACATAGCGCGGCTCGAACTGCGCGGCGACCTCGGGGCCGACCTCGAACGCCGCCTGCTCGATGCAAGGTCCGATCGCGGCGCGCAGATCCCCAGGCGAGACGCCGGCGTCCGCGAGGCGCCGGACCGTGCGGCCGACGATGTCGGCGACCGTCCCCCGCCAGCCGCTGTGGATCGCCGCCGCCACGGTGCCCGCAGCGTCCGCGAGCAGCACCGGCACGCAGTCGGCCGTCAGCACCCCCACCACGAGCCCGTCCTCGCGGCGGCACCACAGCGCGTCGGCGGTCGACTCGTTGCCGATCGCACAGGCGTGGAGCACCGCGTCGCCGTGGACCTGCCGGATGCAGCGCAGACGCCCGAGCTCGAAGCCCGCGGCCGTCGCGACGCGCCGTCGGTTCTCCGCGACTGCGTCGCGATCGTCGCCCCACTTGCTCGCCATGTTGAGGCTCGCGTATCGGCCCGCGCTCACCCCACCTTCGCGATCGGTGAATCCGTGGACGAGGCCGAGGATCGCACGCAGCGCGGGGGCGGTGTCGAACACGCCGACGAGTGTAAGGCAAGCGGCTAGCAGAGCGCGACGAGCAGCGCCGCGAGATCGGGCGGCAGCGCCGACGTCCAACCGACCCGGTGGCCGCGCGGATGCACGAACGACAGCTCGGCGGCGTGCAGCGCGTGTCGGCCCAGCGGGGCGACGGCGGCGCGCACCCGCGGATCGGCGGGCACGTGGCCGTAGAGCACATCACCGAGGATCGGATGACCGAGTTTACGCGCGTGCATGCGGATCTGGTGGGTGCGTCCGGTCTGCAGCACGAAGCGCACCAGCGCCGCGCCCGACAGCGCCTGCACCACCGCGGCGTCGGTCGTCGCACGGCGGCCACCGACGTCGGGCGAGAACCGCCGCCGCTCGGCCGGATCACGGCCGTGCCCGGTCTCGAGGTGCGTGCTCGTCCACGCCGGCACGCCGTACACGATGCCGAGGTAGGCGCGGCCGATGTCGTGGCGCCGGAACTGCGCCGCGAGGTGCTCCTGCGCCGCAGCGTGCTTGGCGACCACCAACAGCCCGCTGGTGTCCTTATCGAGGCGATGGACGATGCCCGGCCTGCTCGCGTCGTTGCCCGCGAGCACGGGCAGCGCATCGGGGCCGACGCCGAGGTGGCCGAGCACCGCGTTGACGAGCGTGCCCCTGCTGTGGCCCGGCCCGACGTGGACCGGCATGCCCGCGGGCTTATCGATCACCACGATGTCGTCGTCCTCGTGGACCACACACAACGCGATGGCCTCGGGCTCCGCCCGCAGCGGCGGCGCAGCGACGAGCTCGACACTCACCTGCATCGGCCGCGTCACGATCGTCGACGGGCGCAGCGGAGTATCGCCACCGGCGCGGACGAGACCGGCCGCGAACGCGCGGTGCAGCGCCGAGCGCGTCGCGACGACGCCTTGCTCGCGCAGCGCCCGGAGCACGGCGAGGTCGGCCCGCGCGAAGTCGGGCGCCAGCAAGAGCGACCAGGACCCGGCCGGCACTACCAGATCGGGGACTTCAGCGCAGCCATCGGCTTGACCACGCGGTCGACGATCGCCCGATCGTAGAAGTTGCGCTTGAACAGCTCGGGCGTCACCGCGGCGCGGAACAGGTCGCGCCCTTCGGTGATGAGACTCGACAGATCGGGGTCGTCGAAGAACGTGTCGCCGAGCAGGGCCTCTTCGATGCGCTGCTTGTTGTAGAGGTAGATGTCCGAGGCGATCGCGCGGGCCTTCTGCTGCGCACGCTTCTCGTTGTCGATGAGCTGCTGGCCGGCCATTGCTCGGTGAGGATGCCACAGGCGGACCGCCGGGCGCCAGCGGTCGACCGGTGCGGGCACGGCCAGCGCCCACGGCGGGCGAGCAGCACCGGCTCGACGTCCGTGCCGGCTCGACGTCCGTGCCGGCTCGGCGCTCGCGCCCCGCGCCGGTCCGTGGTGGCCTCGGCCTCCGGTCGGCCCGCGACGGGACCGCGGGGCTACACTTCGGCGATGCCGGTGCCGCCGACGTCGCTGAGCGAGGTGCTCAGCTCGCTGCTCGCGGCGACGGTGGCCTTCGCCATCGGCACCTCGGTGGTGCTGCGCGATCGCAAGCGCGACAACTTCGTGTTGTTCACGGTGTTCTGCTTCAACCTGGGGCTGTTCCACCTCGGGCGCTTCTTCTACGGATTCTCCGGGCTGACGCTGTTCGATTGGTTCTCGCAGACGATCAGCCTGCTGCTGCCGTGGACCGCCGAGCGCAGCCTGTCGAGCTTCGTGCCTGCGGTCGGTGCGAGCCGCTACAGCGGCTGGCAGCGGCGGCTGGGCACGTTGCTGGTCGCCGCCCAGACGGTGGCGCTGTTCTTCCCGTCCCTCACCGCGCTGCCGCAGTGGGAACTCGTGCAGTTGGTGCTCGGCGCCTACGTCATCGTCGGCCTGCTGCTGGCGACGACGCGCGTGTGGCGGGCGGCGCGGGCGGCCGAGGGCACGTCGGCGGCGCCGCGGCTGCGCTATCTCTTCTACGCGAGCCTCGCGACCTTGGTGCTGAGCTCGCCGTGGGTGCCGGCGGTCGGCCCGATCGTCACGGCGGTCTACCTCTACTTCGTCGCCCAGACGCTGGTGCGCGAGCGCCTGCTGGATCTGCCCGAGGTCGCGCTTCGCATCGTGAGCCTCAGCGTGCTGGTGGTCGTCGTCACCGGGCTGTACGCGCTGCTGCTGCTGTGGATCCCCGCCCGTGACGCCGACAACCGCACCCTGTTCGTGTTCAACGCCGCGGTCGCGTCGTTCGCGGTCTTGGTGCTGCTCGAGCCGGTGCGCACCGAGATCGAGTCGCGGCTCGAGGGTTGGCTGTTCCGCGATCGCAGCGTGCTACGCCAGATCCTCCAGCAGCTCCGGCTCAAGCTGCTCAACGTCATCGATCCCGACGAGATGGCCAAACTCGTGATCGAGGAGCTGCAGAACTCGGGGCGAGTCACGCAGGCGAGCCTGTACCTCATCGACCGCCAGGGCGCGGCGTTGGGCCTGGTGCGCCACCTGGGTCGGGTGCCGCTGGCGCGCCTCGATCTCGCGACGCGCCGCCCGCTGCTCGATCGCATGCTCCGCCACGGCACGCAGCTCCGCGACGTGCTCCAGCGCGAGCGACAGCGCGCCCGCCCCGAGGCCGAGGTCGAGCTCGACGAGATGCTCGAGACCCTCGGTGCGCTCGAAGCCAGCTTGGCGCTGCCGATCGTCGGTCGCCTGGGCCGCGACGAGGACCGCGGCGAGCCGGAGCTGCTCGGGGCCCTCTTCGTCGACGACGAGCGTCTGCTCGAGCCGTTCTCCCGCGAGGAGATCGAGCTGTTCGACGGCGTGGTTGCCCAGGCTGCGACCACGATCGCCAACTCGGCGGTCTACGAGGCCCGCAAGGAGCGCGACCGCCTCGCCGCCCTGGGTGAGATGGCGGCCGGCCTCGCCCACGAGATCCGCAACCCGCTGGGCGCCATCAAGGGCGCGGTGCAGGTGATGGAGTCGCTCGACGACAAGCCCGGGCCGCAGGCGCGGGAATTCCTCGACGTCATCGTCGAGGAGGTCGACCGGCTCAACCGCGTGGTCAGCCAGTTCCTCACCTACTCGCGGCCGTTCAAGGGCGAGCACGCGGTCATCGATCCCCGCGACATCGTGGCGGCCACCGTGCGGCTCGTGCCCGAGTCGGTGCGCGACAAGGTGGCCGTTCGCGAGCGCGGCGTCGTCCCGCGCATCCGCGGCGACGGCGATGCGCTGCGCCAGGTGCTGCACAACCTCGTGCTCAACGCGCTCGATGCGACCGCCGGCATGAGCGAGCCCGCCGCGGCGGTCGAGATCGCCCTGTCGGTGCGACGCCGCGGATTGCTGCGCGCCGACGCCGTCGCGATCGACGTCCGCGACAACGGCCCCGGCCTCACCGCGCGCACCATGACCAATCTATTCGTGCCTTTCCACACCACCAAGAGCGGTGGCACGGGCCTTGGTCTGCCGATCAGCCAGCGCATCGTCGAGAACCATCAGGGCGTGATCGAGGTCGCCAACAACCCCGACGGCGGCGCGCGTTTCACCGTATTGTTACCCGTCCAGTCGCCCGTCGCCGGCGACCAACCCGCGCCCGTCCACGACGCGGACGCGGCATCCGACGAGAACCCTGCGGCCCTGCCCGCCCTGCCCGAGGCCCGCCCCACGTGACTGCGTATCGCGCCCGCATCCTGCTCGTCGACGATGAACCCAACCTCCGCAAGGTGCTCGGCGCCCTGCTGCAGCAAGAGGGCTTCGAGGTCCACCCCGAGGCCGACGGCGCTGCCGCACTGGCCCGCGTCCGCGCCTCGCCCTCGGGCACCTTCGACGCGGTGATCTCGGATCTGCGCATGCCCGAGCTCGACGGCATCGGGTTGCTGCGCGCGCTGGTGCGCGAGGATCCCGAGTTGCCGGTCGTGCTGCTCACCGCCCACGGCACCGTCGACTCCGCCGTCGAGGCGGTGAAGCTCGGCGCGTTCGACTACCTGGAGAAGCCGTTCGATCGCGACCAGATCCGCGACGTGTTGCAGCGCGCCGTGGCCACGCGCGCGCGCGCGGGCGCCTCGGTCGGTCCCGGCAGCATCGAGCGCCCCACACCCGCGGAATCGCCGAGCCCCGTCGCCGCACCGGCGGATCCGGGCGGCATGGTCGGCGAGTCTGCTGCGCTGCAGGGCGTGCAGGAGACCATCCGCACCGCCGCCGCCAGCCCCTCGACCGTGCTCATCACCGGCGAGAGCGGCACCGGCAAGGAGCTCGTCGCGCGCGCGCTGCACATGGGATCGCCGCGGCGCAACGGTCCGTTCATCCGGGTCAACTGCGCGGCGATCCCCGCGGGGCTCACCGAGAGCGAGCTGTTCGGCCACGAGCGCGGCGCGTTCACGGGAGCGGTCAGCGCCCGCGCGGGCCGCTTCGAGCTCGCCGATGGTGGCACGTTGTTCCTCGACGAGGTGACCGAGATCCCACAGGAGATCCAGGTCAAGTTGCTGCGCGCGATCCAGGAGTCGGAGTTCGAGCGCGTCGGTGGCGTCAAGACGCTGCACGTCGACGTGCGCCTCATCGCGGCGTCGAACCGAGACATCGAGTCGGCGGTCAAGGCCCGGCAGTTCCGCGAGGACCTGTTCTATCGGCTCAACGTGGTGCCGATCCACCTGCCGCCGCTGCGCGACAGGCTCGGCGATCTGCCGGCGCTCATCGTCCACTTCGTCCACCGCTGCAACGAGCGGCTCGGCAAGCAGGTGCGCGGGTTCTCCGACGATGCTCTGGCCGCGCTGGCGCGGTACCCGTGGCCGGGCAACATCCGCGAGCTCGAGAACCTGGTCGAGCGCATGGTTCTGTTCGCATCGTCGCCGATGATCGAGAGCGAGGCCCTGCCCGACAGCTTCCACGACACCGACCGCGACGCGGCCGCGGCCGATGCGTCGACGCCCCACGGCGACGCGGTGGCGGCCGGTGCCGTCGCCGGCGCGGCGGGGGGCGACGCCGACAAGCTGCTGCGCCTGCCGTTGGCGAGCCTCGGATTCGACCTGAAGGAGGCCGTGCGTGCCGGCTCGCGCATGGTCGAGGAGGCGCTGATCCGCGAGGCGCTGCAGCAGACGCAATACAACGTCACCCGCTCGGCCCGTCTGCTCGGCATCAGCCGCCGCAGCCTGCAGTCGAAGATGAAAGAGCTCGGACTGCGCATGGTGACCGACGACGGCCCGGCGCGCTGATTTGACGCTCCGCCACCGGCGCGGGTATCGTGGGCCCGCTCCTCATGCTTGCACTCGGTCGTTCCCTCGTCCTCGCGGGCGCTCCAGCTCTGGTCTGCAGCGCCACCTGGGCCATCGGCGCTCCGGCGCAGGCCGCCGAGGTGACGCGGGTGGCGACCTCGTTCGAAGAGGACAACCGCTTCGACATCCACCTGGGCCTCGCCTACTCGTTCAACTTCAAGACCGCGTCGATCCTGCGCGAGTGGAACTCGGGCGCCCCCGGCGACGACGAGAACCGCCTGGTCAAGGATCTGCGCTACCGTCAGATGCGTCACATGCTGACGCCCTCGATCGAGATCGGCCTGTGGCACGACCTCTCGGTGTACGTGGCGCTGCCGGTCGTCCTCGCCGACGTCCGCGACTACTCGTTCGACCAGCGCGCCGACGACTGCGTGTACGGCGACGACGTGCCGCCGGCCTCCGAGGCGAGCTGCGTCAACAAGAACAACAGCACCACCGTCCGCGACGGCATCGTGCCGCGCGAGGGCTTCGACGCTACCTCCAACGGCGCGCCGTTTTCCCAGTTCACGGGCCCGGGCACCGAGCTCATCTTCAAGGGCCCGGTTCGCCGCGGCATCGACCAATTCTGGGTCGGCCTCAAGTACGGCATCTTGAACCAGAACAAGCGCGCGCACATGCCGAACTGGGTCATCGGCGCCGAGGGCCGCTTCGGGGTCGGCCGGGCGATGACGTTCACGCGCGACATCCAGCAGAACGATCCGGCGGGCAACCATCGCGTCGGTCGCCGCATCCACGAGCTCGGGCTGTGGACAGCGCTGAGCCGCCGCCACGCGTTCCTCGACCCGTTCTTCACGGCGTTCTGGCGACAGTCGATCCGCGGGGCCGACAGCGAGTTCCAGGATTTCTCCCGCTTCGGCGCCCAGGGCGAGCGCCAGCCCCAGTCGACCGCCGGCATGAGCTTCGGCACCGAGATCGTGCCGTGGGAGCGCAAGGCCAAGCAGCTCAAGGTGGCCATCGTGCTCGAGGGCACCGCCGTGCTCCACTATGGCGGCCGCGGCTACAGCGAGATCTGGGAGCTGCTCGCCGACAGCCCGGCGCTGACCGGCTCCAACGATCCGACCGCCGCCGCCCAGTGTGATCCCTCCGCCGCAATCGCGGAGTCGCAGGTGTCCCCCGGCAGCCCGAGCTATCTCGCGGCGGGTGGCGCCTCGTGCGCCGCTTTCAACGGCGTCACCGACATCCAGGACTACGGCACCTTCGGCTTCAATGGCGGTCTCAACCTCAACCTCGGGCCCTACGCGCGGCTGGGCCTGGGCGTGAACGTGCAGACCGATACCCGCCACTTTCTCACGTTCGCCAGC
The DNA here is from genome assembly GCA_038325765.1 of Nannocystales bacterium. GTDB lineage: Bacteria > Myxococcota_A > Polyangia > Nannocystales > Nannocystaceae > Xiheibacterium. The sequence goes on from JBBQJI010000027.1 coordinate 54,553, forward strand.
CGCGGCGACGCCAGCGGCGGCGCCGACGACGACAGCGTCGAGAGCGGCACGCGCGAGGTCAACCCGCTGCGACGCGACGTGGTCGACAACGTCGGGCGGCGGTTCGTGATCGACGACGTCGTCGATCTCTACGGCTACGCCCGCTTCATGCTGACGTTCTAGCGGTGGCGCGGCGAGTCAGCCGTGGCTCAGCTCTGGATCTCGACGGTGAGGTGATCGATCTCGCCGCTCGCCAGCACCGCGGCCCGCAGCGCGTCACACCGCAATGTGGACGGGCCGCGGATCGTCACGACGCAGGTGCGGTGGCGGGGTCCGGTCCGCCAGGTGTGGAGATCCACGATCTCCTCCACACCGACGGCCAGGAGGGCGTCGCGCACACGGCGTTCGACCCCAGGCTCGGCGGTGGCGTCGACGAGCTCGGCGGCCGCCTGCCGCCCCAGCCCGACCGCCCAGCGTAGGATCAACCCGCCGCCTATGATCGCCATCAACGGATCGAAGGCGACCCAGCCGAGCTCGCGCCCGAGCACCAGCGCAAGGATCGCGAGCACCGACGTGAGCGCATCGGCGACGACGTGCAGATACACCGCCCGCAGGTTGTGGTCATGCCCGTGGTCGTGCCCGTGGTCGTGCCCGTGGTCGTGCCCGTGGTCGTGCCCGGCCCGATCCCCACCCCCACGGCGGTGCAACACCCCAACGCTGACGATGTTCACCAAGAGCCCGAGCACGGCCACCGGCAGCGCCTCGGCGAACATCACCGGCGTCGGCGCGACGAGCCGCGTGACTGCCTCCACACCCATCCACAGCGCCGCGACCCCCAGCAAGATCGCGCTCGAGAACCCCGCCAGCGCGAACACCTTGCCGGTCCCGAACGGGAAGTCATCCCGCTTGGCGTGGGCGCGCGCGAACCAGTAGGCGCCGACCGAGAGCGCCAGGGCGCCTGCGTGGGTCGCCATGTGCCAGCCGTCGGCCGACAGGGCCAGCGATCCAGTCCAGTGCCCCACCACCAGCTCGGCGACCATCACCGCCAAGGTCAACCCGATGACCACCTGGGTGCGGCGCTCGTTGCCTTCGACGCCGACGTGACTGTCGTGATCGAAGCCGTGCCGCGCTGATGCCTCGCCGCCCATCGTCGCGATCACGATAGCCCGGCGCCACGACGGCGGCGATAGGCGCGTCGCATGCGACCGTTCAACCGTCGCCGTCGTCGGCCGGCGCGATCCCCAGCCGCGCGTAGAGCTCGCGGGCGGGATGGCCCGTCCGCGCAGCGAGCCGACGCGCCCGCTCGCGGGGCCGCAACGTCGCATCGAGCATGATCTCGAGAACGTCGCGCGCGGCCGACTCGGCGACGTCGTGGCGCGTAGTCGTGCTCGGTCCTATGACCACGGTCACCTCGCCGAGCAGCGCGTCGGGCAGCTCGGCGGCGAGACTCGCAGCCGTGCCACGGCGGACCTCTTGGTGGAGCTTGGTGAGCTCGCGGGCCACGACGACGCGGCGTGCCGATGCGTCCTCGATCGCGGCCGCGAGATCGACCACCAACTCGCGGGTGCGATTGCCGGCTTCGTAGCAGACCACCGTCGCCGACTCGTGGCGCAGATCGTCGAAGAACTCGGTGCGCGCACGGCCCGAGCGCGGCGGGAAGCCCACGAAGCGGACCTCCGCCGATGGCAGGCCGGACAGCGCCACCGCGGTCGCGGCCGCGGTCGGCCCCGGCACCACGTCGACCTCGTAGCCGGCGTCGATGGCCGCCCGCACGATGCGCTCGCCGGGGTCGCTCCAGCACGGCATGCCCGCCTCGCTGACGTAGGCGACCCGCTTGCCCGCGGCGAGCGCCTCGAGCAGCTCGGCCGTGCGCGCGTGCTCGTTGCCTACGAAGCACGAGCGTCGCGGCGGCAGCGTGACGCCCTCACCGAAGAGACGATTGGGCGACCGCGTGTCCTCGCACAGCAAGAGATCCGCGCCGAGGATCGCGGCGCGGGCACGGGGCGAGAGATCCTCGCGGTTGCCCAGCGGCGTGCCGACGATGACGAGCACGCCGCCCATCTCAGTCGTGCCCGAGCGCGATCTGGACCGCGTCGCCGAGCTCCGACTGCAGGTACTCGCGCAGCCGCGTCAGCATGCGCTTCTCGATCTGCCGCGCCCGCTCCCGGCTCACACCCCAGCGAGTCCCGAGGTCCTGCAGCGTGATCGGCTCCTCGGCCATCACCCGCTCCTCGAAGATCTCGCGCTCGCGGCCCTCCAGGTCGACGCCGAAGTGGCGCAGTTTCTGTTGCAGAAGATCCTTGAACTCGGCGGCGTCGACGCGATCCTCGGGGTCGGCGTGATCGTCCTCGATCAGATCGAGGCGCGTGCGCCCGTCGCCGTCCTCGGCGCCGAGCGGCGCGTCCAGCGACACGTCGGGGGCGGCCATGCGCCGCTCCATCTCCATCACCTCGCGCGGCGAGACGTCGAGCTCCTTGGCGATGCGCTCGGGCGTGGGATCCACACCGGCGGCGAGCAGGGCGTCACGCTGCTTGCGGAGGTTGAAGAACAGCTTGCGCTGGTTCTGGGTGGTGCCGATCTTCACCAGCCGCCAGTTGTTGAGGATGTACTTGAGGATGTACGCGCGGATCCACCAGCCGGAGTACGTCGACAGCTTGACCCCGCGATACGGGTCGAACTTCTGCACCGCCCGCACCAGCCCGACGTTGCCCTCCTGCACCAAGTCGAGGAGGTTCTGATAGGCGCGGCGATACTCGTGGGCGATCTTCACCACCAGCCGCAGGTTGGAGGTGACCAGCGTCCGACCCGCCTCGCGGTCGTCTTGCTCGACCCAGCGCACCGCGAGCTCGTGCTCCTCCTCGCGGGTGAGCAGCGGGTGGCGGCGGACCTCGCCCATGTAGGCGGCGAGCGGATCGCGGCGGGCCAGCGCGGTCGATCCCGCCGGAGCTGGCGCGGCGCGCAGCTGAGCGGCGATCGCATCGAGTTCGTCGTCGGTGACGGGGTCGAGCTCGTCCAGCGCGCCGTCATCGTCGGCGTCCTTGGCCTCGTCTTCCTCCTCGTCTTCGTCCTGGGCGTCGGCGTCGCTGGAGGACGGCGCGATGGCAGCGACGGCATCTTCGGGCCCAGGCGCGACGACCAGCGACGCCGGCGAAGACGAACTCGAGGATTGTTTCGGACCGCCGGGCTTACGCGCCATGGACGGCCGGAGTGTACGCCCAGCGTGCATGTCAGCGGTACACGACACAGGCGAGCGGCGAGTTTCACCGCACCGCCGTCGATCACGCAACTCGAGTACCCGACGCCGAACGTCCCCGGCGGCTTCGCTCCACCCCGCAGGCCCCACGCCGGTGGCCCCACGCCGGTGGCCGTCATGTCTGGGTGCGGCTACCATGGGACGCAATGACCGACGCGTCCGCGCCCCGCCCGACCCTTGGCCGCTTCGCGTCACGCGCAGCCCCGATCATGGTCGTCGGCTCCCTGCTGGGGGCGCTGGGTCTCACGACCTGGGGCGACACCCACGCCCAGTCCCAGCGTCACAACCCCAAGACCCACGCGCGGCTGTCCCCCACCGCCGACGCCGCCGAGCTCCGGGTGCTCGACTGGACGCTGTGGAACATCTCCAAGTACTACGTCGAGCCCGATCGCATCGACCCACAACGGATGGCGCTCGCCGGTCTGCAAGCCCTCGAGAACGACATCGCCGAGGTCCTGGTCGAGCCCATCACGGGCGGTCGCGTCCGCGTCCGCGTGGGCACCGAGACCCAAGAATTCGACTTCGGTGAGGTCGAGGCGCTGTGGGCCGTCGGCCCCCACGTGCGCGAGGTCTTCCGCTTCGTGACGCGCAACGTCGCGCTCACGGTCGACGAGCAGCAAGATGCAGAGTACGCGATCGTCGCGGGCGTCCTCGCGACCCTCGATCCGCACACCAACCTGCTGCGCCCCGCCGATTTCGCCGACATGAAGGCCAGCACCAAGGGCAGCTTCGGCGGCCTGGGCATCGAGGTCGGCATGCGCGACGGATCCATCACCGTCATCCGCGTGATCGAGGGCAACCCCGCCTCCAAAGTCGACATGCAGGCCGGCGATCGCGTCGTGCAGATCGACAACGAGTCGACGGTCACGATGAACATCAACGACGCTATCACCCGCATGCGGGGCGCGCCGGGCACGACCGTCACCATCTACGTCATGCGCGAGGGCCTCGACAAGCCCAAGCCGCTGGCGATCACCCGCGCGCGCATCCAGCTCGACAGCGTCCTGGCCGAGATCCTCACCAGCAAGGACGCCGCCGGCAAGGAGCGCAAGGTCGGCGTGGTTCAGATCCCGCGCAACTTCGCCGAGACCACCGGCGCCGAGCTGCGGGCCAAACTCGACGAGTTCCAGCAGGCCGGAGTCGCCGGTGTGGTCCTGGATCTCCGCGACAACCCCGGCGGCCTGCTCACCGCCGCGGTCGAGGTCGCCGACGCGTTCCTCAGCACCGGCAACATCGTGTCGACCGTCGGCGTGTCGTCGCCCCGCGAGGAGAGCAACGCGGACACGCGCTACGACTTCCCCGATCTGCCGCTCGTCGTGCTCGTCAACCAAGGTTCGGCGAGCGCCTCGGAGATCGTCGCGGGTGCGCTGCGCAATCTCGGCCGCGCCGTGGTGCTCGGTCGCCGCAGCTTCGGCAAAGGCTCGGTGCAGGTCCTGCACGAGCGCAAGGCCGGCGACAAGGAGCTCGCGCTCAAGCTGACCATCGCCCAGTACCTCACGCCCGGCGACGTCTCGATCCAATCGGTCGGCGTGCCCCCCGACATCGAGACCGTGCCGGTGTGGATCGGCAGCGAGCACATCGCCTACTTCGGCCGCGACCGCTTCGACATGCTCCGCGAGGAATCGCTGTCGCAGCACCTGGTGTCAGACGCCACCCAGGCCGATCGCGCCGCGCTCGGCCCGCTGTACTTCCTCGACCGCGGCTCGGTCGGCAACGGCGAAGAGCTCGAGGGCGACGACGAGGACGCCCCCAAGCCGAAGGCGACCGCCAAGGCCAAGAAGCCCCCGAAGAGCAAGGTCGAGGAGCTGCTCGACGACGCCGAGATCCGGATCGCGCGCGACCTCGTGCTCGCGGCCAGGTCGAGCGACCGCACCGAGATCCTCGCCGGCCTCGAGGGGTTCGTCGGCCAGCAAGCCGCCCTCGAGCAGACCCGCATTGCGGCCAGCCTCACCAAGCGCGGCGTCGACTGGACACGCGGACCCGAGAAGCAGACCGGCGCCCCCAAACTCGAGGTGACGGTCACCAGCGACAAGCCCGGCAACCTCATCAAGGGCGGCGAGCGTGGCGTCGTGACGGTCACGGTGACCAACCGCGGCGACGCTCCGGCCTACCAGGTCCGCGGTATCACCGACAGTGACTACCGCTACTTCGACGAGCGCGAGCTCATGTTCGGCAAGATCGATCCGGGGGCTAGCAAGAGCTACCCGGTGAAGCTGTCGGTGTCGGAGCAGGAGCTCTCACGCACCGATCGTATCGATGTGCACCTGTTCGACCAGCACGGCACGAAGCTCGTCGAAGGCTCGAAGACGTCCATCGACATCAGCGCCCAGGGCCTCGACCGCCCCAAATTCTCGTTCGGGTACCAGATCATCGACGACGAGGGCGGTGCCAAGGACATCCGTGGCAACGGCGATGGCATGCCCCAAGTCGGCGAGCGCGTGCGCGTGCGGGTCGCGGTCAGGAACACCGGTGAGAGCCCCGCCCTCGACGCCTGGGTCACCCTGCGCGATCTCGCCGGCGAGGCGGTGTTCATCCACAGCGGCCGCGAGCGCCTGCAGAAGCTCGCCCCGGGCGAGGTGCGCTCCGTGGATTTCGACGTCGAGATCATGGGCGAGACCGACGCCGAAGCGCTGATGCAGGTCTCGGTGTCCGACAACAAGACCGCCGAGGTCCTCACCGACAACCTGTCGTTCGATCTCGTCACGCCCTCGCCAAAGCTCGTGAAGCACAGCGGCGCCGTCGTCACCCGTGCCGAGGTCGACCTCTACGCCAGCCCGATCGGCGACCCCCGCGTGCTCGCACGCGCCGCTTCGGGGGCCAAATTCGCCGCCACCGCCGCCACCGACGGCTGGTACCGCATCGCGCTGATCGACGGCGCGTTCGCGTTCGTTCGCGCCTCCGACGTCGACGCCGGCGGAGCCGCGCCGTCCAAGCCCGACAAGCACACGTCCGTCTTCAGCGTCTCGCCCCCGCGCATCACCCTCGAGACCGAGCCGACCAAGTCCGACGGCGAGTCGGTGCAGTTGCGCGGCAGCATCTCCGACGACCAGGCCGTGCGCGACGTCTTCGTCACCGTGTTCAACCCCTCCCGTGATCTCTTCGGCGACGTCGAGAAGGTCTACTACGTGGCGAGCGTCGACCCTGCGTCGGGCAAGCTCGACTTCGCCGCCGACGTCCCGCTGACGCCCGGCAACAACCTGGTCGAGATCCACGCCCGCCAGGACAAAGAGGTCGTCGCGATCAAGCGCATGTGGGTGCTGCGTACCAGCGGCCTCGCCATGGCCCGGGCCAAGGGCGCCGCGTACGAGACCAGGGGCTCGCTGCGGGTCGACACCTTCAAGTAGCCGCGCAAGTCGCCGGACGACCCTGGGGGCAGCGGTCTGTGGCATCCTGGCCGAGGAGAGCGACGAGGGTTTCCGTGCGTGCATTCTGGCTCGCGTCGCTGTGGGTGCTCGCCGGCTGCCCCGCCGCCCCCGAGGGTCGGCCGCGCGATCCCGGGCTCACGGATCTGGGCTTGGGCAGCGTCGCACCCGACGTGCTGCTGCCGGGCACGATCGTCGTCATCGAGGGCGAGTCCTTCGTCGACGAGCCTTGGGGGGCGTCGGCGCTGCGCATCGTCGGCGTCCGCAGCGGCAGCGGCGAAGCCCAGGTGGACCTCTCGTTGCCGCTGGACTACGTCGACGCCCGTCGCCTCGAGCTCGAGATCGATGCTGCGGCTTTCACCGACCTCGGCGGTGACGGCTCCGAGATCACTGGCACGGTACGGGTCGAGGTGCGCAGCGCCGTCGACGATCGGAACTACGGGACCACGCCCACGACGGTGAGCTGGGCGCTGCGGCAGGCGCTGGATCCCCGCGCCGACTCGCTGCCCACCACCGGCGTCATCTTCCCCAACGAGCCCCTGGCGATAGTCGGCAGCGGCCTGCTGCTCCGCGGCGAGGGCAACAGCGTCGCCGTGCTCGAGGGCTGCTTCACGCCCGAGGCGGCGACCGTGTGCGCCCCGATCGCCGCGGCCGAGGTGCCGATCGTCCCCGCCGGGGAGTTCGATCGCGAGCGCGGCGTGTTCGCGTTCGCCCCGGAGATCGCGGGCATCGATCCGGGTCGCTTCGAAGGCACCGTGGTGCTGCGCAACCGCCACCTGGGTGGCGAAGTCCGCGACTCTCCGGCCTTGGCCGTCGCCTACGACCTGCAGCGCCCCATCGTCTATGGCGCCTCGATCGACGAAGCCAGCCTCGGGCAGTACGTCACCATCGACGGCGGAGGCTTCGTGGGCGGCACCGGCACCACCTTGCTCGACTTCGTCGGCACGTTCACCTCCGATGCCACCGGCGTCGCCGTTCCCGTCGACGAGGTATTGCTGCCGGAGTTCGTCGACGGCCACACGGTCCGCTATGTGGTCAGCGAGTCCGACGCGATCGGGCAGCTGCTCGACGTCCGCTACGACACCGGCCGCTTCGAGGGCACGATCACCCCGCGCATCGCCTGGGGCGACGTCCAGGTCATCGGTGATCCCGCGGCGTTCACGTTCAGCCTCGCGCCGGTGCGCCAGGTCGTCCATGTGGTGTTCACGCCCGCTTATGTCGAGAGCCTCCGCGCCTTCGGCCTGCGCGCGGTCGATCGTCGGCTGCGCGACCGGGTGCTCGAGGTGCTCGGCCGCGACTTCGCGACCATCGGCGTCGATATCCGCGAAGACACACCCCAGGACTTCGCCGCGTTCTCGATCGTCGAGATCGGCGGGCCCGATCCCAACGGCCTCGGCTTGCTGGGCTACGACAACACCCCCGGCAAGGACGTCGAGAACGGGCGGCTGTACGACCGCATCGGTGGCGCCAACGCGGAGACCCAGCAAGACGGTTTCCCAGGTTACGGCGGCGTCTTCATCGAGTCGATCTTCGGCTACTCCGAGCACCCCGGGGTGCTCGCGGATCGGCTCGCCGACGCCGATTCGCGCTTCGACGTGCTGTTCGATCCGTTCCGCCCGGACGCCGGTGGCACCCCGGTCGATGCCGGCGATCTGAGCGCGGGCAACGTCCCCAACCTAGGCGCCGGCGACGTGTGTCCCGCCAGCGCCGGCGATCGCCCGCTGCAGATCGCGTGCGCCGTCTGGGCGCTCGGCAGCATGGTCGGCTCGACGGTGAGCCACGAGGTCGCCCACTCGCTCGGCCTCGCTGATCCGTACGGCCCCGCCTTCCACAACAGCGGCGACGCGGCCAATCGGCTGATGGACTCGGACCGCCCGTTCAGCGAGCGCGCCGAGCTGGACAGCGACGGCCCCTCGCGGTTCTGCGACCAGGAGTACCTCTACCTGCGGGCGATCCTGCCGACGGGCGCGGCGGTTGACCCCGAGCCGCGGCCGCCCTGCGGCTGACGCACGAACGCCCCGGCGAGGCGGGGCGTTCGATGTCCAGCGAGACCGGAGGCGTGCGCTCCGCCCCGACTCAGCTCGCTTCTTTCTTCGCGTCGCCGCGGTACACGAGCACCGGGCGGATCTCGTCGTTGATGCACTCTTCGTTGATCACCGCCTCGACCACGTTGTCGACGCTGGGGATGTCGTACATCACGTCGAGCATCGCACGCTCGAGGATCGAGCGGAGACCGCGGGCGCCCGAACGCATCGTGCGGGCCTTGCGGGCGACCGCGCGCAGCGAGTCACCCGTGAAGCTGAGCTCGACGCCGTCCATCTCGAGCAGGCGCTTGTACTGCTTGACCAGGGCGTTCTTGGGCTCGGTGAGGATCGACATCAGCGCGTCCTCGTCGAGTTCCTGCAGCGGGGCGATGACCGGCAGGCGGCCGATGAACTCGGGGATGAGCCCGAAGCGCATCAGGTCTTCGTTCTGGATCTGCTGGAGCAGCTCCCACTGCCGCAGCTCCTTCTTCTTCTCGACCTTGGCACCGAAGCCCATGCTCTTGGCGCTGGTGCGGTGCTCGATGATGTCCTCGATGCCGGCGAACGCACCGCCGCAGATGAACAGGATGTTGGTCGTGTCGACCTGCAAGAAGTCCTGCTGCGGGTGCTTGCGGCCGCCCTTGGGCGGCACGCTCGCGACCGTACCCTCGAGGATCTTGAGCAGCGCCTGCTGCACGCCCTCGCCCGACACATCGCGGGTGATCGACGGATTGTCACCCTTGCGGGCGATCTTGTCGATCTCGTCGATGTAGATGATGCCGCGCTGCGCTCGCTCGACGTCGTGGTCGGCGTTCTGCAGCAGGCTCACGATGATGTTCTCGACGTCCTCGCCGACATAGCCGGCCTCGGTGAGGCTCGTCGCGTCGGCGATCGCGAACGGGACGTCGAGGATCCGCGCGAGCGTCTGCGCCAGCAGCGTCTTGCCAGACCCGGTGGGGCCGATGAGCAAGATGTTGCTCTTTTGCAGCTCGGCCTCGTCGGGCTTGCGCTTGGCGTTGATGAGCTTGTAGTGGTTGTAGACAGCGACGGCGATGATCTTCTTGGCCATCTCCTGGCCGACGACGTAATCGTCGAGGATCCCGCGGATCTCCTTGGGCTTCGGGACCCGGCCGTGCCCCTGCTGCCGCTCTTCCTTCTGCACTTCCTCCGCGAGGATGTCGTTGCAGAGCGAGATGCACTCGTCGCAGATGTAGACCGAGGGTCCAGCGATGAGCTTCTTGACCTCCTTCTGGCTCTTGCCACAGAAGGAGCAACTCAAGTTGCCGTGCCCAGTTTCGCGTTTCGAGGAACTCATCTCGCGCTCGTCCTTCCCCCGGGTTGGCCCCGGTTCACCCGCCCGCCGTCGGAATCGGGCGCTGCAGGACCTCGTCGACCAAACCGTAGCGCTTGGCCGTCTCCGCATCCATGAACTTGTCGCGATCGGTGTCGCGAAGGATCTCTTCTATGTCTCGGCCGCAGTGCATCGCCAGGATCTCGTTGAGGCTCGAGCGGAGCCGCAGGACCTCGCGGGCCTGGATCTCGATGTCGGTGGCCTGACCCTGGGCCCCGCCGTGCGGCTGATGGATCATGATCCGGGCGTTGGGCAGCGCGAAGCGCTTGCCCCGCGCACCCGCGGCGAGCAGTACCGCGCCCATCGACGCGGCTTGGCCAAGGCAGTACGTCGCCACTGGAGCCTTGACATGCTGCATGGTGTCGTAGATCGCAAGGCCTGCGGTCACGACGCCTCCGGGCGAGTTGACGTAGATGCGGATGTCCTTCTCGGGGTCCTCGGACTCGAGGTAGAGCAGCTGCGCGATGATGCTGTTGGCGACCTGATCGTTGATCGGGGTGCCGATGAAGATGATCCGGTCCTTGAGGAGCCGGCTGTAGATGTCCCACGAGCGCTCGCCTCGGTGGGTCTGCTCGATGACGAACGGGATGCTCGCCGAGGGTTCGCCCCACACCGGTGACGGGTAGAGGTCGGGGAGCATGGGGCCGCCCATGCGGCCGTCGCGATCAACCATTGAGAGTCCTCGTGTGGGGAAGTCCGTGCCGATTGCGACGACCGTGCGTTGGTCGGGTGCGCTGGGGCAGCGGGAGCATCAAGGGGTATGTTGTACGGCCAAGAGCGGCGATGCAAGTGCCGACATCGGCGCGAAATCCGACCGCTGCAGCACCGTTGCGGGCCATGCGAGGCGGCCCACAACGGTGCTGCGCCCCCTCGGCGTGTGGGCCAGGTGCGTGGTTCAGCACACGCACACGGAGGAAACATTGCGAGACGAGGCGGCGTCCCGCTGGCCCCCGTCGTGCAAAAGCATCGTCAGACGATGCTGTCGCTGGCGTCGCCGCCCTGCGCGTCGGGCTCGGGCTCGGGCTCGGAGTCGGGCTCGGGCTCGGAGTCGGGCTCGGGCTCGGAGTCGGGCTCGGCGCCCTCGGTGACCTCGGCCTTGCCCATGAGCAGATCCAAGATCCGCTCCTCTCGCATCTGCGCGCGGACCAGGACGAGCTGGCCGTTCTTGTCCATCTGCGCACGCATGCGGGCGAGGTTCTGTCCGCCTTCTTCGGCCATCTTGGTGAGTTCGGCCTCGAACTCCTCGTCGGAGACCTCGATGCTCTCCGTCTTGCCGATCGCGTCGAGCAGCAGGTAGGCCTTCACGTTGAACAGCGCCTGCGGGCGGATGCGGCGGGCGAGGTCGGCCTCGGTGGTGCCGATGTTCGACAGACGCATGCCTTGCTGCGCAAGCTGACGCTTGGTCGCGTCGACTTGCGCCGCGACCTCGCGGGCGATCATCGAAGGTGCGGCCTCGAACGGGTTGCGCTCGAGCAGCGCCGAGACCAGGCGCCGCCGCGCGTCGCGCTCGGCTTCGTCGGCGTCGTCCTCGCGGATCTTGTCGCTGATCTTGGTCTCGAGCTCGGCGAGCGACTCGGCCTCGCCGGTGTCGCGGGCGAAGTCGTCGTCGAGGGCCGGCACGTGCTTGACCCGCAGCTCGCGGAGGCCGACGCGGAGCACCGCCTCTTGGCCGCGGAGATCCTGGCGCATGCGGTCTTCGGGTGGCGTGAAGCGCAGAGTCTCGAGCTTGCCGACGTCGGCGAGCTTGGTGGCGGCGAGCGCGGCGGCGAGGCCCGGCACGAACTCGGTCTTCGCCGTAGACGGATCCTCGACGATGTCGACGCGGACGTCCTTGCGCGACACCCGGCTCTCGCCGATGGAGCCTTCGACATCGACGGTCCACACGTCGCCTGGCGCTGTGGTCTCGCGGGTCTCGCCCTCGGGCAGGGGCCGCAGCTCGGTGAGCTGCTCGCGGCGACGCTCGATCTCGGCGGTGACCTTGGCGGGATCGACGACCGCGGGGCGGCGGCGCACCGGCACCTTGTCGTAGTCCCTGGGCTCGATCTCCGGCGGCACCTCGAAGCGCGCGGCATAGCGGAACGACTCACCGTTCTCGAGCGTCGACGACTCGAGCACCGGCTGGGTGAGCGGAACCACCGAGTTCTGCGCCGCCGCGGTCTGGAAGGTCTCCTGCACGAGGTCGCGGGCGAGATCCTGGCGGACGCCCTTGCCGAACATCCGCTCGAGGACGTTGCCGGGGACCTTGCCGGGACGGAAGCCTGGCACGCGCGCGCGGCGACCGACGTCACGGAGCTTCTCTTGGAGACGGGCGGAGATGTCGGTCCACGGGACTTCGACCTGGACGCGACATTCGACGGGGCTGATGCGCTCGATGGACGACTGCATGGCGGGGCGATCTCGAGAAAGGGAGCTGGCTTCTAACAGGCGCGGCGGCCCCCTCACAAGCGGGTCCCGTCACCGGCGCCGACCCCGGGGCATTCGCGGAGAAACCGGGGCGTGAGTCTGCGCCGCGGCGGGGAATCGCGGACGCGACGGGGGGCGGATGCGACGCGGGGGGCGGCCACGGGGGGTGGCGTGGCCCGCAGTGGCGTGGCGGTGGCACCGCCGGGCATAGGCGCATGGGCATGGGCATGGGCACGTACACATGCCCGCGTCGCGCCCTTGGCCGGGGCCAGGGGCTACAGGCGGTCGAGCGCCGCGGTCAGGTCGACGCGCAGATCCTCGAGGTCTTCGATTCCCACGCTCAGGCGCACGAGGCCCTCGCGCACGCCGATGGCGGCGCGCTCGTCGGGCGACATCTCGTAGTAGCTCATCAGCGCCGGCTGCTCGATGAGGCTCTCGACGCCGCCGAGGCTCGGCGCGAGTTTGGGGATCTCCACGCCATCGACCAACGCAGTGCCGGCCGCGAGGCCGCCGTGCAGCTCGAACGAGATCACCGCGCCGCCGCCCCGCAGATCGCGGCGTGCAACCGCGTGGTCCGGGTGGCTGGCGAGCATCGGATACCAGACGCGCGCCACGGCGCGGTGCGCCTCGAGCATCGTGGCCAGCTGCAGCGCGCTGTCGTTCTGCCGGCCTACGCGGAGCGCGAGGGTCTTGATACCGCGGGCGAGCAGGAACGCCCCCAGCGGATCCGGGATCGCCCCGAGCGTGCCCAGCTGCTCGCGGATGGCGTCGATGGGCCCGCGCTTGCCGATCACCGCGCCGCCCAGGATGTCGTTGTGGCCGCCGAGGTACTTGGTGGTCGAGTGGATGACGAGGTCGATGCCGAGATCGAGGGGCCGCAGGTTGACCGGCGTCGCGAACGTCGCGTCGACGATGGTCTTGATCCGCCGTGAGCGCGCAAGCTCGGCCACCGCCGTCAGGTCGACGATGCGCAGGTACGGATTGGTCGGCGTCTCCGTGAAGATGATGCGCGTGGTCGGCCGCAGCGCCGCCGCGATGGCGCCGAGGTCGGGGGCCACGACGTCGACCTCGACTCCAAAGCGCACCAGGGTCTCGCGGGCGAACACGCGGGTCTTGCGATAGACGTCCTCGGTGAACACCACGTGCGCGCTCTGGCGCAGCATCGCGAACAGCGTGGTGGTGATCGCCGCCATGCCCGACGCCATCAGCACCGCGGCCTCGGCCCCCTCGAGGGCGGCGAGCTTGGCCTCGGCGGCGGCGACCGTCGGGTTGCCATAGCGACCGTACTCGGGCGGCCGCACCAGCCGCCCCTCCATGGTCTCGACGAGCTCGGCAGTGTCGGCGAAGGGGTAGGTCGACGACAGCACTACGGGCGGCGTCAGCGACCGGTCGTCGCGGACCGCTGGCTCGCCGCCGTGGACGGCGAGCGTCGACGGACCCTGCTGCCGCGGCGCAGGGATCTCGGCCATCTCAGCCTCCGAGCGCGATGATCTTGTCGTCGCGCTCGCGGTACCCGGGGGTGATTCCCATCAGTTGTTCGAGCGCCGCGTCGTTGTCGCCGAGGGTCTCGTAGATCATCGCGAGCTCGTACTTCGCCTCGAACAGCTCGTCTTCGTTGGTGGCGGCGTCGATGGCACCGCGCAGATCGTGGAGCGCACGGTCGGTCTCGCCGCGGTGGACCCGCAGTATCCCGGTCATGACCAACGCTCGCGCCTGCCACACCGGATCGCGGGCGGCCTGCTCGAACTGCGCGATCGCATCGTCGACCAGGCCCATGTCGCGGTAGGCGACGCCCAGATCGTAGGCCGACGACGCGTCCGCGGGATCGACGTCGGCCGTCGCGCGGATCTCCACCGACTTCTCGGGGCGCTTGGGCTTGGGCGCGCCGTCGCCGAAGATCGCCGAGAGGTAGGCGTCCTCGTCCTCCTCTTCGCTGCTGAGGCTGATGATGGGGCTCACGCCCGAGTTGGGCTCGGGCATCGCGGTGTCGCGATCGAACTCGGCCTGGAGCGCCGCGACGTCGGGGTGGCCCGGGTGCTTGCGCTGGAGCTCGCCGAGGCTGGCGCGGGCGTCCTCGTCGAGGCCCTGGTCGAGGTAGAAACGGATCTCCGCGAGCTCGTCGGCGAGGTCGACCCACTGCGGCTTGGCGCTGGACGGGCTCGGGCGCGGTGGAATCGGGGGTCGGGCGGGCACGATCGGCACCTCGCGCTCTTCGGTGGGGGGCTCTTCCACGCCGTCGTCCGCGTCCGCGACCGCGACGGCAGCCTCGGCGGAGGCGCGGGCGATCCCGTCGCGATCGTCGACGAGTGCGGCGTCATCCACGATCTCGGGGCCGACCGCCAACGGATCGCCGCGCTCGCCCGGATGTAGGTCCACGTCGACGGTGGGCTCGGCGATGGACGGCAACGCATCCGCGGCGCCAGGCACCGCGACGAACCGCTGGGTGGCGAACTCGGAGTCGGCTGCACGATCGCTGGCTCGCAGACCGCCGGGCCTCCGGCCCTCGGCCACCTTCGCCGGCGGCCGCGGCTCGTAGCCGAACAAGGGCGTCCGATCGGCGTGTTCGGTCGTGGCATCGAAGCCGCGCGCCGAAGCCAGCGCGCCTGCGAGATCCTGGGGCGGAATCGGCTCGTCCGGGGCCGGCAGCGGCCGCGCATCGGACAGGCCGAAGCGGTTCTCGACCGTGATCGGACGGGTCGGTGAGGCCTCGGGCTCCGCCTCGCTCACGTCGATCGTGAAATCGTCGCCATCGGCCGGGCCCAGCGGGCCCGAGGCGTCACCGCCGACGAGATCGAACTGACCGCTGTCGCCATCGTCATCATCGACGTCGAGGTCGCCGAACTCGCGGGGCGCCGGAGCCCCGGCGACCGGCCGCGCCGCGCCGTCGAGTTCGGCCCGCAGCGCGAGCGCAGCCAAATGGCCCCCGTCGTACTCGAGCGCGGCGAGCAGGTGCTCCCGTGCGAGTCGCGGATCGCGATCGATGACGAGCCGGGCGACGTGCACGTGGGCGTCCGCGGCCTCGGCAGGGCGCCCGAGTTCGCCCAAGGCGCGAGCCCGCAGCGCCAGTGCGCCGGTGTGCTCGGGCTGCTTGCTCAGCAGATCGGCGACGTGCTCGATCGCGTGCTCGAACAGCCGGTACTTCACGTAGACCCGGGCCTCGAACAGGATCTTGTCGAAGTCGAGCCCGTGATCGGCCTGCGCCGCGGGCTGGGCGTCGGCGAGTACGCGCTCGGTCATCGAGTGGACAGACGGCTGGGCGCGGGCCGACGGGGCCCCTGATCGCGCAGACGGGGTCTGGGTGACCCCGCCGCGCTCGATCACCATGGGCGTGCTCGCGCTGCGGTGCCGCGACGACTCACCGGACTCGGCGATGACGTCCACGTCGTCGAGCTCGAGCACCTCGTCCGAGCTGTCGTAGAGGCCGTCGTCGGGCGCCGCGATCGCCACCGGGACATGGGGTTGCGGCTCGGTCGGCTGGCGGCTGGGGACGGGGCCGGAATACGTCGCGGCGGGGCCAGTCCGCGCGGCGGGGCCAGTCCGCGCGGCCTGACGGCTCGGCGCCGAGGGCGGGCGTGCCGCAGCGTCCGGAGCCCCGAGCCCGTGGGCTCGCGCCGCCGACGGCACCGCGTGCGCTGCTGTCTGCAGCTCGAGGTTGTCGGGGTCCCACGTCAGCGCCTTTTTGGCGATGCGGGAGGCCTCGGTCACGCCCGAGTTGCCGTCGGACTGCAGCTGCCGGACCAGCTCGACCGCGACGCTCGTGGCCTTGTCGGGCTTCTCGAGCGCCAAGAAGGTCTCGGCGAGCAGCTCGAGGCCGACCCTGTCGTGCGCGTCGGCGTGGAGCAGCGCGTTGAGCTTCATCAACGCCCGCCGCGGATCCCCGAGCAACAAGTAGACGCGCGCGAGCTTGCGCAGCGTCTCGCCGTCGTCGGGGCGGTGATAGATGAGGCGCTCGGCCACGCGCACGAAATCCGCGTGGCGGTTGGTCTGCAGCAGCTGCTCGCCGGCGATGCGAAAGTGCTCCACCGCCTTGTCGACCTGGCGCTCGCGCGAGCACAGCTCGGCGACGCGCAGCCGCTTGGGCACGGCCGCCGGCTCGGCGTTCGCGATGATCTCGAACGTCACCAGCGCCTCGGCGACCGCACCGGCCTGGAGCTGGCCCTGCCCCAGCTGCTCGTAGATGGCGACTGCGTCCGGCACCCGCCCGAGATCGAGGTTGAGCTGCGCGATGCGCTGGTGGACGTCGAAGCGGCGGGGGTCGAGGTTGACGACCTGGCGATACACGGCGAGCGCCTTCTGCGGCTGCTGCTGCGCCGAGTAGTAGCCCGCGACCTGCAGGTAGCGATCGATCGCGCCGGGCCTATCACCGCTGCGCACGAGGCAATCGGCGAGCATCAGCCACGCGCGGATGTCCTTCGGATCGCTCTCGACGATCGTCTGGTACTCGCGCGCAGCCTTGTCGTGCTGGCCCTTGGCGGCGAACTTCTCCGCCCGCTCGTGCGCCTTCTCTTTGCTGAACGCCAACCGTCGAGTCTCCCTGTGCGCCGCTCCCCGAACCTAACCGAGCGGCTCGAGTTCGGCGAGGATCGCCTCGCGATCGAGGTTGTTCTCGAGAAAATGGGTGTCGTAGTGGCCGCTGACGAAGGCGTCCTGCTTGAGCATCCACCGGTGCAGCGGCACGTTGGTGCGGATGCCCTCGACCACCGTCTCGTCCAGGGCGCGGCGCATGCGCGCGATCGCCTGGGGGCGGTCCTTGCCGTGGGCGATGATCTTGCCCAGCATCGAGTCGTAGTACGGCGTGACCTTGTAGCCCTGGTACACGTGGCTGTCGACGCGCACGCCGTAGCCGCCGGGGAAGTGCAGCGCCGTGATGGTGCCCGGTTGCGGCGAGAAGTTGATCGGGTCCTCGGCGTTGATGCGGCACTCGATCGCGTGACCGCGGGCGTGGTGCTCGCGGTCGAGGTGCCCGAGCGGCTCGCCGGTGGCGATGCGGATCTGCTCCTGTACGAGATCGACCCCGGTGATCATCTCGGTCACGCAGTGCTCGACCTGGATGCGGGTGTTCATCTCCATGAAGTAGAAGGCAGGCCCCCCGGGCGCCGCCTCGTCGAGGAGGAACTCGAGCGTGCCCACCGAATGGTAGCCGATGGCCTTGATCGCGTGGACAGCGGCCTCGCGCATCTTGGCGCGCAGCTCGGGGGAGAGCGCGGCCGACGGCGCCTCCTCGATGACCTTCTGGTGCCGGCGCTGGATCGAGCACTCGCGCTCGAGCAGGTCGACGCCGGCGCCATACATGTCGCCGATGACCTGGATCTCGATGTGGCGCGGGCTGGTGACGTAGCGCTCGATGTAGACGTCGCCGTTGCCGAACGCGGCCTGGGCCTCCGCCTGGGCGGTCGCGAGGGTCTGCGCGAGCACGTCGAGCTCGCGGACGATCTTCATGCCGCGACCGCCACCGCCCGCCGACGCCTTGAGGATGATCGGCAGACCGATGCGCATCGCCGCCTCGATCGCCTCCTCGGGTCCGGTCAGCACCCCGGTGCCCGGCAGGATCGGCACGCCGGCCTCGGCCATCGCCTGCCGCGCGCGGACCTTGTCGCCCATGATCGCCATGTGGTCGGGGCTCGGGCCGATGAAGTTGAGCCCACACTTGCCGCACACACGGGCGAAGTCGGCGCGCTCGGCGAGGAAACCGTAGCCCGGGTGCACCGCGTCGGCGCCAGTGAGTTCGGCGGCGGCGATGAGGTTGGGGATGTGCAGGTAGCTCTGGGCCGCAGGGCCGGGGCCGACGCACACCGACTCGTCGGCGAAGCGCACGTGCAGTGCCGACTCGTCGACCGTCGAGTGCACCGCCACGGTGCGGATGCCCATCTCGCGGCACGCACGGATCACCCGCAGCGCGATCTCGCCGCGGTTCGCGACCAACACCTTGCGGATCGGGGTGATGGTCACAGCTTGCGTACCCGGAACAGCTTGGTGCCGTACTCGACCGGCGACGCGTTCTCGACCAGTACGTCTTCGATCTCGCAGGCCCAGTCGGCCTCGATCTCGTTGAACAGCTTCATCGCTTCGACGATGCAGACCGCATCCCCGGCGGCGACGCGCTTGCCGACCTCGACGAACGACGGGGTGTCGGGCCGCGCCGATCGGTAAAACGTGCCGACGAACGGCGAGGTGATGAAGTCGGCCTCGGCCGAGGCGACCACCACGGGTGCGTCGAGGGGGGCGCGCGCAGCCGGAGGCGCTGTGGCCGGCACGTGGACCACCGACGGCGCCGCAGCGGCCACGGGCGACGCGAAGTCGGACTGACGCAGCAAGATGCGCTGATCGCCGGCCTCGATCTCGAGTTCGTCGAGCTCGTACTGGCGAAACACCTTCGCCAGCTCGCGAACGTAGCGGAGGTCGGGAAATTTGGGGTCCGCAGGATCGGTCATGTTCGCTCCATGGTCGTGGCGCGGGCGGAGTCGGCGTGGGTGGCCACGAGGTGGCGCAGCGCGAGGAGGTAGGAGTCGGGACCGAGTCCCATGATGACCCCGCGGCACGCCGCCGCCGTGCGCGAGGTGTGCCTGAAGTCCTCGCGCGCGTACAGGTTGGTCAGGTGCACCTCGACCACGGGCGCGTCGAGGGCCGCGAGGGCGTCGGTGATCGCCACGCTGGTGTGGGTGTAGCCGCCCGGGTTGACGATGACGCCGAGCAGGTCCGCGCGGGTGCGCGCGGCGTGCAGCAGCTCGATGAACGCGCCCTCGCCGTTGGTCTGGTGGACCTCGACGTCGACGCCCAGCGCGTCGGCGAGCGCGGTGATGCGCCCGTCGAGCTGCGCCAAGGTGGTGGTGCCGTACACCTCGGGCTCACGGACGCCGAGCAGATCGAGGTTGGGACCGTGGATCACCACCACGGCCCCGCGCCCAGCAGCGCCTGCGGTCGAGCTCGTGGCCTGGGGCATCGCGGGGCGTATTGTGAAGCGCATCGCGAACGAGCGCTAGGGGGTATCGGGACCCCGACTCGGGTGGGACTCGGGTGGGACTCGGGTGGGACTCGGGTGGGACTCGGGTGGGATTCGGGTGGGAGCCGGGTGGGAGCCGGGTTGGCGCACAGCCGCCTCGGATGGGCGCAGATCTGCTGCGAATTGGCCGCGGACCGCTCAGAGGTCGGCGAGCAGCTCGGCCGCGGAGCTGCGCAGCAAGAAGCGGCCCTTGCCGAGGAAGGACGGGTCGGTGAGCAGCACCCCGACGAAGTAGTCCTCGGAGAGCGCACGACACACGAACGACTGCCGTTCGCCCCGCACCGTCACGTCTTGCACCTCGCCCATGTCGAGCGACGCAGCCGCGCGACGCAGCTCCATGAAGCGGAACGAGAACTCCATCGCCGTCGACTCGAGATCGACCACACCCTCGGCCCCGGGTGCGAGGTGCTGCATCACGGCGATGCCGTCGAAGCCCATGAGGATTGCACCCGCAGCACCGGGGGTGCACTCCACGATCTTCTTGAGTTGTTCGCCGAGCATGAACGCCGCGGGTAGTTCACCGCAATCTGGCGGCGCGGTCAAGCGAGCGGGCGTGGGCGTGGGATTGCCCGGTGGTCACTCGGGGGCTTCGCAGGCGGCGGGGAAGACCGGCAGGTCCTGGGCGTTGCCGCAGATGCCCCCGGCGACCGACGTGTAGTCGGGCGGACACTCGCCCTCGTCGCAGCCGGAGCAGTCGATCAGGCATCCCAGGCAGACCTGGATCGGGAACCGGAATTCCCGGGCCTCGATGCCACCGACCTCGCCGCGGGTGTTGCCCGAGCGGGAGGCGTGGAACACGATGGTGGCCTCGAGGGTGATCCGCGTGTCTTCATCGAAACCGCGGCTGTTCATCTCGTCTCTCAGCGCCACGGCAGCGCTCCCGCTGATGACCTCGACGAGCACGCCTTGGGTCTCGCCGGGCAGGATGGAGACCGTCGCCAGAGGCACGTTGAAGCTGACGAGGTTCTCGTCGCTGGCGCGGAGCGCATCGATGAACTCGGGCGCGTTCGTCGAGGACAGATCGACGTCCGCGTCGAGGAGCTGCACCTCGTTGGTCTCGATGCCGGCGTTGTTGGGGCCCCGCACCGAGGTGTTGTTCAGCAGCAGCGCCGGCATGAGGTACCGCGTGTCGAACGCGACATCGAGCACCCCGAACGGCAGGCCGACGTCGCCTCCGCCGGCGCCGACCGTGCACCCATCGCCCCAGGCAGGCGCGTTGATCACGATCAGCGACTCCTGGTTCTCCGCGCAGGCCGAGGCGAGCAGGGCGAGCGATGCGGCCACGAACGCGTTGAATCTCGTCATCGTCTCTCCGAGCTGCCATCCCCGTCGCCAGCGACGGGACACGGCAAAAACCAGGCTAGCACCGGCGGCGCGGCGGCAGCAAGAATGCGACGGCCCTGCCGCGGTCACCAAGGCGCCCCTTCATCTCGGCGCGATCGCCTCGAGGACGGCGTCGGCGCCGAGCCGCACCGTCTGCGGCACGGCGACATCGGCCAGTGCGATGTAGGTGATCATGTCGCCGGCGCGCTTCTTGTCGTGACCCAGAGCCGCGCGCACGCGGGCGAGCTGGGGCTCGGCCAACCACGGGTCGAGCTCCGTGGGCAACCCGATCGTGCGCAGCAACGCGCCGAGTTCATCCGCGAGCCTGGCCGGAGCGAGCCCGCGTCGCACCGACAGCCGCGCCGCGGCGACGAGCCCCAGCGCCACCGCATCCCCGTGTCCCACCGTGTACGCCGACGCCGCCTCGATGGCGTGCCCCACGGTGTGCCCGAGGTTGAGCAGCACGCGGCCCGACGGCGAGCGCTCGAACGGGTCCGCGGCCACGCACGCGGCCTTGAGCGCGATCGAGCTCGCGACCAGCTCCGCGAGCTCGGCCGGCGCAGCGCTGGCCCAACGCGGCGCGCACCGGGCGATGGCGTCGAGGTGCTCGCGCGAGAACAGCAGCGCGTGCTTCACCATCTCGGCGGCGCCCGCGATTCGCCCTTCCGCAGGCAGCGTCGCCAACCACGTCGGATCCACCAGCACCGCCGCCGGGAAGTGGAACGCCCCCAGCAGATTCTTCGCGCCGTCGTGATCGATCGCGACCTTGCCCCCGACCGAGGCGTCGACCTGGGCGAGCAGCGACGTCGGACACTGCACGATCGGGATGCCACGCATGTACAGGTGGGCGGCGAGCCCGGCGAGATCACCGACCACGCCGCCGCCCAGGGCGACCGCCGCATCGCTGCGCGCGAGCCCGGCCGCAGCCCAGGCCTGCAGGCACGCGAGGAGCACCGCCGGCGACTTGCTCGCCTCGCCGGGCGCGATGGTGTGCACCACGGTCTCGAGGCCCGCGTCGTCCAGTCGCTGCACGACACCACTGCCGTGCAACGCGAAGACGTTGGTGTCGGACACGACCGCGACCCGCTGCAGCGCCGGCGCGGCGCGGCGCAGGTGCGTGACGATCTCTTCGGCGACGCCGAGCCCCACGCGCACCACATAGCCCTGCGATGCGGTGGGCACCGGCACCTGGATCGAGACGAGCGCCGTCATGGCGGCCCCACGGCGGCGAGCTGCCGCAGGATCGACTCGACCACGGCCTCGGGTTCGGCGTCACCGGACACGACGACGGCGCCCTCGCGGTAGGCCGACTCGCGCTCGGCCCACAGCCGCAGCAGCGTGGCGTCGCGGTCGGCCCCGGCGAGCAGCGGGCGGCCTCCGTCGTCGTGCTCGGTCCTCGCGGCGAGGACATGCAGCGGCACCTCGAGCAGCACCACGGTGCCGACTCGGCGCATCGCCGCGCGGTTTGCCGGATCCATCACGGTACCCCCACCGGTGGCCACCACCGCGCGCCCGCCCGCGAAGCCCGGCTCGTCGACGAGCGAGCGCAGCGCGATGCGCTCCGCAGTACGGAACGCCGGCTCCCCCGCGGCCAGCAGCGCGGGGATCGACCGGCCGGTCATCCGCGCGATGCGGACGTCGAGGTCGCAGAAGCTCGCGCCGGTGTGGGCGGCCAGGCGGCGGCCGACCGTGGTCTTGCCGCTCGCCATCATGCCGACCAGGAACACCGGCCCACCCACGTCGGCCGCCTCAGCCACCGATGCTGCTGGCGCGGTTGACGATCTTCGGCGTGAGGAAGATGAGAACCTCGGAGCGGACGTCGGCCTCGGACTTCTGCTTGAAGAACCATCCGATGATCGGCACGTCGGCGATCCACGGGATCTTGTCGTAGTTCACGGCCTTGCTGCGGGTGTAGATGCCGCCGATCACCGCCGTGTCGTTGTCGTTGATCAGCATGCGGCTCTGCGCCTGCTTGGTGAGGATCGTCGGATCGCCACGGGCACCGGTGTTGACGAAGTCGGCCTCGTTCTTCTCGACCACGACATCCAACAAGATCGCCCCCTCGTTGGTGACGTGCGGGGTGACGCGAAGTCCCAAGGTCGCGCGGACGAACCGCGTGTTGACGCCCTGGGCGCTGACCTGCGAGATCGGGATCTGCACGCCCTGCTCGATCTGGGCCTCGCTGTTGTCGAGGGTCACGATCTTCGGCGCGCTGATGATGCGGATCTCGCCGGTGCTCTCGGACGCCGACAGCCGCAGGTTGGTGTTGAGGTTGCCGCTGATGCTGCCGAACGAGAAGCCGATCGCGCCGCCGGTGCCGGTACCGACGGGCGCCGGCAGATCCACGGCGTAGTTGGGGCTGGCCGCGGCGCCGGGCAGGATCAGGCCGCGGGCGTCGGCGGGCTGGCCGGTGGCGCCGCCGCCGAGGCCCACCGAGTTGGGGAACAGCAGCCCGGTGGGGTTGCCGGTGCCGGGGCTCGCGATGAAATCGAAGCCCCACTGCACACCGAGCTGGCGGGCGAAGCTGGTGCGGGCCTCGACGATGCGGGCCTCGATGAGCACCTGCGGCGTCTGGGTGTCGAGCTGCTGGACCAGGTTCTCGGCGAGCGCGATGTTCTCCGACACGTCCATGATGATGAGCGTGTTGGTGCGGGTGTCGGGCGTGACGCTGCCGCGCGACGACAGCACGCTTTGCACCTTGGGCACCATCTCGTCGACGGTCGCGTACGACACCGGCAACAGCTTGGTCTCGAGGGGCTTTTGCTGCACGCGGGCGGCGGCGCGTTCGATCGCCGCGCGGCGCTCGCTCTCGAGATCCTCGACCGTGGCGACGCGGATCACGTTGCCGTCGCGGTTGTAGCCGAGGTTCAGCGATCGCAAGATGATGTCGAGCGCCTGATCCCAGGGCACCGACACCAGCCGCAGCGTCACGTTGCCCTCGACGTTCCTGCCCGCGATGATGTTGACCTTGCCGATGTCCGAGAACAGCAGCAGCACGTCCTTGATGGGGGCGTCCTGCAGCTCGATCTCGATCCGCTCGCCGCGCCAACGGCCGCGGCCGCGGGTCGGGCGGGCGTCCATGGTGAGCTCGCCCTCGCCGCCGGACGGCGCCGCGATCTGTGCGGCCACAGGAGGCATGCTCGCGTAGCCGCCGACCTTGGTACCGGCGATGCTCACGGCCTCGGATGGCTTGCCCTTGCTGCTGGCGCTGCGCGGGAAGTGCCACACGAGCTCGCCGGGACGCTCCTCGAGCCGCGGCTTCGCGGCCTTCGCGGTCGAGACCACCACCTTGGCGTGCTCGCCCTCCGCGAACGAGGTCACCAGCTTGATCGGCCCCGCGTAGGCGGTGGCGTCGAGGCTGCGCTCGAGGGTCCGCGGGATCTGTGCGCCCGCGAGCTCGAGCACCTGGATGGTCGGGGTGAGCGAGCTGCCCGAGTAGGCGATGGGTCCATCGAAGGCGATGATCACCCGTGACTCGTCGCGATCGTCTTCGAAGCGGACGTCGCGGACGCGCGTGGCGGTGAGGGCCGGCCGCGGGGCGGCGGTGCGCTTCGCAACGGGATCGGCCGGCGCCACCGCGGCGCGCGTGGGCTCGGGAGTGGCGGTGCGGGCGGCGATCTCGTCGACGCGGGTCTCGAGCCGGCTCTGGGCGCGGCGGACCTCGTCTTCGACGGCGCCCAAGCGGCCGCGCTCGGCGGCGAGCTTGGTCTCGAGCGTCGCGAGTTTCTGCTCGGCGTCGTCGAGCGCATGCTTGGCCGCGGCGTTTTTCGCCCGCAGCGCCTCGCCATGGGACTCGAGCTCGGTGCGCGCGCGGGTGAGTTCGGCGAGCTCGACCTTGCGGGTGGCGAGATCGTCGTTCAGCTTGGCCAGGCGCACCCCGGCGTCGGCGTGCTCGGCCTTCGCCGCTGCCGCAGCGCGCTGGGCAATCGCGGCCTCGTCGCGCGCAGCGTCGACCTTGCGCCGGCGCGCGCCCTGGGCCTCGAGCTCCTGCAGTTTGGCCTCGGCGATCTTGGCCCGCGAGCGCGCCTCGTCGGCGTCGGTGCGCAGGCGCGACACCTGCTTCTCGAGCACGGTGGCCGTGGCCTGCACCTTGCGCGTCTCGGCGCGGGCGTGGTCGACCTCCTCAGGGCTGACACGGCCGCCCAGCGCGGTGAGCTCGGTGCGGGCCTGCTCGACCTGCGTGCGAGCGGCGACGAGCTCGCGCTCGCGCTCCGAGACGGCGCTCGCCAGCTTCTCCGATGACTTGCGC
Source organism: Nannocystales bacterium (assembly GCA_038325765.1). GTDB lineage: Bacteria > Myxococcota_A > Polyangia > Nannocystales > Nannocystaceae > Xiheibacterium. The sequence continues at coordinate 79,497 of JBBQJI010000027.1, forward strand.
TCGGCGGCGAGCTTGGCCGCGAGCTGCTCGCGATCGTCTGCGAGCTTGGCGAGATCCTGCTCGGCCTGGCGCTGGCGACCGAGGGCGGCGTCGCGGGCTTGCTCGGCCGCCTGCACACGGGTCTCCATCCGTGCGGTCAGCTCGCCGCGCTTGCGCGCGCGCGAAGCCTCGGTCTTGGCGGCGATCAGATCGCGATCCGCGGCCTTGCGCGCGGCGATGGCCGCCGTCTTCTCGCCGCTCGCCTCGTCCATCGCGGCGCGGGCCTTGGCCATCGCCGCATCGGCCTGCTCGCGGAGCGCCAGGGCCTCGGCCTTGACGGTCGCCGCGGACTTCCGGTCGCGCTCGGCAGCCGCGAGGGTCTCGCCGGCGGCAGCGAGCTTGCCCGCGGCCTCGCGCTCGAGGGCGCCGGCGCGCTGCTTGGCGCCGGCCACCTGCTCGTCGGCCTCGGCCGTGGCACGGGCACGCGCAGCCGCGAGATCCCGATCGGCCTCCGCGGTCGCCTGCTTGCGCGCCTTCCCGACCTGCTCTGCCGTCTCCCGCTCGGCGCGCTTGCGCAGCGCCGCGAGCTCGCGTTCGGCGTCGGCCACCGCCGTGGCGCGCGCGGCCGCGACCTCGGCGTCGGCTCGACGCTTCGACTCCTTGCGCGCCTCCGCCAGCTTGAGCTCGGCCTGCTTCTGCGCAGCGGCGAGCTCGCGTTCGGCCATGGTCCGCGCGCGCTGCTCGGCGTCGGCGATCTTCTTCTGGGCCGCGGCCGCGGCCTCGTGCATGCGGGACGCGACGGCGGCGTCGGCCTTGCTCCGCGCGCTGGCGACCAGGGCTGCGGCATCGCGCGCGGCGGTCTCCAGCTTGGCGCTGACCTGGGCGTCGGCGCGTCGCTGCGCGTCGGCGACGGTGGCGTCGGCGGTCTTCTGCGCGTCGGCGAGTTGGGCCCGCGCCTCGGCCTGGGCGCTGACGAGGATGCGATCGGCCTGCGCCTTGATGCGTTCGGCCTCGGCCTTGATGCGCTCGGCCTCGGCGAGCTTCGCGGCCGCGGTCTTCTGGGCGCCATCGAGCTTGACGCGCGCAGCCGCGGCCTGGGCCGCCGCACCGTCGAGCTCGCGCTGGGCCGCGGCGAGCTTGCCTTCAGCGAGGGCGAGCTTGCCCTCGGCGGCGCCGAGCTTGCCGGTCGCGTCGTCGAGCTTGCCGGTCGCGTCGTCGAGCTTGGCGGCGGCTCGGGCGTCGCTCGCCCCCGCTCTTGCGCGGAGCGCCGCGGCGTCGCGCTGCGCCGCCGCGGCCGCGTCCTGGGCCGCCTGCAGCTTGTCGCGCGCCGCGGCCTCGGTGCGATCGGCCTCGGCCTTCGCGCGCTTGGCATCGGCGAGGGTTCGCTTGGCGGCGGCCTCGGTGGTGCTCGCCTGGGCCCGCGCGCGGGAGAGCTGCTTCGCCGCCTCGCGGCTGGCCTCGCCCTCGACTGCGTGAGCCCGCTGCGACGCCGCAGCGATTCGCTGCTGCGCGGTGAGCTCTGCGTCCTCGAGCTTGCGCGACGCCGCGAGCCGGAGCGCCTCGGCCTTGCGGCGGTCATCTCCGGCGGCGGCGCGATCGGCCTGCGCCGCGGCGCGAACCTCGGCGAGGGCGACATCGGCGATCTTGGCCTGCGACTGCGCGTCTTGGCGCGCCTTCTGGGCCCGCGCGAGCTCGGCCTCGGCCTGGCGCAGGGCACGGCGCGAGGCGACGCGACGACCGACGCGCGCATCGACGCCCGATCGCGCCGCGGCCTGTGCGGCCTTGGCCCGCTTCTCGGCGGCCTGCGCCCGCGCCTCGGCCTCCTTGGCCGCCCCGAGTCGGCGCTGGGCGTCGGCGATTCCGCGGGCGGCAGCGGCGGTGTCGTGCTGGGCGCTGCGCTGCTGGTCGTCGGCCGCGGCGAGCTTCGCCACCGCGGCCCGCTCGGCGGCCTCGATCTCGGCGCGCCGCGATGACGCGCTCTTGCGGGCGAAGTACGCCTCGGGCGGGACCTGCCGGGGGCTCACCGTGACGACGAGGTTGTTCCCCTGGGGGATCACGACGTAGCTGACGTCGCGCTTGAGCTCGACCACCAGCCGCACCATCATCGAGTCCTGCTCGGTGACGTCGGTGACCGAGAGCCGTCCGCAGGCCCAGTTGTCCAGCGGCACGTGCGGCACGACCTCCCCGCGCTCGCTACCGGAGATGTCCACGACCAGGCGGTCGGGATCCTGCAGGCGGTAGACGTTGAACGTCGGCTTGGCCGAGCCGCCCAGTCGCAGCGTCGTCGTACCGTCGTCGAGTTCCTCGATCGTCAGCGCGTCGATGCGGTTCGGGGCCACGCCGGCGGCCGCGCTCGCGGCGGCTGCCGTCAGGGCCGACATCGCCGGGTGTAGACCCGCGGCGAGGGATATCTCGGGTCGCAGCGCGAGCAGCAGCGACAACGGAGCGGCCAGAAGGCCCAGGGGCGTCACACGACGCACTCCGGTACGGGGTGCAGAACCGAAGCGCATCATCGGAGGATCACTCCCAACTCATTCGTTTCGCAAATAAATGGCGCGTCGTTCCCCGCGCTGCAGATTGAGACTGCTGGCCAGATCATCATCCACGACCTCGATTTCCACATAGTCGCGATTGACGGCGGCAAGCAAGACTTCGGCGCTGGAGAAGTACTTGCCCTGCTCCACCGCGCCGCTGTGGCCATCGGACGCGACGAACAGCGCCCGCGGCCGCATGCCCGGACCCGCGTTCACGATGGCGATGAGCTTGAGGTCCTCGAAGGCGTACTGGCCCATCTCGACCTTGCGGTCGGCACGCTGACGGGTGGGCTCGGGCACGACCACGTCGCTGACCACAGCGTTGAGGAAGGGGTCGCGACGGCGCCCGAACGACTTGGAATCGAGGGCGACCGGCGGCCGCGCGGGCAGCTGCGAGGGCAGCAGATCCGCGTCGGCCTCGCCCTCAGGCTCTGTGGCCGCGGACTTGGGCTTGGCAGGGGCGGCGGCCTTGTCTGCGCCCGCCGCGTCGGCCGGAACCCCGCGCTTGGCGTTCACCTTTGCCCCGCCATCGTCGACGCAACCAGGCGCCAAGGCGGCGAGCAGCAGGAGCGATGCGATCGTCGTGGTCTTCACTTCCTGCGCCTACCCTTCTTCGCCGCGGGCCCCGCAGCGGCGGCCTCGCGCTCGGTGTCGGTGAGAAAGCGATAGGTCGCCGCCTCGAACTCCACCCTGAGCCCAGGGTGCTCGTCGGGCTTCTCGCCGTCGCGCGCGGCCGAGGCCACGACCGTGAGCCCGAGCCGATCGACGCTGACGATCCGCTTGAGTTCGGACACGCGGCGGAAGAACTCGCCGACCTGCGTCCACGTCCCCGAGGCCTTCACGCGGATGGGCATGCGCGCGTAGAAGTCCTCGAACTCCTCGGGCTCGTTGTTCCAGCTCTCGACCGTCATGCCGACCAGGCGCGATTGCTGCTGGAAGGTCTGCATGAGGTTGTCGACCGTGGACGCGGTCAGCGGCAGCACCTCGCGCTGGGCCTCGAGCGCCTTCTCGGCCTCCTCGACCTTGCGCTTCTCGGCGTCGAAGTTGTCGCGCTTGGTGCGGACGGTCTCGAGTTCTTTCTCGGCCGTGACCAGCGCCGTGTCGGCGGCCTCGCGGCTGGTGACCTCGTCGAGATAGAAGAAGTAGTACCAGCCGCCGACGATCACGGCGCAGATGAAGACGAAGAGCAGCAGTCGCTGCCAGATCGGGAGTCGTGCGAGTCCGTCGAACACGTCGTTCTCCTCAGTTCCAGCGTCGGACCGCGACGTCGAGCTTCCACGTCAGGGTGCGTTGGGCGGCCGCGCCGCCGCGGTTGGAGGTGGTGGTGGCACGCTCGTAGTTGGGGTGGGTGATCTCGCCGAACCACACGCTGGCGCGCAGGCGCCGGGTTAACTCTGCGAGGTCGGCGGCGTCTCTGGCCGAGCCCTCGATCGTCAGGCGGCCCTCGTTCTCGACGACGCTGGACAGCCACAGGCCCGAGGGATCCCAGCGCTCGTTGATCTCGCTCTGCGGGTCGTCGGCCTTGTTCTTCTTGTACTTCTCTTCGTCGATCGTCACGCCGCCGCCTTGCTGGGCGTCGGTGAGCATCATCGCCAGCTCGTACATCACGAACACCGGGGTGCGCTGCTTGGCCTCGAGCTTGTGGATCGCGACCTCTTGGCGCTGGATCTCCTCCTCGCGCGCCTTGAGGCCGGCCTCGTCGATCACGGCCTTGATGTCGCTGGTTTCCTTGGCGAGGACCGCAGTCTTGCCGCGCACTGCCAGGGCCGCCTCCTCCTCGATGTCGAGGAGGTACCAGCCGGCGCCGACGAGGGCGCACCAGCCGATGAACATGAGCAAGAACGAGGCTGCGCCCGCGCCCGCGCCCGCGCTGGCACCCGCGACCCGCTGGCCGCGCGCCGCGGTGGGTGCCGCCGAGGCGGACGCCCGCTTGCGCTTGGTCGGAGCGAGATTGATGCGGATCATTCGGAATCTCCCGCGCGCCGCGCCGCGAGTCCGAACGCGACGGTGGCGACCGGCGCGTTCACGCGGAGGTACTCGACATCGAATCGTCGCGTGTCGACGACCACCCGCGCAAATGGGTTGATGATCTCGACCGGGATCCGCGAGCGATCCTGGATGGCCTTGGGCAGCTGCGGCACCAGGCACGAGCCGCCGGCGAGGTAGATGCGCGACAGACGCGCGTCGATCGCGTCGTTCACGTAGAAGTCGAGCGAGCGCTGGAACTCCTCGGCGACCTGCTCGGAGACCTGCCAGAGGATGCGGTGGACCTCCTGCGGCACGACATCCGCCATGCCACCGGCGGCCGCGAAGGACCCGCCCACCTTGTAGGCCTCGGCGCCGTCGAGGCTCACACCCAGTTGGCGCTGGATGGCCTCGGTGTAGGTGTTGCCGCCGGTGCCGAGGTCGCGATTGAACGACGGGCGTCCGTCCGACACGATCGACAGGGTCGAGTAGGTCGCGCCGACGTTGATGATCGCGATGGTGTCGCCGGGGGCGAACCCGATGCCGAGCTCGACGGAGTTCTGCAGCGCGAGCGCCGCTGCGTCCACGATCACGGGCTGGAACCCGGCATCGCGCACCACCTGCTGGTACTGGGCGACGACCTCACGCTTGGCGGCCACCAGCAGCACCTCCATCTGTCCGGTCGGCGTCTGCTTGACCAGCACCTCGTAGTCGACCACGACGTCATCGCGGGAAAACGGGATGTTCTGCCGGACCTCCCACTCCATCTGCTCGTCGAGGGCGCCGCCCTCCATCGCCGGGATGGTGAGGCGCTTGATGATCACGCTGTTGCCGGAGACGGCGAGCGCCATCGCCTTGCCCTTGAGGTGGATCCGCCGCGTCAGGTTCTTGATCGCGTCGACCAGCCCGCTGTGGTTGAGGATCACGCCGTCGACGATGGTCTGCGGCGGAACCGGCTCGATGCCGAAGTTCTGCAACGCGAGCACGCGCCCCGCAGGCTTGAGCTGCACGAGCTTGATCGCGCTCGAGCCGATGTCCAGACCGATGCACTGCTTGGCCACGGGCGTCCTTCAGCCTGTCACGGCGCCGCGCGCCGGGTTGAGGTGGGCTCCGACGGGCCGAACGCGCCGCCCTGCAACGCGGGCACCATGCCCAAGATGTCGGCGGCTCAGCCGAGGTCTTCGTCGGGGAAGACTTCTTTGGCCGCGGAAGGCGCGAGCCCCAGGGCCTCGAGGACCTTCCGCTTCGTGTCCATGCGACACGGACAGCCCGACTCGACACGATCGATCGTCAGCGGGCTGACTCCAGCACGCCGGGCCAGCTCGGCCTTGCTCATCATCGCGGCCTGGCGTAGCCGCTTCACGTTGTTCGGATTCGTGCCCTCGTTCTCGCGCGGCGTCGGCGTCTTGGCGCGGCGCCGCGGGGGGTCCAACACGGCCGGCGGCGGCGCGACGACGTCGCCCGAGGCCAGCGGAGAGTCGTCGGGCTCGGGCGAGGCGATGGGGGTCGCCGCCTTCGCGCCCTGGGTGGGTTCCGGATCCATGCGAGTGAAGCCCGTCCATTGTCGGTCCCGATCCGTGATCCGTCAACGCGTACATCGGCCTTCAGTGATATGTAGTTGAATGACAGTGATAGGCCATTGATAGGTCATTGAAGTGATCCCGCCGCGCGAGGAGCGCTGGCGTGAGGGCGCGGCCAACAAGCAAGTCCCCGAGATCGTTGAGAAGCGTATCACGCGCATGGCTGGACCTGGACCCTGACGGGCGCAACCAGCATTCCACGTGCGGCGCCAGGACCCAAAAAAGCCTCGCGAACGGGGACAGCGCCGTGGGGTGCATCCTTCTTGATCCGGGGATCTGGACCCGCGCACCACGCGCTCAGCCGAGGCCGAACTCCTTGATCTTGTACAGCAGCGCCCGGTGGCTGAGATCCAGCAGCCGCGCCGCGTGGGTCCGGTTACCGTCGGTCTGGGCCAAGGCTCGCAGGATGAACTCCCGCTCGAGCGCTCGCTGGGCCCGCTTCACCGAGAGGTCGCCGTCGGGCAGCGCCAGCATCACGCCGCCTGTCGCCGCGCGGGCATGACGCACGCGCTCCGGCAGATCCGCGACGCAGAGCACCGGCTGCTCGGCCATCACCGCCGCGTGCTCGAGCGTGTTCTCGAGCTCGCGCACGTTGCCCGGCCATCGATACGCCAGCAAGAAGGCGAACGCCGCGTCGTCGACCGCGGTGACCTTGGTGCCCAGCCGCCGGTTGAGCGCCGTGATGAAGTGTCCGACGAGCGGCGGGATGTCATCCCGACGCTCGCGCAGCGGCGGCACCTCGATCGGCATGACGTTGAGTCGGTAGTAGAGGTCCTGGCGAAAGGTCCCCTCTTCGACCATCAGTGCGAGATCGCGCGAGGTCGCCGTGACCACGCGCGCGTCGATCTTGATCGATCGCACGTCGCCGACGCGCCGCACCTCTTCTTCTTGCAGCGCGCGCAGCAGCTTCACCTGCAGCGCGAGCGGCAGCTCGCCGATCTCGTCGAGGAACAGTGTGCCGCCCTTGGCCTCCTCGAACAACCCGCGCTTGTCGGCGGTGGCGTCGGTGAAGGCGCCGCGCACGTGGCCGAACAGCTCCGACTCGAGCAATGTTTCGGGGATGGCGCCGCAGTTGACCGCCACGAAGGGCCCGCCCGAGCGCGGGCTGAACCCATGGATCGCGCGGCTGACCAGCTCCTTGCCGACGCCGGACTCGCCGGTGACGAGCACCGCGGTCTTGAACGGCGCGACCTTGCGGACGGTGCGCGCGATCTGCTGCATCGATGCGCTGCGGATGAGCATGCCGCCCAGCCAGTCGGTGGTGGCGGCGGCGTCGCGGAGCTGCTCGCGCAGGGCGAGATTTTCGCGCCGCAGGCGCTCGCGCTCCTCGGCCTTGCGCAGGGTCAGCACCACCTCGTCCTGCTTGAAGGGCTTGGCGATGTAGTCGTAGGCGCCCGCATGCATCGCCTCGAGGGCGAGGTCGATCGAGCCGAAGGCGCTCATCACGATCGCCGTCAGGCCCGGGCGATTGGCCCGGATCCACTCCACGAGGGCCAGCCCGCCCATCCCCGGCATGCGCACGTCGGAGAGCACCACGTCGACGTCTTCGCGGCCGAGGACCTCGATCGCCGCCTCGGCGCTGGCGGCCTGCAGGACCTGGTACCGCTCGCGGCCGAGCAACACCTCGAGCATGTGGCGCAGCGCGTCTTCGTCGTCGACGACGAGCACCCGCGAGAATCCGACCGGCTCGCCCGGGACCGGCGCGACATCCTCGACCGAACTCGCCATCGCCGTGCGCACGAGGGTACCCGAGCCTGGCGCACCACGTCGATGGCGACACCACCGTCAAGGGCTTGGTACGGTCCGAGCGTCGCCGCCGGGGTGGGTCCGGCCAAGGAGTTCCCGCGTGAGCGCACCCGACGTGATCCTCGCCGTCGATCAGGGCACGACCGGCAGCACCTGCCTGCTGCTCGACGACTCGATGCGCCTGCTCGCCAGGCACACCCACGAGTTCCCCCAGCACTTCCCCGAGCCCGGTCGCGTCGAGCACGAGCCGGGCGACATCTGGGACTCGGTGTGCCGCGCGATCGCGGACGTGTTGGATCGGTCGGGCATCGCGACGTCGCGCATCGCCGCGATCGGCATCACCAACCAGCGCGAGACTTCGCTGGTGTGGCGCCGCGACGATGGCGCGCCGATCCACCGCGCGATCGTGTGGCAAGATCGTCGCACCGCCGACATCTGCGAGGCCCTGGCGAAGGCCGGCCACGCCGACGAGGTCCGCAGCACCACCGGTTTGGTGCTCGACCCGTACTTCTCGGCGACCAAGCTCGCGTGGATCCTCGATCACACCGAGGGCGCGCGCGCGGCGGCCGAGCGCGGCGAGCTCGTCGCCGGCACGGTCGACACCTACCTGCTGTGGCGGATGACCGGTGGCAAGGTGCACGCCACCGAGCCGTCCAACGCCTCGCGCACGATGCTGTGGCCGCTGGTGGGCGGCGGCTGGTCGCCGCGGATGTGCGAGCTGCTGCGGGTGCCGCAGACGATGCTGCCCGAGGTCCACCCGTGCACCGCGTCGTTCGGCACCACCGCCGGTGTGCCCGGCCTGCCCGATGGCATCCCGATCCACGGCATCGCCGGCGACCAGCAAGCGGCGCTGTTCGGGCAGGCGTGCTTTGCCCCCGCCCAGGCCAAGTGCACCTACGGAACCGGCGCGTTCATGGTGATGAACACCGGTCCGCGCATCGTGCCATCGTCCCACGGCCTGCTGACGTCGGTGGCGTGGCAGATCGGCGAGCAGACCACGTGGTGCCTCGAGGGCTCGTCGTTCATGGCGGGTGCGGTGGTGCAGTGGCTCCGCGATGGACTCGGCATCATCGCTGCCGCCGCCGACGTCCAGGCCCTCGCGGCGAGCGTGCCGGACTCGGGTGGAGTCGTCCTCGTGCCGGGGCACGCGGGTCTGGGCGCCCCACACTGGCGCGCCCACGCCCGCGGGCTCATCCGCGGCATCTCCCGCGGCACCACCAAGGCCCACATCGCCCGCGCGGCGCTCGAGGGCATCGCGCTGCAGATCGCGGATCTCGCCCTCGCCATGGCCGCCGATCTCGGGCAACCGCTCGACCTGCTCCGGGTCGACGGCGGTGCCGCGGCGAACGACCTCATGATGCAGCTCCAGTCCGATCTGCTCGGCGTGCCGCTCGATCGCCCGCAGATGCTCGAGGCTACCGGCCTCGGTGCGGCCGCGCTCGCGGGGCTCGGCGTCGGCATGTTCCGCGACCTCGACGAGCTCGCCGCCAAGTGGCAGCGCGATCGACGATTCGAGCCCTCGGAGGACCGGAGCGCCTACGACGATCTGCGGGCGCGCTGGGCCGAAGCTATCGCCTGCGCGTGAAGCCCGGCTGGTCCCGGCGACCCGATCAGCGCCGGCGCCCCATCGTCACGATCACGGGCAGCGGATCGGTGCACATCCACTGCTGCGGTTCGACGAGTCCCAGGCCGCCGAGCCACGCCATGCGATCGGCGGCGTCGCGGCGCATCGGCCCCCGACGCCACGGCCGCAGCGTGATCCATCCCGCCGCCGCGGCGATCCATGCGACGTCGACGACGACCTCGATGCCGCGATCCTCGAGCTTGTGGGCAACGGCCGGGCGCACGTGTAGGGGACCGACGTGCGCGAGCATCGTGATCGCGTCGGCGGCCGGCGGTGGCACCGCGGCGAGCAATCGCGAGAGGGCGCCCGGCGGAGGCGTGCGGAGTTCGACCCACGCGCCGCCGCCCGCGAGCAGCTCGGGGAGCCAGTCGCCCAGCGGCGCACACGACAGATGATCCTCGAACCACGACGGCACGCCGCGGTTTATCTACCATTCGCAGCGATGCCGCTGTCGCGCCTGATCGACGGAGCCCACCCTTTGATGGCACCCAAGGCCGCCGGGCTGGCGCGCGCCGCCGCGGCCGGCCTGCCGGTGCCCGATGGCGTCACTTTTCCGCTCGCCGAGCTCGCGCTCCACCTGGGCGATCCGCGGCTGGGCCGCCTGCTCGCAGCGGGGCCGGTGATCGTCCGCTCTGCCCTCGCCTTCGAAGACCGCGAGGGCCACAGCGGCGCCGGGCTCGGGATCTCGGTGGGCGGCGTGCGCGACCTCGACGGGGTTCGCGAGGCCGTCGCCGCGATCGACCTCGCCCGCCGCGAGTACGTCGCGCCCGCCGACGCGGGCGTCGACGACCACGTGATCGTGCAGCACGAGGTCGCCGCCGCCGCGCGCGTCGTCGTCGCCTGCGAGCCGGCGCCTGACGAGCTCCCGGCGCGCAACGACCTCCCGGCGCGTGACGACCTCCCGCAGCGCGACTACCTGGAGGAGTACGACGGATCGATCGACGCCTTCGCCGGCGCCCAGGCGCCGCGCTACACGGGACCGGCCGCGGCCTGGGCTTCACCCGCAGCCGAGGCGACCGCGGCGGTGCTGGCCCGCGTCCGCGCGAGCTTCGGCATGCCCGCGCACGGTCTCGACGTCGAACTCGTCGTCGATCACGACGGCGACGTGCAGCTCGTGCAGGTCCGCCCCCTCGGCGCGCCGCTGCACCCTGGGTGGCCCGCGTTCGTGGCGGCGGTGCGGCGGCACGGCGACGAGATCCCGACGCAGGGCACGCTGGTGCTCGACGTCGAACACAACCCCGACCCGCTGTCGTTCGCCCACGCATGGCTGGTGCGCTGGCTCGCCGTCCAGCGCCCGCAGACCGGCGGCCTGGTCCCGCTCGGTGGCTGGCTGTACACGCGGGTGCTGATCCGGGATCTGGATCTGGCTCCGGATCCGGCTCCGGATCCGGCTCGGGATCCGGCTCGGGATCCGGCCGACACCATCGCGGCCGGCGAACGCGACGGTCCGCGGGCGGCGCTGCACCGGCTGCAACGCGTCGAGCTGCCGGCGGCGCGCCGACGGCTCGATGCGATCGCGGCGGCGAGCGCCACGGCCGACGCCGACGGCCTCACGGAGCTGTTCGCGCACGCGCTCGCCGCGTTCGTGGCGATGATCGACGTCTACGTGACCGTGCTGATCCCCGCAGGGCGTCACCACCGCGCGCTCGTCCCCGACACCGCCGACCCGCTGTGTCTGCGCGGCCGCGGCGACATGCTCGACGTCCTGCCGCTGGCGTGGGATGTCGCCGCGCCGACGCTCGGTGAGCGACTGCCCGAGTCCGGCGAAGGCGTCGTGCCCGACGACGATGGGGCAGCGGCGACGTTGCTGCGCGAGTGGGACGACCACCTCTTCGCCCTCGGGCTCGCCCCGGTGCGGGCGGTCTACAACCGCGCCGCCGTGCTGAGCGGCCTGGGTGACGACGTCTTCCACCTCGCGCCGGACGAGTGCGTCGACGCGGCGCGGGGGCGCATCGACATCGCCGCGATCACCAGCCGCATCCGCGAACGAACCGCGGCGCGCACGGAGGCCGCGGAGCTGCATCCGCCGGGACGCATCGTCGACGGCGAGCCGGCGGGTGTCGTCCGCCAGTGGCTGCGCGGGCTGCCGATCGGCCCGTCGATGCGGGGCCCGATCGCGCAGCGCACTGGCCTGCAGCACCTGCGGGCCGAGCCCCCGGCACCCACCGACATCGTAGTGTTGCCGGCTCTCACCGCACCGGCCGCAGTGGTCCTGCACCAGCTCGGTGTGCGCGCGATCTGCTGCGAGCACGGCGGCGCCATGAGTCACGCCGCGCTCATCGCCCGCGAGCTGCAGCTCTCGGCTCTGCTCGGCTGCCGCGGCTGCACGACGCTCGCCGATGGCACCTTGGTCGAGCTCGACACCCATCGCGGAGCGCTCCGCGTGATGCCAACCCGCTGAGCGGCCGGCGCCGAACAAGCGCGAGACGGGTGCAGATCGCGGGCGTCCGCGCGGGCGCTAGATCACATCTTCGGAGACACCCGAGCCCGGACGCGCCGGCGTCTTGGTGCCCTGGGGCGCGGCCGCGGCGGGCTTGGCCGGCGTCGCGCGGCGAGGGAGCGGCGGCGCGCCCTCGGGACGCTCGCCGTTGATCCGCTTGCGCAGCTCCTTGCCGACCTTGAAAAACGGCAGGCGCTTGGGCGCGACGTGCACGGTGTCGCCGGTCCGCGGGTTGCGACCCTCGTACGACTTGTACTGCCGCACCGTGAAGCTACCGAAGCCGCGGATCTCGATGCCTTCGTCGCGACGCAGCGCGTCGACCATCGACTCGAAGATCGTGTTGATCACCAGCTCAGCCCGCCCCTTGGTGAGGTTGGCTTCCTGCGCGACGAGCTCGATGAGTTCGGATTTCGTCACGGCGCGGTCCCGGCCCCCGGGTCATCTTGGGGCCTCCGATGGTAGGTGGAAAAACCCAGCGATATCAAGGGGGACCCCCAACGCTCGTCACGGGCAGGGTCGTCAGGGGCACCGTGGCGCGGCGGTAGCCGGGCACGAACGGGTAGCGCCGGCAATCGTGGCGCGCGTGGAAGTCGACGATGTCGGCCCACGCGACCGCGCCATCACGCAGTTGCTGCACCAGCGTGGCCGCGTCGAGCGCCGCGCAAGTCTCGACGTGGGGCTGGGGTCGGTGCGCGTTCGCGGTGACATCGTCGTACCCCAGCGCCCGCGGCGGGAGCTGACTGGCGAGGCGGTGCCCGAGCGCGTCGAGCTCGAGCACCTCGACCCGATCGAGACGGAGCGCACCACCGCCCGCGCACACCACGATGTCTGCGACCTCGCCGACCTGCAGCGCCACCGCGTTGTGCATCCGCGAGCCGCGGACCTGGCATCGTCCGCGCTCCGCCGACGACACCTTCGCGAGGTACGCCACCTCGGTGCGACCGATGTTCTCGATCCGCGCGATCGAGTGGCTCGCCGACACCGACGCGCCGTGTTGTTGGTAGAGCACCTTCTCGACCACCGCGGTGATCTTCAGATGCGCCGAACTCCAGCTCTTGCCGACACCGAGCACCGTCGGCGCATCGAGTTCGACGACGTGGAGGCGCGGTGCTGCCAGCGACGCCATCGATGGCGCGGCGATCCCATACTCCGCAGCCACATCGGCGACGACGCGCTCGAACGTCGCGTCGCCGGCCTCGAGCTCGGCGCGCTGTTCGGCGACGGTGACCCGCGTCACGCCTGCGCTCTGTTCTCTCGAGCGGATCTCGGCGACGCGCGCGGCCGACTCGCGCGTGAGCTTGCCCGAGAACCACAGCCCGATCGCGACGACGACGACGAGGGCGATCGACGCGGCGATGCGCTGCACGGGCACGGCAACGATCATCGCACGGTCGGCGCGCCGCCATCACCCGCGCCGCCATCACCCGCGCCGCCATCACCCGCGCCACCATCACCCGCGCCGCCATCACTGGACTTGCGCAGTAGGGCGTCGAGATCGACGGGATCGCACTCGGCGATCGCCGCGAGCCAGGATCGGGCGAGACGGGCGTCGGGTGGCCACGGCTGGGCGGCCCACCACGCCGCCGAAGCAGGCCAACGCTCGCCGAGCGCTCCCTGCAACGCCGCGGGGCCGAGCCGGCCCGCGCGGATCCGGGCGAGATCGCCGAGCAGACGATGGAGCTCGGCCCACAGCGGCACAGCCGCGAGGCCCGCCGCCCGCCATCTGTCCCGCACCCCGGGTCCCAGCGCGAGGCATGATCGGCCTCGGGCTTCGAGCGTCGCCCGCGGTGCGAGCTGTCCCTCCCGTAGCGCGCCCGGCCACCGCGCGGCGAGCTGGCGGAGCCCCGCCGCCCGGCTCACCCCCTCCCCTTGCGCGATCAAGCCCAGCAATCCCGTGTACTTCTCTACCAGCTGGGCGCACTCGCCCGCGTCGAGCGAGCCCGACCAGAACGCGCCGGGGCGTGGCCACAGCGCGGTGGGCTCCCACAGGACGGCACACGGCGACTCTCGGGGCAGAGCCGACACTGTGGACTCCGACGATCCTCTTTTCAAAGGGGGGGCGTCGTGGAAAGCTGGGGTCGCCCGGAAAACTTCGGCAAAGGGTTGTCCTACAGTGCAGGAAGGCCGCTCCGAATCCTCGATGCTCGAGCACGTCGAGAACATTGCGATTGCTCACGCAGAGGCGCCCGACGTCACTGCGACGGAGTCGGGCACGTTCCTGACCCCGGAAGAGCGTCTGCTCGTCGCCCGCGCGCGCGTGGGTGAGCACCGCGCGCTCCGCCAGATCTACTCGACCTACCAAGGCCAGGTCCGCGCCCACCTGTATCGGCTGCTCGGACAAGACGCCGAGATCGACGACCTCACCCAGATCGTGTTCGCGCGGGCGTTCAACGCCCTCGACAAGTTCCAGGGCAACTCCACGCTCGGCACCTGGCTGTACCGCATCACCGCGAACACGACCCACAACCTCCTGCGCCAGCGGTTCCGACGCGAGCGCGTGAAGACAGCCCTCAACTGGTTCAACTCGAGCCGCACCGCGAACCACGGCTCGACCCGCATCGAAGCCCGCGACGAAGCCCACCGGATCCTGCAGCAGCTCCGTCCCGACCTCCGCGAGGTCTTCGTCCTCTATCACTACGAGGGGCTCACGCTCCAAGAGATCAGCGAGATCCTGGAGAAGCCGATCAGCACGATCGGGGATCGCCTCACCCGCGCGCGCAAGCAGCTACGCGACCTGGTCGTCGCCTGAGTCAGCCCCATGACGAACCGTGAAACCCAACCGCGCACGCGGTACAGCTGCCAGGAAGCCCGCGAGGATTCCGAGCTCGTGCTGAGCGATCGGGCGATCGGCGAGTTGCGCGAGCGATACGACGAGCACCTCCGGGGCTGCCGCGACTGCCGTCGCGTGCACCGGGCGTTGTATGCCGTTTACGAGGGTCCGGTGGTGCCACCGACGACCGCCGGCATCCGCGAAGAGAAGCAGTTCCATGCGGTCCTGCGGCGGATGAAGACCGATCGCGTCGATCCCTGGTACCGCCGCTGGGCTGTCGGCGCGACCGTGGGTGGCCTCGCCACCGCCGCCGCGGTGCTCACGTTGACGCTCTTCGACATCGCGCCGGAGGTGCTGTCGTTGCCACCGAGCGATGAGTCCAGCGGCCAACTCGCCGGTGCCTTCGGTGGCTCGGGCGCCTCGGAATTCGCCTACCCCACCGATGGTGGCATCGAACACCCCGCGCAGAGCTACGGCCGCGTCGTCGGTGGGCTCGCCATCATCATGCCGCCCGGCGAGCAGGCGGCAAACTCCAACACCTTCCCGGTCGGCACGCGCTTTTCCGTCGACCCCGAGCACTCGCTGCAGGTCGGCCTCGTCGGGAAGATCGTCGCCAACTTCACGCCCTCGTCGGAGTTCGAGTGGACCGCGGCGTCGCCGAGCCTCCTCGAGCTGCAGGTCGATCGCGGCATCGCAGCGGTGCGGTACGATCGTCGCCCGTCCGATCCGGTGCTGCAGATCCGCACCCCTACCGCTGTGGTCCGCGTCATCGGCACCGTGTTCACGGTGCAGGTGGACGGCAACTCCAACACCATCGTCTCGGTGCTGCGCGGGCAGGTCGAGGTGCTCCACCCGAAGACCAACCGGCTGCTCGCCGAGGTCGAGTCCGGGTTCCGGTACGACGTCGGCAAGTCGACCTTCGACGACCCGGGTAAGGCCGAGGTCGAGGCTGCGCTGCCGCTGTCCAACGACCACGGCAAGGAGGACGCGACGGGTGAAGAGATCCTCGCGCTCGCGGACGGCCACATCCCCACGGGGTGGAACGTCCCCGGCCTGCCGCAGGATGCGCGCTTCCGGACCCTCGACTATGTGCCGGCGCGGGCTCCCCAGGCGCGGAGCACTGGCTCCGTCGTGGTCCGGGCGCCGCGCCGCGAGCCCGCAGCGGTCGTGGGCAGCCGCGACGCTCGTCAGGTCGACGACGACGGCGAGGATCTGCTCGCAGGCTTGGTGCGCGACGCCGAGCTCACCCGCCGCAAGGAGCTCCGCAGCGCCCTCGAGACCTGCCGCGGCCTCTACGAGTCCGTCGAGACCCGCTATCTCGCCGCCAAGTGCCTCTCGACCTTCATCGAGAAGTACGGCGACGATCCGCTCGCGGTCGAGGGGCACCTGCTCGTCGGCATCCTGCGCATGGACTACGCGCTCGACTACGCTGCCGCCGAGGTCGCCTTCCAGACGTTCCTACGCCGCGCGCCGAACCATGCATCGGCCGAGGTCGCGCTGTACCGCATGTGGCTCGCGAGCACCGAGAACGGCCGCATCAGCGAGGCGCTCGACCGCGGTCGCAAGTACCTGTCCCGCTACCCCAACGGCAAGTTCGTAGGCAAGCTGCTGCAGCGTTTCCCAGAGCTGAAGTCCGCGCTGTGAGCGTGTGACCGGGCGGCGCGCGGGCGGTCGAGGCGACTGCGCGCAGCTGCCGTCTGCGGGGTGGTCGATCGAACGACGTGGAAAAGGGAGGGCCCGCGCGGTGCGGTGCCCTCCCTCGAATGCAGTTCGGCCGCCAAGCGGCGGGCTCGCTCAGCGGCGCGCCGGCATCATGGGCTGGAAGGCCCCACCGCCACCGCCGCCGACCTCCATGAACTCATGGTTGTTGTAGTCGAACTTCCACAGCTTCACGAGGAACCAGGGCATGTAGATGCCGATCGTGAGCATCGTGAGCAGGTAGCCGACGAGGAACGTGACGAAGTACTCGCCGCCAGTGCCATGGAAGGCCGCCGAAAATACGCGTCCTTGGTAGTGGATCCGCGTGTGCTCTGCCCAGAACTTCTTGAGCTTCACCATGTACCAGGGCAGGTAGATGTACAGCGTGATGATCGTCAGCAGCGAGCCGACGAGGAAGGTGACGAAGAGCTGGCCACCGGTGCCCTCGAAATCGAGGTTGCCCACCGGCTGCTCGTTCTCGAGGATCGCCGTGCGGCTGTAGAGCACCTTGCGCAGCTTGCAGATGAACCAGGGCGTGTAGATGTACAGCGTGATCACCGACAGCAGCGCGCCGACCAGGAACGTCACGAACAGCTCCCCGCCGGTGCCCTCGAAGTTGAGGCGGAATCGAGTGCCGTCCTGTGCCGTCGCGGTGGTGTTGCCGACGAAGAACTTGATCAGCTTCACCGCGAACCAGGGCATGTAGATACCCGCGGTGATGATGGTCAGCAGGTAGCCGACCAGGAACGTCACGAACAGCTCGCCGCCCTTGCCGGTGAACTCCAGGCGGAGATCACCGCGACGCGTCGGACCGAGCGTCATGTTCGACATCGTGAAGTTGGACAACTTGCAGTAGAACCACGGGGCGTAGAAGCCGAACGTGATCGCCGTGAGCAGGTAGCCGACCAAGAAGGTGACGAACAGCTCGCCGCCGGTGCCCTGGAAGTTCGGGCGGATGGCTCCGGCGCCGCCGGCCCCCATCGCCATCGGTGCCCCGAATCCACCGGGCACCGCGGGCGCGCCGAACTGTGGCCCCATCGGCGCCGGCGGTCCGCCCGGCCGGCCGCCCATCCCCATGCCGGGCGGCCCACCCATCGGAGCTGCGCCCATCGGCATGCCGGGAGGGCCGCCCATCGGGGGGCCGCCCATCGGCGGGCCGCCCATCGGGGGGCCGCCCATCGGCGGGCCGCCCATCGGGGGGCCGCCCATCGGCGGGCCGCCCATCGGGG
>JBBQJI010000028.1:0-97049 GCA_038325765.1 Nannocystales bacterium
AAAAGGTACCGGCCCGTTCGACGAAAAAATAGGCTCCGCCACCACGGAATCGCGATGCCGCTGGGCACTACCCCTGTGGACCCCGCGACGGGCCCCGTGCCGAACGACTCCCCGTCTTGGCACGACTCGACTCATTAGGAAGGTAGCTGGATCATGGCGATGTTTCGTACGGTTTGGACTTCGGCTTCGGTGATGGCTCTCGGTGTCGCGATGGCGTGCGACCCCAAGGTCGCGGATGTCGGTGACGAGGACGCAGTCGACGACGGCGACGGCGACGACGACGACGACGGCGACGACGGCGCGACCACAGGTGCCGCCGATGGTGGGAATCTGCCGGGCACCGGCGCGGGCTCCGATCCGGTCGAGCCGTGCGACAGCGGCGACGACGAAGGCGGTGAGTCCGGCGGATGCCCCGAGCCCGAGCCCGAGCCCGAGCCCGAGCCCGAGCCCGAGCCCGAGCCCGAGCCCGAGCCCGGCGAACAGCACGCCTACGCGATCCGCTTCGGCGACCTTCCGCCCATCGGTGGCGGTGGCAGCGACACCGGCGGCTCGAGCACCACGGGCGGCGACGAGATCGATCCCGACACGCTGCTCGTGGTGATCACGACCGGCCCCGACGACTGCGACGATCCGTGGGCTGCGTTGGCGTGCGGCCAGTGGAGCGTGAGCTTCAGCCTGCCCCCGGGCAGCGGCGTGGGCGTGTACTCGCTGTTCCCCGACCTCAACGGCACGAGCACGGCGACCGGGCCCGCAGACGAGATCGGCGAGTGCTGGTTCGGCGGCGGCTCCCTCGAGGGAACCGTCGAGATCACGTCGACGGACGGTGCGATCGCCGGGCAGATCACCGACGCGCAGTCGTTCGACTTCGACGCCAACGTCGGGTTCGTCGCCACGCTCTGCGAATGAGCCCGTCGAGCCGAGCCGTTCAGGGCCCCCCCGTTGCGTGGGCGGGGCCCGTGGTATCGTCGTGGCGATGATCCGCGTACGCGTACATGCTCTCGTCGCCCGCCGGTTCCCGCTCGTCGCCCTATGCTGCGGGATGGGCATCAGTGGGATCGGCATCGCCGGCACCGCGCGCGCGGACGTCGTCTCCGACAAGGAGGTCCAGTGCCGCGGCGCCGCCGAGGGTGACGCTTGCAAGGTCGACGGCATCGCGGGGCTGTGCAAGCCCTCGACGTGCTCGCGCCTGGACTACAGCGGCGGCTCACCACCTGGGACGGTGGAGTTCGATTGCATGGAATGCACGCCCGGCGCCTCGCCTGCGCCCCAACCCGAGGCCGTGCCCCCGCCGGCAGAGCCCACGGCAGCGAAGGCCGATCCGGCGGCCGCACCCGCAGCGGCGGCCGATGCGAAGACACCCGCCGCGAACGCGCAGGCGTCCGGCGCCACCAAGACCGACACCAAGACCGACACCAAGACCGAGGGCAAGTCGGGCTGCTCGAGCGGCGCCACCGATGGCGGTCCGTGGCTACTCGGCAGCCTCGTGCTCGGGCTCGGGCTCATCGGGCTCGGTCGCGCGCGCCGCTGAGCCTGCGACAACGCGCAGAGACCCTCTGCGCGAATGCAGGTCGCGCGCCCCGCTTCGCCCTGCGAGAATGCAGTCGTGATCGACTGGGACGACGTCCGCTTCTTCCTCGCGATCCACCGCCATGGCACGCTCGCGGGCGCGGCCAGTGCCCTGGGCCTCGACGCCACCACGGTCGGCCGTCGGCTCGCCCGTCTCGAGCAAAACGTCGACGCGCGCCTGTTCGATCGCACCGCGCGCGGCTATCTCGCGACCGCCGCAGGCGCCCGGATCCTGCCGCGGGCCGAGAGCATCGAGCGCGAGGTCATCGCCGCGATGCGTGACGTCGAGGGCGAGGACCAGCGCCTGGCCGGCCACGTCCGCCTGGCGGCGACCGAGATGCTCTCGACGCGCTTCATCGCACCGCACCTGCACCACTTCCACCGCACCTACCCCGAGATCCGCCTCGAGCTGGCGTGCACCAACCGCGAGGTCGACCTCGGCCGCCGCGAGGCTGACGTCGCTCTGCGACTGGCGCGGCCGCACCAGGACGACCTGGTGGTCAAGCGCCTGTTCGTGATCGACCTGGCGCTGTACGCAGCGCGCGACTACCTCGCCACGGTGGGCAAGCCGGACGTCGGCAAGCCCGACGGCTTCGCCGGCCATCGCTTCGTCGCATTCGCGGACACCCGGGCGTTCCGCCGCGAGAACGAGTGGATCGACGAGCACACCACCGGCGCCGAGATCGTGCTCCGCTCCGACAGCGTGTCGTCGATCATGTCGGCGGCGATCGCTGGCGTCGGCATCGCGCTGCTACCGTGCAAGGTCGCCGACCACGAGGAGAGCTTGGTGCGCGTACCCGTGCCGCCGGGCGACGCGACGCCTTTCGTCGGGCCCGATCCCCGCGTGGTGTGGCAGGCGGTGCACCGCGATCTGATCGGCGCGGCGAGGATCCGCGCGGTGCTCGAGTTCCTCGGCCGCCTGCTCGCCGCCGCCGAGCCAGGCGCCGCGCGCATGGCCGCCCCCACGCCCCACCACGCCGACTGACGCCGCCGGCGGTCGACGGGACGGGATCGATCACGGTCGAGTCGCGCGCCGCCGCCCGACAGCGCCAAGCGGCAGCGCGAGCAGCCACCGCGGGAGGGGCGCGGGATCCGTCGCCGTGCAACCGCACCCCGCTGCGGAGCCGTCTTGGCCCGCCGATCCGGCGGTGGTTCCATCGCCGGTCGCACCGTCGTCCACGGCCTGCGACGTCGTGTCCTCGCCACCGTCGGCGCCGGCCTCGGCGACCCGACACTCGCCGGCGATGCACACATCACCGCCGGCGCACTGCACGTCCTCGTCGAGCGCGTCGTCGCAGTCGTCGTCGAGCAGATTGCAGCTCTCGTCCTGCGGCGGACCGGGCTCGCAGTTCGCCGGATCGCACGTCCACGCCTCGCGCGCGCACCAGCCCACGCCGCAGATCGGTCGCACGCGCTCGTCGACGCGACCGTCGCAGTTGTCATCGTAGAGGTTGCAGACCTCCTCGGCACCGGGATGCTTGGTCGGATCGCCCGGCTCGCAGTCGCCCGGCTCGCCCGCGTAGTCCGGCGTGCCCACGCACCCCATCACCACGTCGGGACTGGTGCTCTCGACCTGGCCGTAGTAGCCGTCACCGTCGGCGTCCGGGTACAGCGTGATCGGGATCGCGTCCTCGTCGATCTCGACATCGCAGTCGTCGTCGCGCTGGTTGCACAGCTCGACCGCACCCGGGTGCACGGTGTCGCGGGTGTCGTCGCAGTCACCGCCCTCGGGCGCGTGGTTCGCCGGCGGCGCGTTGGCGCATGCGGTCCGCGGCGAGTCGTCACGGCCGAAGCCGTCGCCGTCGAAGTCGTAGAACAGCTGCGCCGGCTCACAGCCGAACACGAGGTCGAACGCGCCCTCGTCGGCCTGATCTCCGCTCGAACCCCCGTTGCCGTTGCCGACCAGGGCGGTGACCTCGAAGCGAACGGCGCCGGGCGAGTCGGGGGCCCGCCACCGGAAGACGAAATCGGCGTCGCCGCCCGACAGCGCCTTGGGCTGGGTGTGCGTGAGCCCGGCCGGAACCTCGGCGAGGAGCTGGCCACCGATGGTGGTGAAGCTGCCGGTGTCTGCCGCGATGAACACGCCCGCCACCGACCCACCACCCCCGACGGTGAGGGTGACCGTGATCTCGTCACCCGGATCGAACTGCGCGGGCGAGGCCGACAGCGACAGCGCGAGATCGCCACCGCCATGGCACCCGACGCATCCCAGGCCGGGCCGGCCGCCACCGTTCGCCTGGGCCACGCGTGGCATCAGCATCACCACCCACGCGGTGGCCAGCGTGCAGGGCAGCACCCACGCAGCGGCCTCGAGCGAGTCGAGCATGCGAGGCAGGCGCATCGGCTCGAATCATCGCACGGATGCCGGAGCACCGACCACGTCGAGGCGGCCGAGTCGCCAAGCGAAGTACGTACCGATGATTGCGAGTGCGGCCATCGCGAAGTACGCATCGCCGCGGAACCGCTCGAACAGCAGCCCGCTCACCGGCATGCCGATACCGAGCGCCATGCCAGCGGCGACTGCGGTGTACACGGCAGTCGCGCGATGCACCGCGGGCCCCGCGATGTGCTCGCGGATCCACCCCATCGCGCCCAGGTGCATCGCGCCGAAGCTCGCGGCGTGCAGCAGCTGCAGCACGAACACGGGGGCGATCGCGGTGGTCGTGCCGAGCGCGGTCCACCGCAACGCGGCGCCCGTGCCCGCGATGAGCAGCAGCCCGGTGGAGCCCACGCGCGCCGAGACCCGCGCGCCGTGAGCGAACAGCACCACCTCCGCGATGACCCCCACGCCCCAGAACATCCCGATGGTCGACTCGGGGATGCCCGATGCCAGCCAGTGCTTGGTGCCGAAGCCATACAGCACCGAATGCGCGCCCTGCAGGCACGCGAGCGCGGCGAGGAACGTCGCGAAACGGGGCGTGCGGAGCACCTCGGACCACGACCGCGGCGTCGTGCTCTCGACGCGGGGCGCCACCGGCATCCGGCGCAGCCACCACACCGCGAGCACCAGCATCACCGCCGCACCCTGCAACGCCCACAGCACCAGAGCCGGCGCGCGCCCCTCGAGCAGCGCGCCGCCCATCACCGACGCCACGATGAACGACGCCGAGCCCCACAGCCGCACACGCCCATAGTCGAGCCGCCCCGCCGCCGCCGCCGAGATCGACATGCCATCGAGCAGCGGGATGATCGGGGCGTAGACGAGTCCGAGCACCAGCGACAGCGCCACCAACACCAAGAAGTGGTGGGCGAAGCCGAAGGCGACCAGCGACGCGAGCACGCCGATCGCGACGACCACCAGCAGCTGCGGCCCGCGACCGGTGCGATCGGCCCACGCTCCGATCCACGGCGTCGCCAACCTCGCCCAGTTGCCCAGCCCGAGCAGCAGCCCGATCTCATGCGGGGCCACGCCGCGATCGGCGAGCCACACCGGCCAGAACGGCATGTAGATCCCGGCGACGAAGAACAACGCGACGAAGGCGATCGCGAGCCGCTGCGCCTCGTCGCGGCGAGCGCGTTGCGACTGGGCTGCAAGGTCCACCGGGCGCGGATGATGACACCGTCTGCCACGCGTGCACGCGAGCGCGGTCTGCCCCGCGTTGCAGGGACGTGGCGAGACAGTCCTTGGCGTCGCGGACGGGAAACCCGTGCGCGCGGCGGTCGCCGCTGACGTATCCTGTCCGCGAGGAGAACGCGATGCTCAGAGCACACGCCATGGGGCCCGTCGTCGACATGATCGTGACCTGCGCCGTCGCCTGCACCGTGGCCTGCACGGTCGCCTGCACCGTGGAGGGCGACAACGGCGATCCGTTCGCGGCCGGCACCACACCGAGCCCCACCTCGCCGACCACCACCATGGGCGCCACCGCGGCGACCGGCTCGAGCGAGGGATCGGGCAGCGGCAGCGGCGACACCGGCGACTCCTCCACCACGGCGTCGACCGGCGGCAGTGACAGCGGCACGACGGACAGCACCGGTGGCGCCACGTCGACCGGCGAGGGCGGAATCGACGGCATGCAGCCACAAGATGGCATGTACTCGCCGTGCGCCGTCGCGCAGGACTGCGGCGTCGTCCCTGCCCTGTGCATCACGATCCAGACCGACGGCGTCGACGTGGCCGGCTTCTGCTCCGAGACCGCGTGTGCCGATCCTGCGGTTGATTGCGCGCCGTCACCTGGCGGCACCGCCGTGCCTCGGTGCATGCCGGCAACCGTCGACGCGATGGCGGCGCAGGCCTGCGCGCTCGACTGCTCGGCGAACATGATCTGTCCGCCGCCGATGCAGTGCTACAACCTGGACGGCGTCGGGATGATCTGCGGCTGAGTCCGGGAGCGCCGATCGCCTCACCGACCCCGGCCCACCGACCCCGGCCCACCGACCCCGGCCCACCTACCCCGGCCCACCTACCCCGCCCCACTGGCGCCCACTCGGAGCCGTGAGGAAGCCCGCGCGAGCGACGCTCCTCGATGTGAACCGACGCATCGTCGGCGGCGCCGCGGTGCTCTACCGTGCGTGACGATGGGTTTTACTGCGCGAAAGCTCGCCCCACTCGCGTGCGTCTCTCTGTTCGCCTGCACGACGGGCGCGGGCAACGGCAGCAGCGGTCTGTTCGGTGCCTCGGTCTCCGGCAGTGCGAGCGACCCGACGACGGCGACCGCCACCGACGACGGCGACGCCGAGACCGCCGCCGAGGCGAGCGCGGACGGCACCGAAGGCGCCACCGAATCCCAGAGCGGTTCGGATACGTCCGGCGCGACCACGGCTGATCCCGCAGGCGGCGAGACCACGGCGGCGGTGTGCGGCGATGCGATCGTCCAGTCCGGCGAGGAGTGCGACGGCCTGGAATTCGGCGATGCGGGCTGCGCAACGCTCGGCTTCGACGACGGCGTGCTCGGCTGCGATCCCGACTGCAACCTGCTGACGCAGGCATGCTTCAGCTGCGGCGACGGTGACATCGCGCTGGTCGAGGCCTGCGACGGCAACGACTTCGGCGGTCAGAGCTGCGCGTCGCTCGGGTTCGCAGGCGGAGCACTGGGGTGCGCGGCCGACTGCTCCGAGATCCTGACGTCGGGCTGCCAAGCGCTGCCCACGTGCGGCGACGGCATCCGCAACGGCGGCGAGCAGTGCGACGGCAACGACTTCGGCGGCACCACGTGCACCACGCTGGGCTACGACATGGGCAACGTCGCCTGTTCGGCGAGCTGCACCCTGGTCACCTCGGCGTGCATGGACGATCTCTCGAACTGCGGCATGCAGGGCGATTTCTGCCTGTTCGACGAGAACGACCTGCAGAGCACGTGCTGCCCCGCGGGAGTCGGCGGCAACGTGTTCGGCATCTGCAACGTGTTCATCTGCTCGTGAGCGCCGGCGGTGCCCGTGGGCGCGGCCGAATCATGGATAGCGGGCGACGAGCGACAGCGCGTCGAAGAACGCGTCGCAAAAGTTGTTCCCCGCGGCCAGAAAACACCGAAGCTCGATCTCGACCGATCGGGTACCCTCCGGTGCGGTCACGGCGAAGTCGAACGCTTGCCAGCTGGTACCGGCATGCACGGGCCCGTCGGACTCCTGCAGCTGCTGGCCGCCCTCTGAGAGGAATCGCAGCCGCACCCGGTGCGGGTCGTTGTCGTCGCCGAAACTACGGGTCTGCCCCCGCACCCTGAAGTCGATGCCGTCGCCGTCGACGAGCGCCGTCCACGGCTCGGCCGTGACCGACTGCCGCAGCTGGAAGACCGCGATGCCGGGTCCGTATCCTGCAAAAATCGACAGGGTGCCGGCGAAAAATAACCCGCCCGTTGCGCGCCAGCCGGAGCCCGAGACCTCCGTCCAACCGACCGGCGGATTTCCACCCTGCTCGCCATCGCCGTTGGTGAGCAGGTTGGCGGTCTCGCCGACGCCACGCACGCGCAACGTGGCGCCCACCGACTCGCCGCCGGCGTACGTCACGCCGAGCTTGCCGGCTGTTGGTCCCAAGGCCGTCGGCGTCGCCGCGACCGCGATCACACACTGGGCCCCGGGCGCGAGCCCATCGGAGCACGTGCCCGTGGTGCCCGGATACGCCCCACCCTCGAAGGTGAACGCCGCGCCCTCGAGCGCCGCGTTCACACCGGTGGCCGCGCCATCGCCGACATTGCTCAGCACGAACCCGTGGCTCTGCGACGCACCGAATTCGACATCGGGGAAGTCGAAGCTCGGCGCATCGACGATCTCGAGCATGGCCATGCCCGACGTCCCCGAATCTTCCCCTCCATCGTCGCTCCCCGAGGCTGCCGAGCCGTCGCCGGGTCCGTCGCCCGGTCCGTCGCCCGGTCCGTCGCCCGGTTCGTCGGCAGAGCCGTCCGCGGAGCCGCCGTTCGACCCGTCGCCGCTGGGCTCTGCGTCGCTCGCCGCGGCGGCATCCGTCGAGTCCCCGCCGCTGGCCACCCCCGCGGTCACGTCGCCGGACACCCCTAAGCCGCCCGAGTCGAAGCCGCACGAGCACGCGAACATCACCGACGAGAGTCGTCGCAGCATGGCTCTGAGTAGGCCACCGGTCCAAGCGGCTGCGCAAGCCCACGCCGCGGCGCCATCGCAGCACACATCACCCGACCCTGGGCCGGCGGCTCCGCACCTGACGCCGACCGGAGATCAGAACTTCGACGACACGGTGAGCATCAGCAGGCGATCGTTGCTCTCGCGGAGCCGCGCGCCGAGCGTTCGCACGAACCGCCACAGTAGCTCGTAGGCCAGCTCGCGATCGACGAACATCAGATCGCGCAGGTCCTCCTTGGGGAGCTTGAGCAGCCGGGTGTTCTCGTGCGCGATCGCGTCGGCCGAGCGCGGCATGTCGTCGTCGACGATCGACATCTCGCCGAAGTACTGTCCGGGCTTGAGCACCGCCAGCGCCTCTTCGCCGATCCCCGAGACGCTGCGACTGATCCGCACCGCGCCCTCGAGTATCAGGTAGAGCCCGTCGCCCGGATCGCCATGGCTGAACACCGGCTTGCCGGTCACGACGTGGATCTCCTGGCACAGCGACGAGATGCGGCGCAGGTGGAGGGGCAACAGCCCGTCGAACAGCGAGATCTGGCGCAGCATGCGGATGAGCGCGCCCATCCGCGATTCCCCGTCGGGATCCCCGGGCACCGGGGCGCCCCTGGGTGTGGGCACGCGGCGGTCCCCGTCCGACTCGGCGACGTCGCCGTCGCCGTCGTCGATGATTCCGAGTTCTTCGAGGCCGGAGCCCATCGCCGCTACCCTAGCACGCGGCCCGCCGCTCACGCGACACGCAGGCCGTCCTGCCACACCTGGCCGACGAGCGGCGAGCCGGCGTGATAGACCAGATCGCGCACGTCGGCGGTGTCGAGCACGAGCAGGTCGGCGCGGTATCCGGGCTGCAGCGCGCCGACGCGACCGCCGAGGCCCAGCGAGCAGGCGGCGTTGTGGGTCGCGGCGCAGATCGCCTCTGAAGGGCTCAGGCGGGTGCCGTAGCAGGCCAGCGCGAGCACCAGGGCGAGGTTCTCGATCGCGCACGAGCCGGGATTGCAGTCAGTGCCCAGCGCCACGGCGACGCCGGCCTCGACGAGGGCGCGACCATCCGCGTAGGGCTTGCCGAGCACGAGCGAGGTGCCCGGCAACAGCACCGCGACGACGCCGGCCTCGCGCAGCGCCGCCCTGTCGCCGTCGTCGATGTGCAGCAGGTGGTCGGCTGCGGTGGCGCCGAGCTCCGCCGCCAACCGGGCGCCACCGGTGGGCCCGAACTCGTTGGCGTGGACCCGCAGCCCGAGCCCGAGCGCACGCGCGGCGAGCAAGACCCGCCGCGACTCGGCGACGTCGAAGGCGCCGCGGTCGCAGAACACGTCGGCGAAATCCGCCAGCTGCTCGCGCGCGACCGTCGGCAGGATCACCTCGCAGATGGTGCGCAGGAATTCCTCGCGCCCGGCGGCGCTGCCCGAGGACTCGGCCGGAATCGCGTGCGCCGCCATGCAGGTGGTGCGCACCCGGAATCCACCGCGCTCGCCCAGCGCCCGGGCCACGGCGAGCTGACGCCGCTCGGTCTCGAGTTCGAGCCCATAGCCGCTCTTGATCTCGAACGTCGTGGTGCCGCAGCGGCGCATGCGTTCGATGCGGGCGAGCGCCTGCGCGTAGAGCCCCGCGTCGTCGGCAGCCCGGGTCTGGCGCACGCTCGAGAGGATGCCGCCCCCGGCTGCGAAGATCGTCTCGTAGTCGGCGCCGCCCAGGCGCAGCTCGAGCTCGTCCTTGCGATCGCCCGCCCACACCAGGTGCGTATGGGCGTCGACCAAGCCCGGCATCACCGTCTTGCCCGCGCACGGGATCACCTCGGCGTGCTGCCAGCGCGTCGGTAGGTCCGCGGCGGCGCCGACCCACGCGACCGCGCCGTGCTCGTCGACGACGACCGAGCCATTCGCGATCGTGCCGAGCTCGGCCATCGCCCGGCCGGCGCGCGGACCCTGGGCGCCGGCCAAGGTGTGCACCGCCGCCGCATCGGCGAACATCGTCGGGCGCCCTGCGGGCGCGATCACTGGGTGTCCTCGAACACGGTGCGGCCCGGCACCTTCACCCCGTGGGTGCGGGCGAACTCGTCGCCGTAGCCGGCGTCGACGTGGCGGATGACGCCCATGGCCGGATCGGTGACGAGCACCCGCGCGAGCCGTCGGCCGGCCTCGGGCGTGCCGTCGGCGACCACGACCATGCCCGCGTGCAGGCTGTAGCCGATGCCGACGCCGCCGCCGTGGTGCACCGACACCCACGACGCGCCGGCCGCGGTGTTCACCAACGCGTTCAGGATCGGCCAGTCGGCGATCGCGTCGGAGCCGTCGAGCATGCCCTCGGTCTCGCGGTTGGGCGAGGCCACGCTGCCGCAGTCGAGGTGGTCGCGGCCGATGACGATCGGCGCCGAGACCTCGCCTGTGGCCACCATCTCGTTGAAGCGCGCACCGGCACGATCGCGCTCGCCGTAGCCGAGCCAGCAGATGCGCGCGGGCAGGCCCTGGAACGCGACCTGCTCGTTGGCGAGCTCGATCCAGCGCCGCAGCGCTGGCTTGTCGGGGAACAGCTCGAGGATCGCGCGGTCGGTGGCGCGGATGTCCTCGGGATCGCCGGACAGCGCCGCCCAGCGAAACGGCCCCTGCCCGCTGCAGAACAGCGGCCGGATGTACTCAGGCACGAATCCGCGGATCTCGAAGGCATCCTCGACGCCGGCCTTGACCGCCTGGGCGCGGATGTTGTTGCCGTAATCGAACGCGACGGCGCCGGCCTTCTGCAGGGCGCGCATCGCCGCGACGTGCCGACCCATCGCGTCGATGCTGCGCCGCACGTACTGCGCCGGATCGCCCGTGCGCAGCGCCACCGCGGCCTCGAGCGACAGTCCGTCGGGCACATAGCCGTTCAGCTCGTCGTGGGCGCTGGTCTGATCGGTGACGATGTCGGGCACGACGCCACGGCGCACCAACTCGGGCAGCACCTCGGCACAGTTGCCCAAGAGCCCCACCGACAGCGGCGTGCGGGCGGTGCGGGCCTCGTCGAGCCAGCGCAACGCAAGGTCGAGATCGTCCGTGCGACGCATGAGATAGCGGGTCTCGATGCGGCGTTGGATGCGATGGGGATCGACCTCGATGCACAGGCACGCAGCGCCGTTCATCGTGGCCGCCAGGGGTTGGGCACCGCCCATGCCACCCAGCCCACCGGTGACGACGAGCCTTCCGGCCAGATCGCCACCGAAGTGGCGACGTCCGCACTCGGCGAAGGTCTCGTAGGTGCCCTGCAGGATCCCCTGGGTGCCGATGTAGATCCAGCTGCCCGCCGTCATCTGGCCGTACATCGTGAGACCCAGGGCCTCGAGTCGGTTGAACTCGTCCCACGTCCCCCACTTGGGCACGAGGTTGCTGTTGGCGATGAGCACCCGAGGCGCGTCCTCGTGGGTGCGGACGATGCCCTGGGCGCGGCCGCTCTGGACCAGCAGCGTCTCGTCGTTCTCGAGCGAGCGCAGCGACGCGACGATGCGGTGGTAGTCGGGCCACGAACGCGCGGCCTTGCCGGTGCCGCCGTACACGACCAGCCGATCCGGCGCCTCGGCGACGTCGGGATCGAGGTTGTTCATCAGCATGCGCAGCGCGGCCTCCTGCGGCCAGCCCTTGCACGTGCGAGCAGTCCCCCGCGGCGCGCGGATCACCGGTGCGGTCATGTTGCCAGCCTACGCAAGCGCACAGGCGGGTTCAAGCGGGCGGCCAGCGCCGGCAAGGCGTCAGTTGTAGCTGCCGCAGGTGTCGATCGGCTGCGACACACGCGGCCAGTACGTCACCACGTTCCAACACATCTCGTTGGTCGTACCCGGACCGCCGATGGTGGTCTGCGTGCGCGAGGTCGAGTCGTAGATGCAGTGGGTGCGGATCTCGTCGCCGGGCTCGACGATCTCGTCGACCGGCTTCATGTGCTGCGAGTCGAACAGATACGGATCGTCGCGGTTCATCTCGTAGAGCATCGCGCCGTCGCGATGGACCTCGGACCACAGTACCGAGCCGATGTCGTGGGCGTGCATCGACGTGCCGAAGATGTGCATGGGCTCGTCGAGCAGGGCCGCCGTGGCCTGGCCGCTGCAGGTGGCGACGTGCTCGTACTCCGCCATGCCCGGCGGAATGGAGATGTTCTCGATGTCGCCGAAGACCATCGTGCCGGCGTTGTGCGGCCGCAGCGTCCGCGCGACCCTCAGATCGACGCCGCTCGAGTCGGTGACCCCGACGTCGCCCGCGGGGTTGTCGTAGTGCACCTGCAGACGCAGCGTGACGTTGCCGCCCTCCGCATCACCGATGAGGAACCCGGCCTCGGGCGGCAGGTTCCAGCCCTGACCGCCGGGCGCCCAGGTGTAGAGCAACTCGCCCTCCAGATCGAAGCAGGAGTAGCCGTCGGTCTGACCGGTGGGACCGTCGAGCTTGGACAGCACGAAGTGGTGGACGTGGGCGGCGTCGTCGATCTCGGGATCGAAGCCGACGATGTGGCCCAACTGATCGAGCTCGAACGAGAATTCGAAGCACGCATAGTAGGTCTCGATCGACGGCACGCTGAAGGCGCCCGCGCGCAGCGGCACGACGACCACGTCTTCGTCGACGCCGGTCGTGCCCTCGCCGGTCTCGGCGGGTATGTCGCCGGTGCTCTCCGGCTCGGACTCGGTCGCGCTCTCCGTGGGCGTCGCGGTGCTCGGATCGTCGGTCGAATCACCGGGCGCGGCGGTGCCCTCGTCCGGAGCGCCGTCCGACTCGCCGCAGCCGGCCGCGAACAGGGCGGATGCGAGGAGCGAGCGCAGCAGCGAGGGTGAAGCCGTGAATCCCACGATCACGGTGGTATCAGAGCCGCGCGCACCGTGTCCAACCCGGCGCTCAGGTCGGCAGCAGGCCGGCCTGTCGCAGCAGGCGGGCCACGAGCAGCAGCGGCAAGCCGATGATGCTCGTGGGGTCCGCGCTGCCCTCGATCGCGTCGACCAGTCGGATACCGGCGTCCTCGATGCGGTACGCACCGACGCAATCGAGCGGGGCGAAGGCGTCGATGTAGGCGGCGGCCTCGTCGCGCCCGAAGGCCCGCATGTGCAGGGTCACGCGGTCGGCGCCCTCGAGGATGCGCCCGGTGCCAAAGCGGTTGCCGAAGTCATTGCCGATGGGGCGCAGCACCACGCCGGTGACGAGCACGTGGGTGCGGCCGGCGAGCGCCATGAGCTGGTCGACCGCGCGCTCGGCCGTGCCCGGCTTGTGCAACAGGCGCGGCGGATCGCCGGGCATGATCGCGAGCTGGTCGGCGCCGAGCACCCAACCCGCATGGACCACATCGTGCGCGAACCCGCCCTCGTCGCGCAGCGCCGCCGCCACCTGCTCGGCCTTCGCGGCCGCGAGCATGCACGCGAAGCGCTCGGGCGTGCTGCCGGCGAAACGATCGTCGAAGGCGCGCTCGTCCACGTCGGGCGCCCGCGTCTCGAACGGCACGCCGAGCCGCCCGAGCACCTCGGCGCGGTAGCGCGACGTCGATGCCAGCACCAGCCGCGGCGCGGACGTCACTTCCAGCATCGCTTCTTGAAGACGCCGCGCAGCCGCTCGCAGTCCTTCGGCGCCGACTTCTTCCGCTTGCTGCCAACGCCACCACCGGGGGATCGCACGGCAGGCGCAGGCGCAGGCGCAGGCGCAGGCGTTGGCGCCACGGACTCGGAGCCGTCGCCCTCGATGACGATCTCGCCGTCGCCATCCGTCTCGCCGTCGGTATCGCCACCAGTCTCGGTGGGCTCGAGCGCGGTGAGCAGCGCGAGCGCGGCCTGACGTTTGGCCTCGAGGTGACCACAGGCCTCGGGAGCCTCGCGGGCCGCCACGGGGTCGCCCTTGGGCGCCGCGGAACGCTCGACCCGCGGCAGGTAGTAGTACTCGGGTGCCGCCATGATGACGGTGAGCGCTTCGTCGTAGGCGAGACACGGGGTGAGCGACTGCGGCGACTGCAGCAGGTCGAGGGCGGTGTTCAGCCGCCAGTTCACCAGCTCGCGGTTGCCCTCGACGCTCAGCAGCTCGTCGAGGGCGCGGTGACGCTTGGCGTAGCTCAGCGGCTTTTTCTCGCTGTTCACGAGCTCGAGCAAGAAGCTGTGGGCGTAGCGCCCCATCTGGTGCAGCGCGAGGTCGAGCGCCTCGTCGCGCGCGCCGGGGGTCCGCAGCAGCTCGTGCACCTCGATGTAGAACGGGCCATCGTCGAGCAGCGTGGGATCGGCATCGAGCGCATCACGGTAGGCGGCGAGCGCCTGCGAACGCTTGCCCTTGCGCTTGGCGAGGAGACGGCCGAGGCGCCACGACAGCTGGGCGTCCTTGGGGAATTGATCACGCTGCGCCGCGAGCAGCTTGTCGGCCTGGTCGAGCTCGCCCGCGAGCAGCAGGCGATCGATCTCGGCGAGCGCTGCCGCCTCGGGAGCGCCGGCGACCACCAACGCGACGTCGTCGTCGTCGGCACCGGGCGCAGGGCTCGGGGTCGCGGGCTCGGCGACGTCGGGGGCAGCCGCCGCCGCAGCCAGTGAATCGTCGGTCTCGCCCTGCGGCGCGAAGACCCAGACCGCGAGCAGCCCGATCGCCACCACGCCGGCGCCGATGGCCAGCCGATGCCGCGGCACCGCGCCGCCCAGGGCCAGCACCCCGGTATGGCCCACGGACTGGCCCACGGACTGGCCCACGGACTGGCCCACTATCTGGGTCAGCGGCACGCCGGTGCTGTGCCCCGCCACCACGCCCAGTGGGATGCCGCCGCTGTGCAGCGACGCGGCCGCGGTCTGCACCACGCCCGCGGTCGAGACGTCGCCGCGCAGCATCACCAGCGCCGACTCGAGGATGTCGCGGAGTTCCTTCGCGCTGGCGAAGCGATCGTCGCGGCGCTTGGCCAGCAGACGCTCGACGATCGCCGCGACCATGGGCGCGGTGTCGGGCGGCAGAGGCGGCGGATCGGCGCCGACCTGCATCCGCACCAGCGCCACCGGATCGTCGGCGCGAAACGGCGGCAGGCCGGCGAGCATCTCGTAGAGGATGATCCCGAGGGAGTAGAGGTCGGCGCGCTCGTCGGCCTCGACCCCCGCGGCCTGCTCGGGGCTCATGTACGCCGGCGTGCCGAAGATGAGGCCGACCCGGGTCTTGTGCTGCTCGGCCGCACCTCCGCTCGCGATCTTGGCGATACCGAAGTCGACGAGCTTGAGCGTCTCCCGATCCTCGTGGTCACGGGTGATGAAGATGTTCTCGGGTTTGACGTCGCGATGGATCACGCCCTGACCGTGGGCGTGCTCGAGGCCGCGACAGATCTGCAGCGCGAGCTCGAGCGCGCGCTGAGGCGGCATCGCCTTGCCCATCAACGCGGTCAGCTCGCCCCCGTCGAGGAGCTGCATGACCATGAACTTCATGTCGTGCTCGGTCGTGCCGAAATCGGTGACCTGCAGACAGTTGGGATGGTCGAGCCGCGAGGCCGAACGGGCCTCGCGATCGAAGCGCGCCGAGATCTCGGGGTCGCGGGTCAGCGACGGGTGCAACACCTTGATCGCCACGTCGCGGGCGAGGCCCAGATGGTGGCCGCGGAACACCGCGCCCATGCCACCCGTGCCGAGCAACGAATCGACGCGGTAGCGGTCGGCGATCGTGCGTCCCACCAGATCTTGCAGATCGGGATGGAGGTTCGCGAGCGCGGCGGTCATCGGCTGCTGGGGGGAGCATAGCAGCCGCTGACCGCCGCAGAAGCAGCGCGACGCACGGATGCGCGGTCCGAGCCCGCCGCCACCCCCGGGGCAGCCGCGCCACCACGATCGCTCGGCCACCGCCCGCGGCCTCGTCCGACCGCGCGTTCGAGGGCGGCGCCCCCCGGCCCGGACCGTCAGCGCAGCGGCTTGGTGCGGACGGTGTCCTGCTCCGGGTCGGACGTGTCGGGATCCCCCGACGGCGTCTCGATGAAGCTCGTGCCCAGATCACGCTCGATGCGGGCGAGGGCTTCTTGGGCCCAGTGCGCGAGGCTCAGCTCGTTGGTCGCGTGGAAATCCGCGAGCAGCTCCTCGAGCTCTCGCCGTGCCCGCGCGCTGTCGCCGAGCATGTGGGCGACCTCGGCATCGAGCAACCGCAGCTGCTGCTGGGCGACGTGCTCGCCTTGCACCGAGAGCATGCCGGCGCGCGCCTCGACGAGCAGCGCCGCGCCGTCCTCGGGGTTGCCCCGCCGCGCGAGCACGTAGCCGAGAAAGCCGCGGTTGAGGTGCACGTGGTAGTCGTGGCCATACGTGACCGCCAGGCGAAGCGCCTCGCGGAACGCCTCTTCGGCCAGCTCGAAGTCCTCGTTGCGCAGCCGCAGATCGCCGAGGTTGTGCAGCGGCGTGAGCAGGAGCCGCGGCAAGTTGGCATCGCGGATCTCCTGCACGGAGGCCTCGATCTCGGCGATCGCGCGCTCGGGATCGCCGCCGAGCACCGCCAGGTAGGCGATGCCCGAGAGGTAGCCCTGCCGCTGCAGCACCGGCACCTGCGCGGCGATCGGCCGACCCATGTCGTGGAGCCGGCGGCCTTCGCCGATCTGTCCCGACAGCGACAGACATCGCAGCCGCACGCCGATGACGTGGCACTTGTCGGTGGCGCTCGCGTCTTCGAGATCGACGATCTCCATCGCCAATCGGCTCCAGCGCGACGCCTTTTCGACCTCGCCCGCGCCGAGCAGGACCTCGGTGCGACGGTTGGCGATGCGCAGCTCGAGCACCCGATCACAGGCGAGCTTGGCGGCGATGGTGGCCTTCTCGAGCCGCTCGAGGGTGAGCTCCATGTCGAGGTTGGCCATGCCCGCGTAGCGGTCGACCAGGCCGAGCCAGAACTGCGCCTGGGCGCCGAAGTCACCGAGCAGCTCGGCGACGAGGATGCCCGCCTCGTAGTGGGCGGCCTCGCGTCGCGGGTCGTCGAGGGCGCCGGCGGCGTGGTGAAGCAGCTTCATCTGCGCGCGCAGCAGCCGCTGCAGCGCCGCGGTGCGGCCGTACCGACGCAGCCGGCCAACGAGGCGCTCGAGCACCTGCGCGGCGAGCTGCGGCTGCTGCGCGTCGAGCAGACGATCGACCGCCTGCTCGAGCGCGTCGGCCGACTCGAGCCCCTCGGAGGCGTCGTCGATGAGGCGCGCGCGCAGGTACACGAAGTTGGGCTCGGGGTTGGCGAACTCCTCGATGCGCGCGGCGAGATCGAGGCGGGTCTCGTCGAGTGAGTCCTCGTAGCGGCCGCGCACGGCCTCGCGCACCGACTCGTGCGCGAGCTGGATGATGCTCGAGCCCGAGCTGGCGCTGCGCGTGATCAGCCCCTCGCCCTCGAGGCGATCGAGCGTGCGGGTGAACCGCTCGGTCCGCAGATCCGAGAGCTGCGCGAGCTGGTGCTCTTCGATCGGCGCCTCGAGCAGATAGAGGATGCTGGCGATCTCCCAGCCCGACACGCCGAGTCCGTCGAGCCGCGACTCCGAGCGCTGGGCCAGGGTCTTGTGCAGCTCCTCGGCCGCGGTCGAGGCCCCGCGCAACGCCCAGCTGTCGGCGTCGCGCACGAGGATGCTCTCCTCGATGAGCACGCGCAGCGTCTCGCGGAACGACAGCGGGTGGCCGCCGGTGAGCTTGTCGAGCATCCCCGCGAGCTCGGCCAGCACCGGCGTGTCGCCGAGCACACCTTGAAGCACGACCTGCATCTCCTTCTCGGAGAACGGCCGCAGGCTCCACACCTCGGCGACCTGATCACGGCTGAGCGCGTGCAGCAACGACGACACCTTGCTGTGGGGCTCGGTGGTGCCGCACAGCAGCAGCGGCGCCTCGGCGTGGTCGACGGCGCGGCACAGCTGCTCGAACGCGGCGCGGGTGGCCTCTTGACCCCGCGACAGGTTGGAGATGTGCAGCACGTAGGGGCGCTCGCGCGCGGCAGCGACGAGGAACTCGGTGATCTGATCGGCGGCCGACTCGCTCAGGGTGCGACGTCGGGCCGAACGCACCAGCTCGGAGTAGCCGTGCACGACCTTCGAGCGGTCGCCGAGCGCAGTGGCGATCTGCACGATCACGCTGGCGAACGCGCCGACCGGCGAGGTGTCGTTGGTCCAGCAGCTGCCCTCGACGAAGACCCCGTCGCCGAGTTGGACCTCACGGCGCAGCTCGGCGAGCAGCCGCTGCTTGCCCATGCCCTCGGGCGCCTTGACCAGCACCGTGCGCACTGGTCGGCCCTTGAGCCGGTTGGCGCTCGAGCTCGAGCTCGCCGGATCGGTGGGATCGCTGGCGCGCAGCACGTCGGCGGCCTTGTCCAGGAGCAGCTCGCTGTAGTGGGCGCGGTCGACGAACGGGAGCTGCTCGACGAGCACCCGCGCGAACTCGCGGCGGTCCTGCTCGGTGTGCGCGCGATCGCGGATCTGGGACGCCTCGCGGCGGAGCAGCTCGAGCACGATCGCCCGCGCCGACTGCGGCCGCCGCGTGGGATCGGGCTCGAGCATGCGACCGATGAGCTCGGCGACGACCGGACCGGCCTGCTGCAGCAGCGCCCCGGCGAACTCGGGGCGCCAGTCGCGTTGGGTGCGGAGCGCCTCGCGGAAGCTCTTGCCGGGGAACGCCCGCTGCCCGCGGATCGCGGCATAGATCGTGGCGGCCAGCGAGTACACGTCGGAGCGCGCGTCGGTGAGCTGACCTCGAATCTTCTCGGGCGCCGAGAACCCCGGCGTGCCGAGCACCGTGATGCTCTCGTCGTCCTCGTTCTCGGGCACCGGGATCGACGCAGTCGGCTCGCGCAGCATCCGCGCCAGACCGAAGTCGATGAGCTTGGCCTGCGGCGCGGCGTCGCCCTCGCCGCGGGTGACCAGCACGTTCGACGGCTTGATGTCGCCATGCACGAGGCCCAGGGCGTGGATGTAGTCGAGTGCGCGCGCGAGCTGCAGGAACTGCTCGACGATCTGCTCGCGGGTCGCGCCTTGCAGATGGCCCCCGAGCTCGTCACCGCGCACCAGCTCCTGCGTGAAATAGAAGCTGTCGGTGTCGGCACAGCGGCCGAAGTCGTGCACCGTCGCGAGGTTCGGGTGGTGCAGCTGGGTGAGGATTCGGAACTCCTCCTTGAACGCAGCCGCGCGGTTGTCGCTGCCGCCAGAGCCGGAGCCGAAACTGCGCGTGACCGTGCGCCGCCCTTGCAGCCGCGAGTCCTGGGCGTGGCTGCTGTCGGGCGGACCGAGCCGCGCACCGGCCGCGGAGTCACGGCGGATGAGCTTGAGCGCGACGACGCGATCCTCGAGCTCGTCGAACGCCTCGAACACGGCGCCGAAACCACCGCGCCCGAGCAACCGGCGCACCTGGTAGCGACGCGCGATCCGCCGCGGGGTCTCGTCGGGCCCGTCGGCGTCGGTCTCGGACTGGAGCTCGGAGGTCATCGGGAATGGCGCTGAGCGCCGAAAAATCGGGTGCACTGTAGGCTACGGGGTCGCCAGGAACAACAGGACGTGGAGGGCGGCAGCAGGGTAGAGTACCAGATATGGCCGTAAGGCAAATTACGGTTGTTTTTTACTATGAAGTCCATGCCGACCGGCCGGGGTGGACAGCGTTCCAGCACACCAGACCTACTCCGAATGTCACGGGATTCTGACGCGGCACCCCCAGATGCCGCAAGCGAGGCCTCCCAGTGCGGCACCGGCGGCCGGGGAGTGCGGCGATCACGTGCAGCGAACGGCCCACCGGGGCGTCTGCCCCGCGACGATCGCGGCGAAGTTCGCCCGGCCCACCGCGGCGTCGCCGACCGCCACCGTGCGCAGGTAGGCATCGGATTCGAGCTCGAGCCGGCGTCCCTCGGTCTCGCCGCGACCCTCGAGCGCGGCGCGCTTGAACGCGGCGACGGCCGTCGGCGATCGCCGGGCGACGAGCTCGGCGAGCGCCAGCACGCGGGTCATCGCCGCAGCCCCGTCGGCAGCGACCTCCTGCACCAGGCCGATGCGACGGGCTTCGTCGGCGTCGATGCTCTCGCCCGTGCAACCCAAACGGATCGCGTGCGCCGTGCCCACGAGATCGGCGAGCTCGGCGGTGCCGCGGGCGCCCGGGATGATCCCGAGACTGGTCTCGGGCAACGCGAAGCTCGCCGCCGCCGTCGCCACCGCGTAGTCGCCGGTGAGCACGTACTCGGTACCCCACCCCAGCGTGATGCCGCTGGGCACCACGACGTGGAACAGCGGCAGGTGTCGGATCCGGCGCATCAGTCCGCGCTGCCGCGAGACGTGGGCGCGCACCTGGTCGTCGTCCCAACCGACGCGCTCGGTGACGTTGGCGCCGCTGATGAAGATGGCCCGGCCCTTGCTGCTCGTGCGGCGGCTGGTCGTGCACAGGCACATCACGCCGTCGTCGGTCTCGAG
This sequence comes from Nannocystales bacterium, assembly GCA_038325765.1. Classification (GTDB taxonomy): domain Bacteria; phylum Myxococcota_A; class Polyangia; order Nannocystales; family Nannocystaceae; genus Xiheibacterium. The sequence goes on from JBBQJI010000028.1 coordinate 20,419, forward strand.
GGCGTCACACAGTGCGTCGAAGGCGTCGAGTTGCGCCGTGCCCATCTCGTTGGCCTTGCCGTGATCGAGCCACAACGTGAGCAGCTTGCGCTCGGCATCGAACTCGGGGTTGAGACCGGCGAATCGCGTGGTGTCCACGGCGCGCATGCTAGCAGCCGGTGGCGCGCTGCGAACCGTTGCGCACACTGCCGCGCGAGGAACTCCTGATGTCGAATGAAAGCCCCGTGCGCTTCGCGGTCGTCGGTCTGGGACACATCGCCCAGGTCGCCGTGCTCCCCGGATTCCAGCACGCGCCCAGCGCGCGACTGGTCGCGCTCTTCAGCGGCGATCCGGTCAAGCGCCACCAGTGCGGACGCAAGTACTCCGCCCGCGCCGTCCACGACTACGACGCCTACGAGGCGGTCTTGGACAGTGGGGATGTCGATGCGGTGTACATCGCGCTGCCGAACCATCTCCACCGCGACTACGCGATCCGGGCCGCCGAGCGCGGCGTCCACGTGTTGGTCGAGAAGCCGATGGCGATCGACGAACGCGAGTGCATCGAGATGATCGAGGCCGCCGAGCGTCACGGCACCAAGCTCATGGTCGCGTATCGGCTGCACTTCGATCCGGCCAACCTCGAGGCGATCGAGGTCGTACAGAGCGGACGAATCGGCACGCCGCGGGTGTTCTCGTCGATGTTCTCGCGGCCGGTCGCCGCCGGGGACGTGCGCCTGACGGAGGTCGCGAAGGGCGGCGGCCCGGTCTACGACATGGGCATCTACTGCATCAACGCCGCGCGCTATCTGTTCCGCGCCGAGCCGACCCAGGTGGTCGCCGTCGCCGCCTCGCGCGACGACCCGCGCTTCCGCGACAGCCCCGAGATGGTCACCGCGACCTTGACCTTCCCGGGCGATCGCATCGCCACGTTCACCTGCAGCTTCGGCGCCGCCGACAGCTCGCGCTACGAGGTGGTCGGCGATGCCGGCCGCCTGGTGATGGAGCCGGCCTACGAGTACGCCATCGGCTTGCGCTACACGGTCGAGCGCGAGGACGAGGATCGCAAGCAGACCCGCGGCTTCGATGTGCACGATCAGTTCGGGCCCCAGCTCGAGTACTTCAGCGCCTGCATCCTCGAGGACCGGCCGGTGGAACCCGACGGTTTCGAAGGCCTCGCCGACGTGCACATCGTCCGCGCGATCCATCAGGCGGCCGAGGAGGGCTCGGCGGTATCGATCGCGCCGGTGCGGCAGGGCGCGCGGCCCGATCTCGAGCAGGCCCACGCGATGCCGGGCGTACGCGTGCCCAAGACCGTGAACATCCCGGGCCCCGGCGGGGACTGAGGACTACACCGGCAGGCGCGCGAGGTCGGCCGGTGTGTCGAGGTTGTCGAGCACGGCGGCGTCATCGGTCGCGAACACGCGCCTGGCCTTCGCGATGTCGGGCATGGCCAGCACGTCGCGCAGCGACGCCGTCGCGGCGAGGCCGAGCGCCCGCGGCAGCACCCACGCCGGCAGCAGCAGCGGATGGCCGCGACGTTCGGCGTGCTCGGGCTGCCAGACCGCCCCCGGCTCGCGGCGGTACGCATCGATGAGCGCCGCCCACGTCGACGGTGCCACATGGGGGCGATCGACCGTGGCGACGATCACCGCGCCAACGTCCCCGACCGCCTGGAGGCCGCGCTGCAAGCTGATGGTCGGTCCCTCGGCCCATCGTGGGTTGTGCACGATCGTCGCCGGCGCGAGCCCGGCGCCGTCGAACGGGTGGGCGCCGGTGACCACGACGATGGGGACACAGCCCACCGCGTGCGCCCGATCGACGACGTGACCGACGAAAGTGCGGTGGCGCCAGAGCAGCAACGGCTTGGGCGCACCCATGCGCATGGATGCGCCCGCCGCCAGGATCACCGCCGCGATCCCGGCCCCCGCCGCGCGGTCGGGGATCACCCGGACTTCTTCGGCGCAGCCGGCTTCTTCTTCTTGGACGCGGGCTCGGGCTCGGCTGCAAGCTCGCGGACTGGCGGCGCGTCGGCGCTGGCGAAGCCGCTGCCGTCGACCACCTCCTGCACGCGGAGGATGGCCTCGATCGAGGCCTTGTCCGCAAACATCATCTCTTGCGGCAGCGACACGCCCAGCGCACCGCGATTGGCCTCGACCTTGATGCCGAGCCCCGGCTCGCCGACGTCACCGACCTTCTTGAGGTCGGCCATCGACGCCTTCGCCTGCTTGGCGGCGGACTTGTCCTTGGCCGCCATCACCGCCACGCGGAACCGCAGATACGAGACCGGGTCCATCGCCACGCAGATCTGACAGCCGCCCATCGTGGTGCGCAGCGTGCCGAGGCCCTCGTGCTGCGCGAGGCTCGTCTTGCGCGGCTTGCCGATGCCCTTGAGCATGTCGGTGGCCATCGGCTTGGCGCCGGGTCCGATGGCGACGAACGCGGTGCGGTCCTTCACGAACGACACGATCTCGACCGCGCCCTTGTCGAGCAGGAACTCGACCTCCTCGAGTTCGCCTACCATCTCCTTGGGCGCGCGCAGCACCATGCGATCGGCCTTAGCCGTGCCCGCGGTCACGCCGTCGGCCTTCCACTCGAAGCCGATGTGAGCCGCGGTGTTCTTCCCGGCGAGCGCCTGCTGGGCATCGATCGCCTGGCGCAGCGCGTCGGCGATGCTGCGCATCGCGGCCTGGGTCTTGGCGTCGTCCCTCACGTCGGCGGCGACGACCGCCGTCATGCGTCCTTTGGCGTCGACGTAGAGCCCGAAGACCACGTCGTTGGCGACCTCGGCGAGCAACGTGGTGCTCGCCGTGATCACCTGCCGCACGATCCCGGCGAACGGCTCGGGGATCTGCGCGACCGGAATCTGATCGTTGATGAGCTTCTCGATGAGCGCCGGGTCACCCCACGACAGGGTCGTGACCAGCATCGGATCGCCGGGCAGCTTGGACTCGAGGGCGGTCGCGGTGGCCCGTGGCTTGCCGATGGGATCGATGCCGAGCTTCGAGAACGGCGCCTCGGCCGACAGCGTCATCGTGCCATCTTTGGCCATGCCGACGTCGGCGACGAGCTCGATCGAGGCGAGCTCCTTGAAGACCGCCGAGAGATCCTTCGCGAGTTTGGAGTTCGCCGGCAGTCCGAACAGCGCCGCCGGATCGAGGTCGTCCTTGGGGATGTTCCACACCTTCGCCGTCAGTCGGTGATCGGCGCTCGCCTGGGCCCGCAACCCGGCCGCGCGCGAGATGTCCTCGGGCGACATCCCGAGCAGCAGCTCTTTGCCGGATTCCTCGAGCAGCAGCTGGCCATCGCCGCTCTTGAGCTGCCACATGCCGTCGCCCAGGGGCTGCGGCCTCGACGACGCCGGCGTCGCCTCGATGAGCTTGCGACCATCGACCACCGCGATCGTGGCGGCGATGTTGGCGTCCTTGGCCGTCGCCGAGGAGTCCTGCGCGGGATAGGCGGCCCACATCGCGTGGATGCCCGCGAGATCGACATTGTCGAGGAACGACGGCGCGAAGCCCATCTGCAGCAGGCCGGCCTGCAGCTCCGACTTGAGGTCGCCCCCGCCCTCGGGCACCCAGCGCCCGTTGACGTCCTTGACGACCTCGAACACCTCCGCGAGATCGGACAGCGTGGCGGTGACCTGGATCTTCTCGACCTGGCCCACCTGCTGGGCCCCACCCGGAACCGCTCCGCCGCCGGGCGTCTCGCTGCCCGCGATCACCAGCGGCGCGTCACTCGTCGGTTGCTGGGACTTCTTGCAGGACCCGGCGGCCGCGACGAGGGCGAGCGCGCTGGCCAACGAGTACGAACGGAGGCTCGGCATGCGCGGGAGTGTACACGCCGTCCGAACCGGCGCCCAGCGGGGTCTCGCCGGGGCTGGCGACCACGAACAGGTACTCCTTGTTGCGCAAGTGGCCGACCTTCCCGACCTTCTCGCCCTGGGGGTTGTAGATGCCGATCTTGGCGCCGACGTAGCGCTTGAAGTCGGTCTCGATCACCGTAACGGCACCGCGGGTCGCGAGCGCCTCGGTGACGACCGCCGGTGGCACATGGCCCTCGTCGCTGAACGAGACCACGAGGTAGCGAGCGCGTACTGCCGCGAAGAGCTGGCGCATCGCATCGGCGGCGGCGGGGCGCGAGTTGAACACGCTGGTCCGCTCGCGGCAGTCGACGCGCTTGCACGCGGTGCCATACGCCTCGGGCGCGTCCCAGCGCACCAGGGTCTCCCAGATGTGATAGTTGCCCAGGTACTTGTGTTGGTTGTAGGGCGGGTCGAGGTAGGCGACGTCGACCTCGAGTGTCGGCGCGATCGCGAGGGCGTCGCCGCACAGCGCCTCACCCTTGCCGGCGGCAGCGCGCGGCAACACGTCGGGCATGCGCAGCGTCAGCGGATTGTGGGCCCTCGGCGCCCATTGCTTGAGGTACGCCATCTGCACCCCGGTGGTCGAGTCCACGCGATCGGCGGCCTCCATCAACGCCACCAGCAGCACAGCCTCGAGCTCGGGCTCGAGCCCGCGGGCCGCGATCGCGTCGCGGATCGCGTCGACGCGCTCGCCGTTGCGCGGCTGGAAGAATCGGCTGCGCACACAAAAGGTCTCGGTGAAGTAGCCGGCGCGACCGGGCAAGCGCTGCAGCTCGGCGAGCAACCGCTCGGCGTCGGCGAGCACGTCGTGCAAGTCGGCCTGCACATAGCACCGCGCAAGCGTGGCGGCATAGGCGTTGTGGTCGTTGGCGATCACCCGACAGCCCGCGTCCTTGAGCGCGTGCCCGACCCTCGATGTGCCCGAGAACAGATCCGCGACGGTGCGCACGTCGGGTAGGCGCGCCACCACGTCGCGGATGAGTGGCACCAGCGTGCGCTTCGAGCCGAGGTATTTGATCATGGCTCGACCGCCGGATCGCCTTCGTCGCGTCCGGCCGCCACGCCGACCATGTTCATCGACGCACCGCTGCCGCCGCGACGCTTGGCGATCAGCTCGGCGACGATGCTGATCGCGATCTCCACCGGCGTGCGTCCGCCCAACGCCAGCCCGATCGGCGCGCGCACCCGCGAGAGATCCGGCGGTGGCTGCCCGGACTCGCGCTCGCGGTGGACGATGCGCCGCAGCAGCGCCACCACCTTACGGCGGCTGCCGATCATGCCGAGGTAGCGATGCGGACGGCGCACGAGCGCGGCGAGGGCCCGCTCGTCACGGGCGTGATCGCGGGTGAGGATCACGATGTAGTCGCGCTCGTCGAGGCCCGCGAACAGATCCTCGAGCTCGTCGACGTCGCGGGCCTCGCGGTGGACGTCGGCGAACGCCGGATGCTCGAGCAGATCGTCGCGATCGTCGAACACCGACACGCGGAATCCGGCGGCGCGGCACAGCGGCACCAGGGCCTGCGAGACGTGGCCGGCACCGATCACGACCAGGCGCGGCTCGGGCTGGATGAATTCCACGAACACCTCCATCGATCCGCCGCAGCACATGCCGAGATCGCGCACCAGGTGCGCGGCCACGCGACGGCTGCGGCCATCGCGGAGCACCGCCCGGCAGGCGTCTTGGACCTGGGCCTCGATGGCACCGCCCCCGACCGTGCCGATCTGCGCGCCGTCGTCGCGGAGCAGCAGCCGCGCACCGACGATCTGGGGCGCCGAACCCGAGCGCTCGATGACGGTGGCCAGCGCCGCCGCCACGCCGGCACGGCCCGACACCACCTCGACCACCGCCAGCGCGACGTCGAGCGCGGTCGCGCTGCCGTGACTGTCGATGCGCAAACGCTGCACCGGCGCAGCCTACACCGCCGCACCGATCCCGGCACGCCGGATCCAGGGCATGCCGGATCCCTGCGCACCCTCGTGCACCCTTGGGGGTCGGCGTGCACTCGGCCTATGCTGCGCGCCGATGGGCGTCCCCGGACCCACCGCGCCCGCCGATCGGCCGGCAGGACCCACAGGAACTCCGGACGCCGCCGCGACCGCAGCGCTCTCGACGCTCGTCGAGGGCGACGCACCAGACGCCACCGCCGGGCGGATCGGACGCGGCCAGGCGATCGATCGCTACGTCGTGCTCGACCGCGTGGGCAGCGGTGGCATGGGCGTGGTGTACGCCGCCTACGATCCCGATCTCGATCGCAAGGTCGCCGTGAAGGTGCTGCACCGCGTCGGCACCGGCGAGGCGGCGCAGGCGGTCGCGCGGGCCCGCATGCTCCGCGAGGCGCAGTCGCTCGCCAAGCTGTCGCACCCCAACGTCGTGACGATCCACGACGTCGGCACCTTCGCCGAGCGGGCCTGGATCGCGATGGAGTTCGTCGACGGACGCACGCTGTCGGAGTGGTCACGCGCCGAGGTGCGCCCACCGACCGCGGTGCTCGACGTGATGCTCGCTGTCGGCGACGGTGTCGCTGCGGCCCACGCCGCCGGCATCTTGCACCGCGATCTCAAGCCCGACAACATCATGGTCGGCGACGATGGCCGCGTGCGCGTGATGGACTTCGGGCTCGCCCGCGGCCGCGCGTCGGAATCCACGCCCGAGCCCGGCACCGCGGCCATCAGCAACTCGGCGCTCTTCGAGCTCGACGTCACCCGCGCCGGCGCCCTCATCGGCACGCCCGCATACATGGCCCCCGAGCAGCTCGCCGGCGCCGCGGCCACGCCGGTCAGCGATCAGTTCAGCTACTGCGTGACGCTGTGGGAGGCGTTGTATGGCGCCCGCCCGTTCGGCGGCGACACCGTGCACCAGCAGCTCGCAACCATGCTCGACTCGCCGCCGCGACCCGGCCCGCGCAGGGTCCCGGCGTGGCTGCGGCGCATCGTCGCCCGTGGTCTCGCGCGCCAGCCGGCCGCGCGCCATGCCGACATCGGCGGGTTGCTCGCGGCCCTGCGCTCGGGCCAGCAGCGGGCCCAGCGGCGCACGCTCGCGAGCGTCGGGCTCGGCGTCGCGGTCCTCGGACTCGGCGCGTGGGGAATCGAGCGCTGGCGCGAACAGACCGCGCTCGAGCAGTGTGCGCTGGATGCCACAGCGATCGCGACGCAGTGGCCGGGGCGTCGCGACGAGCTCGACGGCGCTCTCGCACGCAGCGGCCTCGTGTTCGCCGTCGCGACCGCCGAGCGCCTGCCACCGTGGCTCGACGCCTTCGCCGCGCAGTGGACCGACGCTGCCCGCACCACGTGCGTCGCCGCCCACCGTGACCCCATCGGTGGCGGCGCGCTCGGCAGTCACGCCGGCGCGTGCCTCGACACCCACGCCGTCTCGCTCGAGGCGCTGCTCGACTCGCTCGCCACCGGCACACCCACCGCCGTGCGCGGGGCGGTGCGCGCCGCGGCCAACCTCCCCGACCCCACTGATTGCACCGACGCGCTGGCAACCGGAGAGTTGCCGTGGTCGGGCGCCGCCGATGGAAGGCGCGTCGCCGAGCTGCGGGCTCGCATCACCCGTGCCGATGCGACGGCCGCCCTCGCGCATGTGACCGAGGCGCTGGCGATGGACGACGGCATCGTCGCCGAGTCCGTCGCCCTGGGCTGGCCCCCGCTCGTCGCAGAGGCCAAGCTCGCGCGCGCGCGTCACCTCAGCGAAGACGATCGCCTGGCCGAGGCCGAGGCCGCGTTGCGCGAGACCTACTTTGCCGCGATGCGATCGGGCAGCGATCGCATCGCCAGCCTCGCCGCGATGTGGCTGGTGCGCACCGTGGGCCGCCGCCTGGGTCGTCACGACGAGGGCATACTCTGGGGCGAGCACGCCCGCGCGGTGCTCGAGCGCCGCGGCCACGTCGATCCGTTGGACCGCGCCGCGTTGGACTCGCAGATCGCCGGCGTCGAGCGCGACCGCGGCAACCCCGAGGCCAGCCGCCGTCTCGAAGAGGGGGCCCTCGCGCTGCGCGAGGCCGCGATGGGCCCCGATCACCCCGATGTCGCCGATTCGCTCGATGGTCTCGGCAACGCCCTGTACCTGCTCGGCGAGGTGAGTGCGGCGAAGGAAGCCTATACCCGGGCGCTCGCCATCCACGAGCAGGTGTTCGGTCCGGTGCACCCGGTGGTCGCGGATACGCTGAACAACCTCGCCAACGTCGCGCTCGAAGAGGACCGCCCCGAGGAGGCCGAGCCGTTGCTCCTGCGGGCGATCGCGATCGGCGAGGCGACGTTCGACACCGACACCACCGACCTCGCCGTGGTTCTGGCGAGCCTCGGCAGCGTCTACATGGGCATGGGCCGCTACGCCGAGGCGCGGGCGCTGTACGAGCGCGGCCTGGCGATGGAGGTGGCGGTGCTCGGCCCCGAGCACCATGAGGTCGGCGGGTCCCATGCCAACCTCGGCGGCGCACTGCTGCAGCTCGGTGATGCTGCAGCAGCGGCCACCCACTTCGAGCGTGCAGCGGCGATCGTGGGCGCGCGACTGGACGCGATGCATCCGGTGCGCGGACGGATCCAGTTCAACCTCGCGCTCGCCCGCATCGAGCTCGGCGAGTTCGCGGCGGCCGAGACCGCCCTGGCGAGGGCGATCGAGGTCCTCGCCGGCGCAACCGGTGATGGCCGGCGAAGTGGGGTGCAGGCGCGGCTGGCCCGCGCGATGGTCCTACGTCAGCTCGGACGCCTCGACGAGGCCCAGCGCGAGCTGGATCTCGCGCTCGCGAGCGCCGAACTCGTCGACGACGGCGGCTCGTCGCGGATGGATGCGATGTACGAGCGGGGGGAGCTCTTCCTCGCAAGGGGCAACATCGACGCGGCGCTCGCGACCTTCGCCGAGGCGGCGGGTCCGCCCGAGAAAGACGAGCCCCCCGCCACCTTGTCGGTCGCGCGGCTGCGGCTCGCGGCCGTCATCGCCCACGTGCTCCGAGACGGCGCGACCGCCGATGCCGAGCAGGCGGCCGCACGCGCGCTCTCCGAGTTCGAGAAGCTGGGCGCCCGTCCGCCGGAGATCGAGGGCGCCCGCAGGCGCCTCGCCGACGCCGTGGCCCTGCCGCACACACCACGACGTCGCACGCGGTGATGCACGCCCGGTGCGGCGATCTCGGGCGGATCCCCACCGGATGACGCCGCAGACGGCCCACGCCTGCTACCTTTGTTCCCGTACAACCCCGAGGTCCGGAACATGCGCAGCGTCGTCATCGTCGTCAGTCTCCTTGCCACCGTGCCGCTTCTCGGCTGTGACAACACCCGCACCGAAGAAAAGGCGCAGGACAAGGGCAAGACCGCGTTCGACCTCAAGCAGACGGCATCGACGACCAAGACCCAGGCCGAGCTCGAAGAGGCCCGCCGCAAGGCCGGCTTCAGGAGCAACGAGGAGGTCATGGCCGAGGCCAAGGACAAGTACGAGCGCGACAGCAAGATCTACATCAAGGAGCGCCTGCCGGAGTACCGCAAGCTCATCGACGAGGTCCGCAAGAAACTCGACGAGGTCGAGAAGGCCGCGCCCAAGTGGGCCGCCGCGAAGAGCGGCGACGCCGCCTTCGAGTCGTGGAACGAGAAGTACAAGAAGGAACTGTCGAAGATCACCAAGGGCTACGACGAGCTGACCAAGAAGGGCAGCGAGGGCGGCAACACGCAGGCCCAGCTCGGCACCGCGATCCAGGCGTGGGAGGATCTGAGCCGCGACCTCGGCCCCGAGATCTCCAAACAAGAGGCCTTCGCCGGGGTCCTCGCCGACATCCGCAAGCAGCTCGACGAGCTCGCGAAGGTCTTCGACGAGATCGAGAAGGACGAATCGCTCGACACTGCGGCGGAGGGCACTGCCGCCGACGCCAAGGCCGACGCCAAGGCCGACGCCAAGGCCGACGCCAAGCCCGACGCCAAGGCCGACGCCAAGCCCGACGCCAAGGCCGACGCCAAGGCCGACTGAGCCGTTCTTCGGCAACCCGCGCGCCCGTGATCGCAACCCTCCGCTTCCTCGCCGGCTACGCCCGGCGCAACCTCGTGCAGTACCTGCTGGGGATGGCCGCCCTGCTGGCGACCAACTACGCCATCGTGCGCATCCCGGCCCTTCTGGGCGACGCCCTCAACGTGCTCGAGGACGGCGGCGCGGCAGAGCTCGCCACGGCGCGCGGCATCGCCGTGGAGCTCATGATCCTCGCGGTGGTGGTGATCGCGGTGCGGACCATGTCGCGGGTGTTCTTCTTCAATCCCGGCCGCGAGATCGAGTATCGCCTCGGCGTCGATCTGTTCGAGCGCCTGCTGGGATTGCAGCGGCCGTACTTCAACCGCCACAAGGTCGGCGAGCTCATCAGCATCGCCAGCAACGACACCACCTCGGTGCGCCTGCTGGTCGGCTTCGCCGGGCTGCAGGTGATCAACGTCGCCGTCGCGATCCCGATGCACCTGTGGCAGATGGCGAGCACCGATCTCGCGCTCACGGCGTGGTGTCTCGTGCCCGTGGCGGTGGGCGCCGCGTACATGCGCTGGACCGTCGGCCGCTTCTTCGCGATGGTGCGAGACGGCATGCAACAGCTCGCGCGGCTGTCGGACCGCGTGCTCGAGTCGTACTCCGGCGTCGGCACCATCCGCTCGCACGCCGCCGAGGATGCGACGATGCGGCGCTTCGACGAGCGCAACGCGCCCTACCTGGCCCTGCAGCTCCGCATCTCGGCGATCCGCGCCTTCGGCATGCCGGTTCTAGCGTTCTCGGGCCTGGTCGGCGCTGGCGTCGTGCTGTGGGCCGGCGGCACTCGGGTGATCCTCGGCGAGCTCGGCATCGGCGATCTCGCGACGTTCACCGCGCTGCTCGTGTCGTTGGTCGCCACCTTGACCTCGCTTGCGTGGGTGCTCGCGGCGGTGGGGCGCGGCATGGTCGCGACCTCGCGCGTGTCCGACTTGCTGCACACGCCCGACGATCTGCCCGAGGTCCGCCGACCGCTCGCGGTGACCCGCCCACCGCGGCTCCGGATCCGCGCCCTGTCGTTCACCTACGCCGGCACCGACACGCCCGTGCTCCAAGACATCGAGGCCGACGTCGCGCCGGGCAAGACCTTGGGCATCTTCGGCAAGACCGGCTCGGGCAAGACCACGCTGGTGAACCTGCTCAGCCGGGTGTACACGCCGCCGCCCGGCACGATCTTCGTCGATGGCGTCGACGTCAGCGAGGCGCCGCTCGACGCGTTGCGGGCGGCGATGGCCGTGGTCCCGCAGACGCCGTTTTTGTTCTCCACCGAGCTGCGCGACAACATCACCCTCGCCGAGGGACCGCAGCGGGCCCGTCGCCGCGACGACGAACCCGTCGACCAAGACGCCCACGATCCGCGCCTCGACGCCGTGATGGCCGCCGCCTGCCTCGCCGATGACGTGGCCCAGCTGCCCCGCGGCATGGCGACCATCGTGGGCGAGCGCGGCGTGATGCTCTCGGGCGGCCAGCGTCAGCGCGCTGCGTTGGCCCGCGCGCTCTACCGCAGTCGGCCGATCCTCGTGCTCGACGACGTGCTCGCGGCGGTCGACCAGGGCACCGAGGCGCGCATGGTCGCGGCGATCCGCAGCCTGCGCTCGGCCGAAGACGCCAGCACCGCGCCGACCACGGTGATCGTCTCGCACCGCACCAGCGTGCTCGAGCACGCCGACGAGATCCTCGTGCTCGAGCACGGCCGCATCGTCGAGCGGGGCACCCACGCGGCGTTGCTGCGACGCGGCGGTGTGTATGCCGAGACCCACGCCCACCAAGAGGGCGAATCGTGAACGACGCCTCGAACACCGGCCTGCGACGGCCGTCCGCGCCCGAGCCCAGCGCGTGGTCGCTGCTGCTGCGGTTCTGGCCGTTCGCGAGGCCCCACCGGCGGTGGTTCTGGCTGGGCCTCGCGATGATTCCCCTGGTCGCGGGCCTGTCGACGCTGCGCCCGCTCCTGCTCAAGGAGGCGATCGACACCCAGATCCCCGCGGGCGACGCGATCGGCCTGCGGGTGCTCGGCATCGTGTTCCTGGTCGCGGTCGTCGCCGAGTTCCTGTGTTCGGCCGTGCAGGTCTACACGCTGCAACGCGGCGGCCACGGCACCATCAGCGACACGCGCCGCGCCGTCTTCGCCCACGTGCTGCGCCTGCCGGCGCGCTTCTTCGACAACCACGCGATCGGCAGCCTGCTCAGCCGCACCACGAGCGACGTCGAGGCGCTCAGCGAGACCCTCGCCTTCGGTGTGTTCACGATCCTCACCGACATCGCGATGATCGCGTCGATCCTCGTCGCGATGTTCGTGCTCGACGCCCAGCTCACGCTCATCACCATCACGGTGGCGCCGGTGCTGTACGTGCTGGTGCGCTACTTCGGCGCGGCGCTGCGGCGCCTGCAGCTCGAGGTGCGCAAGGCCCAGGCCGCGCAGACCGGCTACCTCGCCGAGCAGCTCGCGGGCGTGACCGTCGTCCAGCTCTTCGGGCGCGAGCGCGTCGCCCTGGCCGAGTACGAGCGCCTCGGCCAGCGCAACCTCGACGCCACGCGGCACGCCAACTTGCTCGACGCCCTGCTCTACTCGCTGATGGACGGCATCTCCGCCTTCACCATCGCGCTCATGATCTATTTCGCGGCGCCGAGCGTGACCTCGGGCGGGGCCATCACCTTGGGTCTGCTGTTCGCGTTCGTCGACTACCTGCAGCGCGTGTTCGGCCCGATCCGCGAATTCTCGGGCAAGCTGGCGACCATCGGCCGGGCGTCGGCATCGCTCGAGCGCATCTTCGCCCTGCTCGACGAGCCGTGCGAGCCAGAGGCCACCGGCGCCGATCCGCTGCGCAACTGGCGGGGTGGGATCCGCATCCGCGATCTGCAGTTCCGCTACAAGGACGCGGGCCCCGACGTGCTCCGCGGTCTGTCGCTCGACGTCGCGCCCGGCGAGGTGATCGCGGTGGTCGGCCGCACCGGCTCGGGCAAGAGCAGCCTGGGCCGGGTACTCACGCGCTTCTACGACGGCTATCGCGGCAACGTCGAGCTGCTCACCCCAGATGGCGCGGTGGAGCTCGCCGATGTGCCGCCCGTACAATTGCGGCGGCACGTGCTCATGGTGCAGCAGGACGTGTTCCTGTTCGACGACGACGTCGCCTTCAACGTCTCGCTGGGTGATCCCGACATCGCGGGCGACACCGGCCGCATCGAGCGGTCGCTGCAGGTCGTGCAGGCCGACCAGGTCATCGCGGATCGCGGAGGTCTCGGGTTCACCGTCGGCGAGCGCGGCGGGAACCTCTCGGCCGGCGAGGCCCAGCTGCTCGCGTTCGCGCGGGTCGCCGCGCGCCAGCCCACCTTGCTGATCCTCGACGAGGCCACCGCCTGCGTCGACAGCGTCACCGAGCAGAAGGTCCAGCGCGCGATCGAGACCCTGCTCGCGGGGCGGAGTGTGATCGTGATCGCGCACCGGCTGTCGACGATCCGCCGCGCGGATCGCATCGTCGTGTTGCGTCAGGGGGAGATCGCGGAGATCGGCAGGCATGACGAGCTGATCGCGAGAAATGGGGTGTACGCGGCGATGATCGCCGCGGGGCTCGAGGAGGACGTGCCGCCGCCCGAGGATGGGACGGAGGTGCGCGTCGCCACGGCCCAGGCGGCGATCGGGGATCCTGCGGCGAGCGATCCGTCGCCGGGTTGACGCACGTCGGATCGCGGCGCCGGCAGCGACGAAGCGGGCTCAGCTGCCCTCGGCGACCGCCTGCTCGAGCTCGCGCCACAGCTCGTCCACATCGAGCACGAGGCCAGGACAGCCGGGCACCGGCACGGTGCCCTCGGTGGTGCTCACCACGTGGACGTACTTTCCGTGCTCGTCGAGCTCGAGGATCTCGACGCTGCGCAGCTCGGGATCCACGAGCCAGTACCAGGCGACGCCGAAGGCCGCGTACTCGGAGAGTTTGATGATGCGATCGCGGCGGGCGTCGGCCGGGGTGGAGGACACGACCTCGACCGCAATGCTGGGTGGAGTGCGCGCCGCCCCCTGGGCCGGTGGGCGGGCCGCTCCGCGCAGGAACACCGAGAGGTCGGGCATGCGCCCGGTGTCACCGCCTAGGTCGTACTTGAGGCCCGAGCCCACCACGCGGGCCTCGTGCGTGCGGCACCACGGCAGCAGCATGCCCATGAGCCATACCAGCGTCGCCTCGTGCACGTAGCTCGGCATCTCTTCCTCGACGAGCACACCGCGCACGAGCTCGCCCGCGTCGTCTTCGGGCAGGCGCTCCCACTCCGCGAGGCTCAGCTTGCGTACCGCGGTCGGCTCGGCTCGGGCGCCCCACGTCATCGGGTTGCAAGGCTAGCACGGGTCCCAGCGACTCGAGCGGTGTGGGGGGACCGCCGCGCCGATGGAACGATGTTCGATCCGAAGCGCGACGCCTCGGGGGAGTGACGGCCTGCGTGCCGCGCCGTCATGAAGCGCCCAAGCGCCGCTCAGGGCGCCTTGATCGCGGAGCACTCGCGGCGGCACCCAGCCGTCGATCGGCTCGGCCGAGACCGCCTGCATCTGCTTGCGGGCCACGCAGTCACTCCACGACCACGACGACGAGAGCTCTGGCACATGGGCGATCACTCCGCGTCCGGAACCGTAGCGATCCGCCGTCATGACGAACGCGTCCGACTCGGTGCGTCGCACGAAGATCAGCTCGTTCCACTCCACGCGTTGCACCTCTCCCGCGTCGTCGTTCGAGCAGGACGTCCCCTCGCGACTCGTTGCCGCCTCGTCGTCGAACACCAGCTCGCCGGTGCAGCTCGCACACGCGAGCCAAGCGAACGCCACGCATCGACCCGGACGGGGGAGCTGTCGATGTCGCGAACATGCCGTCACCACGCCTTCCACCTCGGCGAGGATCGCACGGGGGCAGGTGGCGCGCACGGCGGGGCGCTCGTGCAGCGTAGGTCGTGGCCGGCGGTGTTCGCTCAGATGTTGACGTCGGGCACACCTGCGAAGATCTCGAGGGGCACCCAACCCCGACACGGCACGATCTCGAAGCGCGGCTCGACGGGGCGGGGAGACCGAGGCGGTCACCGGTTCCTGGTGCGGGCGGACGCCGACTCACAGTCGAGAGGGCGGCTCGGCAGAGCGCTGCGTCCCGAACAGCTGGGCGGTCTCGTGGTTGCGCACCCACGGTGTGTCACCGTCGTCGAGCTCGACCAGCTCGGTGAGCTTCCCCGCCCCGTAGTCGCAGTGCTGGGTGATGCGGTAGCGATCGAACGGCGCCATCGTGCTCACCCCTGCGCCGCGAACTCGAGCTGGACCTCGCGGAACTCGCGATCGCTGTCCCGGTGCCGTTGCCCAGCGAGGAGATGACCTCGGCCACCAATGCGTCGGCGTCGTCGGGGTTCGCGGCGAAGTCGAGGTGCAAGAAGTAGGTCTGCAGGCAGCGCGCCTTCGGGCCCGGTGGCCGTCGCAGGGGGGACCCAGGGGCTCGAGGATGCGCAGCCGGACAGGATCGTCAACAGAGCCGGAATCAGTCGCGTCTTCATCGTCGTGTTGCATCAGGGGGAGATCGCGGAGATCGGCAGGCATGACGAGCTGATCGCGAGAAATGGGGTGTACGCGGCGATGATCGCCGCGGGGCCCGAGGAGGACGTGCCGCCGACCGAGGATGGGACCGACGCGCGCGTCGCCACGGCCCAGGCGGCGATCGGGGATCCTGCGGCGAGCGATCCGTCGCCGGGTTGACGCACGTCGGATCGCGGCGCCGGCAGCGACGAAGCGGGCTCAGCTGCACATGAACTCGATCGCGCTGACCACAGCTGTCGCGGGAGAGCGCTCTCGCACTCGTTGGTCCGCAAACGATGCACCGCGGAACTTCGTGCCCGAGACGCTGCAGTTCGAGACCTCGCCCCGAAGGCTGCTGCAGGCCTCGAACGTGGATTCGGCCAGATTTGCGTCGGTGAGCTTGCAGTCGACGAACTCACAGCCCTCGACCTGGCTACCTCGTCCGCGCCCACCACCGCTGCAGTGCGGCGTGGCCGTCGTCGTCGGTTCCGAGGCGCATATGGCCCGCCGACGCGGTCGTCAACACCGTCGCCGGCCCACGCCACGCGACCGCGGCCCCATGTTCTTCGCGCTGCACCGAAACGATCTCCGCGCGGTGGATGACCCAACGCGGCGCGAGGGGAGTGACGACGAGAGCATCGTCGTAGAGATCGACGCGCGCGTTGCTCGTCCCGGACAGGATCCTCCACGGCGTAGAGCTGTGACGCACTGTCAGCCACGCCTGGTGACGACCCGCCCGGTGTCGGCGCGCGAAGCCGTCCGGTCGGCGCAAGAAGCGAAGCACCCATCCCATCAGACAGACGCCCAACAGCGCACCGGCAGCGAACTCCATCATCGCGATCTTACCCGCCGACCGGCGGAAGGACAAACCCCAGGGCTTCAGCTGGCGATCTCGATGACGATCGGACCCGGTGCCCCCGTGAGGCGAAGATCTCGATATCACTGACCGCGAGCTGCGCCGAGAAGATCGCGCCGCCGGGTTACGGCACGACCTCGAAGCGGGCGGGTGTCGGGTGTTGCCGGAGGTCAGCTTCGGCGGCGCGACGCTGTATCTGGTGTCGCGGCCCATCCCGCCGCGCATCGCCGCGCTGCGCGGGCACCTGCTCGCGCAATTCTCCGCCCGCGGACGGGGGGCACGCTGACTTCCACTCCACGAGTGGCACATCTCACGCGTCGTCATTCGAGCCGGACGTCCGATCGCGACTCGTCGTCGCCTCGTCGTCGAAGGCCAGCTCGCCGGTGCAGCTCGCACACGCGAGCCAAGCGACCGACACGCATCGACCCGGCGGGAAACGCGGGGGCCGCCGCTCCGGATCAGGACGCGATCTGCGAAATCGCGCACAAGCGTCGCGGTGCGGTGTCGTGCTGCTCCAGAGGTGACGTGCTTGTGACTTGAGCTGGGCTGCGCCGACGCCTAGCGTGGTCGCGCGGTGAGCAATGTACGGCCAGCGCACGACCGCGCCGAGACGAAGGACATCGGCCGCTATCAGATTCTCGGGTTCGTCGGCCGCGGCGGCATGGCCGACGTGTATCTCGGCTCATCGCTGAGCATGGGCAGCGTACGAAAGCTGCTCGTGATCAAGCGGCTGCGCGCAGAGCTCGGCTCCGATCAGGACTTCGTCGCGATGTTCTTCGACGAGGCGCGACTCGCTGCTCGGATGGCGCACCCGAACGTCGTGCAGTCCTATGAGTTCGGCACCGAGGACGGGTTGCCGTTCATCGCGATGGAGTATCTCGACGGGCAACCGCTGCACCGTGTCCTCGCTCGGCTAGGCAGCGGTGTCAGCGTCGGGGCTCGTATGCGGGTGCTCGTCGACCTGCTCGCGGGCCTGCACTACACGCACGAGTTGACGGACTACGACGGCACGCCGATGAACGTCACCCACCGCGACGTGAACCCACAGAATGTGTTCGTCTCATACGACGGACACGTCAAGCTCGTCGACTTCGGCATCGCGAAGACGCACGACTCGCTCGCGCAGACGCGTCTTGGCATGTTCAAGGGCAAGCTGGCGTACATGGCACCCGAACAGGTGCGCGGCGAGGCAGTGGATCGGCGCGCGGACATCTTTGCGGTCGGGGGTCATGCTCGCCGAGTGCATCGCGTCGCGGCCGCTGTGGCCGGCGTCGCCCGAACTCGAGATCGCGAACCTTCTCGCCCACGGCTCGATCCCGTGGCCGATGACCGACCTGACCATCGCGCCGATGCTCGCGAAGATCGTAGACCAAGCCCTGGCGCCCGATCGCGACGATCGCTACGCGACCGCGGAGGCGATGCGCGCGGATCTCTCGGCCCAGCTCGCGACCCGCGACGATGTGCCCTCCGAGGCGGAACTCGGAGCGCTCGTCAGCGAGGGTTTCGCGGACGAACGCCGGCTTCGGCGAGAGATGATCGGCCGCGGCCTGCGCTCGGCGATCGGCAACGAAGCGATCTCGTCGTTCCACGAAGAGGCGCAGCGGCCCGAGGACGTCACGCGGAGAATCCCCGACGGCTCGTCGGTGACAGCGGCGGTCGAGGTCGGCGGTACGCGAGCGACGCGTCGCAAGCCCTCGCCGACGGTGCTCGCGCTCGTCGGCGGCAGTGCCCTCGCCATCGGCGCGTGGGCCGTGACCCGCGATCGCGACGAGGCCGTCACCTCGATCCCGCCCGCGCCTGCAGACGAAGCGGAGTTGGTGTCGCCTCAGGAGGTCGAGTCGGCACTCGCGGGACCTGGGGATCGCAGCGGCGCCACCGGCCGGATCGTCGCGCTCACCGGAGATCTCGAGAATGACGCGACGCTGCGCGCCGATGTCACGTATCGCCTCGAGCATTACATGTTCGTTGCCCCCGGAGTGACGCTGACGATCGAACCCGGGACAACGATTCTCGGCGACGTCGAGACGCGCGGCACCCTCGTGATCCGGCCGGGTGGGCGCATCGTTGCCGACGGTACCGCGGAGCAACCGATCGTCTTCACGAGCTCGCGCCCCGCAGCCGAGCGCAGGTCCGGCGACTGGGGGGGCGTGCTACTGCTCGGTCGCGCGCCGACGAATGCGCATTCCGCCGACGGTCGCCCTGTGCACGGCCGTGTCGAAGGTCTCACGGAACGCGGCGCGTTCGGAGGCGACGATGCGAAGGACTCGAGTGGCACGCTGCGTTGGGTACGAATCGAGTACAGCGGCGTCGCGATCGGGCCGAACAACGAGATCAACGGGCTCACGCTCGCGGGCGTCGGCAGCGGGACGACGATCGACCACGTCGCAGTCCGCCGGACGTCCGACGATTGCTTCGAGTTCTTCGGCGGCACCGTCGACGCGCGCCATCTCTACTGCGAGTCGCCGGGCGATGACGCCTTCGACTGGGACCTCGGCTACCGGGGTCGTTTGCAGTTCCTGTTCGCCGTCGACATGCCGGAGGACTCGGGCGCGAACGGGATCGAGGGCGACAACGACGCCGATGGAACGAGCGTATCGCCACGCAGCGCGCCGACTGTCTTCAACGCGACGCTCTGTGGTCCGACCACGGGGCGCACGGGCGAACGGTACGGCATCCTCGCGCGCAGCGGCACGGCGGGGCGCATCGAAGGAGCGCTCGTCATCGGGTTCGACGCCGGCATCGACGTCCGAGGCGGCAACACGGCGCTCGAGCTGGAGCGATCCGTGTTCGTGTCGATGCACGCGGACTCCCTCGCATTCGCGGAGTCGGCCGACGAGGCCGACGACGGACCGCACGAAGACGACGACGAGGGCTTCGACGAGATGGCGCGGTTCGGCCCCCGCAACACGATGCGCATGGAACCATCGCCGAAATGCACGTCGGCGACCGCCGGCGAAGTCGTGGTACCCAGCGGGGAGCACTCCGCCGTGCAGCCGCCCGATGACGGCTGGTTCGACGTGACCGCGACGTTCGTCGGCGCTCACGGCGACGGCCACCGTTGGCTCGATCGCAGTGGTGAAGCGGCGCGTTGGCTCGGCGAGTAGCCAGCAGGGCGCGTCGGGCACCCCCGTGCTGGTCCCTGTGGGCCCCGGCGAGTCGGGAATAACCGCGCGGGCACCTGCGGTAGTCGCCGACCGTGGCGAGCTTCCGTACCCGAAGAATCTCCTCCTGGCCGGCATACGCGGCCCTCGCGACCATCCTCGGCCCCGGCAGCGTGATCGCGCTAGCCGTCCCCACCGGCTGCAGCCGCGACGCCGCGGCGAGCATGCCCGCCGCCGAAGCAGACGCCGACGCCACGGCGATCGCCGCCGCGGTGGACTCCCTCGTCGGCAGCGGCGGCTCGACCGCCACGGCGACCGCCTACGATCCTCGGATCAGCCTCGCGCCGATGATCGAGCGCGTCGCGCCGCAGGTCGTCAGCGTGCACGCCGAGGGCAGGCGCACGCGCCCCACGCTGGGTCTGTTCGGCGGCGGCCCATCGCCGGGCATCCAGAGCCACGGCAGCGGCTTCGTCTACTCCACAGGCGGCCTGGTCGTCACCAACCAACATGTCGTCGACGGCGCCGAGCGGGTGGTCGTGCGCACCCACGACGGCCGCGAGTTCCCCGCCACGGTGCTCGGCAGCGATCCCTCGACCGACCTCGCGCTGGTCCAGATCGAAGGCGCGAGCGGTCTGTCGGCGGCCGAGCTCGGCGAGAGCTCGGATGCGCGGGTCGGCGACTGGGTGGTGGCGATCGGCAGCCCGATGGGACTCGAGCACTCGGCGTCGGTCGGCATCGTCTCGGCCAAGGGCCGCGGCAGCTTGGGCCTGTACGCCGATAGCTACCTCGATTTCCTGCAGACCGATGCCGACATCTCGCCCGGCAGCAGCGGCGGTCCGCTGTTCGATCTCGAGGGCCGCGTGATCGGCATCAACACCGCGGTCGGTCCCGCTGCCGGAGCCGGCTTCGCGATCCCGATCGATCAGGCCAAGACGATCATCCCCAAGCTGCAGACCGGCGGCAAAGTCGTGCGCGGCTGGCTCGGCGCCGGCGGCAACGACGGCGCGGGCAGTCGGGGCGCCACGATCGGCCAGGTCTACGCCGGCACGCCCGCCGCCGCGGCAGGGCTGCGCGAGGGCGACTTGGTGACCAAGGTCGACGGCAAGCCCGTGCGTGGCTTCGACGATCTGCGCTCGCGCATCGCCGACCTCGAGCCCGGTCACACCGCACTGCTCGAGGTCACCCGTGACGGCAGCACGCTAGAGCTACCCACGGTGCTCGCCGAGCGCCCCGCCGCCGACGCCCTGGACGGACTGCGACGCGCACCGTTGGCCGAGCCCGAGCCGCCGATTGCCCCGGCGGCGCCGCGGGCTGCGGGCGAAAGGCTCGGCGTGCAGGTCACCCAGGGCGACGACGGTCTCACCGTCGCGCGCGTCGAAGAGGGATCGATCGCCGCGCGCATCGGCCTGCAGCCGGGCGACCTCGTGCGTCGCATCAACGGTGCGCCGATCGGCAGCGCCGCCGACGTCACCGATGCGGTCGCGAGCGACGCTGCGCGCTTGAGCGTCGACGTGGTGCGCGAGGGTTCGGTCGTCACGCTGAGCATGCGCCGCGCACCGTAGACGCGCGGCGGCCCGAATCGCGCGAGCCCCCGCTGCGGGCGCGAGGCCGCGCACGGCAGGTCACGTGCGCGCCCCAGCCGCTCGCCTTGTCCGCCACCGCCTTCGCCCTTATGCTCCGCCGCACAGATGGCGGACACGCGGCACTCCAAGGTCTTGATCCTCGGCGCTGGCCCGGCCGGCTACACCGCGGCGCTCTACGCCGCCCGCGCCGACCTCCAGCCAGTGATGATCGCGGGCCCCGAGCCCGGCGGCCAACTCACCACCACCACCGAGGTCGAGAATTTCCCCGGCTACCCCAAGGGGATCACCGGCCCGGTCATGATGGAGGAGTTCCGCGAGCAGGCGGAGCGCTTCGGCACCGAGGTCATCTACGACCTCGCCAACGAGGTCGACCTCTCGAGTCGGCCGTTTCGCGTCGTCGGCGACAGCGGGGTGTACACCGCCGATGCCCTCATCATCTCGACCGGCGCGACGGCGAAGTACCTGGGCTTGCCCAGCGAACAACGCCTGCGCAACAAGGGCGTCACCGCCTGCGCCACCTGCGACGGCGCGTTCTTCCGCGGCCAACATGTCGCCGTCGTCGGCGGTGGCGACACCGCGATGGAAGAGGCCCAGTTTCTCACGCGCATGTGCGCGGCGGTTCATCTGCTCCACCGCCGTGATTCGTTCCGCGCCAGCAAGGTGATGCAGCACCGCGTGCTCGGGAACCCCAAGATCATCGTGCACTACAACCGCGCGGTGCAGGAGGTCCTCGGCGAGGACGGGGTCACCGGGCTCACGCTCGTCGACACCACGCCGGGCCCCAGCGAGGGCAAGACCGAGCACCTCCAGGTCACCGGGCTGTTCCTCGCGATCGGCCACGAGCCCAACAGCAAGCCCTTCGCCGGGCAGCTCGACTGCGACGAGGCCGGCTACCTCAAGATCGCCCGGCCCGGCACCACATACACCAACGTGCCCGGCGTGTTCGCGTGTGGCGACGTCGCCGACAAGGTGTACCGGCAGGCGATCACCGCCGCGGGTACTGGCTGCATGGCGGCGATCGACGCCGAGCGCTGGCTCGCCGAGCACAGCTAGACCGCCTGCGGCGGGCCTCGGGCTATGCCGCCTTCGCTCGGTGCGTGCGGGCGGCGACGAGGCGATCGGTCACCTCGCGCACCGCTCCGTGGCCACCGGGCGCAGTGGTGACCCAGTCGGCCGCGGCACGGACCTCGGGCCGCGCATCGGCCGGCGCCACGAACATCCCCACGCGGCCGAGAAGCGGCAGATCGTTGCGATCGTCGCCCATCGCCAGCACGCCACGTCCGGTCGCGCCATGGCGACGGCAGAACTCGTCGAACGCCGCCGCCTTGTCGCGACAGCCGAGCACGACGTGATCGGCGGCGAGCTTCTCGGCGCGGCGCCCGGCCGCTCGGCTCGCCTCACCGGTGACGATCGCGACCCGCCCACCCGCGGCACGGAACGCGGCGATGCCGGCACCGTCGCGGGTGTCGAAGCGCTTGAACTCTTCGCCGCCCTCGCCGTAGTACATCGCGCCGTCGGTCATGGTGCCGTCGACGTCGAGCCACAGCCAGTCGAAGGCGCTGAGCTCGACCGCGACGTGGCCGCGACGATCGGACTCGGCGCGGGCGCGCACGAGATCGGCGGGCTCGTCGATGTCGTGCGCATCGGCGACCGGGACCTCGAACGTCGCGATGCGTCCACCGAGCCGCGAGCCGGTCTGCTCGAAGATCGCGCGGGTGAACACGTAGAACGATCCGGTCTCGAGCACCGTGTCGTGGATCTCCTGGCGACGGGGGCGACGAGTCGGCTCGTAGGTCGCTGGTCGGGCCAGGCCGCCCTCGCCTGTCGTCCACACGAAGCCCAAGAAGCGCACGACAGAAAGCAGGCTGTCGCAGCCGGTGCGATCGAACGTCGCCAGGGCGGAGTCGAGCTGACCCTCGCTGCGAAACGGTGAGGTCGCCTGCAGCAGCACGACACGCGCAGGCAGCAGACCGGCCATCGCCCACACCCCAAGCGCGTGTCCGATCGCCGACTCGGTCGACGCCGCGTCGCCGGCGAGGGCGGCCGGCCGCACGATGATCTCCGCGCCAGCACCGCGAGCGACGGCGGCGATCTCGTCGTCATCCGTGCTCACGAACACGCGATCGATCCCGGCGCACGCTCGCGCCTGCGCGATCGAGTGCACCACGAGCGGCACCCCGCCGACCCGCGCGAGGTTCTTGCGCGGGATGCCCTTGCTCCCGCCGCGGGCCGGGATCAATGCGACGGTCGTCATCACTGGGCTCGTAAGGTCGACGGGCCACCGATGCCAGCCACGGTCCCGATCCGGCACGAAGCCGCTCTTGCCACCCAATCTCAGCGCGGATCGTCGTCGCGGCGCCCCACCATGTTGCCGCCGTCGGCCTCGATGTCGATGAACGTGTGGATGTAGCCGCAGCTCGAGCAGACCTTGGCCTTCACCGGCGCCGATCGGGTGAACCCGCCGTCGGGAGCGCCGAAGCGCAGGGTCGACAGCGCGATCGGGATCGGCGCCCGCAGATCGCGACCTGCGAACAGCGCGACCGGCAGCAGCGATCCGCCGCACATGGCACAGCCGCGCTCGGCCCCAGCGCGGTGGCGGGTCTCCCTCTCCTCGTCGCGCTGGCGGCGGGCGTCGCCCTGCAGCGACTCAACCTGCTCGCGGAGCTCGGCATTCTCGCGCTCGAGCTCCGCGACCTGGAGCGACAGCGCCTGCCGGTCATCACGGTACACCACGGCGACACAGGGTAGCATCGCGCCGTGCCCCCCGGCAGCCATGGCGGCGGTCCGCGCCGGTTCCACACCCGCGCGTGCGTCGGACCAGGTGGCTGCGGTCTGCGCTTTCCCGTCGACGAAGGCAGCCCGCTGGGCGCCCAGTGCCCGCACTGTCGCCTGTCCACACAGTTCGTCGACGCGCCCTACGTGAGCCACGAAGCCCCCCGCGGCGTCGCTCCGCCGCACCGCGTCGCCAGGCTCGGCGCCCTGCTCGACAACGTCCGCAGCCTGCGGAACGTCGGCTCGATGTTCCGCACCGCCGACGGCATCGGACTCGAGCTGGTGGTGCTCGGCGGTGTGACGCCGACCCCCGCCCATCCCGGCTTCGCGAAGACTGCCCTGGGCGCGGAGTCGACGGTGCCGTGGCGGAGCGACGCCGATGCACTGCGCGCGGCGGCGACGTGCGTCGATCAGGGTTGGGAGCTGTGGGCGCTCGAGGGTGGCGAGGGGGCGGGAAGCCTATTCGCCCGCGACGTACTGGCCGCCGCCGAGGAACGGGCGGTGATGCTGGTGTTCGGACACGAGGTCTCCGGCGTCGACCCGCGCATTCTGGCGCTGTGCAGCCGCGTGGTGTTCCTGCCGATGATGGGCACGAAGGGCTCGCTGAACGTGTCGGTCGCGTTCGGCGTCGCCGGCTACGTGCTCCGCCACGGCTTGGGGTAGACCGCCGAATTCGCCGAGAAATTGCCCCGGCTGCCGTGGCGTGCCAGCGTTCGCAGCGGTGACCACCGAGTCGAACGACGACGTGCTGCGCGATGACGACGTGACCACCGCGGAAGCTGGCCTCCACGATCACTGCGACGCCGAGCCCGTCGAGGACGACGCGACGCGCGTCGGGACCGCGCCGACCGCCCGCGTGCGCCGGTGGCTCGGGTTCGCCTCGCGCAACGCCTACGTAGTCGTGATCGCGGGCGCTGTCTTGGTGGTCACACGCGCGATCGATTTCTCGCCGCCGCCCGAGGTCCGCGTGGGCAAGGCCAACGTGGGCCAACTCGTCGGTGACGCCCCAGTGCAGGAGTTCTCGAACGAGCTATCGAACCCGCAGGCCGTGCAGGTGCGCGCGACACTGCGGCTGTACGGCGACAACGAGCTCAAGGTCGGCGACAGCGATCCCGAGCTCGACGAGCGCGGCAAGATCCTGTCACAGCCGGTGGTGACCACGATCCTCGGCATGAACGCGACGGTCGATCAGACCGTACGGCTCGAGGGCGGTGACCTCGAGATCAGCCTCGGCCTCGACGCGACGCCGCGGCTGGTCGGCACCATGAAGAAGGGCCAGCCACCGCCGGAGATCGTCCTCGAGCACGAGCTGGCGGTGCACAGCCGTCGCGATGGTTGGTGGCGCAACGCACCTACCGAGCGCGTGCACATCGATACCCGCGGATTCCTGAGCAAGGTCGAGGAGCACGGCCACCGCGTCGTGTTCACCGTCGACGAGCACCTGTTCAGCCTCGATCTCGAGGTCCATCGCCCGCTCACCGGACCCGCGACCCTCGCCCGCACCGGCGGGTGATGTCCGCCGGCCGGGATTCGGGGCGGCGATGCGCGGCGGAGGCCGCCGCCGTGCGAGCCGGGGGACTCGAACCCCCACGCCACGAGGACACTGGAACCTAAATCCAGCGCGTCTACCGTTCCGCCAGGCTCGCGTGACGCGGGACGTTAGCACGGTCCATGGCGAACACCCCGGGCAGGCGGTACGTTTCGCGGCGATGATCGGAGCGCTCCGCCGCAATCCCACGCGTGTCTCCCCGCTGCCATTGGCCGTCGCGCTGCTGGCCTGCGCATGCCCGGGCGAGGGCACGGCGCCCTCGAGCACGGCCGCCGCGACACCGCACGCGGCCACCAAGGCGACGCCGGACGACGCGCCACGGACGGGTGCCCCCGCGGCCGACACCAAGGCCGCGCCGAAACCACCGCCAGCCCAGGGCGATACCCAGCCGCTTGGCCGCGCGCTCGACGGTCCGCTGCCCGTCACCGGGCTGCTCGGCAAGCCACCTGCAGAGGTCGAGGCGCAGCTCTCCGAGCCGCTGGGCAAGGGCATGGTCCGCAACTCGTGCGTGCGCTATCTGCCCGAGCGCACGTGGTTCGAGTGCAAGTTCGCGATGCAGCGCTACGGCGACAAGTCGGGGGCGTACACGGCGATCGGCGTCGAGTTCCAAGACGGCATCGCGACCGCAATCGCCTTCGAGGGCCTCGAGCAGGCGACGGGGCCCTTGGACGCCCGCGCTGCCCTCGGGGTGGTCGGCCTCGAGCTGCCGGGCGAGCCCAAGGTCAGGACCGAGGGCGACGTCGTCATCCACTCCTGGTTCAACGCCGCGGCGCGGCTTCGCATCGAGGGCCGGGAGTACCGTGTCGTGGTGTCGAGCATCGCCGACGACTGGGCGCGTACGAAGGTCGAGGTGATCCTCAACGATCCGCTCGACGCGAACGAGCGCACCCGCGTGATCGAGCGCCCCGCGGCCGACGGCTGACACGCGTCTACGGGCGCGGCTTACCCGGGCGCGGGCGCCGGGCCGCGGCGGCGCGGCGATCGAAGCGCCGAGCACCGACCCACTGACGGTGTCGCGCCGCGGCAGTGCACGCCGCCTTCGTCGTGCACTGGTGCTCGGCCCGCCGCGCCGCGACCACGGCCGACACCAGCGGGATGTCGAGGATCTCGGGAGGTACACACGCGGGGATGAACCGCAGGCTGTAGGCCGCGCTGAGGCCGTGGACGCCGTGGGTGGAGTACCGGTCGCCGGCGCCCAGATGATGGTGGCAGCGACGATCGAGCCACCCCACCTGCAGGGCCTTGCGCTGCATGAGGCGCCCGGCCCAGGCATCTGCGGGGTGTACGCCGACCCACCGGCAGTGCGACTCGCGGCGGCAGATCCCGACGAGCTCGGGCGCCAACTCGGGTGCGCCGACGATCAGGGCACCGACCGCGGACGATGCAGCAGGATCGACGAACACGAGGAACAACTCGAAGAGCCAAGCCAAGAGCGGACAGGGTACCACCGCGTTGCGGGCGCTCGCCCCGCGCACGCGCGAAACGGCAGCGATGGCGCGCTCAGGACAGGATCTTGCCCGGATTGAAGAGCCCCGTCGGATCGAGCGCCTGCTTGATCGCGCGCATCGTCGCCAACTCCGCGGGCCCCCAGCGATGGTGCAGGTGCGCGCGCTTGAGCAAGCCGATGCCGTGCTCGGCGGAGATGCTGCCGCCCTCGGCCGCGACGAGCGCGTAGGTGCGCGCGTCGTAGTCGATCCAGCGCGCCTGGAGCTCGGCCGCGTCGGCCACCGGGCTCGGCAACACGTTGAGGTGGAGGTTGCCGTCGCCGATGTGGCCGAAGCTCAGCGGCGTCGCGCCGGGCACCGCGTCGGCGACCAACTTTCGCCAGCGCTCGAGGAACGCCGGGATGTGGTCGATCGGCAGCGACACGTCGCCCTTGTGCGGATGATGGCGGTGCAGCGACTCGCTGATGTCCTCGCGCAGCGCCCACAGCTCGCGCTGCTGCGCCGCGGTGGTGGCCACCACGGCATCGACGATCTCGCCGGCATCGGCCGCGGCTGCAAGCAGCTCGGTCAGCCGGACCGAGACCGCTTCGGCTTCGCCGAAGTCGGACACCTCGGCTTCGATCAAGACGTATGCATGGCTCGGTTCCGCGAACGGTCCGCCGGTGCGCGCCCTGTGCTCGAGGACGTGCTCGAGGCACGCATGTTCGAGGTACTCGAACGCCTGCAGCGTCAGACCTCGCTGGGCGCGGGCGAACAGGTTCACGATGCTCGCGTCGTCGAGCACGGCGCACAGCGCCACGACCACGCCTGCAGGCGGTCGGGTCAGCCGCAGCGTCGCGGCGACGATGATGCCCAAGGTGCCCTCGGCACCGATGAAGAGATGACGCAGATCGTAGCCAGTGTTGTCCTTGACCAGCGAACCGCCGACCTCGAGACACTCACCGCTGGCGACGACGACCGACAGCGCGCTCACCCACGCGCGCGTGCTGCCGTAGCGCAGCACCTTCACGCCGCCGGCGTTGGTCGCGATCGATCCGCCGATCTGGGCGGTACCCTTGGCGGCGAAGTCGACCGGATACATCAGGCCGACCTCGGAGGCGGCGGCCTGCACCGCCTCGACCGTCGTGCCGGCCTCGCAGCGCAGCAGCCCCGCGGTGCGATCGACCCACAGCACCTGGCGCATGCGCTCGAGCGACAGCACCAGCTCGCCGCCGGTCGCCACCGCGCCGCCACACAGGCCGGTGCGTCCGCCCGACGGGACGATCTTCACGCCATGGGCCGCACACAGGCGCACCACGTCTTGGACCTCGGCCGTCGTAGCCGGCAGGGCGACGCCGAGCGGCGCGACCGGCCACGGCCCGCGGCACCGGTCGGTGCCGTAGGTCGCGAGATCCGACATGTCACGGCGCACCCCGGCAACGCCGAGGCGCGCAGCGATCGCGTCCATCAATCCAAGTGCATCGGCTCCAGCGTTCATCGCAGACCCCTGCAGGTGCGCCGGGCCATCCCCGCTGGGAAGGGGTGGCCGACCGATCGTGTCGGTCGGACCACCCCTGCCTCGCGGTCTCCCACAGTGGCGGCCAAAGGGACAACGCGTCCCGATCCCACCGGTTGTCGACCCGGTGCGATCGCCCCCCCGTCCACACTCACCTCAGAAGCCGTCCGGAAGGGCGTTCGGCGAGCGCAGCAGCTGCCGCACCATCCGAACGACCGACTTGACCACGGGATGGCCCTTGATGAAGACCACCCCGACGACGTGCTTCTCGTCGCCCGACACCAGCACCGCGTGGTCCCCGACCAGTACGCGAACCGCCGGTTCGTTGGCAATCTGCCGCAGCTTCACGGCCTCGTGGACGATGGGCTGCCACTTCTCCTCGCCGACCCAGCCCGGATCGCCGTTTTGTGCCTGCTCCGCCGTCATGTCGAGGACGGCGACGATTCCGTCATGTCGAAGCACGCGCTCGATCCTATTGGTTCCCACGGAAGTGTCCTTCGTTTCTCGGCTTGGCCGGGCGCCCTCCCCGACTTGGGGGTGGCGGTACCGGCGTTGGCGCGCGTTGTACATAATGGACCCCCTTGCGTCAATCACGCGCCGTGATTCCCGCGATTTATGCGGAACATCGTTTCCTAGGGGCCAAACAACGCTCCGTGAGGGAGCGCCGATCGCGTTTCCCGCCGCATCGCGCGTGCGGCGCGGCCTCGATCGCGAACTTCGCGCGCGGTTGTTTCGGCGGTTTTGCGTTCGGGCCCCGCCCCGGTCCACCCTCCGGCTCGTGGTCCGTCTCGTCGCGCTGGTGCTGGTGGCCGTGCTCGCCGGTTGTCGCTGCGGCGGCGACGGTGAGGGCGGCGCCGAGCTTCCGTCCGCCTCGCCGGCGCCGGCGGCGGCCCTCGCCCCCGTCGATCTGCCGGCCCGACCGCCGCGGCACCTCGTCATCGCCCACGGCTCGCAGCTCGAGGGCGCCGAGCTCGGATCGATCGAGTCCCTCGACCTCGCGCTCGCCGAGTCCGATCGGCTGGGCCAGCTGGCCGAGCTCGACGCCGCCAGCGTGTGCGCGGGCATCGACCTCGGCGCGGTGGCCAGGCGGGCCCCTGCCCTGCACACCCTGCGCATCTCCGGGTGCGGCGGGCTGTTGTCGGGCCTCGGCGCGGCGAGGGGCCTGCGATCGCTGACGCTGTCCGAGCTCGAGCTCGACGCGGCGGCGGTGGCCCAGCTCGCCGCGCTCGAGGGCCTCACCGCGCTCACGCTCGTCCGGGTCACGGTGCCGGAGACCGTCGAGCTCGACGCGCTCGGCAAGCTCGGGCTGCACGAGATCACGCTGCATGATCTCGAGCGCGACAGCCGGCTCGCCCACCTGCTCGATCTGTGGCCGCGCTCGCTGGTGCGGGCGACATTGTCCGGCAGCTGGGCCGGCCACGACGCGATGACACAGCTCGCCAAGGCGCAGGCCCTCGAGCGGCTCGAGCTGCGCGACACTCGGGTCGGCAATTTTTCGCTCAACCAGATCAAACCGCTGACCAAGCTCCGCGAGGTGGTCTGGTCGGGCGACACGTTCAACGACAACAGCGCGCTGTACTTCCGCGACCTCGCGGTGACCCACTTCACCTGCGACTGTCCGCGCTTCGGCGACGGCGGACTGCACACGTTGCGCCACTGCGCGTCGATCGAGCGCCTCGAGCTGCCCCGCTCGCAGATCACGGGCGCCGGCCTGGGCGCGCTGACCAAGCTCCCGGAGCTGCGTGAGCTGCTCATCGGCGATCGCGACATCGGCCAGGCCGGCCTGGGCGCGCTCGCCGCGGTGCCCAAGCTGCGCCGGCTGGAGCTGTCGGGCACGGCCGCGCAGCCGAGCATGCCCGGGCTCGGGGCGCTGGTGCACCTCGAGCAGCTCCGCGTGCACTACCCCGAGCTCGACGATCGCGCCGCGGCCGAGATCGGACGCATGGTCCCCCTGCGCGACCTCGATCTCGCCCGCACCCGCATCTCGGATGTCGGCCTCGCCCACTTCGCGTCGTTGGTGAACCTGCAGTCGCTGGCGCTCTCGCACACCCGCGTGACCAACCGCGGTCTGTCGGCCCTGTCGGGGCTCACCCAGCTCCGCGCGCTGCACCTCGATCACACCGACGTCGTCGACGCCGCCACCCAGCACATCGCGCCGCTGCACGGACTGCAGACCCTCCGCCTCGATCACACGCTCGTCACCGATGCGTCGATCGACGCGCTGCTCGGGCTCACCGCGCTCGTCCGCCTCGATGTGTCGGGCACCGTGATCACGCCCGAGGGCTTGGCGCGGCTGCAGACGCTGCCGCACCTCACCGAGCTCGTCGGCGGGCGAGCCGACGCGGTGGCGCCCATCCCGCCGGCCCAGGACGAGGTCGAGGCGGGCACCGGCGACGCCGGTTGACGCGGCTCGCGCTTCACAGCGACAGGTGCGGGCGACCGTCGGGGCCGAAGATGGTGTGCGTGCGGGCCTCGTCGAGCCACGCGATCGCAGCGCCGCAGGCGTCGACCAAAGGCACTCCGCCCGCCATGCCGCAGGCGATCGCGGTCGCGAGGGCGCAGCCGGTGCCCCGCGGATCGGGGCCCGCCCGCCGCCGCCTCGCGAACCGGTGGCACGCGTCCCCCACCACCAGCCGATCGCAGACCCACGCCGGATCGTCGCCGTGTCCGTCCTTGAGCAGCAGCGACGCCGGTCCAAGGCGCCGTACCGCAGCGACGAGCGCAGCATCGTCGCCCGGCACATCGCCGAGCAGCGCGATCGCCTCGGCGCGGTTGGGTGTCACGAGATCGACCTGCGCGGCGAGCCGCAGCAGCGATTCCGCATCCGCCCCCATGTCGCCACCATCGCTCGCGCGCAGCACCGGGTCGAGCACCCGGGGGCAGCGAAGGGTGGCGACGGCCTGGGCGACCACGTCGACGCACGCCGCGGGGACGAGGCCGATCTTCACCGCGCCCGCCTCGGCCACACGCGTCAGCGCAGCCCGCAGCGCCGCGGACTCCGTCGGCTCGGCGCGCGCCGGTCGACCATCGCCCTGCTGGGTGACGGCGGTCAGCACGGTGACCACCGCCAGCGCAGGCGCCACTGCGCTGGCCACTGCACGATCGCGACCGACCCCGGCGCCGCCGGTCGGATCGATCCCGCCGATGATCCACAGCGTCGTCACTGCGCCTGCCGTGGTGCGATCACCTCGACGCGCACGATCGTGTCCTGCGGCAGCAGCCGATCGACGACGTCGAGCCCCTCGGTCACCTGTCCGATCACCGCGAAGCGACCGTCGAGGTGGGGCTGGCGGGTCTGCGCGATGAAGAACTGCGAACCGCCGGTGTCTTTGCCCGCGAGCGCCATGCCGACGGTGCCGCGCTCGTAGCGGACATCGGACCACTCGCACGGCAGCAACCATCCCGGACCGCCATAGCCGTCGCCGCGCGGATCGCCGCCTTGGGCCACGAAGCCCGGCACTACCCGGTGGAACCGCAGACCGTCGAAGTAGCCCTCGCGAGCGAGGGCGACGAGGTTCGCTTGGGCGATCGGCGCCGGCATCCCGGCGAAGTCGATGACGATCGCGCCCGCGGCGGTGTGCAGACGCAGGCCGGTCACGCCCTCCGCGACGAACGCGTCGAGACCCAGGCCGAGCCGAGCATCGAACGGCGCGATGCCCGGCGCGGGTGTCATCGGCTCGAGCTGGGCCCGCAGGTCGTCGAACCCCGCCAGAGCCGCCCACGCCGCGCGACGGACCGCATCGCTGGGATCGGCGCCGAGCGGCACGACGGTGCGCGACAACCACGTGTGGGCCTCGTCGCGGGCGCTGGCGAGGCCCGGGCTCGACGAACCATCGCCGCGATCGACTACCTGCACCTGCGCGTTGGCGCCGCGTGCGAGGGCGCCGAGCGCCTCGATCGCGGCGATGCGAGCCTCGATCGCCGAAGCCGGATCGGCGGTGCGCAGCAGGCCCTCGAGCGCGGCCGCGGCCGCGGGATCGCGACGATCGCGGTCGACCGCCCGCGCCGCGATCGCCCCCGCCGCCGCCGCGAGCACGCCCGGATCGGCGCGCACCAGCGCGTCGCGGAGCACCGCGCTGACCCGCGGATCGTCGAGGTCCGCGAGCGCGGAGAGGGCCGCGGCCGCGAGCGCAGGCCGATGATCACGCGCGCGCTCGACCAGCGCGTCGGCCCGCGAAGGCCGCGAGTCCGCGCGCGTCGTCGCCACCCACGCCTCGATCGCGAGCGCCTCGCCATAGGACTCGGGCAACGCCGCAACGCCCTCGTTGCAGCGCTCGACGTCGCCCACCGGCGCGCCCGCGACCGCGGCCAGCAGCGCCAGCTCGCAGCGCACGACACCGAGTTCGGTCGCGTGTCGATCGCCCTGCGGCGTCGCGGCCGAGATCGCCTCGCGCATCCCCGCCAGCGCGGTGAACGACTCGGGCTCGGCGTCGATCGCCCGGCGCATCGACTGCAGCGCCGTCCACACCACCACGGCGCGGGTGCCCGTGATCGACTCGGGTGTGAGCGCGACCAGTCGCGCGACGAGGACCGCGCGCCCGTCGACATGGGCCGCGAGCGCGCGGACGGCCTCGACCTCGACCAGCCACGGCGCCGCGGGATCGCCGAGCACCGCCGGCGGCACCGACTGCGGCAGCTCGCCCAGGGCGCCGAGCGCCCTCCATCCCAGCCGCGCGACCTCGTCGTCGTCACCGGCGACGGCGACCGACAGCCGCGTCACCCACGGCTCGCGCGCGGCGAAGCGCTCCGCCGAGGGCACGATGCACCTGCCCAACGCCCCGAGCGCCGCTTCGCGCACCGCCGGCGCACCGCCGTCGATCGCCGCCCCGAGAACCACCACAGTGTCGGTATGCAGCGGATGTCGCCGCGCGCACGCGATCGCGATCGCATCGAACGCGGCCACGCGATCGTCGTCCGTGTCCGCGGATCCACCGGCGCCCAGCGCCGTCGCCCACAGCGTCTGGCTCGTGCGCCCACCGATGCGCCCGATCGCGAAGCCGAGCGCGGCTCGCCCGTGGTGATCCTCGGTCACCGCGAAGCGGGTCCACAGGTCGCGTTCGAGAATCACCCACGCGCCCGTCGGCTCGACCGCCTCACCGGCGCCCGACGCCGGCGGCTCGAGGAGTCCGATCGCGGCGAGGACCCCCGGCGACGGCGCGGCGATCGCGAGCTGCTGAAGGACGATCTCGGCGGCATCGCGCGGTCCGATCCGCGCGTAGCTCCTCCACGTGTCGTCGTCGGTCGGCGACGCGTGATCCATCGGCAGCGCGGTGGCATCGCGGGCAAGCTCTGCGGCGATCGCCTCGCGTCGTGCCAAGGGGGGCGGCCAGGGCACGCCGCTCCACGTGCGCCCATCGGCGGCAGCGGACGCGGGCGCAGAGCCCGGGGGTGGGTCCGCGTCGGCTGCCGGAGACGCGGGCTTCCCACAGCCCAATGCCAGCTGCAGCCCCACCGTGCCCGCGATGCGAGCCGCCCTCCGCGCCGCCATCGTTCGCCCGCAGATTAGCCGAGGGGAGCGGATGCAGTACACTTGGCCGGCATGGCCAAGTACACAGGCACGGTCCGCCACAGCACGCTCGAGGGCGGGTTCTTCGAGCTGCAATCCGATGACGGCACCGTGTACCGTCTGCAGGGCGACTTCGCGGTGACCGACGGTGACCGCGTTCGCGTGCACGGCACCGTCGAGTCCGGCGGCTTCGGCCTCCACATGAGCGGGCCCGCGATCGCCGTCGACCGCGTCGAACCGATGTGAATCCTTGCGGAGGACGCTACCGCGTCCTCCCCGCATTCCGGTCGCTTCGCGACAAGCCGTCTGCGCTCGCCTCGGCGGCGCACGACGTCCTCCACCGCGGCCCAGGATCGCAGTACCGGCACGCCGAAGCGTGCCGGCCGGTGCGAGGGAAGGGACTCGAACCCCCACGTCTTGCGACACACGGACCTGAACCGTGCGCGTCTACCAATTTCGCCACCCTCGCGATCGGCCGGGGGAAACTATGGTGCGGCGGCGCGGACGTCAAGTGCGACTTTGCGCCGGATCGTCCGGGTCGCGCCAACCATCGTCGGAGATCGGCTCCACCACGACGCGGGCCCCCCCGGGTGCGGTCAAATCGATGGGTCGCGATCCGCTGCTGCCGGGGCCGGGCTCCGGCTGCGATGCCGGGATCCCGGTCGCCTCGTCAGGGCCACGCGGGCCCACGCGACGCTCGGGTTCGGGGCGCGCGGCCAGGCGACGCTCGGCGCCGATGCGATCGATCTCGGCGGCGCGCCGCGGCTCGGTCGCGGGCCGCGACTCGCCACCCGCACGCACCTCGCCGCCCGCACGCACATCACCCTCGGCCGCGCGACGATCGCCCGCCGCCTGGGCGAGGTTCGCCGCCGTCGGCAGCATGATCGGCCCCACATCGACCTGCGTGCGGTCGGACTCGTCGAGGTCGGCGAACAGCTCGTCGATGCTCTCGGGCTCGACCAACCGCGGCGAGCCGTCGCCCATCCCCAACCGCGCGAGCTTGGCCCGCTCGCTCGCGAGCAATCGGCTCTGCTCGACCGCCCGGGTCTGGGAGGCGCCGAGCAGGTTACGCGTGACCTCGAGCTCCTCCAAGGTGTCGTCGAATTGTTCGCGCTGCTTCTCGAGCTGCGCGAGCCCGGCGGCGAGCCGCGCGGCGTTGCGATCGCTCGCGTCGCTCATCTCCCAGATGCGCTGCTCGGCGGCGTCGAGCTGACCGAGGGCCTGCTCGTGCTCCTGGGCGCGGATCTCGAGCTCGAGTTGGAGCCGACGCAGGCGGATGCGGTCGATGCCGGGCTCGTCGGTCCGCTCGCGCGCGGCAGCGCCGTCGAGATCACCGGTGGGTGCCATGGCAGCCATCTCGGCGCGTAGCCGGATGACCTCGGCGACTGCGGCCTCGGGCCAGCCCCGCATCTCGTGCTGCATCGCAGCGGGATCATGCAGCACGCTCGTCAGCCGCTCGTTGACCTCGGCCACCGCATCGAGCTCGCGCCGCAGCAAGAACAGCTCGGCTCCGCTCGACTCCTGGGCCGACGCGACGTCATCGAGCTCCTGCTCGCGCTCGCGCAGGTGACGACGCAGCACCTCGCGTTCGGCCGCGAGCTGCTCGAGCTGGTGCTGCAGCTCGCTCGCGCGCGCCTCCGACTCTCGACGCTCGATCCGCGTGGTCTCTACCTGCTGCTGGAGATCGCCCACACTGGCGGCGAGCTGCTCGAGCTCGACCAGCCGCACATCGAGCTCGCCCTGCAGCCCGCTGCCCTGCGCGGCGTGCCGCTCGAGTTCGGCCCGCAGGCTGCCGAGTTCGACGCCGGCGTCGACGAGTTGCTGTTCGCGTCGCTTGGCCACGGCGTGGGCCTCGCGCTCGCGACCCGTCGCATGCTCGACGCGCACACCGAGCTCAGCCAGCTCCGTCGCCCGACCCTCGAGCTCGGTACGCAGCCGCTGCACGTCATCGGAGCGCGACGCCACCGCGTCGAGCTCGCGACGCAAACGCGTGGTCTCGTCCTCACGCACCCGCACGGCCGCGAGCGCGTCGGAGCGCTCGATCTCGGTGCGACGCAGCTCGGTACCCAGCCGCTCGACCTCGAGGCCGCGCTCGTGCTCGATCTGTCGCGCGCGCTCGAGTTGATCGCGCATGCGCTCGAGCTCGGCCGCGATCTTCACCACCTCGATGCGATCGCGCTGGGCGTCGTCGCGCGAGGTCCACAGCTTCTCCTCGAGTTTCTCGAGCGCGGCCGTGCGCCGGGCCAGATCCTCGCGCAAACGATCGCGGTCGAACGCGATCTCGGCGTGGACTCGCCCCTGCTCGGCGCTGTGAGCCGCGGAGGCCGACAGCTCCTCGGCGCGGGCGCGGGCGTGGGCCATGGCGCGTTCGGTCTGCTCGACGCGCTCGCGCAGCATCGACACCTCGGCGCCGAGCCGCGACGACTCCTGGATGCGCTCGGTGAGCTGTTCTTCGGTGGTGGCGACACGACGGCGGGCGAAGTCGATCTCGGCTTCGACCCGCGCCGCGAGCTGGCGGGCCGCCTCGCGCTCGACCGCGACCACCTCGAGCTGCCGCGCGAGGTGCTCGCGCTCGGCGGTGACGCGATCCACCCGCGTGCGCAGCTCGGAGATCAGGGCGTTGCGCTCGTCGAGCTCGCGATTGCGCTGCTCGGCGCGCTCGCCGTCACGCACCGACGATTGCTCGAGCTCGCGAAGCGAACGGGTCAGCACCGCGACGTCGGTCTCGCGGGTGCGAACCAGCTCCTGGGCGCCGAGAAGCGCCCTGCGGGCCGCCTCGAGCTCGCGCCGCGTCTCGGGATCCTCGACGACGATGGGGGCCGGGGGCGCCGCTGCGGGCTCGGGCACCGCGCGCTCGGGCGAGGGCTCGGGCTTCGTCGCGGCCGCGGGCTCACCGATGCTCGGCGACGGCGACACCACGCTCGGCCACGGCGGCCGATCGAGGGGCACCAGCACGCACTGCATCGCCTCGGCCAGACGCGGGTCCGCGGCCCGCGAGCCGGCCAGCGCCAGGTAGTACGTCGCCTCCGGCGCGCCCTGCAGCAACGCCTCGCGCACGACGACGGGCGTGACGCGATCGTCGTCGAGCACCGGCGCCAGGCTGAAGCCCTGCCACGGCAGCTGCGCGAACATCTGGACCCGCTCGAAGCCGGCCCCGAGCTCGCGCTCGAGCACCCAGAAGTCGACGACACCATCCGCCGCGACCTCGGGTTGAGCAGCCCACGCCGCGAACACGCCCTCGGGCGCGAGGACGCGCCGCGCCTCCGTGATCACGCGCGCACGATGCCCGGCACCGAGGCCGGCCCAACCCTCGATGCACACCACCACGTGTGCGCTGCCGTCGGGCAGCGGTAGCGTCGGCACCCCTGGTCGCACGTCGAGACCCGCGGCCGCGTCGAGCTCGCCGACCACGATCACGCGGGCGCCCGCGTCGCGCAGTCGCCGAGGCCCCTCGGGCCCACCCGGCGCCACGACCACGACGACCCGGCCGGGGGCCCAGCGCTCGATCACGAGATATGCAGCGAGGTGATCCACGCCCGGGCGCGTGAGCATAATATGATCGGTGAGCGCGGGTCGACTCGTCCCGCAGGCGATACCGCGGGCCACAGACGAGCCTGGGATGTCGCGCCCTGCCCGGTGTCGCGCAGCTGGCCCACACCGGTCTCGTTCCCTCGTCGCCTTCGTCGCGCGTGAACCGCTGCCCGTAGTTCACCCTCAACCCAGAGCACCTCCCATGGCGCAGCCGGTCAAGTACAAGCAGCCCCGCGTCATCAACGTCGTGTCGGTGATCCTCGTGCTGCTCCTGCTCGCGGGTGGGTGGACGGTCTACGAGATGGTGCGCGTCGGATTCCTGAAGCAAGAGGCCTATCGCATGCTCGAGGAGACGGGCTCCACGTTCGCCGGGCGACGGCAACTCTTTCGCAAGGACGAGCGCGCGCGCGACCAGTTGCGCTCGCGCATGGAGTCCCAGATCCGCGGCGTCGGCGTCGACGATCCCGACATCGAGACGTGGATCGACGTCGAGGGCAGCGCGGTCGTGCTCGGCGCGGTCTTCACGGCCCGCTATCACTGGCCCTTCGACGTGCTCGAACCGATCGCGCGCGACGTACAGATCGAGCACCAAGTCGCGCTGCCCGAGTGAGCACGAGCTCGGTCGACGCCGGGACGGCCACCATGCGATCGGGGTCGGACCACGGCCGCCGGCGCCCTGGTGCGCCCGGTCACCGTGACCTGGCTCCCCATGAAGGCCTGCCGCGCACGGGGGGGGCCCACCGCCCGGTGCCGGCCGAGCTGCTACGATGGCGCGGTTGGTGATGCAGGCACGGCTCATCCTGATCACGGGCGAAGGCCCGAAGGAACACGTGCTCTCCGCGTTCAACACCCTCGGGCGTCACCCCGAGAACACAGTCCAGCTCCTCGACCGGATCGTGTCCAAGGAGCACTGCCGCATCACCCGCGGCCCAGCGGGAAAGTACGTGCTGCGCGACGTGGGCAGCCTCAACGGCTGCTTCGTCAACGGCGAGCGCGTCTCCGAGTACACCCTCGCCACCGGCGACGAGATCTCGCTCGGCAACACGGTGCTGCGGTTCGAGGACGAGGCCACCTCGCAGCCGGCGGTCCGGCACATGACGATGTTCTCGGACCAGGTACAGAGCCAGGTCCGCAGCCGCGTCGACGCCAGCTCGCACTTCCTGCCTGCGGCCGAGATCACCAGCGTCGAGGCCCTGCGCGCCGACTACGAGAAGCTCCGGATCGCCCACGAACTCTCTCAGCGCCTGTCGGTCGGCACCGACCTCGATGAGCTGTGTCGCAAGATCATCGACGAGACCTTCCAGCTCATCCGCGCCGATCGTGCGGTGATCCTCTTGGTCGACTCCGACACCGGCCAGCTCGTGCCGCAGTACGTCAAGCAGAAGCATGGCGACGGACAGATCACCCTGTCGAGCAGTATCCTCGAGGACGTCCGGGTCAACAAGCGCGCGGTGCTCTCGTCCGACGCGATGGTCGACGAGCGGTTCAAGGCCGCCAAGAGCATCATCATGCAGGGCATCCGCTCGACGATGTGCGTGCCGATGCTCTACGCCGACCGCCTGGTCGGCGCGATGCACATGGACTCCATGCTGACCACGGGCGCCTTCACCGAGAAGGATCTCACCCTGTTCCAGGGCATCGCCACCCAGTCGGCGGTCGCGATCGAGAACCATCGGCTCGCCAAGAACATCGAGAAAGAGGCCGAGACTCGGGTCCAGTTCCAGCGCCTGTTGTCGCCGAACCTCGTCGATCAGATCGTGTCCGGCGCGCTCCAGCTCGATCAGGCCGGCACGCGGCGCGACGTCACCATGCTCTTCGCCGACATCCGCGGCTTCACTTCGATGAGCGAGCGTCACTCGCCCGAAGAGATGGTCCGCACCCTCAACGCCTACTTCGAGGTGATGGTCGACGTGCTGTTCCGCAACGGCGGTACCCTCGACAAGTATGTCGGCGACGAGATCATCGGGCTGTTCGGCGCGCCGGTGGATCGCCCCGACTCGCCGGTCCTCGCGGTGCGCTGCGCCCTCGAGATGCAGCGCGCGCTCGAAGAATTCAACCGCATGCGCGCCGCCGATGGTGCCGAGCCCATCCACGTCGGCATCGGCGTCAACACCGGGCCCGTCATCGCCGGCGCGATCGGCTCGTCGCGCACGCTGCAGTACACCGTCATCGGCGACGCGGTGAACATCGCCTCGCGACTGTGCAGCGCGGCAGGCCCCGACGAGGTGCTGATCAGCCAGTCGACCTTCGAGCTCGTCCGCGGCGAGGTCGCCGTCGAGGACCGCGACCCCATCGTGGTGAAGGGCAAGTCGAAGGCGATCGAGATCTATCGCGCCAGCGGCATGCTCGAGAACACCGTCAGCGGTCCCGGGCGCTCGACCCAGGCCCTCTCACCCGAGCGGGTCGAATGACCACCGACCTCGCGCAGCTCGACGAGGTCCTGTGGGCCGCGCGCGAGGTGGCCGAGCCCGGCGCCGAGCCGCTGGTACTGCCCGCCTTGCCGCGCACCGTGGCCTCCTCCGACGACCTGTTCGTCGCCGGCGAGAGACTGCTCGTGCGCGCGTCGATCCGCGCTGACGACGTCGGCAACTGGGTGGTCGATCTCCGCGACAGCAGCCCGGCATCGGGAAGCGCGACCGCGCCCACCCTCGTCAGCGACGACGTCGCGCTCGCCGCTGTCGCGGCGTTCAGCCACGCGCTGCGCATCGCCCTGGCTGATCGCCGGCTCGTCGACCGGATGACGCTGCTGGTCGAGCCCAGCTCGTGGGTCGGCGCCGCCGTGCCGGGCGCGGACGTCGCCGCGCGGCTGTTCGCGATGGCGCGCGTCTACGACGCGATCATCGGCGCCCTCGCCCAGGTGTGGACGGATCCCGGCCGCGCCGGCTCGTGCTCGCTCGGTGCCATCGTGCGTGCCCACGGCGACGGCGTGCAGCTGCTCGACGTCGTCGCCGGCGGCCGGGGTGCCGGGCTGCGCGAGGCCGGGACCCCCGCGTGGTCGGGGCCCATCGTGCCCGCGGGCCTGCTCCGCTGCGTCGGCGACGTCGACGTCACCCACGACGTGAGGGCGCGATCCGGTGGCGGTGGGGCGCGGAGCGGTGGCGACGGCGTCCGTGCCGTCTACCGCTTCGGCGCCCCTGCCGAGCTCCGCGTCGCCCTCGACCGCATCACCAACCCGCCACACGGGCTCGATCGCGCGGGGCCACCCGAGCCGGCTGCCGCGTGGTTGCTGCGCGGCGACGCCGAGCCGACCGCGCTCGCGCCGTGGGTGGTTCACACGGTGCAGACCGGCGACGTCGTCGAGATCCATACCGCCGGCGGCGCCGGCCATGGCTTCCCCGGCTGGGGCATCGACTTCGACTGGGAGTGAGTGAGGGTGGGGGCGGCACGACGCCGCCCCCACTCGCCGTCGCTACCCCACCGTGACGCCGATTGCTCGGCGGGCGGTGAAATAGTCCTCGCTGATGCTGTAGAGCACCAGCTCCTTGATCTTGTCGCGCGGCCCCATCGTGCTGCCCAGCATCGACTGCTCCTGCGAGATCATCTGGCCCGCGATCCGCAGATCGTGGCAGAGCAGCAAGCCTACGCGATAGGCGGTGAGCTCCGACGCAGCCGCCCACCGCTTCACGTCGGTGGAACCACCGGCGTCGATGAACTTCTGCATCAGGCTGCGCAGCTGGTCGAGCGCGGCCGGCTGCATTCGCGAGGTGATATCGTGGGCGATGCTGTCGAGCGCAGCGACGTCGCCCTGCACCGGCATGCCCACCGCCCGCAAGCAAGCGAGGAACACCTGCTTGAGGTGCTGCGGCGACCGCTCGAGGGCGATGTAGCAGTAGTGCGGCAGGTAGAGATCCATCATGTAGCGGCCGAGCGCGAAGACCAGATGGGCCTCGTTCTTGCCGCGCAGCAGCGCCTGGAACACCACCAACGAGGGGTGCAGCGTGTTGTCACGCTTGATGTTCATCAGCGTGAGATCGCCGGGATCGTTCGGTCGCAGGTAGACGTCGGGCGTCGAGACGTTGAGGACGTCCTTGACGTACTTCGCCATGCGCGAGAACAGCGAGGGATCGACCTGGATGTCGATGCGCTCGGTGGGGCTGAGCGTGCCGGGCAGCGCCACCGCGCGCCATGCCGCGACCGCCGGTGCGATGAGTCCGAGGATGCCGGTCAGGTACAGATCCTGGTCGGGATGGAACACATGGCGACGCAGCGTCTCCTCGCTGAGCCGCTGCCGCGCCATCACGAAGTCACCACGCTTGTGCTTGTCGACGAACGCTTGTTCCGCGTCGGTCGCCTTCTTCAAGAAGCTCAACACCGTCGCCACGCAGTAGGCTTTGTCGATCTCCGACGCGTTGAAGTAGATGTTGAACAGCGCGTGGTAGCTCTCGTAGCGGAAGGGCTCGTTGGCGATGAGGATCTGGTGCTCGCGCACCGCCGCGTCGACGTATTCACGCGGGCTGGTCTCCATCAGCCGCTCGTAGAGCTCGGCCATCTTCATGTGCCGGTCGACGTTGTCAGGGTCGAGCTTCGACGCGACCTCATAGGCGGCCACGGCCGACTTGAAGTCCTGCAGACGCGTCCGGTAGATCTCGGCCAGGTTGCTCCACAGCGTGACCTTGAGCGGCTCGTTGCCCTCTTGCGGTAGCCGCTTGAGCATCTTGCGATAGCCACGCTCGAGGCCCTTCCAGTCCTTGGCCTTGGTCAAGATGGTGTCGACGGCCTGGAACGACTTCAGCATCTGTGGGTCGTCGTCGAGCACCAGGTTGAAGCGCTCGACCGAGTCGTC
Source organism: Nannocystales bacterium (assembly GCA_038325765.1). Lineage (GTDB taxonomy): Bacteria > Myxococcota_A > Polyangia > Nannocystales > Nannocystaceae > Xiheibacterium. The sequence goes on from JBBQJI010000028.1 coordinate 62,397, forward strand.
GATCTGGTTGAGCTCGTCGCGGAGCAACACCGCCGCGGTGTAGTGGTAGCGGCTGCGCCGCTTGGGCTCCTTTTCGATCTCGACGATGCGATCGATGATCGCGATCGCCTCGTTCCACCGCCGCGAGGCCGTGTAGAGATCGAGCAGCGTGTGGAGCAGTGGATAGTCGTCGGGCCGCAGGTCCAGGGCCGAGCTGTACGCAGCGGCCGCCTTGTCCTTGTTGCTGAGCTTGAGCGCGTAGAGCTCGCCGATGTCCTTCCACAGGGCGAATTGCGTGTCGCCGTCGGGGCTGATGTCGACGATTGCACGCTTGGCCTGGATGACGCCTTCCCAGTCGTTGGCGGCCGACTGCAGGGCGATGACCGCCCCCAGGGTGTCCTCGTGGTGGGGATCGACCTCGAGCGCCTTCTCGAAGTAGTTGAGCGCCTTGCGCGGCTCGTTCTGCCGGTTCTTGATCGTGCCGAGCCGGTGATACACGCGCACGGTGTCCTCGCTGGACTGCGTATCGCGGTGCTGCACGAGGATCGTCTGGTAGAGCTTGAACGAGCGCTCCCAGTCCTCGCGCTCGAACAGTAGGTCCGCCATCCCGGTGAGGACCTCGTGGTTGGTCGAGTCGATGTCGTAGGCACGCTTGTATTGCTTGAGCGCCTTCTCGGCGTTGCCCAGCACCCGCGCGGTCTTGGCCGCGCGCAGGAACAGCTCGCGCTGCTGATCGTCGTCGAGCTCGAGGGCATCGACCTTGCGCGTCAGCATGTCGAAGATGCCGTCGCAGTACGCGAAGTGACCGCCCTCGTAGTAGATGTCGGCGAGCACCCGTCCGACCTGGACGTGCTCGGGGTCCAGCGCCATCGTCTTGGCGAACAGCTCGACCGCCTTGTCGCGATTGTCGAGCTCCTCGTGGTTGATGAACGCCGCCTCGGCGGTGAGGTTGGTGCGCTCGAGCGGGTTGTGCGAGTAGTCGCCTGCGGCCTCGAGCGTGCGGGCGGCCTTGAGCCAGTCCCCGCGCTGCTTGTAGATCTCGGCGAGCAGCACCAGCGCAGGCACGTAGCTGGGGTCGACCTCCAGCGCCTGGCTGAGGCGGAACTCAGCCTGGTCGGACTCCTGCAGCTTCTGGTGCTGGACCCGGGCGATGCGCGTGAGCAGCTCGGTCCGCTGCGCCGGCTCGTGGGTGAGATCCGCGACCCGCACCATCGTCTGGATCGCGTTGGGCCAGTCCTCGATCGTCTCCTGTAGACGGCTGAGGGTGTTCGCGGCGTCGTAGTTGTGCGGGTCGATCTCCAGGATCTCCGCGTAGGTCTCGATCGCGCGGTCGACGTCCTCGACCTGCTTCTCGTAGACCTCACCCATCGCCGCGAGCAACGCGACCCGCGTGCCGACGTCCGGCGTGGCGTTCACGTGCGAGCGGTAGGTCTCGACCAGCTCGGTCCACTTCTCCATGCCCGCGTACAGCTCCTCGAGCTGCCGGTAGGTCATGTCGCGGCTGGGCTCGAGCATGATGATCTTCTCGAGCATCTCGGCGGCGCGCTCGCGGTCGTTCGCCATCGTGACGAGCGCGTGGGCCATCTTCTCGTACACGAGGATCTGGCCGTCGCCGTCGTTGGTGATGTCGAGCTGGGCCTCGAGGATCTCGAGGTACTCGTGCACGCGGTTGCCCGCGAGGTACAGCCGCTCGAGCGACTGCAATGCGTCGAGATCGCCGGGCTCGTCGGCGAGGATCGAGCGATAGGTCTCGATCGCCGCGTTGGCGTCGACGAGGCTGACCTCCTGCACGTAGCCAGCGTGCTTGCGCAGGCGCAGCCGCTCGTCGGGGTCGTCGCTGATCGCCGCGCGGCGATCGAGCACCCCGACCAGGTCGGACCAGTCGTTGCGGTACTCGTGCAACCGGAGCAGCGAGTCGAGGGCCGCGATGCTGTCGCTGTCGATCTCGAGAACCCGGCGGTAGCTCTCGATCGCGCCCTCGATGTCGCCGAGCCGGGTCTCCTGGACCTCGGCGAGCGCAAGGTAGGTCTCGGCCTGGGCCGACGGCTCGACCTCGAGCGGCACGATGCGGAACAGGGTCTGCGCCAGGTCCGGCCAGCTCTCGTTGCGGCGGTGGAAGCTCGCCAGCTCGCGCAGCGCCGAGACGCTCTCGGGGTTGAGCGCGAGCGCCTGCTGCAGCGAGTCGATCCCGGCCTCGGGGTTGCTGAGGTGCTCGCCGTACCAGCGGGCGATCTTCACCAGCAGCTCGCAACGCTCGTTCGGATCCTCGATCTGCGGGACGAGACCATCGTACTCGCCGAGCAGCTCGCTCCACTTGCCCGCCTCGGTGGCGAGCCGCTCGAGCTCGCGGGCGGTGTAGTCGTTGGCGTAGTCGACGTTGAACGCAGCCTGCAGCGTCGCGAAGGCCATGTCGCTGTCTTCGAGGTTCTCCTCGAACACCTTGGCCGCCGACTGCAGCGTCTCGACCCGGGCGTCGCGATCCTCGAGGATCTCGGCGCGGTTGATGAGCAACTCCGCGAGCGGGCCGTGCTCGGCGGTGTCGCGGTAGATGTTCTCGAGCGCCTCGCTGGCACCCAGGTGGGCGCCATCGATCTCGAGTATCTCCTGATATGCGCCCGTCGCCTGGACCTTGTCCTGCAGCCGCTCCTCCCAGATCGACGCGATCTGCATGAGCACGTCGATCTTCGAGTCACGCTCGTCGATCACCTTGCTCTTGCGCTCGAGCACCTCGATCGCCTCGGGCCACATGCCCTGCTGGGTGTAGAGATCTTCGAGCGCGCGCAGGGCCTCCATCTCCCCCGGCGCCAGCTCGATGACCTTGTGCCAGGCCATGATCGCCTGATCCGACGCCATCAGGTACTCGCCCTGGATGCGGCCGACCTTGGCGTAGAGCTCGCGGAGTTCGTCCCAGCCGAGCACATCGGAGCCCAGGGCGATGAGCCGCTCGAGGATCTCGATGAGCTCGACCCACGCCTGGTTGCCCTCATAGATGCGGTGCAGCGCCTGCAGCGTCTCGAGGTTCGCGTCGTCGATCTCGAGCGCGTTGAGCCAGGCCTCGAGCGCGCTGCGGTCGCGCTCGAGTCGCTCGCCATAGACGCGGCCGAGCATCTGGTAGGCGGCCACCTTCGCCTCGGGCTCGTAGATCGCGAGCACCTGGCGCTCCAGGATCTCGACGAGGTCGTCCCAACGTGCGTTGTGCTCGTGCAGCAGCGCCAGCTCGCCCAGCGCCAGCGGATCGTCGCCGCGCAGCTCGAGCACTCGGTTCCACATGTCGATGGCGTCGTGCTCGCGATCGAGCGCGTCCGAGGCGAGCTTGGCCATGCGCTGGTAGCACTCGGCCATGTCGTCGTCGGTGTTCGCGACGTCGACCATCTTCTGATAGACGTCGAAAAGCTCCGGGAACCGGTGCTGTGACACGAACAGGTACTCGAGCCGCTCGAGCGCGAATCGGTTGCTCGCGTCGTGGCCGAGCGCCCGGTTGTACGCCGCGATCGCCTGGTCCGTGTTGCCCAGATCGTTCTCGTAGACCTGGGCGAGCCGCACCTCGAAGTCGACCAACGCCTCGCCATCCATCGTGCTGTGGATGCGGCGCTGGAGGATCTCGGCGAGATCCTGCGCCATGCCGAGCTGGGCGTAGATGCGGTCGAGCGCCGACAGGGCGGGCGCGTTCTCGGGGTCGAGCTCGAGCACCTGACGATAGGTCGCCACTGCTCTTTGCGGATCCTGCAGGTGGGTGTCGAGGATCCGGGCCGAGCGGCTGAGCACCGCCAGCCGCACATCCGGCGCCGGGTTGTCCTCGAGCACCTGATCGCCGACGTCGACGACGTGGCCCCACTCCTGGGTGAAGTCGGCGAGGCGCTCCATCTCCTCGCAGACGTGCTCGCTCGTCGGATCGTCGATGTACGCGCGCAGCCACCACACATAGGCCTCACCGGCGTCGGCGAGGCGGTGCTCGCAGATCTCCGCGACCTGTTGGATGATCTGCAGGCGAAGGGCGGTGTCCGAGGTGCCGGCGAGCTTGACCTCGCCGAGCTTGACCAGCGCGTCCCAGCGCTCGGCCGAGTGATAGATGGGCTCGAGGATCTCGGCGATCTCGGCCTGGTGCTCGCCCGAGGCGAACACCTCCTCGAGGGCGCTCAGCGTCGGACCGTGGGCGGGATCGAGGTTCAGGATCTCGCGGTAGGCCGCGATCGCTTTGGCCGGGCTGCCCAGACTGTACTGGTAGATCTGGCCGGTGCGCAGGTAGAGCTCGATCACCTCCTGCTCGTCGCCGGTGATCGCGATCTGCCGCTGCAGGTTCTCGACCAGCTCTGGGTAGCGTTGCGTCGCGCTGAAGATGCGGTCGAGCGCAGCGATGGCCTCGGCATGCTCCGGATCGATCGCCAGCACCTCGAGGTAGCGCTCTACGGCGCCGTCGATGTTGCCCAGCCGGCCCTCGTAAGTCCGCGCCAGCCGCACGAGCAGCTGCACGCGCACGATCGGGTCGACGATGTTGCCGGCCTGCTCGGCCAGCAAGGTGCCGTAGCGCTCCCACTCCGAGGTCACCTCGGCGAGGCGCTCGAGTTGCGTGATGGTGTGCTCGGCCTGGGGATCGAGGGCCAACGCGCGGGCATACGCGTCGAAGGCCTTGTCGTACTCGCCGGCCTGACGCTCGTGGATCGTCGCCACGAGGTGCAGTCGCTCGATGCGCGCGACCGGATCCTCGGTGTGCGAGATCATGACTTCTTGCAGGTCGACCAGCCGCTCCCACTCGGCGAGCTGCTCGTACAGCGGCGCGAGGACCTCGGCGGCGAGCATCGGCTCGGTCTCGCCGTGGGCGATCCGCTCGAGCGCCTCGATCGTCGGCGCGTGGCCGGGATCGTGGCTGAGCACCTCGCGGTACGACTCGATCGCCCGGACCATGTCGCCGAGCTGCTTCTCCCACAGACCGCCGATGCGGAAGCGGAACGCGGTCTGCTCCTGCGGCGTCTCGGCCGCTTCGACGGCGCGCTCGAGGATCTGCAGCTGGTCGAGCCAGCGCTCGGCCTGCCCGTAGAGGCGGTCGAGGGCCGAGATGGCCTGGCCATCGCTCGGATCGAGATCGAGCACCGCCTGGTAGGTGTCGATCGCCCGGGTCACGTCCTGCAACTCGGCGTCGTAGACCTGGCCGAGCACGTACAGGAACTCCCGCCGCTCGTCGGGATCGGTCGCGAGCTCAGACAGCCGCTGGTAGACGTCCTTGAGCGGCTCCCAACGCGATAGCTGGATGTACAGCTTCACGAGTGCGTCGAGGGCGGTGCGATCGGCATCGTCGAGCGCCAGCACCTGCTGGTACAGCGCGATCGCCCCCTCGGCGTCCTCCATCACGCTCTCGCGGATGCCCGCGGCGTAGAGCAGGAGCTTCTTCTGGTCCTCGGGGAGGTCGATCATCTCGGCCTTGCGCACCACGGCCGCCACGAGTTCGGCGAAGTTGTCGGTGCGGCGGTGGACCTCGATGAGCGCATCGACGGCGGCAAAATTCGCCGGATCGACCCCGAGGATCTTGTCGTAGGCGGCGGCCGCCTTGGGCGCGTCGTCGATCGCCGTCTCGTAGATCTGCGCGACCTTGCCGTACAGCGAGATGCGGAGCTGATCGTCGACGACATCCTCGACCACGCGCTCGTACAGCGCGACGAGCTCGACGTACGAGCCCATCTGCCGAGCGAGGCCCTCGAGCTTGTCCTGGCTGTCGAGGTTACCGGCGTCCTCCTGCAGCGCGCGGCCATAGGCCTCGAAGGCCTTGTTCGGCTCCTCGCCACCGATCTCGTACAGCTCACCGATCTGGTGGAGCAGACGGATCTTCTCGCTCGGGTCGAGCGAGTTCGCGACCATGATCTCGAAGGTCTGGACCAGGCGCGTCCAGTCGTTCGAAGCCCGGTACACCGGCTCGAGGATGCGGGCCACGGCGAGCTGGTGCTGCGGATCCTCGAGCAGTCCCTCGAGGGCGTCGAGCGCCGACTCGTTGCGAGGGTCCGCCTCGAGCACCTTGGCGTAGGTCTCGACGGCGAGCGAGGTCTGGCCGAGCTGGCGCAGCCGCACGCTGCCCAGGCGCAGGTTGAGCTCGACCTGCTGCTCGACGTCACCGACCAGCGCGAGCTGACGGGCGAGGTTCTCGGCGAGCTCGGGCCACTTCTGCCGCGACTGGTACAGCCGATCGAGGGCCGCGATCGCCCGCATGTTGACGTCATCGTCGGCGAGGATCTCGTTGTAGGTCGCGATCGCGTCGCCCGGCTCGGCGAGCATCTCTTCTTGCAGCGCGGCGATCTTGAAGCGCAGGCTCTCGCGCGCCCGCGGGTCGCTCTCGAGCTGGACCTTGCGGCGGTAGACGTCGAGCAGCGAGCCCCAGTTCTGATCGCGGCTGTACAGAGCCTCGAGGGCGTCGAGCGCCGAGGCGTCCTCGGGATCGATGTCGGTGGCGCGCTGGTAGCAGATGATCGCCTTGGCGCCGTCGTCGAGCTGGCCGTCGTAGAGCTCGGCGAGCTTGGTGAGCAAGGCGCGGAGCTGCACGCTGGGCAGATCCTTGTTGACCGCCTCCTCGTAGAGCAGGGCGATGTCCTCCCAGCGCGCCTCGATCGTGGCGATGTTCTCGAGCTCGTTCTGGGCCGTCTGCGACAGCGGATCCTCGCGGAAGGCGCGGCTGTACACCGCGAACGCAGCCGCGGTGTCGCCCAGGCGGGTGGCGTGGATCGAGCCGATGCGCAGCAGCAGCTCGACGCGCTCGGTGATACCGCTGACGGCGCCGGCCTGGATCTCGAGGCATGCCACGACCTGCGGCCAGTTCTCCTGGGCCTCGTAGACCGGCAGCAGGATCGTGGCCACGGCGACGGCGTGGTCGGCATCGCCCAGCCAGCGCTCGAGTCGTGCGCGCGCGGGCTCGAAGCCGGGGTCGAGATCCAACGCCTGGCGGAACAGATCGATCGCGGCGGCGGTGTCGTCGAGCGCGTCGGCGCGGAGCTCACCGAGGCGCTGCAGCAGGTGACAGCGGCCATCGATGTCGGACTCGGGTCGCACCGCCAGCTCGCGCGCCAAGATGTCGGCGAGCTCGGCGTGACGATCGAGGGACAAGAAAATCCGGTCGAGCGACGCCAGGACCGTGGGATCCTCGGTGCCGCCGGCGAGCACGGCCTGGTAGGCGGATACCGCGTCGTCGTGGTGCCCGAGCTGCTCGTGGATGCTGCCGATGCGGGTCTGCGTGGCCCGCCGGTCGTCGGCGTCGGTCGCCAGCGACAGCTTGGTGCGCAGCACCGAGAGCAGATCCTCCTCGCGGCCCAGCGCCAGGAACAGGCGCTCGAGCGACTCGAGGGCGACGCCCTGCTCGGGATCGATCTCGAGGATCCCCTGGTTGATCTCGAGCGCGACGTCGAGGTCCACGAGCTTGCGCTCCTGGATCTCGGCGAGTTCGAGGCGCAGCGGCAGGCTCTTGGCCGTGGCGCCGAACTTCGCGATCGCCTTCTCGAGGGACTGCGACAGCTCGCCCCACGCGCCGGTGGACGGCGCCAGACGGGCGAGATGCCCGCGCACGTCGTCGCCGGTGTGGTCCTCGTCGAACGCGCGTCGGTAGTGGGCGAACGCCGCCGCCGAGTCGCCGAGCACGCGCTCGGACAGGTCGGCAAGCCGGCGCATCAACCCCTGGCGCTCGGTCGGATCGTTGCTGTGATCCAGCTTGATCTGCAGCGGACCCGAGATGTTGCGCTCGTCGTTCGCCTCTTCGTACAGCGCGATGAGTCGCTCGGCGACGGTGAGATTGCCGGGGTCCTCGCCCAGGGCCTTCTCGAGCGAGCGCATGGCCCGATCGGGTTTGTCCATCTTGTCGCGGTAGAGATCACCGATCTTGAGCAGGAGCGCGATCTTGGCCGCACCCTCGGCGGTGTCGGACTCGCGCTCGAGCACGCGGATGAACTCGCCCCACTTGTCCTGCTTGGCATAGAACTGCTCGAGGGCGTCCATCTGCCCCTCTTGCAGGTAGAGCTTCTTGAGCGCGTCCTGGGCGCGACGGTTCTCCGGATCGATGGCGTAGACGCGCTCCCACGTGCGGATCGCGGCCGCGTTGTCCCCCAGCTTGTCGCTGTAGAGCACGCCGAGCCTGATCAGGTAGTTGACCACCGCGGTGGAATCGGTGGTGACCTCGCACAGCCGATCGAGCGTGGTCGCCAGTTCGGGCCACGACTTCTCGCGCTCTTGCAGCGCGTCGAGGTTCTGCAGCGCCTCGACGTTGGTCGGATCGATCTCGAGGACCTGCATCCACAGCTCGATCGAAAGCGAGGGCTTCTTGATCTTCTGCCCCGCAGTGCGTGCGACCTCGAGCAGCTGGCCCATCCGCTCGGCCGGATCGGCGATGAGCATCAGCTCCTTCTGCTGCACCGCGATCATGCGCTCCCAGTCGCGCCGGCGACCGTAGAGGTCCTTGAGCTTGCCGATCGCGGTGGGCTCGTAGGCGTCGATCTCGAGCACTGCCTCGTAGCTCTTGATCGCCTCGGCCTGGTTGTTGAACTTGTCGAGGAAGAGGTTGCCGGCCTGCAGGTGCAGCGACTTCTGCTGCTCGGGATCGGGCGACAGATCGGCGCGCCGGCGGATGCGACCGATGAGGTCGGGCCATCGCTTCATCTGCTCGTACTGATCCTGCTGGGCCTCGATGACGCGCAGCAGCTCGGTGGTCTGGCCAGCGTCTTCGAGCATCTTCTCGAGGGCGGCGAGCGTGGTCACGACCAGGCCCGGCTGGCGCAGTTGATCGCGATAGACCTCGACGAGCTCCCAGCTCACGCGCTCGCGCGCGGCGATGTCGCCGTCGGGCAGGTGCTTGAGCTGCTCCTTGAGCAGGTCGGCGACGTTGCTCCACTTGTTCTGGTCGGAGTACAGCGCCTTGAGGCGCGCACGCGGGTAGCTCTTGCCGGGCATCGAGGCGACGGCCTCGCGCCACATGTCGACGACCTTCTTGTTGCCCGACGACTCGGCATTCTCCGCGCGGCGGATCAGCGTCATCTGGGCCGAGGTGAACGACTCGCCCTCGATCTCGCCGGCCTCGGCCGGGGTCTCGTCCTCGACGACGGCCGCCATGGTGCCCGAGCGACCGCGCGGGGGCCCGGAGGGCACGTTGGTGTCGCGCCGCGGCGTCGCCACCGGAGCGGGAGCGGGCTCGGGCGCTGCGGTGAGCTCCGGCTCCGGCGTGGGCTCCGGCGTGGCGGTGAATTCCGCGTCCGGCGTGGACTCCGGCGAGGGCTCGACCTCGGGCTCGACCTCGGGCTCGACCTCGGATGCGACCTCGATGTCGTCGTCGATCTCCGCCTCGTATCCCGCTGAGCGGGCGACCTCGGCGGTCGGCGCCGCATCGACGGCATCGGGGGAGTCGAGCTCGGCGTGCACCGGGGCGCCGGCGCTCGACGCCGCGCGCGCGGCATCGTTCTCGATCGCCGACAAGTTGCGCGTGCGGGTCTCCTCCGCCGACTCGAGCCCCTCGGCCTTGCGGAAGGCGACGACCTGCGGGTGATCGGGCGCGTACTCGGCCGCGCGCGAGAAGAATCGCCGCGCGGTCTCGATGTCCTTGAATTTCTTCCACGCCAGCTCGCCCGCCGACAGCGCCATGATCGCGGCGTCGGTCTCGTCGACGACCGCAACGGCGCGCTCGGCCAGCGAGATCAGCGAGTCGGCGCTGCCCGACTCGTCGGCGCCCTGGACCAGCAGGCGATACGCCGCAAGGTGCCAGTCGCGGCCGAACCCCTCGGACTCGATCTTCCCGAGCGTCAGGGCGAGATCGAGGGCCTGGTGGAGGAAGTAGGCCGCCATCTCCGGCTTGTTCAACCGCACCTGCCACACGTTGGCCGCGGCGAGCAGCGCACGGAGCTTGAGATCGGGGTCGTCGGTGTTGGCGACGCGGCGGTCCTGCAGCTTCTGGACGTGCTGCAGATTCCCGGTCGCGGCGAGCAGCGTCTCGGCGAGGAACGCAGCTTCGTCGTTGCTGGGATCGGCGTCGAGCGCCTTGAACACGCAGGGCAGCAGCCGCGGATCGTCGGGCGATTCCTGCTGGAGGATGCGCGCCGCCTTGAGGAACACCGCGCTCAGCGGGTGGCCGCGCTTGGCGACGTCGGCACCGAGCGGATCCTCCGAGCCGGTGAGCGCCCGCAGCTGTGTGAAGACGGTCTCCAGCCCGAACTTCCAGTTGGTGCGGTCGTACAGCGTCTCTTGGAATCGATCGTCGTACGCCTCGTTGTTCGGCTCGAGCTCACGCGCCGCCTCGAGGAACGAGCGCGCGGTGTCGATGTTGCGCTGGTTGAGCTGCGCGGTGCCGTACGAGTAGTTGAGTTCGGCCTTGATCGACTCGTCGGTGTTGCGCTGGAGCTCGAGGCCCATCAGCCGCGTCACCATCTCGTGGTGCGCCATCTGCTGATAGATCTGTCGCGCGTGCCGGAGCGCCGAGAGGTTGCTCTGATCGTTCTTGAACGCCTGCTGGTAGCAGGTCATGGCGCGCGCGCGATCGAGGAAGACGTCCTCGCAGGCGCGCGCGAGCTCGAAGAGCGCACGTGACTGCTCGGTCTTGTCGCCGGTCGCCGACTCCGCCTCGAGGGCGTCGAGAAGCAGGTTCCAGTCCTCGACCTCTCGAAGGCGTTGCTTGATCCGCTGCGTGAGTTCCATCTGGGCGCTATCCTTCGAGACTTACAGGAGATTTCGTCGCGGGGGACTGGATATAACACGCGCGCACACGCGACTTCAACGCCGAGACGCGACGGTGGAGACGCGCGCAGTGGTTCCGGACACGCGACCGGGTCGCGCGATCGGAGCGTGCGCATCGCAGCACCTCGAGGGTGCCGCCTTCGCGGGCTTGCTGCGCACGCCGAGCGTGCTGCGCGATCGGCCCGGCGCCCGTACAGAGCGCAGCCGCATCATGCAGGATGCCAGCGCATGGGCGCGATCAGATGACGTCCTTGATGCGCGCCATCGTGTCGTTGGCGGCGCGCTTGCGGTCCTCGGGCACATCGTTGCCGGCCTTGGCCAAGAAGGCCTGCAGCGACTCGACGGCTTCCTTGCGATTGCGGACCTCGGCGTAGGCCATGCCCAGGCCGTAGAGCACGTCGACCATGTCGGGGTCGATCGCCTTGGCCTTCTTGAACGACTCGATCGCCTCGTTGGGCTTGTTCAACAGGAACTGCGCGCGGCCGAGGCCGTTCCACATCTGCGCGTCCTTGTCGTTCACCTGCGTGCCGATCTCGAGCACCGCTTGGCCGACGTTGGCGTGGCCGTAGTCGACGTAGAGATGGCCGAGGGCGACGAACGAGATGCTGTACGTCGGCCGCAGCTCGATCGCCTGACGCAGGTTCTGATCGGCCTTCTGCGGCTGGTCGAGCTTCTCGTACAAGGCGCCGGTTCGGTAGTACGCCCTGTAGTGGTTGGGGTCGAGCTTGATCGCCTCTTGGAACTGGGCGATCGCGTCGTTGTACTTCGCGACCTCGTCCGTCTGGCTGACGCCGGGCGCCTCGCCCTGGGCGGCGAGTACGGCCCCGAGTTGGTACGGATAGTCCGCGTTCGGCTCCTCGTTCATGTTCTCGATCGCGCCGCGGAACATCTTCTCCGAGTCGACGAGCTTGCCCTGCTTGCGGTACATCTGGCCGAGGATCCAGTACGGCTTCGCGAAGGTCGGATCGGTTTCGATCGCTTCTTTGAGGGCCTTCTCGGCGCCGCTCGTGTTGTTGCGCTTCTCGAGGGAGATGCCCTCGTTCAGCCGGTTGATGGCCGTGACCCGCTGCCGACTGGCCAGCTTGCACGACGGCACGGAGATCAGCATCGGGGCGATCAGGAGAAGCAGGGTTGCAGCTCGGCGCATCGTTTTCCTCGTGGCCCCGGAAGGAGCGCGGACGGGGCTGCATCGTAGCGCCAGCGCCGCCATGGTGACAAGGCGGCGCGTCGCGCTTTTGCCCACCACGCCACGATGCTCCGTGCGCGCGCCGCGACGTCGCGGGCAGGGGCCCAGGTCGCACATCGACACACACGCAGGTCGTCCACGCCGGGGGGCACCCCCGGGCGCTGCGCCGCCAGGTCAGCCAGGAGCGAGGGTGAACGGGTACGTCACCAGCGCACTGCCGCCCAGCGCACCGGTGGGGAACCGCCAGCGGCGCACGGCCTTGGCGATGCACTGGCCGACCGCCGCATCGGCGACGGAACTCTCCGACACCACCGACGAACTCACCGAGCCGGTGGGGCCGATCGCGAACTGCACCTCGACGCGCCCCCGCAGGTTGGGATCGCGTGCCAGGCCCTGGTCGTAGCAGCCGCGGACCTCGTTGATGTGGGCCCGCACGACTCGGCGGATCAGGTCCTTGTCGAGGACGCCCTTGAACTCGCCGCTGCTGGTCCGCACGATCGGCTGGCGCTTCTTGCGGCCGTCGAACGCCGTGCCGCGATCGCTGCCGTCGCGGCTGCCATAGCCCAGCCGCGTGCCGCCGCTGCCCCGCTGGCCGATGAGGCCGACGCCTGTCAGCCCGATGGTGCCTTGGCCCTCGCCGCCGCCGCCGCGGCCGAGACCGAGGAGCCCGAGCCCAGCCGCGCCACCCGACTCGCCGATCTCGGCGCCGTCGAGGTTGCCCCAGATGTCGTCGTCGTCGTTCCCGGTGTGGATCGCGACGCTGTACGGCGATGCGAGGAAGTGTCCTGTGTCGAGCTGCGCGATCCCGAGGATGCCGGCGGTGCGCGCCGCGATGTCGGGATCGAAGTTGCGCGCGAGCACCGGCACCGCGTCCTGCGGTCCGCGACTGGCGTAGATCTTCCGCACCGCTGGGCGGTCGGGGCGGCCCATCGCCCCCTCGTTGCCCTCATGGCGCTCGCCCGACAGGCCCGCGACGCTCTCGCTGTCGGCGGGGCCCGGCTCTTCGGGGACCTCGGGCACTGGCGGGGCCTCGTCGGGCTGGTGCAGGTAGCCGACGAAGCGGTTGTCGGCGTTGGTCTCGTCGAGACCCATCGCCATCGCGTCCTCGGGGATGAGCTGCGAGAGCCCGAGCAGCCCGCCGATCACCGCGAACGAAGCAGCGTTGTACATCCAGTAGGTGCGATCGGTCGCGGCACGGCCGGCCACCACCCGCCCCGGCGCCACGGCGGCAACATCGAACGTGACTGCCCCCAGCTGCACGCGCGCGCTCGCACCTGCGGCGATCAGCACGTCGCGAGCCCCGTCGCCCGCCGCGAGCGTCCGCAGATCGTGACGCACGCCGTCGCTCTCGAGATGACCGGTCATCGTCGGCGCGACGGTCAGGACGATCCCTCGCGCGTCGCGGCGCACCAGCGTGAGCGGCTCGGCGAGCGCCTCGCCGCCGATGGGCAGGCTCGCGTCCGGCCCCTCGCCCAGCACATAGCGTTCGCGCGGCCGCTCGCCCCGACCGATCACGCCGAAGCCCAGCGGCACGAGCCCGGCGAGCGCGAGCACGAGGCCCAGGCCTCCAAAGCCCGATCCGGGCGGCACGGGCATCTGCATCCCGTCCTCGACCGCCTGGCGCGCGAGTTCCTGGTGCGCGCCCCAGTCCCGCGTGACCTCGTGGGCGAATAGTGCCACACCGCCGACGGTCAGCAGCGCACCCAGTGCGATCCAGGCCGATGCGTCGACGCGGCGCGGCTGCGCGTGGCCGAGGTGCTGCACGTCGACGATGCGATCGTTCCACCGCGCGACGACTTGAGCGACCGGTGCCGCGTCCGCGAGCTCGTGCTCCGGCGATACGATCGGGACGGCGACGGGCTCGGCGGAGGCGGGCCGTGTCGCGACGACGGAGTTCGCCGTGCGCGGCGCATCGATGTCGACGAACACGGAGTACGGACCGAACTCGATCCGATCTCCTGCACGGATCGCCGTCGATCGGTCGACCAGCGCGCCGTTGACCACTGACCCGGTCGAGCTGCCGAGATCGACGAGGCGCACGTCCGAGCCGCTGACCTCGAGTACCGCGTGCATGCGGGCGATGGCGTCGTCATCGAGCCGTAGGTGACTGGTCGGCAATCGCCCGATCTTCACGAGGTCGCGGGCGACTCGGTGCGTGGCGATGCAGTGACCGCCGGAGAAGACTCGCAAGGTGACGGTAGCGCTGGACATGGGGCCTCCGTGCCCGACGCCATCCACCACGTTCGCGGCTCGACGCCGCTCGACACACCAGTGGTCGAGTCGGGCGCGAGCCTCCGCGGAGCCGAGCCCGGGCGCGGCACAGTTGCGCGCGCACGGGAATCGAGTCCGCTCACGAAGCGGCGGGGCGTCGAGTGTTCGTGTTGTTCAGAACCCAAGACACGCGTGGGCACCCAGGGTTCCCGCACACGCATCGACGAAGTCGTAGTCGCGATCGCGATCGCCGAACACGAACACGAACACGAACACGAACACGAACACGAACACGAACACGAACACGAACACGAACACGATCGCCGAACACGATCGCCGAACACGATCGCCGAACACGATCGCCGAACACGAACACGAACGGGAGCACAAACACGAACGGGAGCAAAAACGCGAACGGGGCCGTTGCCATCGGCAACGACCCCGCGGGATCCACTCGGGAGCGGACGGACTCAGCCGCCGCCGGTCTCGAGCATGAACGGATAGGTGACGACCACGTTGCCGCCGCCATCGGGCTTGGGGAACTTCCAGCGCTTGACCGCCTTGGCGATGCACTGGCCCACGTTGGCGTCTTTCACCGACGACTCCTGCACCACGGCGACCGGCACGTTACCGGTGGGACCGATCGTGAACTGGATCGACACGCGACCCTTGAGGTTCGGATCCTTGACGAGGCCCTGGTTGTAGCAGTGGCTCACCTCGTTGATGTGGGTGCGGACGATGCGACGGATGATGTCCTTGTCGATCGCGCCCTTCACCTCGGCCTTGGCCTGACGCACGCGGGGCACCCGGGGACCGCGACCACCGAAGCCTGCACCCGAGCCGCGGCCATAACCGGAGCCCGTGCCGCCGCCGCCACCTTTGCCGATGAGGCCGACGTTGCCGAGACCGATGGTGCCCTCGCCGGTACCACCGCCGCCGCGACCCGTGCCGACCAGGCCGAGGCCGCCGACGCCGTACGCCTCGCCGATCTCGGTGCCGGTCAGACCGCCCCAGACGTCCTCGTCGTCGTTGCCGACCGCGAACGCGCCGCCGTACGGCGAGGCCAGGAAATGCCCCGCCTCCTGCTGCACCATGCCGAGGATGCCGGCGTTGCGGGCCATCATGTCGGGATCGAAGTTGCGGGCCATCTGCGGGATGGCGTCCTTCGGGCCCTTCATCGCGTAGAGGCCAGACTTGTTCTTGGAGGTGGGCTTGCCCATCTTGCCCTCCTCGCCCTTGTGCCGCTGACCCGTGCCGCCGGCGGCGTCATCCGAGTCTTCCTGCTCCGGTGGTGGCTCTTCCTCCGGGATCTCATCGGGCTGGTTCATGTAGCCGACGAACCGGTTGTCGGCCGACAGCTCGTCCATGTTCATCTCGAGCATGTCGTCGGGGATGAGGTGCACGAGCACCAGCAGCGATCCGATGACGGCGAGCGACGCGGAGTTGTAGAGCCAGAACGGCTTGTCGGCCTCGCTCTTGGTGGCGATGACCTTGCCCGGCGCGACCGAGTTCACGTGGAAGCTCAGATCGCCGTACTGCACGCGGCAGTGGGCGCCCGCCGGGAGCGGGAAGCTGTAGGCCGAGCCCGCCGAGCCGGCGCGCCCCGAGGCCGCGAGCTCGGCGAGGGAGATGCGCTGGCCGTCGAGGGTGACCTCGCCCTGCATCTCGCGGGTGAACTGCAGCGCGTAGTCCTGATGATCGCCGCCGCGCACGAGCGGGAAGGCGACGCTGTCCGGCAGGCCCTGGGTCGGGATGTGGAACGTCGCGTCGTGGCCCTCGCCGACGGTGTAGCTGCGGACACCGCGGTCGCTCATGCGGATGACGCCGAACGAGAACGGCACCAGGCCGAACAGCGCGAGCGCGATGCCGAGGCCCGCGAAGCCCGTGCCCGGCGCCTGCGGCCGGGGCTGGCCGGCGTCGGCCGCGACACGAGCATCCTCTTGGTACTTCTCCCAGTCCTGCGTGACATCGGAGGCGAACACGCCCGCGCCGGCGAGGAACATCGCACCGCCCAGCACGAGGAAGATCGGCGCCTGGGACGTCTTGCTCTTCACCTGACCGACGTGCTGCACGTCGACCACGGTGCGGTTGTACATCGTGACGACCTCGGCCACGCGGCTGCCGTCTTGGACCTCGACTTCGCTGGCGTCGATCTGCATCACCGGCCGGGCGGGTGCGGCGGCCGCCATCGAGGCGGCCATAGGCGCGGCGGCGGCCATCGGCTGGGCCATCTGCATCGGTGCGGCGGCGACCGGGGCCGAGGAGACGACCGTGACACCGGCCGGCGCGGCGGCGGCTACGGCGGTGAACTCGACCTCGATACGGAAGGGGCCGAATTCGAGGACGTCACCGGACTTGAGGACATCGTTCTTCTCGACGCGACGGCCGTTGAGCACGGTGCCCGTCGAGCTGCCGAGGTCGATCACGCGGACGTCGGAACCGGAGACCTCGATGACCGCGTGCATGCGGGCCACCGAATCGTCCTCGAGGCAGAGATGGCTGCTCTTCAGCTTGCCGATCTTGACGACGTCTTGTGACAGCGTCTTCTGCTCGATGAGTTGGCCGTTCTGGAAGATCTTGAGCGAGAGTGCTTGCGACATGGCGGGGTCCTGGCGGCTTGTTCGAAGGGGCTAGACAGCGGTGTCCAGGGAGGGTTCCCGGCCTCGAACGATTTGCGCGTGGGTACTGGTGAGGGATCGCACTAGGGAGAACCGCGCCTTGGGCCGATCTCGCCGGCCCAGGGGCGCGATCTCGGCTCAGACGTCCCGCGCCATGTTGATGAGCTCGCGGAGAAAGTGCGGCCGGATGCTGATGAGGCTGGCGTGCTTGGTGCGACCGCGGGCCGCGAGGTTCGCCCCCTCGGGACGCAGCACCTCACCGTCGACGTTGTCGTCGTCGAAGTCGTAGACCGTGACGCCGCCCTTGTCACCCTTGCGGGCGGCGTCGTCGGCGTCGCCGCCCTCGGGCTCGGCAGCGGCGGCAGTGGTGGCCATGAGGGACGCGGCGATGAACGCGATGATGGTCGAGCGCATGACGACTCTCCTACCCGGCCGCGCGGAAGCGCATGGACCTGGGATCAGGGCAGCATCCTAGCTGCCCTGCGCGGGGTTGTAAACGGATCGAACGACACGGAGCGCCGTGGGCATCTGCGGGAGAGACGAAAAAACGCCCGGGTGCTGAGCACTCGAGCGTTGGGCGGGCGTTGGGCGGGCGTTGGGCGGGCGTTGGGCGGGCGGGCGTTGCCCCCCCGCCGGCATCGAAGCGGGCGGAGCGGCACGAGCGTGCGGGCGCGGCCGCCGTCGGTCACCGCGGGGGTGGCCTGCGGCGCGGCGCCTCCGCGATCACTTCTTCGCCGGGTCGGCAGGTTTGTCGGTTGGCGCGGGGGCGGAACCACCGCCGCCTTGCTGCTTCATCATGTCCTCCTCCATCTTGCGGAGTCGGGCCTTCTCCTCGTCCTCGGCCTTCTTCGCCTGCTCGGCGAGCTTGGCGGCCTCGGCCTCGAGCTTCTTCATGTCTTCGATGTTCTTGAAGTAGTCGTCGATGTTCGAGATGCGGTTCTTCGCATCGGCGGCAGTGCTGCTGAGCCCCTTGTCGCCCGAGGCCTGCGAGACGAACTTCGCGAAGTAGTCCTTCGCCTTCTCGTACGGCTTCTTGTCGAAGACCCCGCCCTCGCTCTTGGCCTCGCTCGCGGGTCCGATGTGCTCGTGATAGAGGATCCCAAGATTGTACAGCGCGCGCGGATCGGCGCTCTCGAGTTCCTGCGCCTTCTTGAACGCGTTCTCAGCGTCGCCGTACTTCCGCTGACCACGCAGGGCCACACCCAGGCCCAAGAATGCCTCGACGTTCTTCTTCTGCCGCTGGTCCTTGAGCGCGATGTTGATGCTCTGCTCCGCGCTCTTGTAGTCGCGGAATCGGATCGCGATCATCGCGATGTTCATGTTCGCGTCGGCGTGGTTCTTCTCGATCTCCACCGCCTTCTTGAAGGCGCGCAACGCCTCGACCTGGTTGTCCTCCTGCATGAAGAGGAGACCCTTGATGTTGTAGATGTCGGCGCTCTCGAGGTTACTGGTCTTGAGCACGCGGATCGCCTGGGTCACGACCAGGTCGGCGAGCAGCAGGTACGACTTGTCCTTGAGACGACCACGGTCGTAGTACAGCCGCGCCAGGTTCTCGTAGGCAAGGCGGTTGGCCGAGTCGACCGCGAGCACCGTCTGGATGTGCTTCTCGGCCGCGTCGAAGTCCGGCTGCTGCGGGCTGTCGGCGTACTTGTTGCGCAGCGCCGCCGCGAGGTTGTTGCGCGGCGCCCGGGTCGTGATGTTCGCGGCCACAGCCTTCTTGAACTGCTCGAGCGCCCGGCCCTCCTGCTTGCGGTTCCAGTAGATGACGCCGAGGTTGTTGTACGCCAGGTCGTACTTCGGAACGTCGCGGACGAGTTCCTCGTAGATCTTCTCCGCCTGCTCGGTGTCGCCGCACTCTTCCCAGACCGCGCCCGAGTTGAACTTGGCCACGGCCATCTGGGCGCCGTACTTCTTGTAGACGCTGTCGAACGCCTTCGACAGCTCGTCGCAGGTACCCTTGGCCAGCGCGCCGCGCTGCTTCGCCGCGCTGTAGCGCTGCGCGACCGCTGCGAAGTCGTCCTTCGCAGCCTTCGAGGCCGTCGCGGGGTCCGACGGGACGCCGCCGCCCGTGGCGCCGGGGGTCTCGGTCTTGTTCTTGTCCTTGCCGCACGCCGTGGCACCCAGCGAGAGCGCCAGGGCGAACATGGTGATGATGTGCTTGCCGTTGATCATGATGTCGATCCTCCTCGAGCTCGAGTCGCTCACAGACCCGACGCTCCCGCGCCGTCGGCAGCGGGCTTGGCGTCCGCCTTGGGCACCGGCTTCTTCTTGTCACCTTCGAGGTCGACCTGGACGCCGACGACATCGAGCTGGCTGTCGGTGTAGATCGACCGACCGAACAGCTCGTTGGTCGCCGGGTACTTCTCGGCGTCGCCTTGCTGCAGCTCTTCCTCGCACATGCGCGAGAACTCGTTGAAGAACTGGAACTCGGTCGAACGCTCGAGGCAGTACTCGAGGGCTCCCTTGGCGGTAGCGGTCAGCGGATCGCCGTAGCTCTCGGCCAGGGCGTCGCAGTACGCGTACATCTGGTCCTCGTTCTTGAGGTTCTCCGGCACCGGTGCGCGGTACAGCTGGTCGGCGAAGTTGCGGTTGACCAGCGCCGTGCGGGCGGCAGCAGCGAGCACCCAGTACGGGCTGCTCGATCCCTTGACCTTGGCGTACTGCTCGATCAGCTCGGCGCCGAGCTTCTTCTTGCGCTCGAACCACTCGCCGAAGCGCTTCTTGGTGTCGTTCTCCTTGGCGAGCGCCGTCTCGTACTCCTTGGCGAGGCGACCACCGGCGTCCTTCTTCCACTCTTCGGCCGAGGCGCCGAAGAAGAGATTGTCCGGGATCTCCAGCGCGAGGTACTCCTCGTACTTCTTGTCGGCGGTGTAGACCATCGCCATACCGACCGCGTTGCGATAGTCCTCGGCGCGCTGGATGTCGTCGGCAGGGATGTTTGGCTTCTTGCTCGACGCCCGCATGACCGAGTCGAAGTGCGACATCGCCTCGGACACCTTCTTGGCGTCGCGCTTGTGAACGGTGATGAGCGCCTGGGTCTCCGTGCCGCAGTACTTCGGCAGCGCGTCCTTCTTCTTCTTGGTCTTGGTGCGCAGCTTCTCGGACTTCTTGCGCGCCGCCTCGCCGGTGGTGGCCTTCTTGCGCTGGATCGTGATGCAGCTGTCGTACAGCAGCTCTTTGTCGCAGGACTGCCGCCACAGGATCTGGCCCACCGCCGCGTCAGCGACGGCCTGGCGATCGCTGCCGCCCTTGCCGCCGTAGGTGGAGAGATAGGACTTGGCGTGGACGAGCCGCTCGGCGTCGGTGTCGAGCAGGTTGTGCTTCGACCAGTAGATCTTCGCCGCGGTGCTGATGTCCTTCTTCTTGTAGATGTCCTCGTACTTCTGGAGGTTGCTCTGCGCCTTGTCGTCCTGGCCCAGGCCGAGGCGGAACAGGTACGCGTTGTTGAGCGCCTCCGACGAGAATGCGTCCTTCGGGTACTTCGTCGCGTACTGCTCGTAGCGGTCGGCCGCGCTGCTGTAGTACGCGATGCCCTGATAGTTCTCGCCGAGCTCACGCAGCGTCTGCTGGTAGACCGAGCTGCTCGGATAGCGATCGAGGAGCTCCTTGCGCATCGAGATCGACTGGCCGATGAGGAACGCGGCCTCGAAGCAGCGCGCCGCATTGAACAAGAGGATGTCGGCCTTGGGGTGCGTCTCGAACTCGTTCCAGATGGTGACGTACTCGTTCGCGCACTTCTTGTAGCCCTCGGGATCGCCGGCCTTGCCCTGATCCTGATAGGCCTCGGCGCGCTTCCAGCCGATACCCGCGAGCAGCGTCGGGACGGCCTCGCGGACGCGATCGGCCTCCTTGTGCTTCCACGACTTGGTCTTCTGCAGCTTCTTCGTCCACTCCTCGAGCTCGTCGCTGGTCTCGACGGTTTGCTCGGGCGTGTTGTCCTTGTCGGTCCACGCGATCGTGAGCATGTCGACGAGCATCTCCGAGGCCCACGCCGCGTAGATGGTGCCGTCGAATTTCTCGATGAGCTGCTTCGCCAGCGGCTTGGCCTCGGCGAATTTGTTGTGCTCCATCATCAGCTTGAGCCGGTGATAGACGATCTTGGGCAGCTCCGGGTCCTTCGCGTCCTTCACGTACTTCTGATAGATGTCGTATGCCTTGATCATCTCGGCCTCGTCGGCCGCGTAGTCGGACGGGGGATAGTCCTGTGAGACGTTGGTCTTGGCGTCCTTGGACGTGACCTTCTTCGTCTTCGCCGCGTCCTGGTAGACGCAGACGCCCTCGGTGTTGACCTTGCACGCCTTCGCGCGGCCGCCCGTCTCGTCGTACTCGAGGGCGTTCTTCATCGCGAGCATCTGGGCGTAGGCGGCATCCTTCGTGTACTTGCCGTCGGGCTTGCGCTCGAGGACCTTCACGAACTCGCCGTGGGCCTCGCGGAACTTCTTGAGGCCCGCTGCCTTGAGCGTCTTGTCCTTGCCGTTGTAGGCGTGGTCGGCCTGCGCCCACAGGATCTCCGCGTAGTAGTAGTTGAGCTCGTAGGCGTCCTTGTCCTGGGGGAAGGACACCATGAAAGTGCGGTACGCCTTCTCCGACAGATCGTAGGTGTCGTTGCGACGGGTCTTCTCGGCCTCGTCGTGCCACACCGTGGCCATCTGCTTGACGGTGTCGCGGGCGGTGTCGCGGCAGGCCTTCTTGACCGGCTCCTTGAACTTGCCGTCCTTGTAGCTGTCCCAGTACTGCGCGAGGCGCTCGGTCTCGACCCACTGGATCTGCTTGTCGTCGGTCGCCAGGGCGTTGACGACCACCTTACCCTGCCAGTCGCACACGTC
Source organism: Nannocystales bacterium (assembly GCA_038325765.1). GTDB lineage: Bacteria > Myxococcota_A > Polyangia > Nannocystales > Nannocystaceae > Xiheibacterium. The sequence goes on from JBBQJI010000028.1 coordinate 83,900, forward strand.
TTCGTCGTTCGCGAACAGCTCCTGCAGCCGCTTGTAGATGGAGCTCGACTCGACGTACATGCCCTCGCCGAAGTAAGAGGACGCGAGGATTTCCATCATCTTGCGCGACATGTCTTCTTCCTTCTTCGGACCGTCGCCGACGGTCGTGAAGAAGTCCCAGGCCTTCGATGGCTTGCCCGAGTGGACGTAGGCCTTGACCATGTCGCGACGGGCGTCGCGGCGGAGCTGCTTGGCGTTGGCCTCGCTGCCGGCGCGACCGTCGAGGGTCGCCTTCACGGTCTCGACGAACTTGTTGAGGCTCTTGGAGTACTCGGGCTCCGCGGTGCCGACCGGATTCAGGTAGCACCAGCCCATCTTGTAGAGGGCGTAGGCGTAGACCGGGCTGTCTTTGTAGCCTTCGACGATCTTCTGGTAGAGCTTGAGCGCCTCGTCGATGCGGTTCTTGCCGAAGTAGAAATCGGCGAAGCTGAGGTAGGCGTTCGGGATGTACTTGCTGGTCGGGTAGTCGCGGATGAGGCGGAGGTAGGCCTCCTGCATCTCGGCCTCGCGCTCGAGGTGACCCAGCTCGAAGGCGTAGAAGTAGATCGCCTCGTCGAGCCGCTTGTACTTGGCGAAGACCGGCTTGGTGACGAGCAGCTTGTAGACGTTCACGGCCTGGGCGCTCGCCTCTTTGCCCTGCTTCTCGAAGCGCTTCTGCTTCTCCTTGAGCTGGGCGGCCTTGGCCTTGTCCTTCGCCTCCTCGGCGGCGTAGATCTGCTCGTACAGCGTGCCGGCCTGGCGGTCGAAGTACGCCTTCTTCTCGAGGTGGTGATCGGAGAGGCGGAACAGGAGATCCGGCATCTCTGCGTCGGTCTCCTCGGTGGCCTTGATCAACCGCTTGAGCTGGTCGATCTGCTTGTCGGCGATCTCTTGGGTGACGGCCTCGCGCTGTCGCGCGAAGTCGCCGCCGTCCATCATGTCCACCTTGCGGTTCTTGTCCCTCTCGGCGGTCTGCTGGGCGGCCTTGAACTTCGTGTCGAGCGTGTTCTTGGTCTGGACCTTGCCGGACTTGCGCTCGTAGCGGACCGCGCTGTTGCCACCGGCGGGCTCCTCGGCCCACGCCGGCGCCGACAGCAGCAGCGACGCGAGCACGCATCCGGTGATGCCCCAGCCCACAGACCGGCCCAGAGACCGGCCCAGCGGACGAATGGCTGCTCGACTCAAAAACGTGGAAGAGCGGGGGTGACCTGGGGTCCTCGTCATGACTTCACCTTCTCGATGCGTGTGCGGCAAGCCCCCGGGACGGGTGGCTTGCCTGCGGTTTTTGTCGGCCAGCTTGCAGGCTCGGCGACAGGACAAACTTCGTCATGGTGGCAAGGGGCGCGCGCTGCCCCCGACCACTATTCCTTACAGAGGCTCGTGACCTTGTAACGGTAGTAGCCCAGCTCGTCTTGCCAGTACTCGCCGTTGTACTTGTAGATCTCGTGTTCGCTGTCGATCTTGGCGCGCTGCGGCTTGCCGGGGTTCTGCTCGAGCGACCCCTGCTGCTTGCGCTTCTCGAGGATCTCGTACTCGACCTTGATCATCTCTTTGTTGAGATCCTTGATCTCCTTGATCTCGCCGGTGAGACGCTCGCGCGTCTCGGCACCGGTCGCCTCGCGGGCGGCCGATAGGGCGAGGTCGAGATCCTCGGTGACGCGCTCGCCGATGCCGGCACCCTTGAACGCCGAACTCATGTCCTGCAGCGCCTGCTGTTCGCGCTCGAGCTCGTCGACGTAGAGGATGTACTTGGTGAGGCTCTTGTCGGACAGCGCGATGCGGGCGACCTGCTCGACGAACGGATCGAGACCCGACTCGTCGCTCAGGATCTTGCGGGTCATCTCGTAGAGCTTGAAGTCCTCGGGCGCCCCCTCGAGGATCGCCTGCAGGTCCTCCATCGCCTTGGGGTACTTGCGGTTGAACTCGTCGACGGCGCGCTTGGCCGAGTCGTAGCGGCAGTTGAAGTAGTACGTGACCGCCTTGATCTTGATGCCGTCGGGGTACAGGTACTCCTCGAAGAACGGCGCGTTCAGGGTGTGCACGTAGCCCAGCGCGCGCTGGTAGTACTGGTTCGCGTTCGCGTCGTCGATCTCGACGCGGCGGAACTCGGCCCAGCCCGCCATGTGGATGGCGCGGAGGAAATACGGCGAGTCTACCGGGATCTTGTCGAGGTACTTGATGGCAGTCTCGAACTTGCCAACCATGTAGAAGATGTTGGCGAGGCCGAAGGCGGCCATGTGCTCGTACTGCCGCATCTCGTCCTCGAAGGAGGTCTCGATCTCGGTCTTGCCCTTGTCGCGGCGACGCGAGGTCTTCTTGACCTTCTTGGACTTCTTCTTCTTCTTGTCGCTCTTCTTCTTCTTCTCTTCGGCCTCGCGGAGCTCGATCGAGCGGCGCAGGACGTTCTTGAAGGCGCCGACCGCCGGCTCACCCGTGAAGTTGCGGGTGTGGGCGACGCCCAAGAAGAACTGCGCCGGGATGTAGTAGTCGCTGGCGTTCGGGACCTGATCGAGCAGCGCGATGCCCTGGGGGAGATCGCCCTTCTCGTAGTAGAAGCGGCCGAGCAGGTAGTAGAGCTCGTCGCGGACGTCGTCGAACGCCTCGTCTTCGAGATCGGTCGGCTTGTAGCGACCGATCTTCTGGAGGACCTCGGCGCCCTCGGGCAGCTCGCGGGCCAAAGACGCGAGCCAGGGCAGCGTCAGTTTGTGGAACGGGTGGGCGGGACCGGCTTGCACGATCTCGTCGAACACCGACAGCGAGGCCGAGTAGAACTTGAGCTTGTAGAGCGTCTTGCCGAGCCAGAACTGGGCGCGCGGCTGATCACCGGGGACCTCGGCCGCGTAGACCTTGTAGAACTGGATCGCGGCGGCCTCGTAGTCCTCGCCCTTGTACTGGGCCTCGCCTTGAGCATTGGGCCCACCAGCGGCGGCGTTGGGCGCCGGCGGCGGTGCGGCCGGCGGCGGCGCGGCGGGTGCTTCGCCGGTCGCAGGGGGCGCCGGGGGAGCGGTGTCACCGGCGGGCGGCGGCGGCGGCGGTCCGGCGGCGAGCACCGGAGCCGCGAACAACGCCAGACCGAGCGCCGACATGACGACGGCTCGCGTGCTGCGAGCGGTGCCACGGCCGTGCGTGCCGGAGCTGAGACCAAAGAGGGTTCGAAGAGTCGTGCGCCAGCGCGTGGTCATTGCTTGGTCCTAGGATCGTCGCGTCGGAGTCGTGGACATCCGCTGCGCCCGCAGCATGATGTCGCCTTCGCTGGCGGTGGGCCGAGTGCCACGCGTCGCGTGGCGGAACGTGATCGGGGCAGAGAGCTCCATCGAAGGCGCGAGGACATTACCAAGCCCAGGCTTTGACCCGCAAGGACGCATCGCGCGGCGCAGCGGGTGTGCGAGCCGCGGGCGCGGGCGGCGGTCCGCGGCCGACGACCCCGCCGACCCGATCGCCATCGGGGTCACGGTCTGGTCCCCGTCGAGAGCTCGGGGGTTGCGGGGGGGGCAGCCGGCACGGCAGCGTTGCACGGGCGTACAGGTGCCGCGGTTCCGGGCTCGCGATGCGCAGGCGCGTGAGTCGGCACGCGCACGGTGTCAGCGTCATCTGCGGCGCGTGATGGTCGGGAACCCGCCGTGCCGCCGGTGCGTGATCCGCAACTCGCCCCCGGAAGCATGCGATGCAGTGCAGCCCACCACGAGATCGCGAGCACTCCGAGCGGCGCGGCGCCTCGCCCTGCATCGCCGACCCGGACACGCCCAGCTTGACCGCCAGGACGAGCCGTGTACGATGCCGGCCTGGGTTGCCCTGGCGTCGCCGCGGCACCCGCCACTGCCCTGCCACTGCCCTGCCACTGCCCTGCCACTGCCCTGCACTGTGGCCGGCCCCAGTCCACGGCCTCCCAGAACGAACTCGCGGCGTCCTGCGACGCCATGCCGTTGCCCTAGCCGCACACCCTCGAGTCCACACGATGACCCACTCCCTGCTCGATACTCTGCGTGCGCTGGTGCGCCCCGGAACTCTGCGACGCTCGGCGGGCCTGGTCGGCGCCACTGCGCTAATCGGCCTGCTGTCCGCGTGTCCCAAGGGCGACGTCGGAGCGCCGTGCAACCACGGCAAGGTCGAGCCGCCGCAGAGCGACATCGTCACCTTCCCCGCCCTCAGCTGCAACGAACTGCTGTGCATCTACGCCGACTCGGCGGAGCCGCCCGGCGATCCCTGCACCACCGCGGCGGAGTGCAACGTGGTCGAGCCGGGGGTGGACCGCTTCACCTGCGACACCACCACCAACCGCTGTGAGCTCCGCATCGAGTACGTGCTCGAGCGCTCGATGTGCTCGAAGCGCTGCGGCAGCGACGACGACTGCAAGGACGGCGGCATCGGCGAGAAGACCGTCGTCGAGAACAGCAGTTGCGGGACCGGCTTCGCCTGCGCCCGCATCCAGAAGCTCGGTGAGTTCTGCTGCGAGAAGCTGTGCGTGTGCCGCGACGATCTCAACATCGCCGACACCAACGAGCTCCAGTTGGCCTGCCAGAACAGCACCCAGACCGGCTGCTGCACGGACGTCGACGTGCCGGCACCGGCCTGTGGCAAGGAGTAGCCGTCCCGCCTCCGGGCCCCCCGACAAGCCCCCTGCGCCTCGCGCCGGGGGCTTTCGCTTTGGTTCACGCGCCCTGGGTGTCGAACGCCGCGGGCAGCCAGTCGATCGGCGCCCGGTCGGGATCGTCCCCCGTCACGGTCACCACGTCGAAGCGCACGGCCACCCGCTCCCAGAGATCGTGCGCGACCAGCCATGCGGTGGCGGCACGGATGATCCGTCGACGCTTGTCGGCGCCGATCGTCTCCACGGGGTGACCGCGAGCATCGTCGGCCCGGCTGCGGACCTCCACGAACACGATGGTCGGCTCGTCGGTGTCGTCGATGCGGCCCACGAGATCGATTTCGGCGCCGGCGATCGTCACGTTGCTCGCGAGCTTGCGGACGCCGCGGGCGGCGAGGAACTCGGCGACCCGCGCCTCCACGCGCAGCCCTCGGGCGCGCGTGGACTCGTCACCGCCCCCGGCGGCGACACTCACTCGGCCTTGTCGGCGGACTCGGCCCCGTCGGCGGACTCGGCCCCGTCGGCGGACTCCGCATCGGCCTCGGCCGCGGCAGCCTCGGACGAGGCGGGCTCGGACGCCGCAGCCTCGGACGCCGTGGACGCGGACGCCGTGGGCGCGGCGAGCACCTGCGCGTAGTCGCCGAGCCTCTCCTTGATGCGCGCCGCGTTGCCCTTGAGATCGCGCAGGTAGTAGAGCTTGGCTCGGCGCACGCGGCCGCGCGACACCAGCTCGATCTTCACCACGCGCGGCGAGTTCTCGGGCCACACACGCTCGACACCGACGCCGTGCGATACCTTGCGAACGGTGAACGATCCGCGGGCGCCTCCACCTTTGCGATGGATGCACACGCCTTCGAACACCTGCACGCGATCCTTGCCGCCCTCGGAGATCATGGCGTGCACCCGGATGGTGTCGCCGCTGCGGAACAGCGGCAGATCGGTGCGGCGGTAGCTACGTTCGATGGCCTCGATGGTGGGGCAGCTGTTGCTCATGGCGGCGGACCTCGGCCCCGTGGGGCTCCCAGGGGATGGCTCTAAGGGGTCCCGCGCAGGGCGGCGATCGCTCGATCGACGTCCAGGGCGAACCCGGCGGGAGGCGAAGGGTCGACGATCACGGGCGCGGGCGCAAGGGGATGCGCGTGCTGTGTCACACGTGCCGGCGCGAAGGTGTCGTCGGCCGCTGCGGCAGCGGACCCGGGCCCGCCGGGGATCAGCAGCACCGCCGGGCGCATCGGGCCTGCGCAGGTACACAGGCGGTCGAGCAGCGCCTGCGCGCTGGTCGCAACGCCCGGCTCCGGCGCGTCGGAGCAGGAGAGCGCGACCACCCACGGCTGCGCGCCGCGGCCGCGGAACCGCCGGTGCAACGCCCGCAGATCGGCGAACGCGGTGACGGCGACGCGACCCTCGAGGGCGCGCGTCCACGCCAGGGCCACGTCGGCGTCCCCGCCGAGGATCACCGCGCCCGCGATCGCATGACGCCGCGCCACCGCGAGCCACTGCGCAGCCTCGGCCTCATCGGGGACGGGACCGAGCGCCACGTAGATCGACAGCGCGTCGGGCCAGCGCTGCGGCGGCCGCAGCTCGGGGCGCAGCGCCCACGTGCGCGTGAGCGAGGCAGACAGACGCCACCGGGCGATCGCTGCATGGTCGCCGCCTTGCAGGATCTCGGGCACCGCGTGGCCGCGGAAGCTCGCGGGCCGGGTGTACTGCGGGAACTCGAGCAGCGCGCCCGCATCGGTGGCCGCGAAGCTGTCGCCATCGATCGAGGCCGGGTTGCCGACGACGCCGTCGACGAGTCGCGACACCGCCTCGATCACGACGAGCGCTGCGACCTCACCACCGCCGAGCACGAAGTCGCCGAGCGACAGGCACTCGTCGACGAAGTGCTCGCGCACGCGATCGTCGATGCCCTCGTAGCGGCCGCACAGGAGCCCGATGCGGGGCAACGTCGCCAGGCGCTCGGCGACGCGCTGATCGAACTTGGGCGCCGACGGGGTGAGCAGGATGCGGTGCATCGGGCCGCGCGTCGCGGTGACGTGATCGAGCGCAGCGACCACCGGCTCGGGTTTGATCACCATGCCGGCGCCGCCGCCGAACGGCGCGTCGTCGACGGTGCGATGGCGGTCGTCGGTGAAGTCGCGGAAGTCCGTGGTCTCGACGGCGACGTGGCCGCGTTCGATCGCGCGACCGAGCAGGCCGGCCGATGCGAACGCTTGCACCGCGGCGGGGAACAGGGTCATGACCTCGAAGGTGACCCTGGGGCCGCTCACTGCGGCTCCCCGTCGGAGTGGGCCCCGTCGGAGTGGGCCCCGTCGAACTCGTCGGGCAGCAGACCCAGCGGCGGATCGACCCACACCGCCGTCTCGGTGACGTCGCGGATCATGTGGGGCAGCACCGGCAGCAGCCACGTGCGCGTGCGACCATCGGCGGCGCGGTAGCGGACGTCGAAGAGATCCTGCGCGCCGTTGCTGGTCACGCCGATGATGGTGCCCAGCGCCTGCGGCTCGCCCTCGGTGCGCGCGCGCAGCACCGGCAGGCCGACGGCGTCGGCGAGGAAGAACTCGTCGTCGGACGGGGGCGCGGCGGCGGCCCGATCGATCTCGAGGATGCGCCCGACCAGCGCGAGGGCGGCGTCGCGATCGGCCACGCCGCCCAGCTCCACACGGAACATCCCGGGCTTGCCCGGCACCACGGCGCTGCGGCGCACGACGAAATCGGACACCGTGCCTTCACCGGACCGCAGTCGCACCGTGCAGCCGGGATCGATCACCGACGACGACGGGTCGTACAGGCGGACGCGCAGCGCTCCGCCGAGCCCGTGTACGGCAGCGACGACCCCGACCTCGAAGCTGTCCGAAGCGCCCATCTTGTCCTGTGACCGCCACCGCGGGCGGGCGCAAATCCCAGAGGATTACTCCAGAATCTCGAGGTCGGCGCGTTTGCGGACCTTCGACGAGGCGGCGCTCAGGATGGCGCGCATGGCCTTGACCGTGCGCCCCTGCTTGCCGATGACCTTGCCGAGGTCCTCCTTGGCGACACGCAGTTCGAGCACGACCGTCTGCTCGCCGGAGATCTCGGCGACTTGGACCTCGTCGGGCTTGTCGACGAGCGCGCGGGCAATGAACTCGATGAGTTCCTTGAGGGAAATCGACGACATCTGGGCTCCGAGAGGTGCGAGGAAGAGCGGGAGGAAGAGCCTCGGGCCTAGCATCCCACAGCCGAGCACGCTCGGCAAAGCCCGTGCCGGCGGCGTCCGCCGGTGGGCGGCGCCGGATCGGGCTCCGATGGGGTGGGGAATCAGCCGTGCGTGCAGCGCGAGTCCCGGCGAACACGCCGAGCCCGCGCACCGCCGCGGGCGGGGTGGATCAGCTGGCCGGACGCGCCTTGATGAGACGGGCGACCGTCTGGGTCGGCAGGGCGCCGACGCCGAGCCAGTACTCGAGGCGCGGACGATCGACGGTGACCTTCGACGGATTCGCCGAAGGATCGTAGGTGCCGAGTCGCTCGAGGAACCGGCCGTCGCGTGGGGCATCGGCATCGGACGCGACGATGCGGTAGTAGGGACGCTTCTTCGCGCCGGTGCGGGCGAGTCTGATCTTGACAGCCATTGGAACGATCTCGAACCTCGGAAAGGGCGCGCAGGCTAAGCGCGTGGCCGCCGGAGATCAAGCTTGCGCGCGGGCCCAAGGGCGATGCGGCGCCGTGTGCCCCGTGAGAAACGCCACGTGGGATGTGCGCCCCGCGTTCGTCTGGGGCGCCCATGCCGGCGGGTCCCCGTGCCACAACCACGCCCGGGGACGAGTTGGCCTCGGCTTCACCCCGGGGAGCCCATGTCATCGCAAAAGGTCTATTTCGTCTCGCTTGGCTGTCCCAAGAACCAGGTCGACACCGAGGTCATGCTCGGCATCGTGCGCGACGGGGGCCACGTGCTCGTGGACGACCCCAACCTCGCCGACACCCTGGTCGTCAACACGTGCGGCTTCATCGAGGCGGCGAAGCAGGAGTCGATCGACACGATCCTCGAGCTCGCCGGGGTCAAGGCCGCGGGCGCCCAGCGGCTCGTCGTCGCCGGCTGCCTGAGCCAGCGCTACCCGACCGAGCTCGCCAAGGAGATGCCCGAGGTCGATCACTTCCTCGGATCGGCCGACATGCTCGGGCTGTCGCGCGTCCTCGATGGCGCCGCGCCGCGGATGGGCGTGTCGGCCCTGGGCAAGCGCGCGTACATCTACGATCACCAGACGCCGCGCCAACTCAGCGGTGCGACGCACACCGCGTACGTGAAGATCGCCGAGGGCTGCGATCGGCCGTGCGGGTTCTGCATCATTCCCACGCTGCGCGGCGCCCAGCGCAGCCGACCGGTGTACTCGATCGTCGAGGAGGTCGCGGCCCTGGTCGGTGCGGGTACCCGCGAGGTGTGCCTGGTGGCCCAGGATCTCACGATGTACGGCAGCGATCTCGAGCTGCCCTCGAATCTCGAGCAGCTGCTCGACGCGCTGGTGTGCATCGACGGCCTCGAGTGGATCCGGCTGCATTACGCCTACCCATCGGCGGTGACCGAGGGGCTGGTGCGGCGGATCGCCGGCGAGTCGCGCATCGCGACGTACCTCGACGTGCCGATGCAGCACATCGACTCCGACGTGCTGAAGAAGATGCGCCGCGGCTACGGCGAGCGTCGCGTCCGCGAGCTCGTCGAGGATCTCCGCAACCCGGCCAAGGTCGGCGATGCCCACGTGTGGCTGCGGACGACGATGCTCGTGGGCCACCCCGGCGAGACGGACGCGGCCTACCAGCGCCTGTATGACTTCGTCGCCGAGGGCCAGATCGACCACCTCGGGGTGTTCCCGTGGTCGCGCGAGGAGGGCACGTCATCGGCGCTGCTGCCCAGCCGCGTGCTCGGTCGCCGCGCCGAGGAGCGCGCGGCGGCGCTGATGGAGCTGCAAGAGGGCATCCGCGCGCGCAAGCATGCGGCGCTCGTGGGCACCGAGATCCGCGTGATGGTCGACGGGACGTCCGAGGAGAGCGAACTGCTGCTCGATGGCCGCCACGAGGGCCAGGCCCCGGGCATCGACGGCAAGGTGATCCTCACCGACGGCACCGCGATGCCCGGCGCAATCGTGCGTGCGATCGTGACCCAGGCCGGACCCCACGAGCTCGTGGCGTCGATGGACGCCGACATCGCGGCGGCGAGCCTGGCCGAGGCCCGCTCGGGCGCCGAGGCCTGATCCCCGGGCCTGCTCGAAGGCCAGATCCTGGGCCACCGGGAACCTCGGGCGCGCGCGGGGCAACGTCTCCGATGTTGCGACGCGCGTCGCGGCCACCGGAACCCATGCGCATCGAGCGAATCGCCCTCGTCTACGTGACCGCGCTCGCCGCATGTGCCGGCGCCGACAGCCTCGGCCCCGCCACCTCGGCGTACCAAGCCTCGGTCGGGGGAGTCGGCGATCGCGAGGACGACGACGAGGGTGACGAGGAACCCGGCGCCGCGGGCGATGAGAGGGAGGACGGCGAGCACGATCCGGACACCGGGACGGGCGCGCCGCCCAGCGACGACGAGCCTCCGGCGTCGTGCTAGCGGTCGCGGCGGATGACGACCACGAACGCGACGGTCTGCAGCACCAGCACCACGGTGAACGGGATCGCGCCGACGAGCGCCACCGCGCGGACCACGTCCACGCGACCGCTGAGGACCGGGCCTGCGCCGAGCAAGCCCAACACCACGCCCCACGCCAGCTTGCGCGAGGCCGGCGGATTCGGCGTGCCGCCGGTGGTGATGACGCCCAGGACGTAGGCGGCCGAGTCGACGCTGGTGACGAGGAACAGGAACACGAGCACCACCGCGGCCGCCGAAGAGACCGCGGCCCACGGCAGGCGCTGCAGCATCGCGAACAGGGCCAGCGGCGGATCGGCGATCGCGGTGGCGGCGATCGTCCCGTCGGCATCGAGGGCGCCCGCGGTCCCGCCGAGCACGGCGAACCAGAGCATCGAGAACAAGGTGGGCACCAGCACCACCGCGACCACGAACTCGCGGATGGTGCGGCCGCGGCTGATGCGGGCGACGAACACCCCGACAAACGGCGCCCAGGCGATCCACCAGATGAGATACGCCAGCGTCCACTCGTGCACCCACGGCGTGACATCGGCCCACGGCCCCGTCATCGACGACAGCGGCACCAGCAGCAGCGCATAGTCGACGAACGATCGCGCGAGCTCGCCGAGCCGCGCGGCGGTGTCGCCCAACGCCAGCAGCAGCAGCATGAAGGCGATCGCGACCACGATGTTGATCGTCGACAGCCACTTGATGCCGCGATCGAGCTTGGTCACCGCCGAGGCGGTGTACGCAGCGATGAGCAGCACCAGGATGCCGATCGACAGCGCGACCGAGTCGCCGGGCACACCGAAGGCCGAGGACAGGCCGCTGCGGATCTGCAGCGCGCCCATCCCCACCGAGCCGGCGACACCGAAGGCGATCGCGAGCACGCCGATGAGGTCGGCACCGGCGGCGACTGCCCTGCCCCCACGCCCGAAGAGGACGGCGCGGATCGGTGCGCCGGGCAGGTAGTCGGTGCCGCGACAGAAGTGGAAGTAGGCGAGCACCAGCGCCGCGACGCCGTAGATCGCCCAGGCGTGCAGGCCCCAGTGGAAGTCGGCGAGGGCCAGGGCCTGTCGCGCCGCCGCCTCTGTGCCCGCCTCGCCCAGCGGCGGCGCAGCGGTGTGCGTGACGGGCTCGGCAACGCCCCAGAACATCAGGCCGCTGCCCATCCCCGCCGCGAACAGCATCGACAGCCAGGAAAACGTGGAGAACTCCGGCGGCTCGTCGTCGCGGGCGAGTCGGCGACGGCCGTGGCGGCCCAGCGCGAGCCAGCCAGCGAGCACCAGCAGCGCGGAGCTCACCGCCATGAACGCCCAGTCCATCGCGCCCAGCACCGCGGCGACGCCGTCGACCACGGTGTGCGCGAGCAGGTCGGGCGCGAGCAGACCTATCGCCGCGACCACACCACAGGCGGCGATGGCCACGGCGAACTGGGCGGTGGGGGCCTCATCGGCCGCCATCGGGCCTCAGGGATCGATCAGCATCGATCGCGGCACTTCGTCGAGTTTGGTGGCGACGAGCGCGAGATAGTGCAGCGGCTTGCCGGCGGTCGAGAGGCGGTGCACATAGCGGCGCGTCGCCTCGACGCGGATCACCTGGCCCCGGACCATGCGCCGCACCAGCTCGGAGAAGCCGAAGGCGTAGCGTTCGTCGAGGAACTCCTCTTTGATGTTCAGCGCGACGAGACCACCGCGGGGCAGGAACGTCATTGCGTTGAAATAGGCGAGCGGAGGGATGTCACCGAAGCCGAGCGCGGCGACGCACGCCAGCACGTTGGGGGTGAGCTTGCCCAATCGTGTCATCGTGTCCGCAGTGGGCTCGCACAGATTGTCGACGATGTAATCGTCGTAGACCGACGGCCGATCGCGCGACGCTGCAGCCGCAGCCTCGGGAATGATGTCGATTCCGACCACATGCTTGGCGCCCGCGGAGCGCAGCTGCTGGCCGACGATGCCATTGCCGGCACCGAGATCGATCGCCTGGACGGCCGTGGGCGGGCCAGAGAGGTCGCGCCGGACGTCCTTTAGCAGATCGACGACGCGCCGCGGCGAATCGCACTGCGGCATGCCGTAGAACAGATGCTCATACAGGCCGGGATGCCCATAGATGGTCTGATAGTCGTGGAACCGCAGCGGCCGCCACCCGTTGTCGACGACGACTTCGCAGGATTCTTCGTGCTGGGGCACCTGCCCGTCGACTGCGGGCAGGCGCACTCGATCGCGCCAGTGAGCCGATGCGAACTCCTCTTGGCGTGTAGCTTCCATCGCGTCTAGGCCTCTCTGGCGATGCGCGGCGCCATGACGCAGGCACCTTACCGTGCGCCGCCGAGCCTCGCAACCTCGTTCGCGCTTCCGGGGTCCGCGCGCGTGTGGGCGTCGAGTGAGCATCCCCCACTCGCGCGTACGATGCCGTCGACGCGAGGCGAGGCGACGTTTGCGTCGCGAAATCGGGCGCACTCGAGGGGATCGCTGCGAACGTCCCGTCGCCCGCCGCGGGTGAAATTCGTGTGAATCTCGGCCGGCTCGGCGGCGTAGGTGCCGTGTGTTTGCCGTACACGTGATCACGCTGGACGACCGGAGCGAACTCGTCCGGTTCCTTCGCGCCGTGGGCCAGGATCGGGCGAGCATCGCCGAGATCTCCTTGGACCCTCCGCAGACGTCCATCAGCTTCGTGCTCGCGGGGACCGGCTTCGTGCGCCCGATCCCGCCACGGATCCGCGAGTTCGGCGAGCAGCGATCACGACCCGTCGGCCCCGCCGGCGTGCTGATGCTGCTACTCGACGTGTGCCTACCCGGCGCGATCCAGGAGACCGCGCGGATCCTCCCCGAGCTCCGCGCCGCACTGATGGCCGGACGAGAGCCCGCATCACACCAAGTCGACATCCTGTGGCGCAGCCTGCGGAGATCCGGCGCGCCAGCCACGGTCGAGGGCTGCCTGCTCAGCTGAGCACAGGCGCG
>JBBQJI010000029.1:0-91880 GCA_038325765.1 Nannocystales bacterium
GGCTCGTCGATGCCGGCGCGCTCGCGGACGACGACGACGACGACGACGACGACGACGACGACGACGACGACGACGACGACGACGACGACGACGACGACGACGACGACGACGACGACACCTCGCCGTCGGCGTTCCTGGTCGGCGCTTGGCTCCCGCGGGACGCCGCCGCGCAGGACGCAGCCATGACTGCGCTGCGCGCGATCGAAGGCAGCGAGGCGTGGCTATTCGCGGTCGAGACCCACATCGACGGGGTCACCGCGGTCGAGCGCGAGGGTGAGCTGCCCGACGACTACGCGGGCGACTGGCTGCACGGGCCGCCGCCGTCGGCGACGACGGTTCCGTTCGCGTTCGACAACTATCCCGGCATCCTCGAGGCCTGGGACCCCGACGACTTCGGCGTCGCGCTCAAGCTCGAGGGGCCGGCGGTGCCGGGCGAGGCCCAGGTGTTCGCGGCGCTGCACCACGCGTGGGTCAGCGCGTATGTCGATCCGCGTGTCGACGGCGTACCGTTCGGGCATACCGGCGTCACGTTCGACGAGCAGCATCGCGCCGTGCTGCTGTGGATGGACGAGGATCGCACGCCGACCACCGCGCAGCAGCTCGTCGAGCACCTGCTGTGGATCGTGGGGCACCTGCACGCGATCGTGCGCATCGCCCACGGCCGCTTCGTCGGCGCCACCCATGCCCAGAAGTCGGCGGTGCACGAAGATGACGCACCGATGCCGCTGGTGCTCGCCGGCAATCCGCTGCAGAAGCTGTGGCACGGAGACCAGCCCGCCGCGCTGGCATGGGCCGAGCAGCAGAGCACATGGTCGAAGGTCGAGCTCGCCGCGATGTTCGTCGAGCTCGGCACCGACTTCGATCCCGACGACGAGGAGCAGTCGGCGATCGCGACCCAGCTGTTCGACCGCGCCACCGCGCTGGACCCGGACAACGATGACGCGCCGAGCTATGCCCAACAGACGCTGGTACGCTCGGGTCGCGTCGACGAGGCGCTCGCGCGCGCGGGTGAGGGTGCCGCGATGCGAGCGTTCACGTTCGGGCTCGTCGTCGAGCATGCGCCCCAACGCCTGCGCGACGCGCTGCCGCTCATCGACGCCGGCACGCTCGACGAGGTCAGCGAGGAGCGGGTCGGCGAACTCCTGGCAGAGATCGCTGGCATCGACACCGATGCTCTGCTCGAGGTGCTGCCGAGACTCCCGCGCACCGCGGAGATGGTCGCGCCGATGTACGACGCGGCATGCAAGATCACCGATATCCCGACCCATCTGCGCGTGCTCGACCAGGTGATGGAGCTGCCCGAGCCGCAGGGCGGCCACGCGCGCTACGCCTACACGTTCGCGTTCAACAACGCGTGCGTGCATGCGCACGCGTTCAAGGACTACGAGCGCGCGCGCATGTACGCCGATCGAGCGCAGCCGTACGCCGCCGAGAACCCGAACATCTACCACGGGGCCGCATGCGCCTACGTGGCGGTGGGCGAGCTCGAGAAGGCCATGCAGCAGGTCGAGGCCGTGGTCGCGAGCGACTACGACAAGCTCGACCAGGTCGAGCACGACACCGATCTCGGTGAGCTGCTCGGGTGGCCGCGCTTCGCGATGGCCTTCGCTGCGCGGCGCGAGCGACTGGCCCGCGGCGAGCCGGTGCTCGAGGTCGACAGCGGCGGCTTCGCGCAGGCGCTCGACGTCGATCGGCCGGTGCTCGTCGACTTCAGCGCGACGTGGTGTGGGCCATGCAAGCGCCAGAGCCCGATCCTCGACAAGCTCGCGCAAAACGGCGAGGGCCGCTTCCGCATCGTGAAGGTGGACATCGACGAGTCGCCCGATCTCGCCGAGCGCTACGGTGCCGACAGCGTGCCGACGCTGGTGGTGTTCCGCAACGGTGAAGAGGTGGCACGCACCTCCGGCCTCACGCAGCCGGGCGAGCTACTCGAGCTGATCGCGGCGGCGCAGCGCTGACGTTCGCGCCGACCGAGCGCCGCGTCGTCGATCACGAGCGACGACACGCGGCTCGGGCTCGCGGCGTTGGTTGCGAGCACGGCGCGGGCCGGCGGGTGGACGGACAGCCGGCGGGCGGCGTTGCAGGAGTATCGACGCGCGACGTCGCCGTTGGTCGCTGGGCCTGCGCGGCTGCTCGAGATTCCACCGGTGGAGTAGGCGAGGCTCGTCGTTCATCGACGGCGGTCGACCTCGGCGGAGGTCGGCTGCACCGATCGTCTCCGCGCCAACGCGCTGCATCCGCCGAGCCTCGCGGACTGTGGCACGCTCGTGCGGTTGAACCCCGACGTGTCCGAGTCCGCGGCGCCAGGCGGCGTCATCGCAAGGGCGCGCCGCATGCTGGTTCGTGCGCTCGTCGCCCCGACCAAGGGCGACGCTTCGCCGCCTCGGCTGCGCGGACGTGTGCCGTGGCTCGGCGCCCCCGCGGCGCTGCTCGTGGATGCGGTCGAGTTCCAACGCGTCGGCCATGCCGCGCTCGGTGAGGTCTTCACCGCCTCGATGTTCGGACTGCCGCTGACGTTCGTCGGCGGCGCCGAGGCGCTGTCGCACTTTGCGGCCGCCGGCGACAACGACCTCGATCTCATCGGCGCCTACCGAAAGCTGCTCGGCGGACTGCTCGGCGAGGATCTGTTCGCGGAGCTCGCCCCCGAGGTCCTGCGGGCGCTGTCGGGCGCGACCGTCCGTCGCCTCAGCGAGCCCGATGGCACAGCTCGCCGACGAGTTCTGGCGGACCCGCGTCGGCGACGGCGGTGAGATCGACGTGCTCGATCACGCCAACGCCCTGGTGATGCACATGGCCTGCCGCTATGTCTGCGGCGAGCGCATCGCGCCCGAGCGATGCGACGAGCTCGCCCGGCTATTGCACTTGGTGGAGAGCGACTTCAGCGTCGCCGGCATGCTGCTACCGATCCAGACCCCGTCGATGCGGCGGCGACGGGCCGCGCGGGACCGCATCGTTGCGATCTTCGAGGACCAGGTGCGACGCGCCGCCGCCGAGGGCACCGCGGATCCCGACGGCTACATGTTCGCGGTGCTCGACGACATTCTCGGTCGCGCTCGGACCGCGGCGACACGCGCGACGATCCGTGCTGCGGCCGTCGCGATCATGGGCGCGGTCTTCGGCGCCCACACCAACACCGCGATCTCGCTGGCGGTGAGCCTCGCCGACCTGCTCGAGCACCCCCCCGTACTCGCCGAGCTCGAGCGCGAGCAGGCCGAGGTGCTCGGCGGCGCCCTGCCCGATCTCGGCGCGCTGTGCCGCATGCCGCTGCTGCTGCGGGCGATCAACGAGTCCATGCGCTTGCACGGCAACGGCGGGCTCTGGCGACTGACCCGGCGCCCGGTGCAGATGGGCGGCCACACGATCGCCGCCGGCACCTTGGTGGGCTCGTCCATGGGCTTGGTCAACCTCGACGGCGCCGTCTACCGCGATCCGAACCGCTATGGCCCGAGCCGCTACGCCGAGATGGCGGTCGACGATCTACAGAGTCCGCCGGTGAAGGATCGCCGTTTCGGCGCGTTCGGACTGGGCCGCCACCTGTGCCCCGGAAGGCGGCTGGCCTACACCATGGTCGGCGTGGCGCTCACGGTGCTCCTTCGGGAGTACCGCATCACCGTGGTGCGCCGGCCGCATGCGTGGTTGAGCCTGATGACCGCCGGCATGGCGCGGCCGGTCGGGAGATTCATCGTGCATGCGACACGGCGCTCGCGGGCGCGGGGGGACTCGTCTCGAGACAAGCGCATGGGGCAAAGGCGACCGCCGGAGAATCCAGCGCCGGGCGATCGGCGATAAACCGGGATGCACTCGTTGTCGGCGTCGCTCGGCGTTCGCCGCGAGTATCCTGTACGTCGTTCGGATCGGGCACACGTAGCGGTCCTCGCCGAGCGACTGGGCGTAGCTCGGAGCCGCACGACCGGCGCGCGGTGGCAGTTCGACCGCATGGATGTGTTCGGCGTCCCGGTGCCCGCGGCGCACCGCGAACTGCAGGACGTTCCCTTCGCGTGCGGGCTCGCCACGCGTTCCGCGGGGCGGTGGCCGCAGGCCCGGCGTTGAACGACGACGGCGCGAGCGTGTGCCCGGCAGGACGTTCGCGAGCCCGCAGCTGGGCGGCACGCAGGACGTCGCGCTGCGCACGTGGCTCGCGTCGCAGGGGCTGACCACGGATCCGCAGGGCGGCGGCGACGTGTCGATCTCGCCCCGGGACGACGCGCAGATCCTCGAGTCCTTCGTCGCGGGCACGCTCGCGGGCGCGTGGGTTCCCGAGCCGTGGGCGACGCGCCTGGTGCTGGAGGGCGGCGGCACCGTGTTGGTCGACGAGCGCACGCTGTGGCCCGAGGGTCGCTATGTCACGACGCATCTCGTGGTGCGCGCGGCGATGCTCAGTGAGCGGACGGGCGACGTCGAGGCCCTGTTGCGCGCCCGCGTCGCGGCGACGGCGTGGATGGCCGAGAATCCGGCCGCGGCGCAGGCCGCCGTGATCGACGGCATCGAGCGCGCGACGGGCAAGCGCATCTCGACCGAGGTCCTGTCGCGCGCGTGGGGCAACCTCGAGTTCACGACCGACGCGATGCCGGCGTCGTTGCGGCGCAGCGCCGCCGATGCCGAGGCCGTGGGCCTGCTCGCGCTCGAGGGCGCGGACCTCCGACCCCCCTCGGACCCCCCTCACGCTTGACAGGCGTCTGTTGGCGTACCACCCTCTCCCCACAAACTGTGTCGCGTTCGATCAACTGGGTGCGCTTCGGTCCTCTGCTCGCACAGCTCGTCGTGGTGCGACGCTGCAATCTGAGCTGCGGCTACTGCAACGAGTTCGACCAGGAGTCCGCGCCGATCCCAGCCGAAGTGTTGCGTGTTCGGATTGACAAGTTGGCCGAGCTCGGGACACTCGCGGTTGAGTTCACTGGCGGAGAACCCCTCCTCCATCCCGACCTCGTCGAACTGGTGGCGTACGCATCTAGTCGTGGGTTCGTGCAGCGCAAGCTGATCAGCAATGCCTACCTGATGAGCCCGGTGGTCGTGAAGGCGCTCAACGGCGCAGGCCTCACTCACCTGCAGGTCAGCCTCGACGGGGTAGAGCCCAACGACATGACTGTAAAGGTGCTGAAGCCTCTCGAGAAGAAGCTGGAGCACATCAGGGAACACGCGAAGTTCCTCGTCACGCTGTCTGCCGTGGTGGGGGCCGCACCACCGGACGAGGTGATCCAGGTCATCGACTTCGCCGAGAAGAGCGGCTTCCGCCCGCGCGTCCTGCTGATCCACGATGGCGACGGGCAGCTTGGCCTGTCTGCGGAGAACCAGAAACTCTATCGGACGATAGAAGCTCGGCTGGGTCGCGGCTGGCGGCAGGCCGGCAACTACCGCTCACGCCTGATCGATTTCGGCACGGCTCCGTTCAAGTGTCGAGCGGGCTCTCGCTACCTCTACATCGATGAGTTCGGTATGGTGCGCTGGTGCTCACAGACCCGCGAAGTATGGGGCAAGGATCTTCTTCAGTACAATTCTGACGACCTGCGCGAGCAGTTCGACACCGTCAAAGACTGCAATGAGAGATGTACAGTGGGCTGTGCTCGCAACAGCTCCAAACTGGACAACTGGCGGGCACAGGGGCGGCGAAGCAAGGTCCACGTTCACCTTCCAGTGGTCTGAGCCTCGGCTCGTGGGCCGCTATAGGCAGCGGCCGGCATTCGTCGTCTTGATTCATCAACACCGACCCGCGTTCTAACGGCGAGACAACTGCGCCACCGCCCGCGCTATCCGCGACAGGAGAAGCGTGAAGCACTCCAAGGTAACCGTGACAGATTTTCTAGCCATCGCGGGCCATCGCGGGTTGTGATGTGGAGGAGCAAGACGGAGAAGTTGACGGAGATTCTCGTGGCGAACTGCACTTCGGGGAGCCCGAGATCTTTGGACTCGATCTGGAGATCGAGGGCCTGATTGCGTACCGAGAGACCGGCGATCACCTTGCCGAAACCGCCTCGGATGGAGACACCGCAAGAGATGGAGGCGCCGCAAGCGGCGTAGATTCGGTGAGTGCTGTACCTCGTAGTTCGCGTGGCCCGGTGAACGGGGGGGGGAGCACGGGGGGAGCACGGGGGGACACGGGTGTGTGCGCCGAGGTGTTCGCCGCCGGGTCACCCTGCGATCCTCTCGATTACGCGCCCTGCGAATCCGCCGCACGTAGCGTGGCCGCGGGGCGAGTGACCCGGCGACCATCCGCCGTCGCGCCGGTTCCGCGAATGATGGCGCGCGTCAGCAAGCCATCTGCGTTGTCGGCACCCACGCCGAGTGACGGTCGCCGTTCGTCACCGACGGAGGAAGTCGTCCTGCAGCCGCCCGATCTCTTCGCTGAACCGCATCATCGGGTACGACCGTCCGTTGATGAAGCCGTTGGGGGCGCCGCCGGTGGCCATCCAGTAGCGGTGCTGGCCGAGCACGGCGGCGTCCGGGGAGTAGAGCCGCCGGGTGGTGCGCCACTCGCCGGTCGCGGTCTGGTTGGTGGTCGTGATGATGAAGTTGCCGCTGCTCGTACGCTGCACCGTGTAGCCGTCGTAGGTGCGCTGCCCCGACCCAGAGCCGACGTCGGACTTGTACTGCGAGATCTGGCGGTAGGCCTGGCTGCACAGGGTGAGGTGGAGATCGCGGAGGGCCTGGGCGCGGTCGCGGATGCCCTTGGACTCGGCGTGGTCCTTGGCGAGCGCGACCGCGGTGGCGTAGCCGGCGAGCACCACGGTTCCGGGGGAGATGCCGAGCACCTGCAGGATGTGGGCGCCCACCCCGAGCACGCCGACCTCCATCTCCCAGTAGCGACCCTTGGCGGTGGTCATGAGCTGCGCGGTGCGGTTGTTCGGGGCCAGCGACTCGGTGATGGCGTTGCTCGGCGTCCAGAACCCGGTGCCGGCGGTGATCGAGGCGTTGGCGGGGAGCCGGAACAGCCGCGTTACCGAGTTGGGGATCGTCGCCGACCCGCCGAGCGATCCCAGAGCGCCCCGCATCGTGCCGTCGGGGCTCTGGAAATACTGCACCGCGCCGCTGATGCCCAGCACCCGCCAGGCGTGCAGCTCGAAGCCGGCCTCTACGCTGCGGAACTCGCCCGACCACGCGTCGTGGATGTTGTGGAAGCGCCCGGTGCCGAAGCCGACGTGCGCGGCCGCGGTGGCGCCGAGCAGCGAGGTGCTGCTCAGCCCCTGCGTCGGGTAGGTGAAGGCGCAGAACTGCTCGTTCCAGAGATCCCAGACGAAATCGACGCCGCCTTGCAGCGCGAGAAGACCCGCCTGCCCCGTCGCGGTGCCCCCGACCACGATGTAGCCCTCGAGCAGGCTCTCCACGACTGAACTGAACGCGCCGTCGCAGAGCTGACGCGTCACCACACCCAGGTCGAAGTCACCCACTGGGGATCAATGTACGGGGGTCCACCCACATCGTCCACCTCGGATTGGGGGGTGTCGCGGAGTCGAAGCTCGAGCGAGGCTCGCTTCTAGATCAATCCGCCGGCCACGGCTCGGGCGGGTTCTTCTGCGGCGGCGTATCCTCGGCCGCACGGCGGAGCACGCTGCGCACCTGTCCGAGCGGCTCCAGCGGGAGTGCCCGCGGCAGATCCCGCGAGCGACTCGCGCGCGGCAATGCCGGCGGCCCGTGCAGCGCGCACACGGCCGTCGGGCTCATGGCCGAGGTTCTGGGACACGCTCTTCCACGCCGCCGAGTTGATCTCGGGCATGCCGGGTCTGCGCTGCAGATTTCTCGCCTCCTCGGCCGACGAGACCTCGCAGAGTAGAACGCGCTTCAGCAGAAGGTAGTTGTCGGTGACACCAGCCCGTCGTTGGGCGTGGTCCTGCTCGAGGTCGCAGTCTTGCGTCACGAGCAGAGCGAGCGGGTGGATCTGCCACTCGACGTCCACCTCCTTCGGGGCCAACTCCTTCACGATCGGCTCGTGGAGGCCAGCGAGCAGCTCCCCCTGACGGAGCGGCTCATCGGCCTCCACGGGCTCATAGGGGGCCGCCCACGGGGTCCTGTGCCTCGTCGATCGCGGGAATCACTCGCTCGGTGACGCCGGCGAAGCGACCGGTCGTCGTGGCCGGAGGCAGCGCGGGCGATGGGATCGACGGCGGCGATGTGGCGTGGAACGCCTGGATTTTCGCGAGCTGCTCGAGCACTTCGACGCGCCCCGCGAGCGGCAACCGTTCGATGGGGACATGACTCAGGGCGACTTCGATCGGGAGCGTCGGCGCGTCGATCTCGTCGGCTGGGATCTGGGCGAGGGTGGACATGAGCTTGTCGAGCGTTGCGGTGTTCGTGGTCATGCGGAGGTCGGTCGTCTCTACATCGAGCGCCGCGCCGAGATCGATCAGCGGCTCACCGTGGCCGCGGCAGTCCCTGACGACGCGTGCAGCGTCAGCATCGCGTTGGACCGCGTCGCCGTGCCGATCGAAGAACTCGAGATCGACGGCGGAAAAGACGGCAAGGACCGCCTGACACGCGATTTCCCACATGGCGCACGTCGGCACCGTCACACTGCACGACGCCGATGGCTGGGCCATCGCCACGACGCGCTACGCTTGCATGCCGGGCGGCGACATCGACGACCTCGACGGTGCGCTTCAGGGCGACCTCGTCCATCTGCTGACCCGTCGCCGAGGGCTGCGGGTGGTGACGCTGGGGACGGCGCCGCAGAGATCCGCAGTCGTCTCGATACCATCATCGACGGCATCGAGGACAACTACGGTCACCAGATGGACTACGCTGCGGCGAGACGCGAGGGGCTTCCGATCGGCAGCGGCAACGTCGAGGCGAGCTGCGAGTCGGTCGTGCGAAGGCGGACGGTCCGCGGCGGTGCCGGTGGAAGCACGAAGCCGGCGACCGCGTGCTGCATCTACGCGCTCTCGCACAGAGCGACCGCTGGAACGACGCCATCGCCGAGACTCTGCGTCCGCTCAAACGAACCCTACGGGTCGCGTCGTGATCCGGGATCAGATGGAGAACCATACCCTCCGACGGTCTCGACGGTCTCGACGGTCACGAAGATACGGCGAAGCGGCGCTCTCGGGCGAGGTCGTCGAGATCGCGCAGCGCGAGCGCCGAGATCCCGTCGGCGAGTGGATAGCTGCGCTCGCCTGGGTGCACCACCCAGAGATGATCGAGCGCGAGGTCCTGCTGCGCCACGCGCATCGACTTCGTGATCGTCGGTGCATCGCCGTGCTTGGCTTCGAAACCGAAGCGCCGACGTCCGCGCGCGATCAGCAGGTCGAGTTCCGCGCCAGCATGCGTGCGGTAGAAGAAGGCATCACGCTCGGCGCCGAGGCGACCGATGATGGATTCCACCACGAAACCCTCCCACGAGGCCCCCAGCCCGGGATGGGACAGAAGACCCAGTCGGTCCCGAATGCCGAGGAAGTAGTGGACCAAACCCGAATCCCGGATGTAGACCTTGGGCGCCTTCACCAACCGCTTGCCGACGTTGGTCATCCACGGCGGCAACTGACGTACCACGAACGCACCGCTCAGAATGTCCACGTGATGGCGAACCGCCACCTCGCCGGTACCCATCGACCGCGCAAGCTCGGCCGCGTTCCAGATTCCGCCGTGATGGTGGGCCAGCATGGTCCAGAATCGCCGCAGCGTCGCAGGCGGCACACGTAGACCCAAGCTCGGCAGATCCCGCTCGAGGAAGGTCTGGATGAAGTCACCGCGCCAGGCAAAGCTATCGCGCTCGGAACGCGCGAGGAACGCGCGAGGAAATCCGCCGCGAAGCCACAGCATCGATTGCCGCGCCGCTGACACGTCGTTCAGATCGAGCCCACCCATTTCGCAGTGACGCACGCGACCCGCCAGCGTCTCTGCGGCGCCGCGCACCAGCAGCGGCGAGGCGCTGCCCAGGAGCAGGAACCGCGCCTGCAGCGGCCGCCGGTCGGCGAGCACGCGGAGCAGTGGCAGCAGCGCCGGCTCGCGTTGACACTCGTCGATGACGACGAGGCCCCGGAGTGGAGCGAGCACCTGTTTGGCGATGTCCGCACGCAGAGATGTCTCCGGATCCTCGAGGTCGAACCACGTGCAACGACGGCTGGCGGCGGCGATCACCCGCGCCAACGTGGTCTTGCCGCACTGGCGTGGCCCGAGCAACAGCGTGACGGGTGCGCTGCGTAACGCGCGCTGCACCTGAGCGGTCAGGCGGTGTCGGGGCAGGGTCACATCCTTGAAAATACGATGGTTGACCACCGATTTTCAAGGAAGGTTCCGTCGCCCAGCCCCGACGCGGGATCACGGCGCGTAGTGGACGCCCGCGTCGACCGGCGGCCGCGCGCCGACTCAGTCCTTATGGACTAGCAGGCGCGCGCAGCTCGGGCCACCGCGCTCGCCCACCCGCCGCCGAACATCGCGACGTGGATGAGCAACGGATACAGCTGGTACAGCGCCACGCGCTGCTCGGCGCCGGGCGGCAGCGGGAACGCCTCGGCATAGGCGTCGAAGCACCGCGGGCCCGGCCCGCCGAAGAGCCGCAGCATGGCGAGATCGATCTCGCGATGGCCACCGTACACCGCGCCGTCGTAGATGACCGGCGCACCCTCGCTGTCGCACATCACGTTGCCGCTCCACAGATCGCCGTGCAGACGTGCGGGCGGCTCGGCGGGACCGACGAGCGCGGGCATCCTCGCGATCACACCCTCGACGAGCGTGGCGGTCGCCCGGTCGAGACCGCCGGAGTCGCGCGTGCGGGCGAGCAGCGGCGCGAGGCGACGCTCGGCGTAGAACTCAGGCCACGTGGGCAGCGGGCGATTGTCCTGCGGCACCCTGCCCATGACGTTGTCACGCTCGAGGCCGAAGCACGGCGCACCGTGGCGATGCAACGCCGCGAGCCCGCGCCCGAGGCGAACCTCGAAGTCGTCGGAGCCAGGGCCGGACTCCAGGAACTCGAGCGCGAGAAACGGGATCTCGTCGTCGCCGACCGCGAGCACCTCGGGGGTCCGCAGTGCGTCGGCCGCGGCCAGCCAGCCCAGGCCGTGGGCCTCGGCGCCGTAGGTCGCCGCATCGGCGCCATACTTCACGAACACGCGGCGGCCATCACCGAGGGTAGCGAGCAGCGCCCGATGGCTGTCGCCGCCCGTGGTCGGCACCGCGGTGACCCGCCCGTCGCCGAGCGCTCGCCCCAACGCCGCGATCATCCGTGGGCCCGGGCCATCCTGCGGCACGCAAGCACCTTAGCGTGACGACGGCGTCACGCCACCTGCCACGGTCACCGCGCGCGAGACCGCGCGAGCGAGAGTCATGGGCGTTCCCCTTGGCTTCCGCGCCGGTTTCGTCTACGCGTGGGTGCATGGCCCGAGACCTCGACCCCAAGCACACGATGGATCGACGCGCGTTCCTCGGCATCGGCCTCGGCTCGGCGGCCGCCCTGACCATCGGCTGCGGTGACGATACCGCGGGCATGGCCGCGGGCAGCTCCGGGGCGAGCAGTGGCAGCGGCACAGACGACAGCGGCGGACCGATGGGCACCAGCAGCTCGCCCGGCGCCACCACCGAGGCCGACACCACCTCCGCCGCCGACACCAGCAGCAGCGACGGCAGCGACAGCGGCACCGACACCGGCGCCGAGGCGTGCGAGCCGGGCGGCAGCGTGATCGAGTTCGATCCGAACGCCATCGCCCAGGACGACGTGACCTTCCCACTGGCGGTGATGGCCGGCGAGATGCGCCCCACGTCGGCGATGTTCGCGGTGTGGATCGCCGACGTCGCGCCCAAGCTGCTGCGGGTGTGGACGCCGGCCGATGCCGGCTCGGTGACGCTCGTCGCCGAACAGCAGGTGGTGCCAGACCCCGCGGGTTTCGTGAAGGTCACCATCGAGGGGCTATGCCCCGGCACCTGGTACGAGTACGGCTACTTCGTCGAGCAGGGCGACGCCTTGGTCGGTCGCAGCCTCATCGGCCGCGTGCGCACGGCGATCGCCGACGACGCGCTCGAGCCCCTGGTCATCGCGATGTCGGCGTGCAACGGCGACGCCGGCGGCGACTACACCTGGCCGGCCCTCGACGTGATGGCCGATGAGTACTACGACGTCTTCCTCCACCTGGGCGACATGGCCTATAACGACGGGCTGTTCTCGCTGCCGGAGTACCGCGAGAACTGGCGGCGCTACTTCGGCGCCGACGGGTTCAAGCGCGTGTTCGGGGCCGCCGGACTCTACGCGACCTGGGACGATCACGAGATCGACGACAACTCGGGCTTCGATCCGCGCTCGATGGCACCGATGGATCTCGAGCGCCGCGCCAACGCGCTGACCTCCTACTTCGAGGCCCTACCGATCGACGGCGGCCCGCCGGAATTCCGGCTGTGGCGCAGCTTTCGCTGGGGCCTCACCGCCGAGATCATCGTGCTCGACTGTCGCTACGAGCGGCGGGCGTCTCAGGGCATCTACATCAGCCAGGCGCAGATGGACTTCGTCAAGGAGCGCCTCGCCCAGAGCCCGTGCCACTTCAAAGTTGTCATGAACTCGGTGCCGATCACCAACATGCCGTTCATCTGGGACATCGCCGCGTTCGATCGCTGGGAGGGCTTCCCCGAGCAGCGCGACGAGCTGCTGCAGTTCATCGACGCCAACCAGATCGCCAACGTGTGGTTCCTGTCGGGCGACTTCCACGTGTGCTTCGTGTCGCGCATCGAGCCCGACGGTCAGAACCTGTCGGCGGTGACCCGCGAGATCGCGTGCACCGGCGGCAACACGAACATCCTCGGCGAGACCCTGCTCGGCGGTCAGTTCGCCTACGGCACCAGCCAGCCGCGCGGCGCGATCATCATGTTCGACCCCGAGGCCAACGCCGTGAACGTCCGCTTCATCGATCCGGACACGGGCGAGGACGACTACGACGAGAGCCTCACGCAGGGCTGACGCTCACGGCAGCGAGGGCGCGACGCAGCACGCAGCGCTCGGGCTCGATGGTCAAGCCGCGGCGGTACTGCTCGAGCACCTGGCGCGACTGATCGGCGAGTAGGCGCCTGACCTCGCGCCGCATGCCGCGGACGCGGGGGACCTTCATCGTGTCGTAGGCGGTGGTCTGGTGGCGGAGCCAGGCGATGACGGCGGCCTCGGCCCGACGTGGCAGCGGGATCCGCTGGGTGCGGGCGACGGTACCGCTGCCGACGGGCACGGCGTGGGCGGTGACCGCCGCTGCGATGCCGCGGCCCAGCTCGGCGTGCCGGGGCGCGAAGTCGAGGAACGACACGACCGCCGCGAGGAACTCGTCGACGTAGACCGACTGCGCGGCGTCGCGGCGGCGGCGGCCGGCCTCGAGACGCTCGGCCCAGCGCGGATCCTCGCGCTCGGCGTCGAGCTTGGCGCGCTCGGCCTCGATGGTCGCCGCCGGCGCCCACAGCCCCCGCGAGAACATCTTGCGGCCCCGCTTCTCGCGGACGGTCCACGTCGGACCCGCCGCCTTCACGCGTCGCGTGAGTCCGGCGTCGCCGGGCGGCAGCAGCGCCCAGTGTGCGGGCACCACCAGGATCTCGCCCGTGGCCGTGCGCGGCCTTTCGGGCTCGGGACCGACGAGGAGCTCTCGGGTGCGATCGGGCACGGTGCGTCATGTAGACGAAACCACGCGCCGGCTCAAGCGCCAAGCGACCGCAACGTCAGCCGCCGAACAGCCGCCGCAGGCCGGAGCGTCGCTTCGGCTTCTTTTTCTTGGCGACGGCGTACGCGGGCGGCACCGTCCATCGCTCGGCCCGCACTGGATGAGCGGCGAGCACCGCGGTGCGCACCGCCTGCAGGCGCATCGGCAGCGTCGCGCACATCGCCGCGATCTCGGGGTCCGCATCCGCGGCCACGGCCGGCGGCGTGACCCGGTGCAAGGTGCCGAGCACGTCGGCGCTCGGCGCCCGCGCGATGCCATCGAGCGCCGCCGCGAAGGCCACGCACGGCGTCGGTGCCTGAGGGGCCTGCCACAGATCGAGGGCGTACTGCAGCCCGGTGTCGATACCCGCGCGCTGCTCGTCGTCGCGCTCGATGCGGGCGAGCGCACGGTGACGCAACACGTAGTCGAGCACCGGCGTGGGCGCGTGGACGAACTCGACCAGCAGCGGCACGCCGCGGGCATCGAGGGACTCGATGGCGAACTCCGCCGCCCGGGGCCGCAGGGCCGGGCGCCGCAGCAGGCCGAACAGATCGGCCTGGGCGCCGAGATCGTCGAGCACCGCCCCGTCTTGCTGCAGCGCGTCGGCGAACGCGGCCAGCGCGTCGTGATCGCGGCCGTCGACCGTGGCCAGGGCGCGACCGCGCCGCAGGTGGAGCGGTGCCGAGTCGGGGGTGGAGACCAGGGCGGTGTCGATCTTCGCCAGCGCGACCGTGGTCTCGCCGCGGGCGAGCGCCGCGTCGATCTCGAGCGTCGCGGCCGGTACCCGCGGCAGTGGCAGCACGCCCGCAGCGCTGGCGGCCACGGGCCCCAGCATGGCCCCGACCGCACTCGCCACGTCGGCCCTCGCCGAGGCCACGGCGGCCGCCGGCGGGGCGACCACCGGCGTCGCGGCATCGTTCAATGCCGTGAGCAGACCGGGGCGCTGCGATCCGTCATCGGCGGGCGTATCGTCGCTCCGCGGCCACGCCCACACCGCGAGGCCGAGCGCGAGCGCGACCGCGCCGAGCACGAATCCGGCGTGTCGGCGCGAAGCGCTGGGCAGCCCCGGCGCAAGCGGCATGGTGAACGCACCGGGCGGCATCGTGGTCGCGATGTGCCCCGCGGTCTCTCCCACGCTCCCCGATGTGATCGGCAGCGCCTGCTCGATCACAGCGAGGACATCCCGCACCTCGCGGGCGCTGGCGAAGCGTTGGTCGCGATCCTTGGCGAGCAGGCGCGCGACGACGCCCCGTAGCGCCGGCGGCACCGCGTCGGAGAGCGTGGGCGGATCTTCGAACACGTGCTTGCGCAGCAGCGTGGTCGCGTCGCTGCCGGTGAACGGCGGCACCCCCGCGAGCATCTCGAACAAGATGACGCCCGCGGCGTATAGATCGGTGCGCACGTCGACCACGCCGCCGGCCGCCTGCTCGGGGCTCATGTACAGCGGCGTACCGAACACGACGCCCAAGCGGGTGAGCTTGGGCCCGGCGTCCTCGCCCTCGCTGATCTTGGCGATGCCGAAATCGACGAGCTTGAGCAGCTCGCCACCGTCGTGATCGCGGGTGACGAACACGTTCTCGGGCTTGAGGTCGCGGTGCACGACGCCGTGGGCGTGGGCGTGCTCGAGCCCGGTGAGGATCTGTTGGATCAGCCCGAGCGCACGGCGGGCTGCGAGCGGCTGGCCGAGCATCTCGGTGAGCTCTTGGCCCTCGAGCAGCTGCATCGCCAGGTACTTCGCCGGCGGCATGCCCGGCACCGGCTCCCACGCGCCGAAATCGAGGACCCGCACGCAATTGGGGTGGTCGAGACGCGAGGCGCTCGCGGCCTCGCGCTCGAAGCGGGCTGCGATCTCGCGGTCGCCGGCGAGCTCGGGGTGCAGCAGCTTGACCGCCACGTCGCGACGCAGCCCGAGGTGATGGCAGCGGAGCACCGCACCCATCCCGCCGATCCCGAGCACCGCATCGACCCGGTATCGCTCGGCGATGACGCGACCGACGAGCACCGACGGATCGTCGGGTGCGAGCGTCGAGCCATCCGCGGCGGCGGACGCTGGGTTTGCCCGGGCCGGCGTCACGTCGGAGAGTCTACCAGCAGTGCGCCGGCGCCACGGTCGCGGCCACGCGGGTCGTGACACGCGGGATCTTCGCGACGGCGGGCTGTATGGCCGCGGCGCACCCGTTGCTGGTCCGGCGACCCGGACTCACGGTAGCGTCCGCCCATGTCCACGTCCGTCGTCGTGCAAAAGTACGGGGGCTCGTCGGTCGCCGATGTCGAGCGCATCCGCAAGGTGGCCGCGCGCGTCATCGCGACCAAGCTCGCCGGTCACCGTGTCGTCGTCGTCGTGTCGGCGATGGGCAAGACCACCGACCAGCTCATGGCCCGCGCCCGCGAGATCTCGAACTCGCCCTCGCGCCGCGAGCTCGACATGCTGCTCTCGTGTGGCGAGCGCGCCAGCATGGCGCTGCTGTGCATGGCGATCCAAGAGCTCGGGCACGAGGCGATCTCGCTCACCGGCTCGCAGTCAGGGATCCTGACCAACGACCGGCACTCGGGCGCGCGCATCCTCGAGGTCCGGCCGTTCCGCGTCGAGGACGAGCTCGAAGCCGGACGCATCGTGATCGTCGCCGGCTTCCAGGGCGTGTCGTACAAGCGCGAGGTGACCACGCTCGGCCGCGGCGGCTCCGATACCACTGCGGTCGCCCTCGCCGGGGCGCTGCGCGCCGAGTACTGCGAGATCTGCTCGGACGTCGACGGTGTGTACACGGGCGATCCGCGGATCATCTCCGCCGCCCAGCTCATCGAGTCGATCTCCCACGAGGCGATGCTCGAATTGACGTCCCATGGCGCCAAGGTCCTGCACGCCGAGTCGGTCGAGTTCGCCCGCCGCACCGGCGTGGCGCTCTATGCCCGCGCCACGTTCAGCGATGGCGCCGGCACGCGCATCGACAAGGAGGAGAACATCGCCTCCGATGGCGCGCTGTCGGGTGTGACCGGTTACCGCAACCTGGTCCGCCTGCGCGCCTTCGGCGGCCACTCGATGGATCGAATGCTCGCCGCAGCAGCAGCGGCATCGCTTCCCGTGCTCCACCTCGATGCCGACCACGAGATCGCGGATCTGTGGTTCAACCTCGCCGACGTCCCCGACTGGATCTCGGTCCGCGCCCAGCTCATGGGCCAGGTCGAGATCGAGGAGAGCTGCGGCGCGGTGTCGGTGGTCGGCGAGTTCTTCGGCCGCAACGCCGCGGCCCTCGCCAAGACCCGCTCGGTCGCCGCCGGGATCGGCGTGCCGATCAAGGCGATGGCGACCTCGCCCCTGCGCGCCACGCTGTTCTGCGCCGATGACGACGTCGAGCGACTCACGGTGGCGATGCACCGCGCGTTTCTGCAGACGCCGTGACGCGGGCAGCGCTCCCTGGCGTCTCACCGCGGCGTGATCGACAGCGACGCAGCGGCGGCCTCGAGCGCGGCGCCGGCCTCGGGCCACTGCGCCCAGTGGATCGACTCGATGCGCACCGTCGCGGCCATGTGGATCTGGAACTCCACCCGCAGCTCGAGGCCATTGTCGAACCGGAAGCGCTCGGCGAACCCGCGATACCCGGGCCCTTCGGTGAAGGTGCGCGCGCCCACGGCCTCGCCACCTTCGGGCGCGGCCATCGGCTCGGCGCGGAACTCCGCGAACGCGGCGTCGAGCTCCGCGATGCTCGGCAGCACCTCGCCGTGGCGCTCGATCACCACCGTGATCCCCCCGACGTCGCGCAGCGGATCGCCCAGCACGGCCTCGGTACGACGGCCGTCGTCGTCGACCGCCCGCAGCCCCAGCGCCACGGGGGCTTGCATGCTCGCGCCGTCACCGAGCGCGACCGTGTGCACGGCGGTGTCGAACAGCGCCCACGGCCGACCATGGATGATCGCGACCACGGGCGCCGCGAGCAGCAGCGCCCCTGCGACCACGGCCGCAGCCCCCCACGCCCGCGGGAACGCCCGCGGCTGCAGCGTGACGCCGCGGGTCACGATCCCGCTCATGACCAGCGCAGCGCCCATCACACCGCCGCCGAGGTGGGCCATCGCGTCGACCGCCGGGATGAACGACACCGCCACGTTGATGACCACGTTGACGATGGCGTTGCGCCGCACCGTCGGGAGCACCGCATCGGGGATCAGCCCCGCCGGGCGCCACGCCAGCGCCACCGAGGCCCCGAGCAGCCCCCAGATCGCCCCCGACGCGCCGACGCTCAGCGCCGCCTCGGAGAACCATGCGCTCGCGAGTCCGCCCGCAGCCCCTGCCAGCACATAGAGCACCAGCATGCGCGGGGCGCCCAGCAGCCGCTCGAGAAATCCCCCGAGGCTGTACAGCACGTAGCCGTTGACGAGCACGTGCAGCGGGCCGGCGTGCAGCCACGCCGACGACAGCAGCCGCCACGGCTCGCCGGTGCGCGTCGCGTCGGTGTTGGCGCCCATGCGCACGAGTGTCGGGATCGCCTCGGTGCCGCCCCACAGCCACTCGAGCCCGAACACGACCGCGATGATCCCGATGAGTGCCAGCGTCAGCGGAGCCTGGCCGGTGCGTGTGCCCTCGACGAACGCGTGCGCCGCCTCGGCCCGCGACCGGTCCTCGGGTGACGGGACGTGGATGCGCTCGAGCAGCGCGGCGACATCCACGTCCCGCGGTTGGGCTCGGGCATGGACGGTCGCCAACGCCCGGCCCAGCGGCGAATCGACGCGCGAGCGTGCCCCTGCCCAGACGCCCACCTCGTCGTCGAGGGCGAACGCCTGGATCGCGCGGCCGACCATCACAGTCGGCTGCATCCGCGCGAGCAGATCACGATGACGGCCGTCGCCGCCGATGATCACCAGCTTGGCGCCGGTGCCCCGCGCGCGGCGCAGGAACTCGGCCAGGGTCTCCTCGAGGACGGCGAGCCGGGCGCCCTCGGCATCGAGCACCATCGCCACGGTGCCGTCCGCGAGCGCACACACGGCGAGCCCGGGCTGCAGCGCCAAGAGATCGGCGTCGAGCGGCGCCTCGAGCAGGGACTGCACCACGTCGAGGAATCGGCTGGCGCGCATCCGCGGCGGAGCATAGCAGGATCGCATCGGTGGCCTGCCTGCGCCGCGGCCGAGCGCCGCCCGAGGTCCGCGTCTTCGTGCAACCGCACGCCGCGGCATCCGTCTATCGTCCTGCACATGCGTCGCGTGATCCTCGTCGCCGTCCTCGCTGTCGGCACCGCCTGCACGGTCGGTCCGGGCGGCTCTTTCCCCGATTCCAGCGGTGGTGGCAGCGCTGCGAGCACCGTGTCGACGACGGTGACCGCGACCGGCGACCCCGAGTCGACCGACGGCACCAGCGACTCGAGCGGCCCGTCCAGCGGCCCCGCGAGCGGCGACGACACGGGCACCGCCGACAGCAGCGCCGACGCGACCGATCCGTCTGCGGGCAGCTCGACCGACCCCACCGGCACCGGCGACGCATCGACGGGCTCGAGCAGCGGCGGCGACACCGCCGCGGGCACACCGCTCGATCCCGATCTCGACATCCCCGACGGCAACGAGCAGTGCGACACCCCGGGCGATCTGCAGATGTGCTCAGGCGTCGCCACCGTGTGCCGATTCGCTACCGCCGAGTACGGCCTGTGCGAGAGCTGCGATGTGTGCGGCAACCTCAACGCCGCCTGCGTGCAGGGCACGGACTGCGACATCCTGTTCTCCTGCTTTGCCGGCCGGTGCACGAACTTCTGCACGCTGGGCACGTTCGAGTGCGGACCCGTCGAGGACTGCCTGGACATCGGGCATCCCACCCGCGGCGTCTGCGATCCGTTCGCGTGAATCCCCGGGTTCCTCGGCGCGCACGGCCGCTGTACGATCACACCATGCGCACGCTCGTCTCGCTCGGACTCGTCGGCCTGGTCTCCGCCGCCTGCGGCGCGCAACGCGACGCCCGGGACGACGCGGGCGGCACCGACTCCCTGGGCGGCAGCCTCTCGCTCACCGCGGGGGTCGAGGGCTCGGCGAGCCTCACCGGCGGCAGCGCCGAGGGTGCCGACTCCTCCGATGGCGGCGCAAAGTTCGACGTGGCGGGCGAGACGGAGGGCGAGGGCGGCGAAGGATCCAACGTCGACGTCTGCAAGGTCGCCAACGACATGGACGCGGTCGGCGACTGCGAGGAGTTCGCGCCACCCGACAGCTTCGAGCCCGAGATCCAGTGGACGTTCGGCGCAGCGGAGCAGAGCTGGGTGACGCCGCTGGTCGGCAACTTCACCGACGACAACGCCGACGGCGAGATCGACCTATGCGACATCCCCGATGTGCTGCTGGTCGCGAACGCCGGCATCGGCTACGGCGTCACCTGTTTCATCCACGTCCTCGACGGTGAGACCGGCGTCGAACACTTCGCGATCCAGCCAGACCAGGGTGTGTCGTGTACGGCGACGCCGGCGTTCGGCGACATCGACGGCGATGGTCTGCCCGAGATCGTCGCGGTGTGGAACTCCGGCGGCGTCTATCGCCTCAAGGCGTTCGAGCACGATGGCACCGTCAAGTGGACCAACACCACCGACGGTGACGCTGCCAGCCAGTTCAACCGCGAGTCGGGCGCCATCGCGTTGCACGATCTCGACGCCGATGGCGACGTCGAGATCGTGTTCAACCACGAGGTCTACGACCACATGGGCGCCATGCTGTGGAGCTACCCCAACCCGCTGGCGGGTGAGCTCGAGGCGACCACGGCCGCCGATCTCGATGGCGACGGCCAACTCGAGGTGATCACCGGCCACTCGGCGTACCGCGCCGACGGCACGCTCTACTTCGAGAACTACCCGACGATCACGTCGCAATCGATCCCCCAGGTCGGCAACCTCGACGATGACCCCGAGCCCGAGATCTTCATCACCAGCGGCCAGGGGCTGTGGATGGTCGAGCACACCGGCGCCATCAAGTACGGCCCGGTGACGCCGACGGGCGTGCCCGCGGGCGCGTATCTGGTGTGGCAGCGGCCCGGCACCATCCACGACTTCGACGGCGACGAGATCGCGGAATGGGCGAGCTCGTCGCAGAGCGCGTACGCCGTGTACCAGGGACCGGCCGACGTGCTGTGGCAGACGGTCGTGTCGGACTCGTCGGGGGCCGCTGGTGGCACCGCGTTCGACTTCCTGGGCGACGGCGTGGCCGAGGCCATGTACGCCGACGAGCAGGCCTTCCGCATCTACGACGGCTTGACCGGCGCGGTGCAGCTCGAGATCACGCGCGGCAGCCCCACGATCAGCGAGTACCCGGTCGTCGCCGATATCGACAACGACGGTTCGGCCGAGATCCTGGTGGTGTCCTCGTCCGGCCAGCCTGCGCTGCAGGCGATCCGCGACATCGAGGATCGCTGGATCCAGGCCCGACGCATCTGGAATCAGCACGCGTACTACGTCACCAACGTGCGCGAGGACTCGACGATCCCGATGGTGACGACGCCCAACTGGACGACGCTGAACACGTTCCGCACCAACGCTCAGATCGAAGGCGGCGGCCTGTGCAAGCCCACGCCCGCGGGCTGATGCGGGCTCAGGGTCGCGACTGAACCAACCTCGCCCGATCGGCCGGGGGATCGGCGATCCACGCGCACCACCCACCTACTGCGCCTCGATCCCGATCGTCGTGCTGCCTCACCCGAAAGGTGTACCAGCAAGACCGACGCTTCACACACAGACCCGCAACGCGCCCGGCAGCACGTCGATCGCGACCGGGATCACGCGCTCGGCCTCACCGTCGATCATCACGTCGATCTCGTCGGTCACGTCGAAGTCGATGCGGCGATGCTTGGTCTCGTGCACCGCGGGGTTGCGCAGGTGCTCGCCGGTGAAGATCTTGGGGAAGGTCCGCAGCAGCGCGACGCGGCCCAGCGGGCCGACGCGGATGAAGTCGATGAGACCGTCGGCGGTGTCGGCGTGCGGCGCCATCATCATCTTGCCGCCGGTGAACTTGCTGTTGTTGAAGGACGCGAACACCATCGCGCCGCCGTCGAGCGCACCGCCATCACAGCGCAGCGGGAACGGACGGCTGCGCAGGCTGGCGACCGCCGTGACCACCGCCGCGATGTAGCCGAACTCACCCCACGCCTTGAACCGCCGCGCCCGCAACCCGTTGACGTCGGCGACGAAGCCGATGGACAAGATGTTGATCCAGTACATCACGCCCGTGCGGTGGTGCAGCCGGGCGACGTCGCAGGGTCGGCTGCGATCCTCGAGCAGGGCCTGCAGCGAGTGCTCGGCACCGTGCTCGCTGAAGTCGCGCAGAAACGAGTTGCCGGTGCCCATCGGCAAGAAGCCCAACCGCGGCGGCTCCTGTGCGCCCTCGGCCGCCGGGAAAAGGCCGTTCACGATCTCGAAGCCGGTGCCGTCGCCGCCCACCGCGATGAAGCGACGCCGGCCCTCGGCCCATGCCGCGCGTGCGATCGCAGACGCCTCGCCGGCCATCGTGGTTTCGACGATGTCGACCGCGACGCCGCCGTCACGCAGCCGTTCGCACGCGACGGGAAATTCCTTGCCGCAGCGTCCACCACCGGCAGCGGGATTGACGATCGCGAGCCAGGCGTCGCCCATCGTTCACTCCCCCAGCGGAATCACGACGTCGGCGCGGCTGCACTTGCGCAGGCGATCGGCCAACACCTCGCGCTTGACCTTGAGCGACGCCGTCACCGGGAACTCGTCGGTCTGCACGATGTAGCCCGACAACCGCTTGTAGTCCGCGAGCCTGCGGTTGCGCCTTCGGATCTCGGCGACGAGCGCCTCGTCGACGGCCTTGCCTTCCTGGGCGCGCACCACCACCACGAGCTGCTCGCCGGTCATCTTGCCCGAGGGCCAGATGTAGTCGGCCGCGAACACGCAGTACTCCTCGCAGCCAGGCATGTCCTCGAGATAGCTCTCGACGTCCTCGGGATAGATGTTCTTGCCACCCTCGGTGACGATCATGTTCTTGGCGCGGCCGAGCAACTTGAGGTGCCCGGCGGCGTCGATGATCCCCAGATCGCCGGTGCGCAGCCAGCCGTCGACGATGGCCGCCGCGGTGAGCTCGGGCGCATCGAGGTAGCCCTTCATCACCGTGCGGCCGCGGATCCACACCTCGCCGACGCCGAACGCGTTGGGCTCGCGGACCTCGATCTGCACGCCGGGCACCGGCTTGCCCACCGTGTCGGGGCGGAACGGCTCGAGGGTGTTCACCGTCGCGACGGTGCAGGCCTCGGTGAGCCCGTAGCCGATGACGACCGGGAAACCCAGATCGTAGAAGAACCGCGCCGTGTTGGGGTCGATGAACGCGCCGCCGGCGAAGATGAAGCGCAGCTTGCCGCCGAACTGGTCGTGCAGCGGCTTGAGCAGCAGCCGCGACAGGCTCGGTCGCGGCGTGGCGGCGGTGAGCCACTCGTTGACGCGGGTGAGGCCGTCGATCGCCCGCCGCTGCCAGTCGGGAAGATCGTCGAGCCGCTCACGGATCTTCTCCTCGAGGTTCTTCAGGATCGTCGGCACCAGCGCCATGTGCGAGATGCCGTATTTCTTGATGGTCGAGCGCAGGTACTGCGATCGCAGCGTCCGCTGGTGCACGATCGAGGCGCCGAACAGCAACGGCCCGATGTAGCCCGACATGAAGTCGATGGCGTGGTTGGTCGGCAGCACCGAGAAGAAGCTGTCGTCCTCGTGCATCGGGAACAGGCGACCGAGGATCTGGGCCTGCTCGAGGTAGTTCTCGTGGGTGAGCATGCAGCCCTTGGCCGTGCCCGAGGTGCCCGACGAGTAGACGATGCACGCGACGTCGTCGCGGCGGCGCGCGACGTAGGTGAAGCTGCCGCTGGGGGTCTGCTCCCAGCGCTGCGCCCGGCCGAGCTCGGCGTCCGGCGGCGCCTCGGTCACCAGCACCAGCATGCGGTCGAGCACCGCGGCCTCGGGCTCGCGCCGCAGATCGAGCCAGCGGGCGTACTCGGTGACGAGCACCCGAGGCTTGCCGTGGGCGAGCAAGGCGAGCTGCTCGGGCGCGGTGAGCTTGTAGTCCAGCGGGATGAGCACCGCGCCGGCCCAGAACCCACCGGTGGCGGAGATCAGCCACTTGGATTGGTTCTGCATCAAGATCGCGATGCGGTGATCGGGGCCGACGTCGGCCGCCTGGACCACGGCGGCGAACCGCTCGGCCTGCTCGCGCAGCTCGCGATACGTGTAGCGGACGTTCTCGCGGTGACGGTCGGCCTCGACGAGCGCGACGTTGTCCTTGTACGTGACGACCGAGTCGCGGATCGCCTCGCCCACCGATGCAATGCGGCCGAGCTCGAGCATCATGTCCGCCTCTTGTCGATCGCAGCTGCGAGCTGGCCGAAGCTGCGGACACCCTGGAGCTCGTAGTCGGGGATCTCGATGTCGAACTCCATCTCGAGCTCGCTCATCAGCTCGACGGCCTGGAAGCTGTCGATGCGGAGCTTCTCGAAGACGTCGTCCTCGGCGTGCAGGCCGGTCGCCTCGACGCCGTAGCGCTTGGACGACAGTTGGATCAATCGTTCGAGACTGTTGCTCATGTGCGATCTCCCGGGCTCAAGGCAGGTAGGGGCGCAGATCGTCGCTGCTGACGAACTTGGCGAGGGCCTCGCGCAGCGCCGGCTTGGCGGCGAGGCGGCAGAAGTGCGCCTTCTCGGCGTCGAGTTCGGCGCGCGGCGGGAGCGGCTTCATGAAGCGCTTGGTCGTGACGAGCGCGTCGCGGTCGAACTTGGTGGACTGCATCGCCACCGCCCGCGCGGCGGTGAGGCCCTCGCCCGGCGCCACCATCTGACTGACCAGGCCCACGGCGATCGCCTTCTTGGCGTTGATGCTGCGGCCGGTGAGGAGCAGATCGCGGACCACCGCATTGGAGACGTCGCGGCGCAGCCGCGGGATGCCGCCGAAGCCGGGCAGGATCCCCAGGCGCAGCTCGGGGAAGCAGAACCGGGCGCTGCGCTCGGCCACCAGCACGTCGCAGGTGAGCGCGAGCTCGAAGCCGCCGCCGAAGCACACGCCATGGACGACGCCGATCGTCGTCATCGGCAGCATGTCGAGGGTGTCCATCACCGCGTGGATGCGATCGATGTACGCGGCGATGGCCGGGCCTTGCTCGGCGGCCGGCAACGAGAGCAGGCCGCGGTGCAGCTCGCGGAGATCGGCGCCCGCCGAGAAGCCGCCCCGTACGGTGCTGTGCACGACCACAGCCGCGGTGTTCTCGACATCGAGCTCGGCGAGGAACTGCTCGAGCTCGGCGAGCATCTCGGTGCCGATCTCGTTGCAGGGCTCGCGGCCGAGGGCGAGCTCGACCACCGCGCCGCTTCGTGTCCAGGACAGGGGCATGGGCGGCGAGAGTGTAGCGGCACGATCGCAGCGCTGCTCGGGCGCGCGCGGGCGCGAATCGTGATGCGCACCAGGTTCACTCACATCTTCGGCGAAGCGCCCCGCGCGCGACGGCGTTCGGCTTGATGCGCGCAGGCGTCAGGCTGGCGCGCACCGTCGTTCATCGACGCCTTGGTCGCGTTCGACGACGACGACCCCGCCCCCGCGGGGTGGGATGCTCGGGCGCGAGCGCCACGGGGCCAGCGGGCCACTCGCGGATGGCGTCGTGGGCGATGCAGTCGCCGCCGCAGGTCGGACTGCTATTGTTCTTGGCATGGCCGGCGCAGCGCCCCGGATGCAGCCCGCGACGGTCGCGGATCTGCTGGCAATCCCCGAGGGCGAGCGGTTCCACGAGATCGTGGATGGCGAGCTCGTGCGCAAGGCGCTCCCGAGCATTCGCCACGGCATGGCACAGATGGGCATCGGCGATGCGATCACAGGTCCGTACGGACCAAGGGCGCGTGGACGCGGGCCAGGAGGCTGGCTGTTCGCGAGCGAAGTCGAGATCACGCTCGATGCTGTGCAGGTCTATCGTCCAGATGTCGCGGGCTGGCGGAAGGAGCGGCTACCGTCGCTGCCCGCTGGGACCCCGATCGTCGTGAGGCCCGACTGGGTCTGCGAGATCCTGTCGGGCTCGAACGCGCAGAACGATCTCGTGAAGAAGATGCGCGGCTATCAGCGCGGGGAGGTCCCGCACTACTGGGTGCTGGATCCTGACGCGGAGACGCTGACGGTGCACCGGTGGACGTTCGAGGGCTACCTCGTGGTGCAGACCGCTGCGGGGGCGGAGCGGATCCGGCCCGAGCCGTTCGGTGAGATCGAGATCTCGGTGCTCGAGTTGGTCGTGGGCGATGTTTGAGGCGGTGCCTTCTGCTGTGCAATGTCGCGACCCGCGCTCGCGACCAACTCGGCTTGCTCGCGAGCGTCGAAGGGGCGTTGGATGCCCACGCAGCCGTTGTCGCCGGTGATGGGCTGGACGGTGTCTCCATCCGCGAGCTGGATGCGGACCTGCGCGGCGAGCAGATCGAGCTTTTCGATCACCACATCGCGACATCGCGACATCGCGACATCGCGAAAAGACTCCGGCGATGCCGTGAGCTGAGCAAAGTGGTCACTGTGGTACCCGACACCTCGGTTTGCGACATCCCGGGACATCCCAGCACGGAGTCGGCGCCGGCTACGACCCGTCCGCCTTGGGCACGGACGTCGTCGGCGTCACCGCCGGCGTGACGGGCGTGGTCGCGCTCCCCGGGTCGCGCCAGCGCGCAACGACGTCAGCCCGCCGCAACGACGTCAGCCCGCCGCAACGACGTCAGGCCGACGCCGCTGGGGCGCGTTTGCCCCGCTCGGCCTTCGCAGCCTCGTACGCCGCGTCGATCTCGGCCGCGAAGTGCCGCTCGATCACCGCGCGCCGCAGCTTCTGGTTGGCGGTGAGCAGCCCGTTGTCGGGGGAGAACGCGGTGTCCACGTAGATCGCCCGGCGGATGCGGCGATACGCCGGCAGATCGGCGTTGACCTGCTCGATCGCGTGCTCGACCACCGCCGCAGACGGCCGGCCCGGGATCAGCACCGCGACGAACGGCCGCGCATGGCCGACCATCATGCACTGCGTGACCACCGGACACGCGCCGAGGAACTTCTCCTCGAGCGGCTCGGGCGCGATGTTGTGGCCCGACTCGGGGATGATGAGGTTCTTGAGGCGGCCGATGATCTTGATGTTGCCGCGCTCGATGTCGACCTGATCGCCGGTGTGGAACCAGCCGCCCTCGATCACATCGGCGGTCTGCTCGGGCATCTGCCAGTAGCCGGCGAAGATGTTGGGCCCGCGCACCAGCAGCTCGCCCTCCTCGGAGGTGCGGATCTCGACGCCCGCGAGCGCGACGCCGACGCGGCCGGGCACGACACAGCTCGGCTCGTCGAGCGACACGATGCCGGTGGTCTCGGTGAGCCCATAGGCCTGGTACACGGGAATGCCGAGCATCTGGAACCACCGTTGGGTCTCCTCGGCCAGGGGCGCCGAGCCCGAGATCAGGAAGTCGAGGTTCTCGCCGATGCGCGCCTTGATCTTGCCGAACACCAAGCGCGACGCGAGCCCGAGCACCGCGCGATCGACGAAGCCACCGCGCCCGGCGGCGACCGCCTGGTGGGCCGCGACCGCCCGATCGTACAGACGCAGCACCAAGCCGCCGCGCTCGCGCATGGACGCACCGACGCCGCCCCGGATGCGCTCGAGCACCGCCGGCACGTTGAGGAAGTAGTTGGGCTTCGCCGCACCCATCTCGACCACGAGCTTGGTGAGATCGGTCGACAGCATGATCGGATTGGGCCGCGACAGCTGCGTCCACAGCATCATGCGCGACGCCGCGAAGCACAGCGGCAAGAAATGGAAGACGCGATCGGGCACCCCGCGATCCACCGCGGCGCGGCTCAGGCGCGCCATCGTCTCGGGGATCATGAAATCGACGTTGGCGCGGCTGAGCACCACGCCCTTGGGCAGACCGCTGGTGCCCGAGGTGTAGATGATCGCGACCGGATCCTCGGGCGCGATGGCGTGCAGGCCGGCTTTGCTCGGGGCGGTGTCGAAGACCTCGTCGAACGTGGCGATGCGCCCGTGCTCGGGCCACGCTGCGGCGATGCTCAGGGCGAGCTCGGCGGTGCCGGCCAGCAGCAACGCCGGCTCGGCGCTGCGCAGCATCACGGCGAGCTCCTTGGGCTCTTGCTTGTCGTACAGCGGCACCACGATCGCGCCGCAGGCGAGGGCTGCGAGATCGGCACACACCCACTTGGCGGAGTTCGACGCCAGCACGGCGACGCGTTGGCCGGGCTGCACGCCCGCGTTGGCGACGAACGCCCGCGCGCGAGAGATCAGCTCGAGCAGCGCGTGACCGTCGTGCTCGCGCAGCGCGGTACCGTGGACCTCGACGATGGCGCAGCGGTCGGGTTTCTGCTCGAGGTTCTCGAAGATCCGGGCGAGAAAGTGCATGGGCGACGGCGCAGCCTACCCCGGGCGGGCGCGGGGCCCAACCGCCTGGCGCCACGGCAGCGCCAGAGCACGCGCGAGCACGGATCGCGCGTGGGCGCGGGCGCTCCTCCGGGTCTGGACCTGGCGGAGCACGACCGAGCACGACCGAGCACGCTCCGTCGCTCGGGTGAGGCCAAGCGCGCCGTTTCGGGTCGTTCCGCCCGGTGCGCCGAGCGCGGGGCGCATTTACAAGCCGATCGTCGCCGGGCTCAGCAAGCGCCCCTGCGCACCCCGTGGCCGCTCCAACACACGTGGGCGACCG
This sequence comes from Nannocystales bacterium, assembly GCA_038325765.1. Lineage (GTDB taxonomy): Bacteria > Myxococcota_A > Polyangia > Nannocystales > Nannocystaceae > Xiheibacterium. Next base: position 28,243 of record JBBQJI010000029.1, read on the forward strand.
TCTGAGACGTGCCGTCTACCGTCAGCTCGATCTCGCAGCGTGCCGGCACTTGCGACAGCCCCCCCATGTCGAATGCGGTGCCCGCCACCCGCGTCGTCTCACCCGGGCGCATCTGCGACAGCGCGACGTGGTCCAGCGTCACGTCATCGGTCTGCGTGCCACCCTTCGTCTTGCAGCGAACCTCCGCCTCCAGTTCACCCGTCATCGTGCGGTCGACGCTGACGTCGATGGCGAAGTTGATCGTCTTGTTGTCTTCGCCCCATGACGATTCCCCGACCTTCACGGTCGCGGCGCCGCTCCGCATGCCCGACGAGGTCGACTCCGCCGGGGTTGTGAGCGCCCCGAACGCGGCGCACGCCCCGGGCTTCGGGGTGCCAGCCTCGAGGCACTGCGTGTCCAAGCTGTGGAACTCGTCGTCGTCGTAGAGGCTGCGCGAAGCGGCGAGGACTTCGACCTCGCAGATCCGCCGGCCAAAGGCATCGTCGTAGATGTCGTCGTCGTCGAAGAGTCCTTCCTCGTGCAGGATCGTGTCGCCAGGTTCGTAGTCGAACGCTCCGGGGTCCAAGGTGCTCTCGTCGGACGTCACGATGCGAACGCCATCGATCATGCACGTCGCGCGGGTTCGGAGTTTGAGCGGGTGAACGATGTGTGTGGGAGTGGTCAGCTGATACTCGACCTCCAGTCCATCATCCATCCGGCCGGTCAGGTCCGAGACCATCACGGCGCTCCCACCCGGGACGGGGACATCGATCGGACATGATCCCAAGGTGCTGACCCCCGCCCGCAGGCAGTACGACCCCACCCCTATCGCCAGCGCGCCAGCGCCACCCGCGAGTCTCAGTTCGACCGCACACTCGGAGAGCGCCGCGTCGTCTCCGTGTTCGAATCTCAGGCCCATCCCATCGAGTCGGTCGAGCCCCGCGTCGTCGATGGACACGATCCGCTTGCCCTTCTCGAGGCAGGCGGTCTTTCCCCAAACCTCCAGTCGCTCGATGTCACGCGGATGCAGCGGTTGAACGTCCAAGAACGCTCGGACCGTTCGACCCCGCCCACCTCCGTCGATCTTGATCTTGGTGTGTTCGATGGTGGCGACCGGTCGAGTGGTTTGGTGCACCGCCCCCGACGAAGCGCTTCCCGAGGCGACGATGACAACGGGCGGGTCGAGCTCGGCCTGTCGTTCGACACTGTCGGCCGCGGCTTCCGCCGTAGTTTCGGCGGGCGTTTCGGCCGCGGCCGAAGCCGTAGCTCTGGCGGGCGTTTCGGCGGGCGTTTCCGCATCGTCGCTCCCACGGCGTAGTCGCTGCGTGACCTCGCAGGCGACCTCCTCGCAGCCCATCCCCCCCGCGAGTGCGGCCAGCGCGAGCCAACGAAGAGCAAGGGAGCGGGGACGGAAGCAGAGGTCCATGGTCTGCACGTCCGGATTCCGGGTCCGCCGTTTCAGCAGAGGCGAAGTGCTTTCGTCTTCGCCCCAGCAGGCTCTGGGCGGGCGCGGGGCCCGACCGGTGCCACACTGCGAGGGCCGCCGCGCGCCTGCGCGGCCCGCCGGACTCGAGCCCGGCGGGACCAGGCCATCGCGCGTCAGCTGCGGACGTGCGCGCGTCGTCGACCGAAACGCCAGCCGACCAGACCGAGCAGCGCGAGGCCCCAGGCGCTGTTCGCCGGCGAGCCGCTCGCGTCGCACGCGCATCCCGCGCCGTCGTCGCTCGCGCCGGCGTCACCACCGGAACTGCTCTCGTCGCCGTCGGTGGGATCGGGGACCGTGGGATCCGTCACCGTCGGATCGGTCACCGTGCCGGACTCGGTGCCGCCGCCCGAGCTGCTCTCGTCGCCCCCGGTGGGCTCCGTGGGATCGATGGTGACCGATCCGCCTTCGGCTGTGGCGTCGGTGGTCGAGTCGTCGGTCGTCGAGTCGGTGGTCGTCGAGTCGGTGGTCGTCGAGTCGGTGTCCGACGGATCCACACCCCCGCAGTACCCGGCGATCTGCTCGAAGCAGACCTCGATCAGCTCTTCCTCGGACAGGTCGGCCCAGTCCGGATCAGCCGGACCGCCACCGCCACCGCCTTGGCAGCCGCATGCGATCCACCCCACACCGTCTTCGAAGGTGATGTCGCAGCCGCCGAACTCGTTCTCGCACAGCCAATCGGGTGGGAGCGGATCGCCACAGACATCATCGAGTTGCTCGAAGCAGACGTCGAGCAGGGCATCGTCGTCGAACCCGTCCCACTCGTTCCCGCCGCCGCCGCCGCCGCCGCCGCCGCCCTCGCACTCGCAGAACACCGAGTCGGGCTCGTTGTCGACGACGCAGTAGCCGAGGTTGCTGTCGCACTCGACACCATCGGGGGGCATCAGCGGCGCGCAAAAGGACGCGAGCGTCTCCTCGCAGACCCCATCGAGCTGGGCCTGGTTCAGCCCCGCCCACTCGTTGCCGCCTCCACCCCCCACGCCCGAGCCATCCGCGCAGTCGCACGAGAGGAAGTCGTCGGGTACGTTCGTGAGCGAACAGCTGCCCAACTTCGACATGCACTCGGACTCGAGGGCCGCCGCCTCGGGCACCCACAGGCCAAACGAGCCCAACACCAAGGTTCCGATCCAGATCTTGTTCAACATCATCGATCCAAGCCTTCTCGCCCCGCGATGGGGCGTCAACGATCCGTCCATGGCCGGCTGACGCCCGATCCCTTGGCGGGCCCGTCGCTTTTTTCAGGCGACGACTCTTTCAGGCATCCCGCGGGCGAAACGGCGTCCGGAAGCGCCACAGATACAGCCCGGCAGACCCCGCGATCCAGGCTGCGCCGACCCACAGGGTGCCGCGCACCTCGGGATCGACCCACGCCCCTGCCACCACCGCGATCTCGGCCGCGGCAAAGAGGATCGGGATCGCCGGCCACAGCGGCATGCGCAGCGGCCGTTCGGCCCGCGGCCGGGCCTTCGCCAGCACCACGGATGCCAGGCCGGTGGCGGCGAAGAACACCCCGTCGACAGCCACGACCCCGGTCAACAGGCGATCGATGCCGCGATCGCCCGCGATCCACAGCAGCCCGATCGCCACGCCGCACAGCAGCGTGATCGCGGCGATCGGCGTGCCGGTGCGGGCGTGCACGCCGGCGAAGACCCGGAAGAAGCGGCCATCGAGCGCGAGCGCGAGCACCAGCCGCGGGCCGGCGAGCAGCTGGGCATTGAGCACCCCGAACGCCGACATCGCGATCGCCCCGGCGACGATCCGCCTGCCCCCCTCCCCCATCGCCACGGCGGCGGTGTCGGCCGCGATCGATCCGCTGCTCGCCGCCGCCTCGAAGCCGAGCACCCGCAGGTAGCTCCAATTCACCAGCATGTAGATCGCGACGATGACCGCGACGCCGAGCAGGATCGCCCGCGGCAGCGTGCGTTCGGGATCACGTACCTCGCCGCCCAACCAGGTTGCCTGCTGCCAGCCACCGAAGCTGAACAGCGTGGGCACCAAAGCCGCGAGCAATCCGGCCGCGACGCTGCCGCCGGCGACCGCGTGCGGTGCGGTCTCGGGCGCCGCCGGTGCGACGAAGCCCAGCGCGCCCACGGCGACGAGCGCCGCCAGCTTACCCAGGACGGTGAGGTTCTGGATCCGGGCCCCCCAGCGCACGCCGATCGCGTTGGTGACACCGAGCGTCACCACCAGCAACGTCGCGCCCAACGCAGCTGCGCCCGGTCCCAGCCCGTGTCCGACCGCCGTGATCGCGACATGCTCGGCGCAGACCAGGGCGATCACGGCGATGGCCCCGGCCTGGATCGCCGTCGCGTTGCACACCACGTACACGAACGCCGCACCGGGGCCATAGGCATCGCGGAGCGCCGCATACTGTCCGCCGGTGCGCGGGTACATCGCCCCGAGCTCGGCGATCGACAGCGCGCCGGCGACCGCCACCAGCCCGCCGCAGATCCACGCCAACATCGCGATGTCCGCATTGCCGGCCAGGGCCGCGACCCGGCCGGGCGTGAAGAAGATGCCGACGCCCACGCAGGCACCGACGACGACCGCGATCGTGTCGAGCAATCCGAGTTCGCGGCGCAGACCGTCGGCCGGGGCAGTGCGATGCGAGTCGGTCACGCGGCGCGGGGAGGATAGCCGAGATGGATGCCTCACCGGGCGCTGCGAACGTCGCTATGCTCGGGTGCATGACGCGACGGCGGATCCCCACGCAATTCCTGTCGGTCGCGCTCGCGCTCGCCGGCTGCGGCGACGATCCGCCACCGACCACCGCGGCGCCGCGCGTCGAGGCGGTGCGCACCGACACCAGGTCGGACGCGGCGACCCCGGCGGTCGCCGCCGATGCCCCGCCCGAGGTCGCCGCCGCGCCGCTCGTGCGATCCACCGCGGCGGCGCCGGGCAAGGCCAAGGCCGCAGGCCAGCTCGGCTTCGATCTGGTGGCGCTCTCGCAGCTGTATGCGATCGAGGCGACGGCGCTGTCCGCCGGATGGAGCAACCCCGGCCTTGGCGCGCCCTCGGCGATGCGCGACGACGATCTCGGCACCGCGTGGCGCTGCAATCACGCCGCCGAGCAGCACTGCGCCGCCGGCCTCTCGTTCGCCGAGCCCTCCACCGTGCACTCGGTTCGGCTGTTCGCCGCCGCGGGTCCGCGCTGGAACGAGTTCCGCGGGCATCCGCGGCCCAAGCGGATCCGCGTGCACACCGACGCGGGATGGTTCGATGCCACCGTGGAGGACGGCGCCACCCACCACTACGTCAACCTCACGCCGCCGGTCACCACCCGCACCCTCGCCGTCGAGGTGCTCGAGGTCCACGCCGGGAAGAAGGACAAGGAGCTGTGGTTCGGCGAGCTCGAGGCCTTCGGCAGCACCGGACCCACGCGCCCGCCACTGGAGCTCGATCCGTCGCGCGTGGTGATCTCGTTCGAGACCGAGGCGTGGAAGACCGAGGGCACGTCGAACACCATCCGCCTCGCCTTCGCAGAGGAGCTCGAGAATGGCGGCGAGGCGCGCGGCACATCGCGGCGGATCATGCGGGCCACCGCGATCCACGGCGACGCCGACGATCGTGTCTTGGTGATCGAGCGCCGCTTCGGCAGCGACTGTGTCACCGCGCGTGGCAGCTACCTGTTGCTCGATCGCAACACGCGGGTGCTGTTCCCGTTGGGCGACAAGGGCAGCGTGCCCGCCGACGTGACGCTGCGCGCCGACGGCATGGGCGCGATGTTCGTCCGCGGCGACGATGACGAGCGTGCGCGGGCCCTCGTGCGCACCGACGACGTCATGGTGCGGCACCAGCCCAAGACCAAGGCGGGCGAGAGCACCGCCCAGCTCGCGGCGCGGCTGGCCTTCGTGGGACAGCCCGTGGCCCGCGGCGGGGCCGAGCCCGGCGCGGCGCTGGCCGGATGCACCGTGGGCACCGCCGATGCACCGCTGCTGGCACGCATCGGTACCGCGCTCGATCTGCCGGGGCTCCGCGGCGAGTTCGCGTCGATCTGTGCGCTCGAGGGCGGCAGCAAGGCGGTGGTCGGCACCGATGGCGCCGCCTGTGGCCCGCGGTGGGTTGCGGCCGTCGTCGCGCCCAGCGGTGAGATCGTCGCGCAGAACCTCGCGGGCGACGGCGACGGCGACGGGGCCCACTTCGCCACGATCCCGGGCCTCGGCGTCGTCCTCGAGGGCACGCGGGGCGGCGGTGCCACCAGCGATCTGTGGCTACTCGAACCCACCGGGATCCGGCTGCTCGTCAAAGGCGGTGCGCTCGCGGTGCGCGACCCGAAGCTCTGCCGGCCGTGTGCGCAGGCGGTCCCGGTCGCCCAGGAGCCGGCGGCCGGCGACGACGGGGCAGACGCCGGTGACGGCTCTGCCGTCGCGCCGGCACCCGACGACGAGCCTGCACCGAACGACGATCCCGCACCCGACGACGCGCCGAGCACGGACACCGCCGCGCTGCCCTCGGTCGACGAAGACGCGCCCTAGTCGGCATGTGATCGGCGAACCCTCGCCGCGAGCGCCCGACGACTACGCGGCCGTCGTGGAGCTGTCGGTCCCGCTGCTGTCGGTCCCGCTGCTGTCGTCGGATCCCGACGAGTCGGCGGGCAACGGCGGTCCGATCACGAGCGTGCGCATCTCCGGCTGGCAGACCCCACCGCCAGGCCCCGAGAGCACGAGCGCGACCTCGTAGCGTCCCTCTTGCTCGGGGATGCCGGAGATCATCGGACCGAACGTGAGGCCCGGGACCTCCGCGGTGTACTCGACGGCCCAGAAGTCGGGCTCGCTCGTCGGCGCCGGGATGAACTCGTACGGCGTATCCACGTTGCCCTCGGGCGGCTGGGCGTACGAGTAGAACGGACACGACGGCGTGTCGGGACCGGTGTCGCTCGACGAGCTGCTGCTGCTCTCGCCTGGACCGGTCGACGTGCTCGTGTCCGTGCTCGTACCGGTGGTGTCCGTGGACGTGGTGGTCTCGGAGCCGGTGCCGTCGCTGCCGCCACCGCAACCGGCGACGCTCGCCAACACCGCGCACAGGAGCAGCGGGCGGGGGATCCTCGTGATCATCAGAAGGGGATGGGTCATGTGCAGCCTCGCGTAGGCGGTCATCGTACGCGATTGCACCGGTGCTGGCGGCGCCGGTGTCGAACCGCCCCGCAGACCGCGATCAGCCGTAGCGCTCGAGCAGGCGCATCAGCACCGGCTCCATCGTCGGCAGATGTGCCTGCCAGGTCCGCGGCAGCTCCTTGCGCGGGAACTCCGGATACACGCGCACCACCTCGTCCATGAAATCGATGCCCATGCCGCCCATCAGCGCGAGTTGCTTGGGCACCGCACGGCCGATGTCTTCGCGGATTTGATCGGCGTCGCGCGCGAGCACCTCGAGCATACTGATGACCTTGTCCGCGAGATCGACCTCGTCGACCTCGAGGAACAGGTGCGGGTGCCCGCGATCGTTCATCAGGTTGCGGATGCGCTCGTCCATCGTGATGCCCGCCGACGCGACCTGGCCGGGCATCGACGTCACCACCGCGTGGAATCGCGAGCTCAGCATCCACGTGCAGTTGCGCAGGATGCTGACCATCTCGAACATGTCGTGCTTGTCGCTGCCGAAGAACGGCGCCGGCATGTCGAGCCGCGGCGCCAGGTCTTCGCAGGCGTACTTGTCGAGCTGCTCCATCGCCACCAAGATCGGGAAGCAGTCGCGCTTGCTCGCGAAGTGGTTCACGCCCTGCGCGATCGCATCGAGATAGTTCTCGTACTTGTCGGTCGCCGCCTGCGAGCTGTGGTGGAAGTAGATCGACTGGTAGTGCTCGTCGCGGTACTGGCCGACCAGGCGCATCGCCGCGGCCTTGGCCATGTCAGGCTTGACCGGCCACCAAAACGGGTTGATGGGGCACACCACCAAGACCGGCTTCTTGCCGTCCCAGCCGGCCTGACGCAGCCGGTCGGCGCCGACCGACAGCGGGGCGGGCTCGAACGTCCACGCCGTGTCGGCGCCGCCGGTCGTGCGCACGCCGAGCACCCCGAGCACGTCGCGCGACGGCTCGTTGCGGCAGATGACGAGTGATCCCTTGCAGTGCTTCTTCACGAAGTCGCGCAGCGCCGGCGTCATGTTGCCGGCCTCGGCCCCGTAGCCGACGCTGAGCTTGCCCTCGGCGTTGGCGATGCCGAGCGCGCCCGCCATCATCACCGACAGCGCCGAGGCGAACTTCGACTTGAACATCGAGCCCTCGCACGAGATGACGCCGTGGTGCTTGGGGCACTCGTCGTGGAGGAACTTGGGGAACAATACCGGCAGCTCGACCTGGCGGACGGTGCGGAAGTAGCCCGCCGTCAGCTCCGGATCGACGGTCATGATCGTGAGCTCGGCGTTGTCGTCGCCCACGACGTGACGGATCTGCCGGATCATCTCCTCCACGCGGACGTCGGCGCCGGTGTTCCGGGTGCCGACATAGCCGGCGAACAGCAGCTTGAGCGGCTTGCCCGGAGCCCAGGTGTTCTGGCGCAGATCGAGGGCCCGCTCGACGGCGACGGCCTCGATGAAGCCGCCCATGATCTCTTGGAGGACGCGGTCGGGGTCGAACGCGTTCTTGATGCGCGAGAGGATGCCCATGCTCAGACCGCCTTCGCCAGGCGCGGGGCGGCGTCGGACGGCCACGGCCTGTACGGGTATGTGAACTTGTTCTCGACGGCGAAGCGCAGCAGCGGAAGCGCGTAGTCGGTGAACGGCGCAGGCGCATGGCCGAGCGCCGCGATCACCCGCCGGTTGGAGAAGACCGTGTCGTAGGTGAGGTACGGCAGGAACACCTTCATCAGCGACGCCGCTGCCGCCACGCCGTACTTGCGCGGCGTCGACATCAGCGCCTCCACGGCGAGGCCGAATGGCTTCTCGAGCCTGGGCGCGAAGAAGGTGCGGTGGGGATGGCCAGCCGCGCGCAGACCATCGACGATCTGGCCGTAGCTCAGCGAGTCCTCGCCCGATGACAAATGATAGATGCCGTGGGCCGGCGACGGCTCGAGGTGGATCCGGGCGATCGCCTCGCCCACGTAGTTGGCCGGCACGATGTCGACGCGCCAGTCACGGCGCAGCGGCAGCACGCGCATGGAGGCCAGCGCAGCGAAGGCGCGGACCATGTCGAACTGCGTGGTCTCGGGGAAGCGGCTGTCGCCGAGGACGATGCTGGGCCGGAAGATGGTGCTCGGCACCTCCGGCAGCAGCTCGTGGACCATGTGTTCGCAGAACTTCTTGGTGCGGGCATACGGATCGTAGTCGCTGCGATCCCACTGCACCGCGGTGTCTTCTTGGATGAGTTCGGCGTTGCGGTGGCCGGCGACGGCGACGGTCGACACGTCCGAGAACCGGACCAGGCCACCCCTGGCGTGGGCGCGCTGGGCGAGCTTGATGAGCTCGAGCGTGCCCCGCAGGTTGACGTTGAAGCACACCTTGTCCGACTTGCGATTGAGCGACGCCGCGCAGTGGATGACCGACCGCATGGTGTCGGCCAGGCGCTCGCGGGCGGCGGGCTCGATGCCGAGATCGTCCGACGTCAGATCACCGCGATAGATCTCGAACCGCGGCAGCGCGCGCGCGAACGCGTCGAAGTCGAGGTGTAGCTGCATCGACTTCCACAGCCGCTGCTTGGCCTCGTCGTCGGACTTGGCCCGCACGAGCACCGCGATCTGCGAGTCGGTGCGCGTGAGCAGCTCGCCCGCGACGTACGACCCGATGTAGCCCGTCGCGCCCGTCAGTAGGATCGTCATTCAGCCGGCTTCCTCTCGCGCGGGTTGGGGCGCGTGCGACCGGCTCTCGCCGGACTCGGGCACCGGCGCGTCGAGCAGCCGAAACGGCGTCTGCGGCGCGTAGGTCTCCTTGGGCTTGTCCTCGTACTCCGGGAAGCACCAGCGCCGCAGCCCGGGCATGTGCACGTCGAGCCAGTACGAGCGCCACTCGATGTCCTCGGGCGCGAAGCGGAACTCACGTTCGGCCACGGGGTGGCGATCGATCGCCCGGCACTGGAACACGCAGAAGTGCTGGTAGGTGAACGGCATGAACATCTCGAGGACGTCCTCGATCTGTCGCAGCTTGCGCACGCCGCTGTCGGTGGTCTTCGACAGATCGTCGGCCCACTCGCGCACCTCGCTGGGGATCTTCTCGGGCATCCCGTGCTTGAGGTAGCGGGTCACCTGCCCCATCAGCTTGCGGATGTTGGTGACGTTGAGGACGTGCTCGGGGTCGGCGGCCAGCGCATCCCAGCGCGACAGCACCAGGCGCTCGAGCGCGTCGCTGCCGTGCTTGCGCAGGTGCTGACGGTGGCCGAGCGCCGAGAGTTCGGTGAGCCGATCGACCGGCAGGAAGTTCCGGTCCGACGAGCCGCACTGGTAGACCTGACTGGCCTCGCCGCGGATGAGCGCGCACAGGACGATCGACAGGGCTCGGCACACGCTGTCGACGGGGATGACGTCGAGCGCGTTGCCGGCGGCCGCGGGCACGTGTCGGAACCATGTGCCCGCGAGGTAGACCAGCGGGCCCGAGGTGTTGAAGCCCTCGTTCCAGCCGGCGAACGGGAACTCCATCGCGCTCTCGACGATCGCCGGGCGGAACGACGCGAACCGCACGCGATCGGAGCGGCACTCCAGCAGCAGCTCGGCCAGCGCCTTGGTGTACGTGTAAGTGTTGGGCCAACCCAGGGCCTTGGCGCGGTCTGTGCCGGCCTTGGCCATCATCTCGCGCAGCCGCTTGCGCTTGAGCCGACCGACCATGTCGGTGACCCGCTTGTAGTCGCCCTGGTGGCCGCGCTCGGCGAGGCGGCGCACCACATCCTCGCGCAGGTTGACCTCGGTGGCGGGATCGTCGTTCTCGGCCTGCACGCCGGCGATGATCTCCTGGAGCTTGGCGTACTCGTCGGCGGCGTGCAGCGGCGTGCCGTTGGGGCTGCGATCGGTGACGATGGTTTCGGTGACGAAGCCATCGCGATGTCCGGCCACGTAGCACGTGGACACGTGCAGCACGCTGGCATGATCGCTGGACTCGACGAAGTCGGCGACGTGCATCGCCCCCTCGACGTTCGACGACAGCGCCTCGCGGATATCGGGGTTGAAGTCGACCAGGCCGGCGCAGTGCAGCACGACGTCGACGTCGCGGCGCAGCCGGGCCTCTGTCTCGGGATCCATGCCCAGGTGCGGCTGCGAGACGTCGCCGGCGACGACCTCGATGCGCTGCGAGATGAACTCGCTCATGCGGCCCTCGTGCGCCTCGTGCAGCGGCTTGAACACCGGGCTCTCGTTGAGGATCTTCTCGAAGCGCTCCTTGACGCCGCGGCCCTTGCCGCGCAGCAGCACGTAGATCCGACCGATCTGCGGGATGTCGTTCAGCACCATCGCGAGCCACACCTTGCCGACGAACCCCGAGGCGCCGGTCAGCAAGATGTGCTTGCCCGCAAGCGTCTCGCGAATCGACAAGGTGACGGGCGCGTCGCTCATGCCTTGTAGTCCATCAGCGGCCAGTCTGCCTCGCGCGCGGCCTTGCGCAGCGTGAAGTCGGGGTTGACCGCACAGGGGTGGCCGACCTGCGACAGCAGCAACAAGTCGGGTCCGTGGCCGGCGTACGCGAACGAGCGCGACAGATCGATGTCGTGCACGGCGGCATACTGGCTGAGCCACTTGCCGCCCTCGTAGCCGCCGATGACGGGATCGAGCAGCTTGCCGGTGGCCTTGCCCGCCCGGTACTCGAGCCGATTGCACACCAGATCGTCGACGTAGCGCCACTTCTCGCGCACCCGCTCCATGATCTCGGAGATGCCCTCGGACAGCACGACGATGCGGTGGCCGTCGGCCTTGGCCCGGCGCAGCAACTCGATGCCGCTGTCGAGGATCTTCTCCGAGAGGACGTCGTCGACGTACTCCTCGGCGAGGACGACGATGCGATCTTCGGTCATGTCGCGGTAGCAGAGGTGCGCGACGCGGTTGCCCAGCGTCCGGTCATTCTGCCCGAGCAGCCCGAACAACGGCGCCGATGCGAGCGCCTGGCCGAAGCGGAGCGCTCGCTCGCGCATGCCGGCGCGCTGGCCGGCCATGAACATCGCGGCTTGCATGACGCCACTGGAGACCAGGACGCCCTCTGCGCGGAAGAAGGCTGCGGTGGGCTTTGCACTCATCGTGGCGGCGGGCGAGTGTACAAGCGACGGCCGCACGGACAACCCCGCACATGCGGCGCGAGCGAGCCCGCAGGCGGTTGGCGAATGCGTCGGCTCACGCGATCGGCCCATCATGCCGCGAACGCGGCTGCACACCCGCGAACGTGACGACGCGAACGGCGACGTCGTGCAGGCGCGTACGCCGAGCGCAGCCCGCGCTCGGACCGCATCACTTCATGGGTTTGCGATCGATGCGGCTCGTCTCGGTGACCTGACCGTCGGCGAACGTGAGCCGCATCGAGACGAACGGCAGCGCCCCATCGACTGCGATGTACGGCAGCGTGTCGCTCGGGATCGCCATCGGATCGAGCGGATCGCACGCGGGCATCGGGTAGTCGCGATCGGGCTCCGACGTGCCCAGGCCGTACTCCACGCGGGCTAGCGCGCAGCGGTAGACCATGAGCGTGGTGAAGTAGAAATAGCCAGCGTTGCTGTCGTCGCCGAAGGCGCCCCAGATCGCCGGCATCTTCACGAGCACGCCCTTGCCGAACGCCACGAGCTCCGCGCGCGGATCGAGGACGTAGTCGAACGGCCCCTGCATCGCGCCGCCGACGTCCTGGTAGCGCGCGGAGATCTGCACGGGCGTCCGCGTGAGCGGCGTGGAGAAGTAGTTGTCGAGGAGGCGCCACTCGCCGCCTTCGACCCGGTACTCGATCGACTTGGTGATCTCGGCGGCGGCGAAGTGGACCATCCAGCCGGCGCTGCTCGGCGTGGCGGTCATCTTCAGCGGGCCAGTGGGACCGAGCGCGGCGACGCCGTCGAGCTTGGCCAGCCGCGCCTGGGCGTCCCGCACCCACTGCTCGGCGAAGGCATAGTCGGCGAAGTGGCGTACGAACTCGGGGCCCGACGCGCGCATCAGGAACGACTCGAGGTACAGCTTCTCGCGCGACTTCGCGGCCAGCGACTGCAGGCCCAACGTGCGCTCGGCGTGATCGAGCGATAGCTCGAAGTACAGCGGCGCGAAGTCGGGGTGGGCAGAGACCAGGCGCTCGAGCGCGGCCGTGCGCTCGGGCCTCGCGAGGATCCGGGCCTGGGCGAACGACGTGACCATGCCGGGGTTTTCGTGGGCGAGCTGCGCGTAGGTGCGGCGCGCCGACTCGATGCCGTCCTCGAGCTCGAGGATGCGCTGATAGGCGATGTGCGAGTCGACAAAGCCCGGCACCCGGGAGAGGCAGGTGGCGTAGGCGTGCCGGGCGGTCGGGTAGTCGCCGCGGCGCTCCGCCTCGCGGGCGATCTGGCAGTCGTCGCCGACCTCGAGTGCCGCGCCGTCGGTGCGCCGGCCACATGCTGCGGCCGCGGTCACCAGCGACCAGGCGAGCAGGGTGCGGCGGCGGAGCTCGGAAGACATGCGGTGGGGCACTGACGCCTCCGGGCGACGATCGATTCTCATGCGGATGCCGCGCTGGGGCAAGGCTTCCCTGCGGCGGTCATCGGTCGCCGAGCAGCGGCTGGCGAACTCGTCCATCGCGCGCCAGTCCGCGCGCACGGGATCGCTGGCCATGGCCTGCTGCACGAACGCGTCGATGGCGGCGCGATCGATGACCGCGGGTGAGATGAAGTCCGACGCCGCGGCTGCGGCGGTGTTGGGCGCAGCGTCGGGCGGGCGACTCGCCGCTGGCCCCACGCCTGTGCGACCGGGCTTGTCCGGATCCCGCGGGTCGCCGTAGAGGACGAGCGCCGAGATCGCGCTGGGATCGCCCTGCGCGTGCAGCTGGGCGACGAGTGATCCGAGCGACCAGCCGAGCACCGCAGGCGGCAGGAAGCTGGGGTGCTGGTTGCGGACGTGATCGATCGCGGCGCTCAGATCCGCAGCGGCGCGCCGGGGTGTGTTCCAGCCGGTGCCGTCGCGCGCCGTCGCCCCGCATGCAGGACCGACGCGCCGCGTGTCGAGTCGCGCCGCGCGCGGCCGCACGAAATGGCCGGCGTCCGCTGGAATATCCGTCTCCGCTGGAATTTCCGCCGCGGCTGCTAGGCTGCGGCGGCAAACCATGGCCCACCCCTGGCACGATCTCCCGAACAATCCGGACACCGCCCACCACTGGGTCAGCGTCGTCATCGAAATCCCGCGCGGCTCGAAGGTGAAGTACGAGCTCGACAAGCCGACAGGGATGCTCCGGGTCGATCGCATCCTCTATAGCTCGGTGCACTACCCGGCGAACTACGGCTTCTTGCCGCGCTCGTACTGCGACGACGGCGATCCGCTCGACATCCTGGTCCTCGGCGCCGAGCCGGTCGTGCCGCTGGCGATGATGATGGCACGGCCGATCGGCGTGATGCACATGGAAGACGACGGCCAGAGCGACGACAAGATCATCGGGGTCCACATCCACGATCCCGCGTTCGCCGAGATCACCGACGTCTCCCAGCTGGCCAAGCACACGTTCACCGAGATCAAGCGCTTCTTCGAGGACTACAAGGTCCTCGAGAACAAGAAGGTCACCGTCGACGAGTTCTCCGGGCACGAGCGCGCCCTCGAGGTCGTACGCGAGGCGTTCAAGTTCTACCGCACCGAAGAGAACCGCCTTCGCGGCTGGGGCTGAAGTGATCACGCGCGGCCGCCCAGCCCCACCTCGCTGGGCGAGTGAGCCGCGACACGGCCCGGCGTCGCGACGGCGTGGGGATCACACGAGTGTGATCCGCTATGCTGACGCGGTTGCCACGCCGCGCCGACATCTCCGAGTTCGACAGCACTGGCGCCGGTGATCCCGACGGCAGCGTGTTCGGCCTGCCGTTCGCCGCCGACGAGAGCAGCGTCGTGCTGTTGCCGGTGCCGTGGGAGGCCACGACCAGCTATGGCCGTGGCACCGCCCACGGGCCGGCGGCGATCCGCGCCGCGAGCCCGCAGCTCGATCTGTTCGACGTCGAGTTGGTCGAGCTCGGCCTGGGCCAGCCGTGGCAGTTCGGCATCCACATGCTCGACGAGTCGTCGAGGGTGCGGGCGTGGAACGAGCACGCGTGCGCGCGGGCGCTGCCGGTGGTGGCCGCCGGCGGCGTGCTGGGTGACGACTCCGCGCTGCTGAGCGCGTTGACCGACGTCAACAACCTCTCGCGCGAGCTCGACCGCTGGGTCGAGCAGGAGGTCGCCGCGGGTCTCGACGAGGGCCGCATCATCGGCGTGGTCGGTGGCGACCACAGCGTGTCGCTGGGCGCGATCGCGGCCCATGCCGCCCGATTCCCCGGCCTCGGCATCCTGCACATCGACGCGCATGCCGATCTCCGCGCCGCATACGAGGGCTTCGAGCGCAGCCACGCCAGCATCTTGCGCAACGTGCTGACCCGCACCGGCGGCATCGAGCGGGTCGTCCAGGTCGGCGTCCGCGACGTGAGCCTCGAGGAGTACGAGTTCAGCCGCACCGATCCGCGGCTCGTCACGCACTACGAGGCGGCGATCCGGCGCAGACTCGGCGAGGGCGGCACCTGGGCGCAGCAGTGCGCGATGATGGTCGACGCGCTGCCGCAGCAGGTCTACGTGACGTTCGACATCGATGGGTTGGATCCCATGCTGTGTCCGAGCACCGGTACGCCCGTGCCTGGGGGATTGTCGTTCGCCGAGGCGAGCTCACTGCTGTGCGCGCTGGTGCGAGCGGGCAAGACCGTGGTGGGGTTCGATCTGGTGGAGGTGGCGCCGTCGGGGCGGGTTGGTGACGAGTGGGATGGGAACGTGGGGGCGCGGGTGCTGTACAAGCTGTGCGGGGTGGCGCTGGCGAGCCAAGGAGCGCGGGATGGGTGAGGTGCCGTCGCTGCTCGTGATCCTCGCCGGGGCCGGCTCGAGCACGTGGGCGGGCACGTCGACGACGATCGCGGCCAGCGATGCGAGCGAGTCCTCCGCACTGTCCGACTCGAGCGACGGCGACACGAGCACGGGCGCGGACAGCACCTCGACCGGCGATGGTCCGGATCCCGTCGCGCTCGTCGCCTGGTACCCGTTCGACGACGATGTCCGTCTCGGCGTCGTCGTCGACGCGATGGGCCTTCATCCCGGTGCCTGCGCGCCGGCCGAGTGTCCCGAGCCGATCGTCGGGCGCATCGGCGGGGCGGCGCGGTTCGACGGCGTCGACGATCTCGTGCGCGTGGCCCACGACGACGGCCTCGAGCTCGGCGGCACGTGGACGGCGGCGGGGCGTGGATGCTGCCGAGCATCGGGGTCAGCGACGACTTCCAGAACCTCCTGGGCAAGCCGGTGACGCTGGACGGCGTCACGGACACGATGGAGCTGGCGATCGCGCAGGGAACCTCGGCGGCCGTCGGCACCGCGGCGATCGACGATTGGAGCTCGGTGTGGGCGCCCTTCGAGCCCACGCCCGACCAGTGGACGCACATCGCGGGCACCTTCGACGGTACGATCGCGGGGCTCGCCTCACCTCCGTAGCGGCTGGCGCGGGCTTCGGCGCGCTGGCGATCATGATCGGGGGTCGGCTCATGGGTGGCGAGCTATCCTTCGTCAGCGTGGGCAGCGGTCACGGGGCGTGCTTCGTGTTCGTGCTGCCGCCGGCACGGGCGGCAGCAGCGTCGGCGCTGGTCAGCGGCGCGTGACGAGATCGCGGCGCTGCTCCACGCTGAGACCGTCCACCGCCCCCTCGCCAGCCCGCCGCCCACCGTGCGACCCTCCGCCGGCCGTGATCCGTCTCGACAACGTCGCCAAGCGCTATGGCTCTCAGCTCCTCTACGTCGAGGCGTCGATGGGCGTGTACAAAGGCGAGAAGGTCGGGCTCGTCGGGCCCAACGGCGCCGGCAAGTCGACGATCTTCCGCCTCATCACGCGCGAGCAGTCCCCCGACGAGGGTACGGTCTCCGTCGATCGCGGCGTGACCGTCGGCTACTTCGACCAGAACGTCGGCGAGATGGCGGGGCGGTCGGTCCTCGCCGAGACGATGGCGGGCGCCGGCGACGTGTCGGTGCTCGCCGAGGAGCTGCGCGGGCTCGAGGAGGCGATGGCGGATCCCTCGCGGATGGACGAGCTCGATCGGCTCGTCGAGCGCTTCGGTGAGGTGCAGCCGCGGTTCGACGAGCTCGGTGGCTACCAGCTCGAGGCCCGCGCCCGCGAGATCTTGGCCGGCCTCGGCTTCGATGCGTTCGTCGTCGACGGCGACGTCGGGGCGCTGTCGGGCGGCTGGAAGATGCGCGTCGCGCTCGCCCGCATCCTGCTGATGAACCCCGACGCGCTGCTGCTCGACGAGCCGACCAACCATCTCGACCTCGAGTCGATCCTGTGGCTCGAATCGTTCCTGCGCGACTTCCCGGGCGCGATCATCATGACGTCGCACGATCGCGAGTTGCTGGGTCGTCTGTGCAACAAGATCGTCGAGATCGACGGTGGCGAGCTCACCACGTACTCGGGTAACTACGACTTCTACGAGCACAAACGCGACCTGGCTGCGGTGCAGCACGAGGCCCACTATGCCCGTCAGCAGGCGATGCTCGCCAAGGAGCAGGCGTTCATCGACCGATTCGCGGCCCGGGCCAGCCACGCCGCCCAGGTCCAGTCCCGCGTGAAGAAGCTCGACAAGATCGACAAGGTCACGCCGCCGCGCCGGCGCAAGGTGGTCGAGTTCGAGTTCCGCACCCCGGCGCGCTCGGGCGACGACGTCGTCCGCCTCGAGAAGGTCGCCAAGCGCTACGGCCAGCGCGTCGTCTACGACGGCTTCGACTTCACCATCCGCCGGCTCGAGCGCTGGTGCGTGATGGGCATCAACGGCGTCGGCAAGTCGACGCTGCTCAAGCTCGTCGCCGGCGAGGCCAACCCCGACGGCGGCCGCGTGGTGCCCGGCGCCAGCGTGAAGCTCGGCTACTTCGCCCAGCACGCGATGGACCTGCTCGACCCCCAGCTCACGGTGCTCGGTCAGCTCGAGCACGACCACTCGCGCGCCGGTGGTGGGGCGCTGCGCAGCCTGCTCGGCGCGTTCGGGTTCTCCGGCGACGACGTCGACAAGCCGTGTCGGATCCTGTCGGGCGGCGAGCGGGTGCGCGTGGTGCTCGCGACGATGCTCTACGATCCGCCGAATTTCCTGGTGCTCGACGAGCCCACCAACCATCTCGATCTCGATACCAAGCACATGCTCACCCGGGCGTTGGCGGGGTTCGAGGGCACGATGCTGTTCGTGTCCCACGATCGGCGATTCCTGGCCGAGCTGAGCAACCGCGTGCTCGAGCTCGGCGAGGGCGGCGCCCGGGTGTACGGCGGCGGCTACCTCGAGTACGTCGCCGAGTCGCACCACGAGGCGCCCGGCATGCGCTGAGGTGAAAGCGCCGCCAGCACGTACTCGACGTCGGAGCGAGGAGCGAGTCATCAGCGCGAGGCGTACACTGCCGACCGTGGTCGAGACCCTCGCAGCCCAGCCGCTGTTGTTGCTGTTCGCGGTGGCGGGGATCGGCTACTTGCTGGGGCGCATCGAGATCGCGGGCATCGGTCTGGGCGTGTCGGCGGTGCTGTTCGTCGGCCTCGGCGCGGGCGCCCTCGATCCGGCGCTGCGACTGCCCGACGTGATCCTGCAGTTCGGCCTCGTCACGTTCGTGTACGTGGTCGGCCTGTCGACGGCACCCGGCTTCTTCGGGTCGGTGCGTCGGCGCGGTGTGCAGACCGCTCTGCTCGGACTGGGCGCGGTCGGTCTGGGCGCGGTGATGATAGCCGTCGGCGCACGCCTGGGTCTCGCGGGCCCGACCGCCGCGGGGTTGTTCGCCGGCGCGCTCACCAACACACCCGCGCTCGCCGCGGTGATCGACACACTCGCGGGCACCGCCTTGGCCAGTGATGCCGGGCCCGCGCTGGGCTATGCGCTCGCCTATCCCGGCGGCGTGCTCGGCGTGCTCGCCGTCATCGCGCTCGCCCCCAAGCTGCTCGGCTTCGATCCCGCGCACGATCTGGTCACCGCCGACGACGCACCCGGTGCTGCGGGCGGCAAGCTCGAGATGGCGACGGTGCTCATCAGCGGCGAAGTCCCCGAGATGTCGAGCCGATTCCTGCGCGAGCGTCACGTGCAGGGCGTCGCGTTCGGTCGCATGCGCCGCGGTGATCAGACCTCGGTGGTCACCGACGACGTCGTGCTCCATCGCGGCGACATCGTCACGGTGATCGGCGAGTCGGCCGCCGTCCAGGCGGCAGTTGCCGCGCTCGGCGAACGCAGCCCGCTGCACCTCGAGTTCGATCGCGCCGTCGTCGACTTCCGTCGCATCACCGTGTCCAACCCGCGGATCGCCGAGCGTCCCCTGGGGGAGCTCGGCCTCGATCTGCGCTTCGGCGCGCAGGTGACTCGCGTGCGCCGCGGCGACGTCGAGTTCGTCCCCACACGAACGACCCACCTCGAGCTCGGCGATGCCTTGCGCGTGGTCGCACCGCGCGAGCAGATGGCCGCCGTATCTGCCCAACTCGGCGATTCCCACCGCGCGCTGGCGGAGATCGACCTGATCAGCTTCTCGCTCGGGATCGGCCTGGGCCTGCTGCTCGGTTTGGTGCCGATCCCACTACCCGACGGCAGCAGCTTCACCCTCGGACTCGCGGGTGGTCCGTTGGTGGTCGGCCTCGTGCTCGGACGCCTCGGCCGCAGCGGGCCGCTCGTGTGGACGTTGCCCCACGCCGCGAGCCTCACGCTGCGCCAGGTCGGACTGGTGCTCTTCCTCGCCGGCGTCGGCACGCGCTCGGGCTGGGCGTTCGCACAGGCACTCGCGGGCGGCGGCATCGGGGGTGTCATCGCGCTCGGTGCCGCGGTCACGTGCACCGTCGCGATGGTGACGATGCTCGTATGCATGCGCGTGTTGCATCTGCCGGGCAGCGTCGCCATGGGCGTCGTCGCCGGGGTCCAGACCCAACCGGCCGCGCTCGCCTTCGCGATCGAACGCACCAAGAACGAGGTTCCCAGCGCCGGCTATGCCGCGGTGTATCCGGTGGCGACGGTCGCGAAGATCGTGATCGCGCAGCTGTTGCTGCGGCTGTGACGATTCGATGTCCAACCTGCGCGGCGTCGGCTATCTCGCAGGCGCCTTGCGCCCCGCCCGCCTCTGCTGCCGCGCCTGGCGGCGGCGCTCTGCGGGCGCCGGACAATCCGCGCTGCACTCCGTCGTCGGCCCCGCCACCACGCTCCCCGGCGCCGCCTTCCACCGGATCACCGGCGTCTTACCCAGCGCGCCTGTGGTGTTCTTCGCCACCCGCGGCCCCGCGTTCTTCACGTGGGTATCGAACCATCCGATGGTCTCGGCGAGCACGTGCTCGACCGACTCGCGCGCGATGTAGCCATGCGACTCGTGTGGCAGCATCACCAGTCGCGTGGTGCCACCGGTACCGCGCACGGCCTCGAACAGCTTCTCCGACTGCAGCGGCACCGTGCCGGGGTTGGCATCGACGGCGCCGTGGATGATGAGCAGCGGCTCGTCGATGCGATCGGCGTGGAGCAGCGCGGACAGCTGCAGGTAGTTCTTGCGGGCGGCGTAGAGACTGCGCCGCTCGTTCTGGAATCCGAAGGGCCGCATCGTGTGGTTGTACGCGCCGCTGCGCGCGACCCCGGCGCGGAACAGATCGGTCCACGCCAGCAGGTTCGCCGTCATCAGACCGCCGTGGCTGTGGCCGAACACGCCGACGCGATCGCGATCGGTGACGCCGAGCGCCACGGCCTCGTCGATCGCAGCGCGGGCGTTGGCCTCGATCTGCTCGAGGAACGTATCGTACGCGGTCTCGCTGGGGCCGACCACCGGCATCGCCACCTCGTCGAGCACCACGTAGCCCGCGAGGGCGAGGAAGATCGGCGAGGCCCCGATCACCTGCGTGAACTCGTGGGGCGAGCCGTTCACCTGGCCCGCCGTCGCGGCCTCGGTGTAATCGAGGGGATACGCCCACATCACGGTCGGCATCGGCGTGCCCGGCGTGTAGCCCGGCGGCAGATACATCGTGAACGACAGGGGGATGCCGTCTGCGCGCTCGTACTTCACCAACTGCTTGGTGAGCGTGCGGATCTGCGGGGCCGGATCCGCGAACGTCGTCAGCGCCCGCACGTCGGCGCGGCGCACGGACTCGCCTGTGGCCGCCTCGACGACGCCCGGCGCCAGGGTGTGCAGCGCCAGGTTGGCCGGTGCGCTCGCCGACTCGCCCCGCACCAAGAAGGTGCCGGCGGCAGGATCGATCCACGCCATGAACGACTCGCGGCGATCTCGGGCCGAGCGGAACCATCGCTGGGTGGCCAGCGTGCCCAGCTCCAAGCGATCGAGGAACGGCCGCTCGCCCTGCTCCGACGCGCCGGCACCGGCGAGGAAGATCGCGTCGCCGTCTTGGCGCACGACCCACGCGCCGCTGGGCAGCACGCGGAACACCGGCGTGCCCGGATCACCGTAGCGATCGTCGTAGCTACGCGCCCACAGGGTCTTGGGCGCACGGCTCGGATCCGCTGCGTCGACCAGCGTGGCCTCGATGCGGTGCGCGTCGCGATCGACCTCCAGCACGATCGCCCGCTTGCCGTCCTCGAGCCACCAGATCCCCGCGTGCCGCTGCACGCTGTCGCGCCACGTCTTCGCCGCACCGCCGACGGTCCGCGTCATGAGCCGATCGTGGTGCGGCACATTCTTGTAGGTGTCACCGCCGTCCAGCGCCTCGGCCCAGACCAGGGTCGCCGGCGCCGTCGCCCGCCACGCGAACTCGCGGGGCCCGGTCCGCACCCCGCCGACCGGAACGGTGTCGGCCACCGGCACGCTGGCGATCGTCTCGATCGTGACGCCGCGGCTGTCCCACAGCTCGACCTCCTGGGGAAAGCGAGAATAGGGCCGCGTGAACGAGTACGGCCGCAGGATCCGCGTGACCAGGACGAAGCGCCCATCCGGCGAAGGATCGGCCTCGGCGATCACCGCCGGCGCGCCGAGCCGCCGCAGCTTGCCGCGGCCATCGACGACGGCGAGCTGCGTCGTCGCGTGGTGCTCGAACAGATCGGCGTCGTGCTGCGTGACCAGCAGATCGCGCGCTTCGTAGGTGCTGCTCGCGACCGTGCCGGCAGCGCTCGACTCGACGCGCGGACCCGTCGGCGCGCGCAGGTCCACCGGCGCCGCGCCCCGGCTGCCCACCAGCCGCACCAGCAGCGAGGAACCATCGGGCATCCACGTCACCGGTGCGCCCAGCATCGGGTTGAGGGCGACGCCCGTGATCCGCCGCGCCTTCGCGGTGGCGACGTCGAGGATCCACAGCTCGACCGCACGATCGGTGACGTTGGTGAGCGCGACCTTCGTGCCCGCCGGGTTCCACACGACATCGTCGATGCGGGCGCCCGCCGGCAGG
Organism: Nannocystales bacterium; assembly: GCA_038325765.1. Classification (GTDB taxonomy): domain Bacteria; phylum Myxococcota_A; class Polyangia; order Nannocystales; family Nannocystaceae; genus Xiheibacterium. Next base: position 50,134 of record JBBQJI010000029.1, read on the forward strand.
GCGACTCTTCGTTCGGCGCCGTCGGGCAACCCCCGGAGCGACAGCTCCACGAAGTGCCGCCCGCCGTGTTGCGCGCGGTTGCGTGGATCGATCCGCACGCCCGCCAGCTTCAGCATCGGCGCCGCGAGATCGGCGATTTGCGGGTACAGGGCTGTCCGCGCGAACACGACGTGCTTGCCGTCCGGCGCGATGCGCATCGCCGGGTTGGGCTTGGCGTCGAGCACCGCATGCACTGCCTCGGGCGCCTCGCGGTACCGCGTGCCGTCGGCGGCCCGCACCAACGGTGGCGCGGTGACGAGCCCCGCGATCGCGAGGGCGAAGACTCCGAGCAGACGAGCGAGTCGCATCGATGCAGCCATGGGACGGGCATCGAAGCAGAGCCGCGGCGACGCGTCCAGGCCGACGGCGCCCGACGGAGCGCCCCGCTCACGGAGCGCCCCGGTCACGGAGCGCCCCGGTCACGGAGCGCCCCGGGCCGGGATTCACACGAACAGCGACGGATCCAGGCAGCTCTCGTCGCCCGACTGCACCGTCTTCGCGGTCGCGATCGCCCGGGGGAGCAGGTGGGCGACGTAGAAGTCGAGGTTGAGCAGCTTGCCGCGCCACATGCGGGCCTGCGCATCATCGGGGCGCTCTGCGAGCAGACGCTTGGCGACGCGGGCCTGCTCGAGGGCCTCGAAGGCGAGTAGGATCACGCCGAACGTCTGCAGAAACGGCACCGCGTGCACGAAGGCGCCATCGATGTTGCCGCCGCCGGCCGTCTTGCCCAGGTGCATCGCGCAGGCGCCGAGTTGGCCGACGGCCTTGCCGATCGCCTCGGACTGGGCGCCGAAGCCCTCGGCGCCGGCGGCGGCGAGTTCGGCCTGCGCCTCGCCCATCCACCCCATGAACAGCGCGCCGCCTTGGGCCCGCAGCTTGCGGCCGACGAGATCCATCGCCTGGATGCCGTTGGTGCCCTCGTAGATCGACTGGATCTTGGAGTCGCGGACGAGCTGCTCGACCGGATACTCACCGATGTAGCCGTAGCCGCCGTAGACCTGCACGGCGAGCGCCGCCATCTCGAAGCCGAGATCCGTGCAGTGCGCCTTGAGCACGGGGATGAGCAGCTCTTGCCGTTGCTCGCAACGGATGCGCTCGGCCTCGTCGGTGGTGTTGCGGGCGACGTCGTGGAGGAACACCAGCCGGATGCACGCGGCGCGGGTGGTCTCGGCGACGACCTTGAGCGTCATCAGCATGCGCCGCACATCGGGGTGCTCGGTGATCGCGACGCGCTCGTCGTCGCTGTCGCGCTTGGTGAGCGTGGTGCCCTGCACGCGATCCTTGGCGTACTGCACCGCGAACGAGTAGGCCGCGCCCGCCATCGCCGTGCCCTGCCCTGCGACGCCGATGCGGGCCTCGTTCATCATGTGGAACATGAGCGTGATGCCCTCGCGCTCCTTGCCCACCAGCCAGCCCTTACACGGGCCGTCGGCGCCGAGCGCCAAGGTGCACGTCGCCGAGCCGTTGATGCCCATCTTGTGCTCGATGCCAACGACCTTGGCGCCGTTGCGCGCGCCGAGCTTGCCGCCGGCGTCGAACATGAACTTGGGCACCATGAACAGCGACAGGCCCTTGGTGCCGCTCGGCGAGTCGGGCGTGCGCGCGAGGATCAGGTGGACGATGTTCTCGACCAGATCGTTGTCGCCGCCCGAGATGAAAATCTTCTCGCCCTCGAGGTGCCACACGCCGGGCTCGTCGCCGGGGGTCGCCCGCGCACGGTTGTCACCGACCGAGCTGCCAGCGCCCGACTCGGTGAGGCACATCGTGCCCGACCACTTGCCGGTGAACAGGTTGCCGGCGACGAGCTCGCGGCTGGCCTCGGGCCCCCACGCGTGGACCATGCGGCCGGCAGCGGCTGTGAGGCCGGGGTACATCATGAACGCGGTGCATGCGGCGTCGAACATGTCGTTGACCGCCATCGTCACGGTGCGTGGCAGCGCAGGGCCGCCCAGCTCGATCGGCGCCGACGGGGCCAGCCAGCCGCCCTCGGCCATCTGCCGCCACGCCGCGCGGTAGCCCGTGGGCGTCGTGACATTGCCGGCATCGTCGAGCTTGCAGCCCTCGCGATCGCCGACGCGGTTGATGGGGTGCAGCACCGTCGTCGCCATGCGCGCGGCCTCGTTGAACGTCGCGCGATAGGTGTCGGCGTCGAGCTCGCGGTAGGGCTCGAACTTCGCCAGACGATCGGCAGCGGCGAGCTGATCGAAGAAGATGAACTCCAGATCGGCGAGGTCGACACGAAACGGCGTACTCATGACGCCTGCAGTGTAGCGGCCGTGCCCCGCAGGCGCGGCGCGGCGGGCCTGCATGAGCGTGGAGCGGACTCACGGCTGCATGGGTGCACGATGGCGCGGCGCGATCGCCCGCGGTGGCCGGCGGGAGTCGGCGCTGTGGTGGGCGGGGTTGGGGCGTATGATGCCTCGACCAATGACACCTCGATCCTTCGCCGCAACACTCCTCGTCGTCCTCGCCGCGTGCCCGGCGGGGGACGATTCGGATTCGGCGACCAGCGACGGCGCTTCGGGCAGCTCGACCGGCGGCACCGGCGACGCCGACTCCAGCAGCAGCGGGGAGGACGAAAGCGGCGTCCCGGAACCCGGCGTGCAAGGCGACCCCTGCACCTGCGAGGGCGCGGACCCGAACGCCTGCAGCGCCGACTCGAGCACGTGCGGCGCGCCGCTGTCGTGCATCGTCGGCGGCTGTCGCCGGGCCTGCACCGATCTCGACGACGAGTCGTGCCCCGATGGCACCGTGTGTATCGGTATCGAGGTCGAGGGCGTCGACCTCGGCTTTTGGTGCAGCTGAGTCTTCGGAGCGGCGTGCGGAGCCCGTGGCCGCACCGCCACCGTCGCCGCCCTGCCCGCGCGATGCCCAATCGCCCGCGATCGCGCGCCTGAGGTACAATCATCTGCGATGCCGCGTCCCCCGACCGCCGACCAAGCTCGCGAGGAGCTGCACGCCGCCGGCCTGCGCGCGACACCGGCTCGGATCGCGGTGCTCGGTGTGCTGCGGCGGACGCCAGCAGGAGTCACCCACGCCGAGGTGGTCGATGCGCTCGACGGTCGCGGTTGGGATCGCGCGACGATCTTCCGCAACCTCGTGACGCTCGTCGATGCTGGGCTCGCGGTCCGCACCGATCTCGGTGACCACATGTGGCGCTTCTCGACGCCAGCGCAGGCCGAAAGCGGCCAGCACGAGCACCCGCACCTGCTGTGCACCGCGTGCGGCACCGTGACGTGCATCCCGGGCATGCAGCTGCGGATGCCCCGCGGTCGGGCAGTGCCCAAGAGCGTGCGGGAGCACAGCGTCGAGATCGCGCTGCGCGGGCTCTGCGACGCCTGTGTATGACGCGATCAGTCGGCGGCCGACGGCGAGAGCCGCCGGTTCGGCACGATCAGACGATCGCGGCGCTCGACCACCAGCTCGGTGCCCGTGAACTCGCCGACGTCGAAGGTGACGACGGCGATGCGGCTCGCGGTCACGCGGATGGCCTCGGCCTGCCGCGACAGCCCCAGCACCGACAGCTGCCCGAGGTCGATGCGGGCCGTGCCGTGATCGGCCAGCACGCAGGTGATCTCCTCGCCGACCACCTCGCCACGGCCCAGTGCGATCAGCCGCACTGTCACCACGTCGTCGCCCTGCGGCGTCCAGCGGATGACCAGGGCGCCCTCGCGCTGCTCGTCGAGATCCGCATCGGTGGCGCCGAGCTCGAGCGCCGGCGGCACGCGACCGTGTGCGCGAAACGGCGGGATGTCCTCGGTCATCGAGCCCTGGGCCACCACATCGACCTCGGGGGTGAGCGTGGCGCCCAGCGGCATGCCATCGCCCTCGTGCAGATACTCGACGCCGGACATGTACGGCAGCAGATCGGGCACGAGCGCCAGCGGCACCTCGAAGGCGGTGCCGCCGATGCTCACGCTGAGGTCACCCGCGTCGAGCATGACGAGCTCGCGCGCGTCGGTGTCCTCGGGCTCGGCGGCCTCGAGCACCAGCGATGCACTGGGGACGCACTCGCCGGGGCGCAGCGCCTCGTGGGGGAGCACCGGCACGTCGATGCGCGCGCGGGCGAACTCTTCGTCGAGGCCACGCACGAACGCGAAGCGGGCGCTGACCTCGAGCTGGGCGTCGATCGCATCGTCGCTGGCGTCGCGGCCCTCGGGCGCGATCGCGTCGACGGTGGGCTCGAGCACGACGTGCACGCGGCCGAGTCGCAGCGCGTCGACATCTGCATCGGGGCGGGTGTCACCACCATCGGAGCACGCCGCAACCAGCACGGCCAGGGCGAGGCCGCACGGACGCAGGGCGCGGCCGGGACGGGGGTCGGGCACATGCATACGCTACCGCCTGCGAGGGCCGGTGTCACGAACGGCGCGGCACCGACCATGCGCGGACGACGGGTGGACCGCGGGCTGCGAACGGACGGCGCGCGCTCGCGGTCGCGCGGAGCGCGGGCGATCCTGCGGCCGGCCCAGCACGACACCCTCGCCGCGTCCGCAGATCCGTCTCGGTCCACGTGCAGGTCACATCGTGACAGCGCGCGCGGCTCGCGGCGCCCGTCCGCAGAAACTTCACCGGCGTCGGGGCCGTCGGCATGATCGCCCCGTCGCGTCGCCCGAGACCGAGACCGGGACCCAGACCGGGACCCAGACCGGGACCCGAGCACCAGACCCGCCATGAACCCGAGCTGGATCGCCCTTGGTGCCTACGCGGCCGTCGTCGTCGCCGCATTCGCCCGCAGCCGCGTCTACGGCACCTTCGCCGCCGTCGTGCTGATCTTCCCCATCCTGGTCGGCAACGCGCTGCGCGAGGCCTTGGAACCCTTTGGCCCGCTCGTGCTCTACGCCCAGCTCGCGGCGTGCGTGCACATCGGCGCGCTGCTCGTGTCGCAGCGGCTGCGCCCGCTGTGGTTCCGCGCGACGGTCAGCATCCCCGGCCTATGGTTCGCCGCGGCCTGTCTGCTCGGATTCCCGTGGGCGATCTGGGCCGGGTTCGGCGAGCCCACAGGGGCGTGGATCCCGTTCGCGCTCGCGGGCTACGGCCTGTACGAGTCGCTCGTCACCCGCCCCGAGCGGGTCGACATCGTGCTCGATGGATCGGCGAGCGACCGCCTGATCCGCGCGACCGCGGCGGTGACCCGCACCGCCGGGGCGCAGGCGCCGGTGCCGACGGCGCTGCAGGGCCGCGCCGATCGGCCGCTGCGCATCGTGCAGATCACCGACCCGCACCTCGGACCGTTCATGTCGATCGCCCGGCTGCGCGAGATCTGCCAGCGCGCCGTCGATCAGGACCCGGATCTCGTCCTCGTCACCGGCGATCTGATGACGATGGAATCCCACGACGTCGACGTGGTCACCGCCGCGCTCGAGCCCCTCGGTCGCCTGCGCGGCCGCGTGCTCGCGTGTCACGGCAACCACGACCACGAGGCCCGCAGCGTGGTCGCGCGCGCCTACGCGACGTGGGGCATCACGCTCCTGGTCGACGAGGTCGCGCGGGTGCCGACGTCCGCGGGCGTGGTGCAGATCGTCGGGGCCGACTTCCTGTGGCGGGGACGCGCGGAGCACCTGGTGCGGCTCGCCCAGCGATTCCCCCGCGAGCCGGCGGGCGAGGACGGCCACGGACCGCTGCGCGTGTGGCTGCTGCACGATCCCGGCGCCTTCCGCCACATCCCCGAAGGCGAGGCCGATCTCGTGTTCGCCGGCCACACGCACGGCGGTCAGGTCGGGCTCGTCAGCCTCGGGTTGCAGGCCACGTTCTTGAGCGCGGTGTCGTCGATGCCCGATCATGGACTGTGGGCCCGCGGCCGCGACCGGCTCTACGTCCACCGCGCGACCGGACACTACGGATTCCCGATCCGCCTCGGCGTGCCGGCCGAGGAGAGCATGATCCACGTGTGGCGCGGACCGCCGTGACGCTCAGCGGCGCGCCGCCGACAGATCCGCCAGCCGACCGCGGTGCCGATCGATGAGGATGTACATCGCCGGCAGGGCCTGCAGCACGAACTCGTCGAAGGGTCGCGTCGTCCACAGCGACAGGTGCTCGAGGATCCACCGATCGATGTCGTCGTCGGCGTCGGCCGTGCCCGAGCGCGCGCGGCTGCCGAGCTCGCGGGTGAGCCGGGTCGTCGCGCGGCACATCGCGTCGAACTCCACCGCGGACAGATCCGTGGAGACCAAGGCGAAGACACCCAGCGGGATCATGTCGCGGAAGAACGCGAGCTGGTCACGCATGATCGCATAGCCCACCGCGTCGACCTCGGCCGCGGTGAGATCGGCATCGAAGCCCCACGAGCGGTCCACGTCACCGCCCCACGAGCGCAGCAGCACCACCTCGGGCGCCGACGAGGCGCTCGCCAGGCGGGCCACGATCTCGCCGTCGAGCATCGAGGCCTTGCCGGGCGTCGTGTCCGCCTGCAACCGGCTGCGACCGACGCGGATCTTCGCGCTCGGCGTCACCACGAGGGCGCGCCTCTGGACGCCGCCGACCTCGGTCTCGATCTCCTCGAACTCGAGTTGCGCACCCGACACGATGCCCCCGATCGTCGCCGAGGTCGGCGGCGGCGTCAACGTGCCCCACACGCACGCCGCTCAGTCCTTCTGGGGAACCGGCCCAGTCCTTGTGGGGACCGGCCCAGTCCTTTTGGGGACCGGCCCAGTCCTTCTGGGGGACCGGCCTGGTCCCCCTTCCACCGGGCAGAGCCCGGCGGAACCTTCCTCCTACCCATCGCTGTCGATCTCTCAGGCCGCCTTGGCGACGTGGCGCTTGGGCGTCGCGTGCCAGACGCGGCGCGCGAGCCAGAAGCCCACGACCGCGACGGGAATCATCGCCACCGGCCACGGGATCCAGTTGCCCGCGTCTTTCGCGGCGTCCTTCGTCGGCAAGATCGCGCCGTAGGTGAACGACATCACCGCGGTGCCCGCGTACACGAAGCCGTCGATGATGCCCACCGCAACACCGGCGTTGCGCCGACCGCCGAAGTCCATGCTGGCGGTCGCGGTGAGCATGCCGTGGACCCCGATCACGCACATCGACATGAACGCGAAGATCGCCCCCAGCACCGGCGACTCGAGGAAGATCACCGCGAGAATGCTGCCGACCACCATCATGCCGTAGAGCACCGCGCTGACCGGTCCTCGCCGCGATCCGAAGAAGTGATCGGAGATCACGCCGGCGAACACTCCGCCCAGGATCCCTGCGCAGCACGAGACCATGCCCCAGTGCGCGTACACGAAGCCGTCGGTCTGCCCGATCGCCTCGACGAACGAGCGATACCACTGGAGGATCGCCTGGCGCAGGAAGCCGGTGCAGAACTCGATGCACGCGATGGTCACGATCACGCGATCACGGAGCATGCGCTTGAACACATCGATGGCCGGCATCCGCGGGCCGTCGTCGCCCGACGACGCGTCGGCGGTGTCGAACTCGTCGAAGCCCGCCTCCGACGGCGTATCCACGACCATCAGCATCGTGAACACGGTCAGCACCGACAGCAGCAGCGCGGGCGCCAGGAACACCCACTCGAGGGTGATGCCGTCGACGATGAGGCGGCTGACATCGAGCGACAGGTACAGCCCCAGCGAGATCAGGATGCCAAAGATCGCGCCGAAGGTGCCGCGCTCGCGGACGTGGAACCACGGCGCGTTGATCTTCACGATCGCCACGGCGCCGAAGCTCTGGAAGTACATGTTGATGCCGTAGACGACCGAGAACCACAGCGCGAGATCGGTGGCCGGGCGGATCCACGTGATGAGCCCGAGGCCGAGGTTGGCGGCGATGGATCCGAACGCGCCCAGCAGCAGCGCCCGCTTGCCCCCGAAACGATCGGTGAGCGGACCGTTGATCACGAAGGCGCAGCCGTAGACGGCCGTACCGATGCCGAAGATCATCGCGAAATCGGGGTTGTCCATCATCGGCGCCCCGTCGGCGCCGGTCATCTCGGCGAACTCGCTCTTGGCGACGGTGAGGTTGTACCGGCCCATGTAGAGCAGCGCGTACAGCAGCCCCACGGGGACCCAGTTGCGCAGGCGGCGGGCGCGGAAGGCCGCAGAGTGGCCGACGTCGACCTTGGGCAGCCGCGCCACCACGAGGCCGATGACGGCCACGAGCGCGAGGATGGCGATCGACTCTTCGAGGACCTTCTGCATGGCTAGGCCCCTCGCGAAGCCGAGGCGACCACCGCGGCGAGATCGCCGACCTGGTCGACCACCGCATCGATGGCCCCGCCCGCGTGGCCGTCGAGGATCCACCGCGGTGTGTGATCGTGGCGACGCAGGGCGAGGGTCTGCGGCGCCGCGGGATCGCCATCGGTGCGCATGGTGTGGGGCAGCGCGAGATCGAGGGAGAACACGTCGCCGATCACGAGATCGGGGCGCTCGTCGGTGATGAGCGCGCGGTAGCGCGGGCGATCGACGTGGATGGACCGACCCCCGACGGTGATGCTGCGGTCGGTCTCGCCGATGAACCACTTACCCGCGGCGCCGCGGACCCGCAGGGCGCCCGGCGCCTGCGATGCGGGCACGTCGTGATCGTAGGCCGCGATGCCGGCGGCGGCGAAGAACGCGATGAGCTTCTCGGGCGCGGAGTTCGACACCACGACGATCTCGGCGCCGGCGCCGTGCAGGTCCTCGAGCATGTCGCGGGCGCCGGCCACGATGCATGCGGGGTGGGCATCGCGGAACGCCTTGGTGCCGCCGTGGAAGCAGTGCTCGCCGAAGCCGCCGAGGCTGGAATGACCGGCCGCGAGCACCGCCTCGCGCCACCGGGTGGGCGTGGCGTCGGTCGAGCGCTCGAGGAAGCGGCACAGCGCGCTGCACTGGCACAGCGGATCCTCGTCGACGTAGGCGGAGATGCGGCCGTCCGGGGCCCAGCCGTGCTCGGCAGGCTGGGCGACGAGCGCCGCGACCATGGCGTCGTAGTCGGTGACGATGGATGCCCGCGCAGTGCGGGTGATCCCGGCCAGCGCATCGATCGCGAATTCGCGGACGCACGCGGCCTCGAGCGCCTGATCGGTCCACACACCATCGAAGTCGGAGATGAGCTTGTACGGGCGACGCATCGGGCTTGGGCGGGCGGCTGTGCGACCCGCGGCGCAGGGTATCAGGACGTCGACCCGAAGGCAGCGTGGACGTTTGACGCCGCGATGCGCGATGCTACGTCCCCGTGACCGACCACGCATCCGTGCGCCCGTTCGCACTGCGCCCAGACGGAGCCGTCCTCGACGTGCTCGATCAGCGTCTGCTCCCCGATGTCGAACACTGGCTGGCGATCGACGACGTCGAGGCGGTGGCGGTGGCGATCGAGACGCTGGCTGTGCGCGGCGCGCCTGCGATCGGCTGTGTCGCCGCCCTCGGCCTCGCGGTGGCGGCCCGCCGTTTCCCGGAGGCACCCCAGGAGTTCCGCATCGCGTTCGCCGGCGCGCGCGACCGGCTCGCGCGCACGCGGCCGACCGCGGTCAACCTGTTCGTGGCGCTCGACCAGCTCGCCGCCGCGCTCGCAAGCGCCGACACAGAGCTCGGCGTCGATGGCCTGCGGGCGCTGCTGATGACCACCGCCGTTCGCCACGCCGACGACGATCTGCAGGCGTGCCACGCCATCGGCCGCCACGGCGCGGCGCTGCTCCCCGATGGCGGTACGATCCTCACCCACTGCAACGCCGGGGCGTTGGCGACCGCTGGCTGGGGCACCGCGCTCGGGGTCATCCGCACCGCCGTCGCCGACGGCAAGCGCCTGCGGGTCTTCGCCGACGAGACCAGGCCCGTGCTGCAGGGCGCGCGGCTGACCGCGTGGGAGCTGCAGCGCGACGGCATCGACGTCACCGTCATCACCGACAACATGGCCGGCGCGTTGATGGCCACGGGCGAGATCGCGGCGGCCATCGTCGGCGCCGATCGTATCGCCCGCAACGGCGACGTCGCCAACAAGATCGGCACCTACACCGTCGCGGTGCTCTGCCGCTACCACGGCATCCCGCTGTACGTGGCGGCGCCGTGGACCACCATCGATCGCACCATCGCCAGCGGCGCCCAGATCCCGATCGAGGAGCGCGGCGGCGACGAGGTCCGTGGGCACGGCGGCCGCATCATGACACCGGCCGCGGTCGCGGTGCGCAACCCGGCGTTCGACATCACCCCAGCTTTGCTGGTGACCGCGATCATCACCGACCGTGGCGTGTTCGCGCCCGGCGACATCGCCGGCTTCGATCCCGACGCCTGACGGATCGCGGTCGTCGACCGGCTTCCCACGAGAGCACCGTGCACTCAGCCGCCGAGCTTGCGCAGCAGCCACTCGGCACCGCCGCGATAGCCAACGCGCTGCCACAGCCCCGCGGCGATGACCGCCAGGATCGAGAAGCCGGCGATCGTCGCCAGGGTCGCGGTGGCGCTGAGCCCGTGCCAAAGACCCACCGGCCGCGTCGCCTCGCGGAACAGCGGCACGTGCAGCAGCAACAACGTGAGCGACGCCCGCCCCAGCACGACCATGGGATTGCGCGCGCGCAATGGCCGGCTCGCATCGCGCCACGACACCGCCGCGATGACCAGCAGCACCGCCCCGACCAACAGGCCCACGATCGCGAGCGAGGCCGGGAAGAAGCCCAGGTGCAGCGTGAACGCCCGCGCCGCGAACGACGTGCCGCGCAGACCGGCGACATGGGCGAGCGCCCACCCCCCGCCGCCGATGACGATCGCCACCGCGCCGAGCACCGCGATCTTGGCGAAGCGCCCCGCCGCGATCGCCCGACCCGCGACCATGCCGAGCACGAACGGCGCGAGCCAGGGCAGGATCGGGAACTGGCTCTCGGCCACCGCCAATCGCAGCGCGCCACCGGGCCGCGACACGTCGCGCATGAGGTCGTTGGACAATTGCAGCGGCGTGCCGATCCACGTCTGCACCGCGATGGCACCCACCGCCACCGCCGCGGCGACCACCAGCAGTCCGGCGTCGGGGAGGCGCCTCCAGATCGTCGCGGTGATCATCGCGAAGCCCATCAGGTGCAGCACGAAGAACGATCCCCACGAGAACCAGCTCGGCGTCATCGCCGATAGCAGATAGCCGAGCGCCATGAGCACCACGCCGCGGCGTACGAGCACGCCGTCGACGCCGTGGGGCCGTGCGCCGACCAGCAGCGCGGTGCCGACACCCGCGAGGGTGATGAACAGCGGCGCGGCGCCGCCGCCCAGCGCGTTGAAGGCGACCAACGGCCACGCCTCGAGCAGCGGCCTGCCCCGCCCCACGCCCTGCCACAGCCACACGCCCATGTGCTGCTCGATCATCAGGAACACCGCGAGGCCACGCAGTGCATCCAGGCCGCACATCCGGGTCTTCGACGGCTCCGCCACGTCGGCGCGACTGTACAACAGGACCCCAGCGCCGCGGCTGGCCCTGGCCGCGGCCTGGGCGATGCCGCATGCTCTTCGACCTGCCGCGAACGGATCTGGCCGTGGCCGAGCTTCGCACCATCTTCCACGTCGACATGGACGCGTTCTTCGCGTCGGTGGAGATCCGCGACGATCCCAGCTTGCGCGGCAAGCCGGTGCTCGTCGGCGGTGTGGCGCGCCGCGGCGTGGTGGCGGCCGCGAGCTACGAAGCCCGGGCGTACGGCTGCCGCTCGGCGCAACCGATCGGCGTCGCGCTGCGCCTGTGCCCCCACGCCGTCGTGCTCCCCGGGCGCCACGCGGCCTACGCCGAGGCGTCCGATCGCGTCTTCGACGTCTTCGATCGGTTCTCGCCGGTGGTCGAGGGCCTCTCGATCGACGAGGCCTTCCTCGACATGACCGGCACACTGCGATTGCTCGGGGCGCCGCGCGTCGCCGCCCAGACCCTGCGCGCCGCGGTGCGCGAGGCCACCGCCGGTCTGACATGCTCGGTCGGCATCTCGGCGGTGAAGTTCCTCGCCAAGATCGCCAGCGGCCGCAACAAGCCCGACGCCATCACCGAGATCCCGCCCGGCACAGAGCTCGAGTTCCTGCGGCCCCTCGCGATCGAGGAGCTGTGGGGCGTGGGGCCCAAGACCGCCCTGCGCCTGCGGGCCCACGGCATCACCACGATCGGCGAGCTCGAGGTCATGTCGCGCGCGACCCTCGAGCACTGGTTCGGGCAGAGCGGCACCCACCTGCACGAACTCGCCCGTGCCCAGGATCGCCGCGCGGTGATCCCCACGCGCGACCGCAAGCAGGTGAGCCACGAGGACACCTACGCCGTCGACGTGATCGGCGCCGCGGCCATCCGCCGCAAGCTGCTCTCGCAGGCCACGCGCGTCGCCGATCGGCTCGTCGCCAAGTCGGTGGTCGCGCGGCGCGTGCAGCTGAAGATCCGCGACACGGACTTTCGCACCGAGACCCGCCAGTGCACCTTGCACGCCGGCACCGACGACGCGCGCGTGCTGTACCGCGCCGCGTGCGAGCTGCTGGACGCCGTCGACGTCGATGGCCGGAGCTTCCGACTCACCGGCGTCGGTGCGGGCGATCTGGTGCCGCGGGCGATCTCGGGGGCGCAGCTCGAGCTGTTGCCGCCGGCCGAGAACAACCGCGGCGTCACCGAGGCGCCGGCGGGGCTGCAAGGCGTGCTGACGGCGGTGCGTCAGCGCTTCGGCCACCGTGCGCTGTTCCCCGCCGAGGCCGGCAGCGAGGCGCGCGAGGGCTCGGCCGGCGGGATCTCGGACACCCGCGACGACGAGTGATCACGAAGCGCGGCGGCGCCGAAGCAGGCCGGCGAACAACCCCAACCACAACCACCGCCCCGACGACCGAGGCGCTGCGGGGCTCGTCGCGCAGCCGCACCCCTCGCCGCCACCGCCCTCTGCCGCCATCGCCGTCGTCGTCTCGCCGCCCCCCGAGCCCTCGTCGGGAACCGCGGTGCTGCTGCCGTCGCCGGTGTCGTCGGCCATCCCGGTGCTCGTGGCATCGGGCAGATCCGGCAGCTCTGCATCCACGGCGATCCGCACGACCACCGATTCGCCGATGTTGCCGGCGAAGTCCTCGGCGACGCCGACGATCTCGTAGGCTCCCTGGGGGAACTGGGCGTTCAGCGTGTACGGCGGCTCGCGGAGCTCGGCCGCTTGAACGGCGCCGTTGATCGACACCCGCACCGCCCGCACGCCCCAACCCTCGCCGTCGTCGGCCTGCAACGTGAGCGTGACGTCGGCGGGCGCGGCCTCGAAGATCATCGCATCGGTCGGGGCGGTGACCGTGACGACGGGCGCATCCACGTCGGGCACCGCATCGAACGCAGCGCCACAGGTCGCGCTGGGCGGCGAGACCTCGCCCAAGCACATCTGCGTCCAGTCGCCGTCGTCGAACGGGTCCATCTCGAAGCCCTGGCACCATCCAGAGGGATTCCATGTGCCGTCGACGTCGTGGCACGGCGTCACGTCGATGCCGGAGTCCTCCTCGATCCACGGCACCCAGGCGTGCATCGCCGTGTAGCTGCTCGGCCCCGCCGAGCCGCAGCCCTCGGGCCCGCCGGAGGTGACCCCGAACACATGCCACGAACCGTCGGGGTATTGCACGTACGCCGGTCCGCCCGAGTCGCCGGGGCAGGAGTCGTGCATGGCATCGCCGACACCGATGCCGTTGTCCTGGATGTCGGGATCCACGTAGCCGATCGTGGTCGGCGCCATGCGCTTGGTGCCGAACCCGCTGCCATCGGGCTCGCTCGCGCCGATGCCGACGATCCACACCTCGCGACCGATCGACAGGATCTCGGTCTCGCAGCCGTAGACGATCGGCGTGACGGGATACTCGTAGACCGGCGCCACCAGCTTGCAGTAGGTGATGTCCGAGCCGCCGACGCCGTTGTTGTCGGTGGGGTCCCACTCGGGGACGCGGCGGCAGTACTCGACGGGGAACGATCGCTGCGGCGAGCCGATGCTCTCGCCGAGCAGCACCGCGCCGGGGCTCTCGACGTCGTCGACGCAGTGCGCCGCGGTGATCACCATCCACGGTGAGACCAACGTCGCGGTGCATCCCGCGAACTCGAGCATCGCCGCGGTCGGCCACTGGCACCGCGTCGTCGGCATGCCAGCGGCGATCGTCGTCTCGGACTCGGGGATCGCGAGGTCGTGGGAGGGCGCCGCGGCAGCGACGATCACGAGGGGTAGCCAGCACGCAGAAACCATCGGTCTGGATTATCCCGGCTGTGGCGCGGCCGTGGCAAGGGTCCGGGGACGACCCGTCGGGGTCCCGCCGCCGACGGGCCCGCCGAGCCTCACTGCAGCGGGTACGGGGTCTTCACGCGATCGATGCCGCCGTCGGAGTGGCAGCCGTCGCAACCGGCGAGGCCATCGCCCTCGGCAGCCACGCTCACGTCCATCTCGAGGTACCAGTACCACGAGGCGGCATCGCTGCCGGCTGATGCCCACGGGCTCGCCGCGCTCATCGAAAGAGCTGGCGGCGGTAGAACCCTAGCTCTGCGATCGATTCGCGGATGTCGTCGAGGGCGCGGTGGCTGTCGGACTTGGGCGGCGCCGCGACGTCGGGGTACCACCGCCGCGCAAGCTCCTTGATCGTGCTGACGTCCACGAGCCGATAGTGGAGGTGGGCGTCGAGCGTGGGCATGTAGCGGACCAAGAAGCGCCGGTCCTGCCAGATCGTGTTGCCACACAGCGGCGACGCCCGCGGCGGGCAGTGGGCGGCGACGAACTCGAGGGTGAGGCGCTCGGCCTGGGCCAAGGACACCGTCGACGCCCGCACCGCCGCGGTGAGGCCGCTGTCGCCGTGATGCTTGGTGCACCACTCGTCCATCGCGTCGAGCACGGCGTCGTCCTGGTGGATGACGAGGTCCGGTCCCTCGGCGATCACCGCGAGCTCGGCGTCGGTGATGATCGTCGCGATCTCGAGGATCGTGCAGCGCTCGGGATCGAGTCCGGACATCTCGAGGTCCATCCATACGAGGGGCTGGTTCACGCCTCGGGTGTACTCGATCTGGGTGCCCGCTGACGAGCGCCGGATCGCGGCGATCAGAGTCAGGGTTCGTGCGCCACGGTTCGGCGACTGGTGGCACGACGCGCGCCCCATCGGGTATCGATCGCGCCCCACCCCGACAAGTGCCACCTCGCAGCGACGTCACCCGCTCGGCCAGGGCGGCGGATCGCCGGCCGCGAGCCGATCGACCCAGCCCAGCAGCGTGGGGATGCGGTGCTTGCCGTGCATGCCCGCGACGTGGCGCGCTGCCTCCGCCACGTCGAGACCGACGGCCGTGACGAACAGCGGATTGCGGCTGCCCCCGCGCAACACGGGCGTGGCGAACGCACTGCCGTGGTACGGCGTCTTGGCCACGCCCACCACTGCGGAGCGACCCCCGAAGTGCGCGTGCAAGTGCGCGCCGAGCCCCGGTGTGCCGTCGGCGTCGAGCACGACATAGCCGTCGATGACCAACACCTCGATCGGCACGGAAATCCGCGGCAGCACCGCGAGCAGGCACGGCAGCTCGCGCTCGAAGAACCGCCCCGGGGCATAGGGCTGCACGTTTGCGATCGGCAAGGCGTGGGTCTCGATCGGGACCGGGTCGGTCCACCGCTCGGCGACCACGCACGCCGCTGTGGCCCCGGGCGCGGCGGTGTAGTCGACGTCCAGGATCGCGATCGGCATCGCTCAGCCGGCAGACCCGAGCACCTTGTTCAACGTCGCGACCACCCACGCCGGATGGTCCGCCCCACTCGCATCCGTGCGCGGCGCGACGACGCGGACCACGAGGTGCGCCTGCGGATCGTGGGGCTCGGCCGCGCGCTTGCGCAGGGCCAGGCTCACCTCGCCCACGCAGTCGTCGCAGCGCGGCACGAGCCCCTGCTGGCGCGCATAGGCCCGGGTGATGTCGGCGTGCGAGACCTCGACGTCGTCGGTGAGCTCGAGTGGGTAGCCCGAGGGATCGAGCTCGGCCAGACGCACCATCTGATACGCGAGGCCGTGCAGCAAGAACGTCGCCTGCTGCAGCGTGTTCTCGTCGAGCGGCAGGCCGTCGAGCTCGAGATCCGGGCTGCCGAAGCGCCGCATGCCGCGGGTCGTGAGGCGGATGAACGGATCGCCGTGGCGACGATCGGGGAACGGAACCACGGCGACCTGGTCGGCGATGTTGCCCAGGCCCGCCTGCAGGCGGCGACGGGTGAACGCAGGGACGCCCATCGTCTCGCCGGTGTCGGGATCGTGGATCAACGCCCCGCGCTCGGTCGCGAGCAGGCGGACCAACGTCTGCAGCAATCGCAGGCCCCGCACCGCGCGCTCGTTGCGGTAGTCGCCGCGCAGCAAGATCGCGCTGCGCCGCGTCGCCAACGACGCCCGCTCGGCGCCGGAGAGCTCGCGCACGAGCACCGGATCCTCGAGCGCCGCGCCCGACACCGCCGCGCGCACGCCCGCGCCATCGAGCGCCTCGATGTGCAGCCCCAGCAGATCGTGCGGACCATCGCCGCCACCCATCCGAGGATCGCGCTGGCTCGCCACCTGCGGATCCATGCCGATGAATTGGATCAGCACCTCGAGCTCGGGCTCGTCCGGATCGGCCCCGAGCTTGGTGCGCACCAGATCGACGAGTTCCGCGCGCGTGGGCGCGATGGCACCTTCACCCTCGACGAGCAGCACATAGGCCAAGCTCGTGCGATCGGCGAAGGCGATGCCCTCGTCGACGGGCTCGGGATTCGCGGGTGGCGGCGCCGGGGTGGCGACCGCGAGCGAGGCCGGCGTCGGCTCGCCGGTGGTGGTCTCGGGCTTGGGCGAGCAGCCAAGGACGAGCACACACGCGGCGATCGTGTGGCGCACGCTCACGCGAACGCTCCCGCGCGGACCAGCAGCGACGCGACCAGCGACGGCTCGACGTTGCCACCCGAGAGGATCACGCCCACGCGCCGCGGCGCGCCGGGCAGCTCGCGACGCAGCGCGACGGCGAGCCCGGCTGCACCCGACGGCTCCACCAGCACCTTGCCGTGCACGAGCAGTCGCACCATCGCCGCCGCCATCGCGTCGTCGTCGACGCGCAGCCAGCCGGAAAGCCAGCGCTGTGCGATCGCGAAATTGAGCGCGCCGACCTGCACGGGCTTGAGGCCGTCCGCGATCGTGGGCGCGGGCTCGACCGGCACACGCCGTCCCGCCTCGAGGCTCTGCGCCATCGCATCGCAGCCGACGGGCTCGACGCTGTACACCGCGGTGCCCGTGCCCGCGCAGACCAGACACGCGCCGGCCACCAGGCCACCGCCGCCGGTGGGCACCAGAATCGCATCGAGCGCGCCGCCGGTCTCGCGCCGCACCTCGTCGACGAGCTCGAGGGTGGCGGTGCCCTGCCCCGCAACCACGTCGGGATCGTCGAAGGGCGGGATGATGACGCCGCCCGTGCTCTGCGCGATCTGCAGGGCCGCGGCGAGCCGCTCGGGCGACGTAGTGCCGGCGAGGACGATCTCGGCGCCGAGGGCCTGCACCGCCGCGCGCTTGATCGGCGGAGCGTCGGTGGGCATCGCGATCGTCGCGCGCACGCCGAAGTGCCGGGCCGCCAACGCCACGGCCTGGGCGTGGTTGCCCGAGCTGTAGGTCACCAGGCCGCGCGCGCGCGCCTCGGGCTCGAGGCGAAGGGCGGCGTGCAGCGCCCCGCGGGCCTTGAAGGCGCCGATGTGCTGCAGGTTCTCGGCCTTGAGCCACAGCTCGCAGCCGGCTGTCGCATCCAGCGCGGAGATCCGCAGCACGGGGGTGCGCACCACGAGCCCCACGAGGCGCGTCGCTGCCGCACGCACGTGCGAAACGTCCATCGCGGGGGGCGCATCGTGGCCGCCTTCGGGGTCACGGTGCCGCTGGGCGTGGTCTGAATGCGTCACGAAGCTCGCGGCCACTCCGGTGCGAGCAGGCTACACCGCGGCGGCACGAACGGAAACCATCGGCGCCGACAGCCTGCTACTGTGCGCCGCGAAACGGCAGCGGATTGGCTTCGACGCGGACCCCATCGACCGAGCCCGGCGCCGCCGCGGTGCGGATGTGGGCAGCGAGCTCGCCGGTGCTGTGGGCGATCATCGTCGCGCTGTGCGTCGTCGCGATCGATCTGGGAACGATCGCCGCGGCGGGACCGTGGGATCCGTGGGAGACCCACTACGGCGAGGTCGCGCGGCAGATCGTCGTGCGCAGCGACCCGATGGATCTGTGGTGGCAGCCCGGCAACGGCGGGCCGGACGGCGGCGCGGAGAAGAGCTTCGCGAGCAAGCCGGTGCTGTCGTTCTGGCTCATGGCACTCGCGATGAAGGTGCTGGGCGTCGGCACCCACGCCGATCCGAGCGAGCTGGTGCGTTCGCCGCTGCCCGAGCTCGCGCTGCGGCTGCCGAGCATGCTCGCCGGCTGGGGCGCCGCGACGGTGATGGGCGCGACAGCGTGGCGGCTCGCGAGCCCGCGGGCGGGTGTGCTCGCCGGGGCAGTGCTCGCCACGATGCCGCAGTACGCGATCGTCACCCGCCAGGCGCTCACCGACATGATCTTCGTCGCGCCGGTGGTGGCGGCGGCGTGCGCCTGGGCGCTGGCGTGGCTGCAGCCGGAGCGCTCGCTGCGGACGCGGGGCCGGGGCTGGCGCCGGGTGCCGTGGGACCGCGCCTACGTGCTGTTCTTCGTCGTGCTCGTGCTCGGCGTCGCCGTGCCGCTGGCGGTGATCCACCAGCACGCGTTCGATCCGCTGACATGGCGCTACTTCGGTCGCATCGCCCGGCGCGCCGAGGGGCTGCGCGCGATCCAGCAGCACATGGTGATCTACTGGGTGCTGCTGGCGCTGGTCTTCGTCCGCAGCTCACGGTGGACAAACCGCAGCCAGCCGCTCATGGGTATCCTCTACATCTGCGCTGGGCTGGCGCTGATGGCCAAGGGTCTCATCGGCCCCGGCATCATCGGGGTGATCGTCCTGGTGCACTTGGTCGCGACCGGCCGCTGGGAGCTCTTGCGCCGCTGCGGTCTGCTCACCGGCATCGCGCTGTTCGTCCTCGCGTCGTTCCCGTGGCACCACGCGATGGCGCTGTACCGCGGCGAGCGCTGGGTCAGCGAGCTCATCATCGAGAACAACCTGCGCCGCTTCGCGACCGGCGAGCAGAAGCAGGCGGTCGGCGGCTTCGCCTACTACGTCGAGACGCTCGGCATCGCGGCGCTGCCGTGGTCGGCGTTGGTGCCGACGGCCGCGATCATGGGCGTGCGGTCGTTCACCCGCCCCAGCACCGAGCGCGGTGTCGAGCTGCAGCGCTTCGCGACCCTATGGCTCGCGGTGGCCCTGTTCGCCATCAGCTACAGCACCACGAAGTACTACCACTATGTGCTGCCGTGCCTGCCGCCGGCCGCCTTGGTCGTGGCGTTGTGGCTCGATCGCGCCGCGGACGATCGCGGGCGCACGGTGACGACGTGGGCGACCGTGATCATGGGCCTGGCGCTGCTCGGCGTCGTCCTGCGCGATCTCATCCACACACCTTCGTGGCTCGCCCACCTGACCACGTACCTCTATACCGGCATGTGGACCGAGGGCGCGCCCGAGGTGTGGGCGCTGCTGGCCACATGCGCTCCGTTCGCCGTGGGTCTGGTGGCCTGGCCGCTGTTGCCCCGCCGCTGGTCGCTGCTCGCCTTCGTGGTTGCTGCGCTGCTCACCCGCAGCTGGATCATCGGTCGCTACATTCCCGGCGCCTCCGAGAGCTGGTCGCAGCGCACGGCGATGCGCGTGTACTTCGACCAACGCGGCCCCACCGATCGGCTCGTGAGCTGGTGGTTCTACTATCGCGGCGAGACGTTCTTCTCCAAGGGCGATCTGTGGGTCCTCAAGGATCCCGATCGCAGCGCGGTGGGTGAGCTGGTCGAGGCCTCGCGCGGTCAGGGCACCAGCCTGTGGTTCGTGACCACGGTGCAGCACGCGAATCGTCTGGCGAGTCACCTGCCGGTGGACCTGCGCCAGAGTGTGGAGCCGGTGTACGAGAATTTTCACTACGTGCTGCTGCGCGTGGTGGTGCCGTAGGGCGCACGGGCACTAGCGCTAGCGCACGAAAGGTTTCGCGTGCACCCAGCGCGACTGCTGGAACCACAACTCCACGAGGTGTTGCTTGCCGCGTGGGCCGTCGCGATCGGCGAAGCGCAGCATCGCCGGGGCCCAGACGTAGCCGCACTCGAGCGAGTGGGCGTTGCACGACACGGTGCCGCCCTCGGGGGCGACCAGCGAGCGGCCCGCGATCGCGCCATCGAGGCCGACGGTGCCGTCGAACCACTGCGACTCGGACTCGCCGACCACCAAGGTCGCCGTCACCTTGTCGCCGGCGAACGCGACGACGAGCTGGGCGCGGTTGGGGTCGGTGCCCGCCTCGTCGGCGTAGCGCCCCGCATGCAGCTTCGCGACCGACTTCGCGACGACCGCACCCAGCCCGGATGCGGCGTCGTCGAGCGCCTTGGCGCGGGCCTCGATCGCGCGCTGCGTCTGCGCGATCTCGGTCGTCGATCGGAAGACGATGGCGTTGTCGAGCCGCAGCTGGAGTTGGACGACGTCGATGACCGCGGCGTCGAGCTGCTTCGCATAGGCTGTGGCGGGGCGCGACGTCGCGGGATCGTGGGCGAGCCGGGCGATGTCGCGGATGCGCTGGGCGTGCACGTCGAGCACGTTGGTCTCGAAGCGCGACAGCGCGACGCGGGTGTCGAGCCACGCGGTCTGCACCGCCTGGCTGGGGGCCCCGGATGCGCCCGACTCCGGCGCCGGCGCACCGGCGGGCTCGGTGGTCTTCATCGGGTCGCAGGCGTCGCACAGCGGCGGGGTCGGCGACGACCACCGGGGATCGACGGCGGCGTCGAACAGCCGCGCGCTCTGCCGCGCATACCCGAGCAGGCGCTCGCGCTCCTTGGTCACCGCCGCCATCCCCGTCGCAGCGCTCACGCCCCACACCTTGCCGCCCGTGCTCCACTCGATCTTCCACCGCATGCATCCAGTGGTCGGCTCGCTGCGCAACGCCGTGCGCGTGCCGTCGCACTGCTCGATCGCGATCGCACCCGGGGCGGCGCCCTCGGCGAGCGCGAGCGCGCCGGGCCCTGGCCAGACGATCTCGCGGGGCTCATCGGGCGCGCTCAGGGCGGCGGCGAACAGCAACGGGGTGACGAACACCCTCCAACAATGGGGAGATCCGAGCGCTCTGCGCAAGCACACGCGTCACACCCCGCACCGTAGGCCTCGGCGCGCCACGGGGCCCAGAGGCGGGACACGCCTACGCCGGCGGCGCGGCGAGGGCGAGCAGCTCGGGCGCCCGACCCACGCACGTGGCCGCCGCCTTGAACGCGGCCTTCTGCGTGCTGTCGAGGTGCTTGGTCGCCAACCGCGGCGAGAGCCCGCGCCGCTGGGCATCGAGCGCCAGCGCGAAGCAGGCCTCGGGCATCGAGAGCCCCGCGCGAACCTGACGCAGATCCACGCCGCAGCCGCCGCCGCAGCACGCGTTCTCGTACACGTAGGCCCCGTTCGCCACCCAGATCCCCATGCCGAGCGCGACCGCAGCCAGCTCGCAGTCGGCCTCGATGTCGTCGGGCTCGGCCAACGGCCCACCGGCGCGGAAGATCGCGATGCGCGCCAGCTCGCGCGCGACGCTGGCATGCACGAGGGCCGGCACCTTGAGCAACGTCGGCACCACCAAGATCGCCAGCTCGTCGCCGCGCGAGAACGTGTGCAGCAGCTGGCCCTGCGGATCGCCCATCGGCACGAAGCCGGGGAGCTGCTTGGCGGCGCCACCGTGCTCGAGCTCGACGAGCGCGAACTCGACCTCTCGCTGCCCGATCTCCGCCTGGATCATGCAGATGTGCTCGAACAGCGCGTCGAGATCGCGCGGCTTCTCGACCGGCGGCTTCGTCAGCCAGCGCGGCTTGCCGGCGGGTTCGTGCGCCCCTGCGCCGAGGCGTCGCGCGAGGGTGCCAAGGCCCTCCGCGATCCAATGACGCGCATCGGCGTCGGGCAGGAAGTCGACGTTCGGACCGGGAGTCGCACCACGAAACAACTCGAGCATCGCGGCGACATCGTAGCCCGTCGCCGCGCGCCGCACCATCGAAGCGTGCTCGTCGTCACCGAATCGAGCCCACGCGGGGATTGCGGTCGAACGCGTCCTTTCATGGGAACTTGCGTGTCCTCGTAGGGCTGCCACACTCGACGGTGGGAGTCATCGTGCATCGTTCCGTCGCGCGCTTCGCCACTGCACTTGGATTCCTCGTCGGTGTGGTCGTGATGTCGTCGTCCGCGCGGGTTTGGGCCGGCGGAGAGCGAAAGGTGCCGGATCTGCGCCGTGACACCGCGATGTGGGTGCAACCGCGCGCTGCCGTCGCCCTCCGAATCCCGGTGACCTTCCACCTGGCCACCGACAGCGGCTCCTCGGTCGCATCGAACCGCTCGGTGCAGCAATGGGTCGCCCGCGCCAACGAGGAACTCGCCGCCTTCGGGATCGAGGTCGACGTCGTGGCTGTGCGGCGGATGCCCGCGGGCTGGAGCTCGGTCACCCACTGGCGAGGCCGCCGCGCCCTGGCCAGCCACGCGCCGTCGGACGGCACCGTCCACGTCTTCGCGATCGAGGCGCTCGACACCGAAGGTCGCCGCCAGCGGCGGGTCCGCGGCCTGCATTGGCGTTATCGAGGGCTGGCGCCGGCCCTGCGCGGCCGCGAGTACCTGGTCGTGACGCGCGAGGCGCCATCGACCACCTTCGCCCACGAGCTCGGCCACCTGTTCGGCCTGCGCCACGCCGCGCGCACCGACAACATCATGTGCAGCTGTCGCCGCGGCCAAGCGGTCGGGTTCAGCACGGCCCAGGGGCTGGCGATGCGGGACGGCGCGCTGCGGCTGCTCGCACGACAGGGCGACGGCGCGGCCAGCAGCGTCCGGGTGGCGCGTCGACGCGATCGCAGCCGTCGCTGAACGCCTGAGCGGCGGGCAAAGGCGCGCCGCGGCCGCCCGATGTCGTATCGTTCGCCGGTGCGACCCCTGGTGCTCCTCGCGTCGAGCGTGATCGGCTGCGGCCCCGTGCATGCGGCCTCTCGCACACAGCTGCCCGCAGTCGCGGCCACGCACGTCGCCATCGCACCGCCGCTCGCCCCGGTCACGCCGTCTTCGGGCGCCGACCCGCACGCCGTGCTCGTCCTGCGCAACGCCCGGGTCTTCGACGGCAGCGGCGCCGCGCCACGCGACGACATCGACATCCTCGTGCACGGTGACCGCATCGCCGAGGTCGGCCCCGACCTCACCGTGCCGCCAGGCGCCCGGATCATCGACGTCGGCGGTCGCACCCTATTGCCGGGGTTCATCGACGCCCACGTGCACCTCGGCTTCTCGCCGCAAGCCAGCCACGACGCGGGCGTCGCCGACGCGGTGCGGAGCAGCGACGCCGACCTGGCCCTGCGCGGCGCGGGCAATGCCCGTCGCACCCTGCTCGCCGGCTTCACCACCGTCCGCAACGTCGGCGGCTCGCTCGCCGATCGATCACTGCGCGACGCGATCGTGCGCGGCGACGTCGTCGGCCCGCGCATGCTGGTCGCGAACCACAGCATCGGCATCACCGGTGGCCACTGCGACGGCGGCAACGGCCTGCACCCCGACGTGTTCGCCGGCCGCAGCGGTCCCGCCTCGGGCATCGCCGACGGCGTCGACGAGGTCCGCCGCGCGGTGCGTCAGCAGATCAAGCTCGGCGCCGACGTCATCAAGGTCTGCGCGACCGGGGGCGTGCTCTCGCAGGGCGACGGTGTCGGCAACGCCCAGATGACCGCCGACGAACTCCGCGTCGCCGTCGAAGAGGCCACCCGCGCCGATCGCCGCGTCGCCGCGCACGCCCACGGCAACGCCGGCATCCGCGCCGCGATCGCGGCGGGCGTCCACAGCATCGAGCACGGCAGCGTGCTCGATGCCGAGACGGTCGCCATGATGCGCAAGGCCGGCACCTACCTCGTCCCCACCCTGCTCGCTGGGCGCGAGGTCGAGGCGATGGCGAACGCCGGCACGATCTCCGCCGAGTCCGCCGCCAAGGCCCGTGCGATCGCCCCGCGCATGCGCGAGAGCTTCGCCCTGGCGGTGCGCGGCGGCGTGAAGATCGCCCTGGGCAGCGATGCCGGCGTGTTCGCCCACGGCACCAACGGCCAGGAGTTCGTCGAGATGGTCGCCGCCGGCATGTCGCCGCAGGCCGCCCTCACCGCCGGCACCGGGGCCGCCGCCGACCTGCTCGGCCGCACCGACGTCGGGCGGATCGCCGTCGGCGCCTACGCCGACATGGTCGTGGTCGACGGCGATCCGCTCCGCGACATCACCGTGGTCACCGCGCCGCAGCTCGTCCTCAAAGGTGGCGTGCTGCACGTGACGCCGGCATGGGCCCAGTGAGCGGCCCGCCCGCGCCCACGGGCCGCTAGCGAAGCCACGGCGGGATCGCCTCGTCGCCCAGCAGGGCCTCGATCGAGCGCCGCGGCCGTGTGATCGCCCAGCGACCGCCATCCACGATCACCTCGGCGGGCAGCGCCCGCGTGTTGTACGTGCTCGCCATCACCATGCCGTAGGCGCCTGCGTCGAGCACCATCATCAGGTCGCCGGCCTCGACCGTCGGCAGCGCGCGACCCAGGGCGAGGAAGTCACCCGACTCGCACACCGGCCCGACGACGTCGACGATCGTGAGCGACTCGTGGGGCTCGACGCGTCGCACCGGCACGATCGGGTGATAGGCCTCGTACAGCGCCGGACGCAGCAGATCGTTCATCGCCGCGTCGACGATCACGAACGCCGATCCCTCGCCGCGCTTGCGGCCGATGACCCGGGTCAGCAGCACGCCGCACTCGGCGACGAGCCAGCGTCCGGGCTCCACCACGAGCTGCAACCCGAGCTCGTCGGTCTCGATGCGAAGCGCGCGGGGCCCCACGCAGAGATGTCGATCTCGGGCTCGCCGGGCCGGTACGCGACACCCATGCCGCCACCCAGATCGAGCTGCGATAGCGTGACCCCGGCGCCGCGGAGCGCTCCGATCGTGCGCCGCAGGTGCATCACGCTCTCGCGGTACGGCGCGGCGTCGACGATCTGCGAGCCGATGTGGCAGGCGAGGCCCACCAGGCGCACGTTGGGGTGGCCATGGGCCCGCATCGCCAGATCTGCGGCTTGGACCATCGGGATCCCGAATTTCGACTTGCGCAGGCCGGTGGCGAGATACGGATGCGTCACCGGATCCACGTCCGGGTTGAGGCGCAGGCTCACCGGCACGCTGCGGTTCGCGGCGTCCGCCCGCGCCATCACGCGGTGCAGCTCCTCGGCGGACTCGACGTTGATCGAGCGGATGCCAGCCGCGATCGCGGCGTCGATCTCGGCGTCGGTCTTGCCGACGCCGGAGAAGACGATGCGCTGCGGCACGATGCCGGCCTCGAGCGCGCGTTGCAGCTCGCCGCCCGATACGATGTCGGCGCCCGCCCCTTCACACGCGAGCACGCGTAGCACCGCCAGCGCGGAGTTCGCCTTCACGGCGTAGCACACCAGCGGATCGGGCACGCCACCTCTGCCCGGGCCGAGCGCCGCACGCACGCGCGCGAGTCGCTGGCGGATCCCCTCCGCGTCGTAGACGTAGGTCGGCGTGCCCGCGCCCTGGGCGATCTCGTCCAACGCGACGCCCGCGAGACGCACGCCACGGCGCTCGGGCGGTCCCTCGGCCGCGCCGGCCGCCGGGAACTCCAGCCCGTAACGATCGGGGTGGGCGGCGACCCACGCGGTGTCGGGAATCCCCGAGTCGTCGAGCTTTGGATCCACGCTTGCGCCCACACCGGCCCCGTACCGCACCGCGGCCCCGTACCGCACCGCGGCACCGCGCGTCAACGCGTCTGCCGCCTCCCCCGGCTCCCGCGCGCCGGCGGCCGCTTTGCCCGCGGGGTTGGTGTCCCGCGCTTCGATGCTATGATCGACAGTGGCAATCCTAGGGTCCCCGGCACAGGAGGTCTTCGAATGAAGCAGAACCAGCGCAACATCGCAGCGTCTCGTTCGAGCGCAGCGTCCCGTTCGAACCGTTCGCCAACATCGCCCGCAGGCTCGAGGGGTCCTGGCCCCCGGTCTCCGCGGAGAGGGGGGATCTCCTGAGAGCATCGGGGACCGCCGCGACCGCGCGGTGTGTGGGTCGGGCCACGTTGGCCGCCCGCGATCGTCCCCTCGTCCGCGACCGTCCGTGATCGAGCGCGGTCCAACAGTGGACCGCCACGTCTGCAGGGGGCGGAACCTCGCCCCCACGAGGGCCGGCTGGTGACCCACCGGCCCCCACCGCACTGGGGAAAGTCGTCACGCAACCCAGTGCAGTGCCACCCAACGCCGTGATGTCACCACTTGTCGGGCGCCACCACGCACCCGCCACATACGGAACCGGAACCGACCCGAGGTTGCCCACCGCGGCGGGGTTGCGAACAGCAGCCCCGCCGCCTTCATTTCGCGGGTGCGATCAGCTGCCGCTCGACGTCGCGCCACCGCTGCCGCCACCAGACGTCGTGACATCGCCCGTGCTCGCGCCGCCCTCGGCGCTCGCGCCGGTACCGTCGGTCGCCTCGCCCTCGACGATGCAATAGCCCCGATCGCAGATCGCCTCGGCGTCGCAGCACGCCGAGGCATCGAAGCACCACCGGGCATCGTCGATCGGCGCGATGCATGCTGCCTGGCACTCGAACCGGCCGATGTCCCCCGCGAAATCGGCCGCGCACACACCGGCGGCGCAATCGGGCGCTCCTTGGCACTCGGCCACCGGCGCGTCGCCGGATTCGGCGCAGCCGGTGGTCGTGGCCTCGGTGTCACAGCTCCACGGCGGGAAGTCCTCGTCGATGTACTCGCCGCCCGCGGCGTCTGTGCCCCCGCCGCACCCGATGGCGAGCAGCCATGCGCCGAAGGTGGCGCTCCGGGGGGCAGACCCTCTCGATGCCCGACGTAATCTCATTCCATCACGTTAGCAGGTTCGCGCATCACTCACCCAAGGTCGCGTCGAGCAGCGAGCGGAGCCGCTCGAGCACCGCCACAGTCGCGGCGAGCTGCGCGGGATCCACGTCGCGGAGCAGCTCCGTCACCGCAGCTTCGACCGTCCCCTCGGCGGGCGCGTCGAGCCGTCGGCCAGCGGGCGTGAGACCGAGGGTCACCCGGCGACTGTCGTTGGGATCGCGGCGGCGCTGGACGAGTTGCCGCTCCTCGAGCCGGCGCAACGTCGCCGACACCGTGCCCGCATCCACGTGCAGCGTGGCGGCGAGCTGGCCTGCCGTGATCCCCGGGTAGGTGCCGATGCATCGGATCACCATCCGCTGCTGGGCGGTGACACCCCAGCGTCGCTCCATACGCCCGGAGAGCTGCTCGCGCGCGTGCTCGAGCCGCCACAGCCGAGCCAGGAAATCGAGGGCCGGGCCCATCGGCAGCGCGGCGACGGGCGTCTTGACGCTCACCCGCGCCGCTGCTCTCTGCGATGAAGGGCGAGCTTCGTCAGCAGCGCGTCGATCTCCCGCTGGTTGCGAACGAAGTACTTCGCCGCCGACGCCTTCGACTCGCCGATTCGCACCGACACCAGCCGGCCCGGTTGATCGATCGCGAAAACATCCTCGTCGGTGACATCGTCGCCGACGTACAGCGCCGTGCTGGCCCCCTCACGCTCACGCAGCTCGAGCAGCGCGTCGCCCTTGTGTGGGGCGTGGGCGGGTACGACGTTCACCACCATCTTGCCCGCGACGGTGCGCATCGGGGTCGGCAACGCTGCGATCGCGCACGTGATCGCGGCGCGAGCCTCACGCGTGCGGCGCGAGCGGCGGTAATGGATCGCCAGCGAGTACTGCTTGTCCTCGATGTCGACCCCAGCATGCTCGGCCAGCGCTCGACCGAGGAGCTCGGCGGCTGCAGCGATCTCGGGCCTCCCGCCTGCGGATGCGCCTTGGGGCTCCATCCCGTGGTTGCCCACGAAGTACTTCACCTGCGCCGCGCCGACGCGCTCGGCGACATCTGCACGGCTGCGCCCCGAGATGACGGCGCATGGATAGAGGCTGCAGACCTCGGCGAACAGCGCCGCGGTCTCGGACCGCATCACGGCGGCGTCACGATCGGCGACGATCGGCGCCAAGGTCCCGTCGAAGTCGAAGCCCAGAAGCACGCGTGACCATGCCAGCTGAGCGAGGATGTCGAGGTTGTCGCGGTCGAGGATGCGCCTCATCGGCTTGTGCAGATCCCGTCGGTCCCCAAGCCTTGCACATTCTATTTGGATTTCCAAACAGACCCGGCCTGGCCGTCGCGCGCCGAGGGCGCCCTCACAGCGCGAACGAGTGAGCCAGGCCCCAGGCCACCGCGCACGCGACCAAGACCCCGGCAGCCCAGCTCCGGAAGTCGCGCGTCGTCGCCGGATCCCCCTCGGCCGTGCGACCGCCGAGGCGGGTGATGTCCACGTAGCGGACGAGCAGCATCCCCCCGGCCGCCGCGAGAAACGCCCAGTCGCGCCATGTGAACGACCACGGCGGCCCCATCGCGATCCCCAAGGCGAGGACGACCAACGCGATGTTGCCGACGGTCATCCAGATCAGCCTGGCGAGGCCTCCCAGCGCGGATTGGGACTCTTCGGTGGTGGACGTGGGCATCGATTCGGAGGGCATGGGATTTCGGCGCCGAGTCAGCCGCGACGCGCGGCGAGCGGAGCTCGGCGGCCGGCCCCCACCATTGGGCACCGACCGCCGAGAAGCAGACGATCACGCAGGGCCCTGCGGGGCCCCCCCGACCCACGCCGGCGAGGCGTCGGCCACGTCCGAAGAGACGGACGATGCACCGAGCGTAGGGCCGGACGACCGTCGCGAAAAGCCAGATAATCGTGGCATGATCGTTCGGTCGCACCGAACGACCGGCGCACCCCATGGAGTGGCTCAACTACCATCACCTCTACTACTTCTGGATGGTCGCGAAGGAGGGCAGCATCGCCGCCGCGGCCGAGCGGTTGCGCCTCGCCAAGGCGACGCTGAGCGCCCAGGTGCGGGCGCTCGAGTCGGCCCTCGGCCAGGCCCTGTTCGAGCGCCAGGGGCGGCGGCTGGTGCTGACCGAAGCCGGACGCATCGCGCTGCACCACGCCGACGAGGTCTTCGCGACCGGGCGGCGTCTGGTCGACGAGGTCCGCAGCCGCGGCAAGCAGGTGAGGCTCATCGTGGGGGTCGCCGATGTACTGCCCAAGCCGATCGTCCGACGCCTGCTCGATCCGGCGCTGCACATCTCGCCACCGGCGCGGCTGGTGTGCCGCGAGGATCGACCCGTCGAGGACTTCATCGCCGAGCTCGCCGCGCACATGGTCGACGTCGTGTTGTCGGACGCACCGCTGGTGCCCTCGGCGCGGACCGCCGCGCATGCCCATCTCCTGGGTGAGTGCGGCACGACGCTGTTCATCGCGCGCTCGATCCTCGGCGGCCTGCGTCGGGGCTTTCCCCGCTCGTTGCAGCGCGCAGCCTGGCTGCTGCCCGGCGCCAGCTCGGGGTTGCGGCTGGGCCTCGAGCGGTGGATGTCCGATCATGCGATCGCCCCGCACGTCGTCGGCGAGTTCGACGACAGCGCGCTGCTCAACACGTTCGGCCAGGACGGTGCCGGCGTGTTCGCGGGACCGACCGTGATCGCCGACGACATCTGCCGCCGCTACGACGTCGCGGTGGTCGGCGAGGTCCCCGAGATCCGCCAGCGGTTCTACGCCATCACCCAGCAGCGGCGGCTGGCGCACCCCGCGGTCAGGGCGATCTGCGAGGCGGCCCGGCGTGATCTCTTCGCATGAACCGGCGGCCGCGGGCTGCCACGACCACCGCGTGTCTCGGTTGTGTCGCGGACGCCGCCGGCTCTTCCCGTGACGATGCGGCGGTGCTCGACTCTCGCGGGTGAAGGATCCCCGCGTCCGGCTCGACACCGGCAGCCCGCTGTATCTCGAGCTGCGTCGGCGCATCGACGCGCACCTCGCCGAGCCGGGCCGCCTGGCGTGGGGCTACCGCACGATCCAGCGCAAGACCGCCATCTTGTTCGCCACGCTCGGCCTCGGCATGGCGATCGGGCTCTCGACCACGGCGTGGCCGGTGGTGCTCGTCGGCGCCGTGATCGTCGGGCTCGCAATGGCGGGCCTGGGCATGGCGGTGCAGCACGACGGCGGTCATCGGGCCTACTCGGCGGACCCGCGCGTGAACCGAGCCGCCGCCGCCGTGCTCGATCTGCTCGGTGCGAGCTCGCATGTCTGGCACCACAAGCACGGCATCGCCCACCACACCTATCCCAACATCGAGGGCGCCGACGAGGACATCGAGCTGCGCCCGCTGGCGCGCATGGCCCCGGGCCAGCCGCACCGTTGGTTCCACCGCGCCCAGCACCTGTACATGCCCGTGCTCTACGGCATGCTCAATTTCAAGTGGTACTGGTGGGACGACTACGGTGATCTCCTGCGGGGCACGATCGGTCACACCGCGATTCGGCGGCCTCGGGGCCGCGAGGGCGCGGTCTTCTGGGGGGGCAAGCTCGCGCACCTGCTGTGGGCGCTGGTGCTCCCCATCGCCGTGCTCGGCTGGCCCCTGGGGCTGCTGATGTACGGCGTGATGTCCGTCGTCTGCGGCTTCGTGCTGTCGCTGGTGTTCCAACTCGCGCACTGCGTCGAAGAGGCCGAGTTCCTCGCGATCGCCAAGGACTCCGCAGGCCAACCGCTGCATGTGGAATTCGCCGCGCACCAGATCGCGACGACCGTCGACTTCGCGCCCGGACTGCGTTGGCTGAGTTGGTACGTCGGCGGACTCAACTTCCAGGCGGTCCACCACCTGTTCCCGCGCGTGTGCCACGTGCACTACCCGCAGTTGGCCCCGATCATCGCCGAGTGCTGCCGCGAGCACGGCGTCGCGTACCGCAGCACCGCGTCGCTCGCCCGCGCGATCGGATCGCACTTTCGCTGGCTGCGACGGATGGGCCGCGGCGAGCGGGTCGCCGTCCTCACCCCGGCGGTGGCGCCGTGAACAGCACCGACTCGAGGATCCCGTCGGGGTCGAGCCGCTGCTTGCTGCGCTGCCACGCGTCGTAGCGATCGCCGAAGTGGCGGCGCCACGCCGCCTCGTCGGGCTCGAACAGCCACCCCGAGAGGTAGCGCTTGCCCCCGGCGCCGATCAGGCGCTCGTGCACTGCCCGCAGGCCGGCCACCGCGGGGGCCTCGAACGCGGGGGGCACGCCCGGCGGCATCACCCCGAAGGCGATCCCGGGGTTCGGCGCCATGAAGAGTGCCGGTCGCGGCACGTCGGCGATCGGCATGATGCGGTGGCCGTCACCGAGCAGCAGAGGCACCGTGTCGATGATCTCGGGCAGCAGCGTCGGCGCCACCGCGGCGGGGATCGTGCACTCGAGCCATGGGTGAACTTGGCCCCACGCCCCGGTGGCGCGCATCATCGCGAAACGCATGTCGTAGCGGGCGGCGTACTCGTCGCTGGGGTTGTCCTCGACGTGCAACCGCTCGCGAAAGTGTAGGCCCCGCAGGCACGCCCCGTCGTCCGGCGGCGCCTGTGCGGCGTACTCCGTCGAGATGTGCATGCCGAAGAACCACCGCGCGAAGGGCCCGCGTCGCCCTCCGGCACCGCGACGGATGCCCTGGATCGCCGCCGACGCGAAGCCCTCGAGGTGCGTGCACCACGGCTGCGACATCATGGCGTGCTCGTCGGCGAGCAACGTCGCGAGATCGTCGTACAGCAGATAGTAGGTCCGCGTGAACGGTGCCGCCGGGCGCAGGCGCAAGCTCGCCCCGCAGATGAACCCGAAGCGGCCGGCGCCGCCGAGCACCGCGTCGTACACATCGGTGCGCAACGACGGCCCCGCGGTCACTCGCTCGCCGGCGCCGGTGACGACCTCGACCGACTCGACCGACGAGATCGCGAGGCCATGGGCGTGGCTGGTGCTCCCAGCCCCGCCGGCAGACAAGGTGCCGCCGATGCTGAGATCGAGGTTGAGCGGCATCACCCGCGGCGCGAGGCCGTGCGCGTAGGTGGCCGCGAGCAGCTGCCGCCACGTCGCGCCGCTGCCACACCGGGCGATGCCGGCATCCACATCGACGCTGACGCCGGTGAAGCCCGTCATGTCGACGCTCACCCCACCGCGCGGCACCGACTGGCCGCTCTGGCTGTAGCCCAGCGTGCGCGGGGTGAGTCGGAATCCGTCGCGCCGCGCCGCGGCCACCAAGGCGGCGAGGGCATCGGCGTCGGCGGGCCGGGCGATCGCGAGGACGTCGCCGGTCGTGAGGCCACCGAAGTCGCGCGCGGCGACGCTCCGCGCCACGGGGTCGCGGGTGACGGTGAGCCCGCGGATCGTCGCGAGGTGATCCGCGATCGCGTGCTCCGATGATGCGGCGCTCATGCCCGCCGCGCATCCTCGCCGCCGCTGCGATGGCGCTCGAGCGAGTCCGCGAACGTCATCATACGGTCGAACGAGCGGTTCACGATGCCGACCGCCCGCTCGTAGATCGCGGGCTCGAACTCGATCGCCTCGAGTTCTCCGCCGGTCGCGTCGCTGAAGATGTCATGGGACGCCTCGACGTCTTGGTGATGGCGCGCGAAGTAGTGGAGCGGTCGATCGAAGCCTGCGCGCTCGAGCAGGTCGATGACCCGGAAGAAGAAGACCGAACCCGCAGCCTCGAGCACCAGCGGGACCACCAGACGCAGCCGATCGTCATCGGCGTGGAGCACCTCGGCGACCAGCGCGTAGGCGACGTCGCGGGTCTGGCTGTGCTCGGGACCAAAGACCCACTCGACGTCGCGGGCGCATCCCAGGGCGACCACATCGCTGCCGAACCACCGCTCGTGCCCGGCATCCTCGTTGCGGTGGTTGGTCGCGATCGCCGCGAGCCGCGGATCGGTGATGGTCTCGGCCGACAGGCGCAGCACGTCCTGGAAGGCGTAGACGTAGAAGTAGAGCTGCGGCACGAAGCCGCGCAGTCCGTCGACGCTCGATGAGCGCTCGATCCCTTGGATGAACGGCGAGCGCTCGAGTTCGAGGCGACGTTGCTCGATCACGCGCTGTAGGTCGGCCATCGTGGAGTTCATGGGATCCTCGGAGTCGCGGTGGGCTCGGCGGTAGCGTGCTCCGCATAGGCGTTGGGTGACATGTACACCGTCATCCGCGGTCCGCCAGCGTCCCACCGCACTGATGCGTAGCTCTGGATCGGAGTGCTCGGTGGGTGCGTGGCCGCCGGGCCCAGTGCAGCGAGAACTCCCTCGTAGCTGGCGGTGGGCAGTCCCTTTCCCGTCATGAAGGCCACGATCCGTGACCGGGACTCAGCATCGTCGGCGACGTAGCCGGCGATCGGCGCGTGCAGCGTGGGCTTGGGTGGCTGACTCGGATCGGCCCACGCCAGGCAGGTGATCACCGGCTTGCCGTCGAAGCGTTCAGCCGGACCGAGCATCGCGCGGCAGAAGTCGGTCGCTGCACCAGGGGTGTACTCCCGCGTCTGCGCGAAGTAGGACTCGAGCTCGGCGCAGCTCAGCCGGTGGTGGCGGACATAGACCTTCACCCGCGCCGTCGGTCCGTCGTCGAGATCGAGGGAGAAGTACTTGAACTCGTCATCGTCGCCGCGGCGTGCACGGCGGCGCACGTCTGCCCATGCGTGGGCCAACCCGAGCCGCGACAGCGCCTCTTCGATCACGGCGGCGCCCTGGGAAGGATCCCGGATCTGCGGGTTGAGATAGAGCTTCACCGACGGTGGGCGATCGCGATGGAACTCGAGCGCGTGCCACCGCGCGAAAGGACCGTGCGGATGATCGGCGATGAACAGATCTTCGATCAGGCGCAGCCGTGCCAGCGGTAGCTTCAGGCGCTTCGCGAGCGTCGCCGTCATCGCGACCGATGCGGCCTGGGTGCTCGCGAGCGTCGGCTCCTCGCCGATCGTCTCCATCATCACGCGCAACTGGGTGCCTCGACCATCGATGCAGAGCGAGAACTCGAAGGGCGAGTGGTCGTCGCACACGAACGATGGGAAGCGCTGGGTCGTGACCTCGCGACCGGCCTGCGGACCCAGCAGCAGGTGCATGAAGTCGAAGATCTCGGCTTCGCGCGTCTGGATTCCGAGCACCGCGCACAGCTGAGCGAGCTGTCCCTTGGCTCCCGCCAGCAGGGTCCGGACGGGGCGGGCGACGCCGTGCATCACGACGCCCTCCACGCCGCGCCCCGCAGCGCGGCGGGACGGCCAACGCAATGCGCCGGGTCACGGCCAGCGCGACGCGCCGCTAGAAGGCCGGACGCACCGTCAGGATGCAGGTGACGTCGCTGTCCGGCGGACCGTCGGCGTAGGTCACGTGGTAGCCCTTGCCACGGTTGAACTTCGGGTGACGGCACGCGCCTTCGACCAGGCCATGCTCGAACGCGCGGGGGTAAGGCGTCTCGCAGCGCACCTCCCAGCTGCCATCGGGATGACGCTTGGTGCGGTAGTGCCCGACGTCGCCCTGATGGTTCGCGTAGTAGACCGCGTCCATGTTCGCGAACACGGCGTCGATGTGCTCGAAAGTCGGCGGGAACTCCGCGTTCTCGAGGATCGCGACCCCCACCCGGTGGATGATGTTCGACCCGATCTCCTGCTGGATCTCCTTCAGGGTGTCGAGCCAGCGCTGGACTAGGATGAACTTGTCGGGCCGCAGGTCCTCGAGCGCCAGCGCGTGCTTCTCGATCAGGCGCTGACCCAGCGAGGGGCGCAACTGGAAGGCATCGAGCGTTGCGCGCACATTGGCCGCTCGGACAAGGGCTTCGGGGTCGGGGGAAATGAACTCCATAGCACGCACCTTGCCGTAGGGGGTCCCCGTAGGCCGTACAGCGGCCCACCGGTCGAAACCCGTTCGACGCCCGAACGATAGGGCGGTTCGCGTACAGCATCAACAGGCATTGATCGGAGTCCGGCAAATTGGCCGCAGGAGCCCCAACGCGGGCCGACGACGCATGCCTGCCGTCGGGCGTGCCCGGCTCCGCCGCGGGCTCGGTACGGCGGACGCGGCGCGTTCGTTTTGAAAGTTCCCGTGAGGCGCGCGGGAACGCGCGCCTCGGGCGCGTTCCTGTTGCTTCGCGATCTTTTGGCCACTTAACCGTTGTTTGCATCACAGAATGCTCAGGGTATGTGGCACTCCGGCATTCGGCAAGCGCCGAAGTTGACTCCGCAGGGATCGATCGCACCGCTGGCGTCACACCGTAGATGCGCGGTTATGTGAGTTTTTGAACTGCGGACCCCGCGCATTTCGCATCGAGAACCCGGTCCCCTGGGCTTGCGAAGGCTCGCCCGAACGACCGTTCAGACGACAGAACGGCCAATATTCCGTACGTTTGCGGCCGAACGGACATCGCGCATGCAGATACGCGTGAATAGCGCACTTGCGGCTCGGCCGCGATCACCTCCAGACTGTCCATTAATCAAGCTTGCATATTTGACCTGAGTCAAAGTGTGAGAGAGCGCGTCCCGCGACGCCGACGAACACGGGGCACATCCCTTCCACCACCCCCGCGCAGCCGCCCCCTGCGCCCGCACCGCCACCTGGTGGCCTTCGCACCCACACCTGGCCCGATAGGAGTCCGCGCCGTGTCCCTCCCCAAACTCAATCACCTCCTCGTTGCCTGCCTAGGATTTACGCCGCTCGCCTGCGACCCCTTCGGGATCTGGGAAGACTGGCATGGAGGCGGCGGCGGTCCCGACATCGACGGCGTCACGATGATCGACGCCAAGGCCGGTTTTTCGTGCGATTTCGACCTCGCTCCGGGGCTCCCCCCCGAGGTGATCGGGCCCACGATCGAGCGCGATCGCATGTACATGTCGGACCAGCCGGGGATGCTCTACGGCAAGCATCTGCCCCTCGCCATCGACCCGATGACGGGGGACTTCAGCAGCGGCGGCCGCTACCTGTTCGAAACCAAGAAGCAGGCAGCCGCCTATGCCAAGTGGGTCACCGAGGACTACATCCTCGATGGTGTGCAGTTCCTCGAGCGCGAAGGCGTGCTCGATCCCCACTGCTTCGAGTGGACGAACATCGGTGCGTTCGAGCTCGGGGACGTCTCGACCGATCACATCGTGATGCGGACCGAGCGCTGGTCGATCCCGAACAACCGCAACTGGAAGCACTACCTGCAGCAGCGCCTGCCCGATCTCGCCCAAGACGCGGTCGATGCCGGCCTCACCGGGGTGTGGCTGCTCTACAACCGGCACGAGCGACTGGTCGAGATCGTCTACATCGATGACCGCGTCGCCCCGCCGGCGCCCGGCGAGCTGGACTTCGGCAGCATCTTCGCGCTCGCGTCGGTGCCCACCTTGGGCGCCGCGTTCGATGACAAGGGCTGGACGCGGGTCCTCGACCGCACCCACTTCGTGCTCTCGATCTGGTTCCAGTTCGAGGCCGGCGACAACGGCGAGGGGTCGTTGTGGCCGAACTCGCCGCCGCTGCCCGAGCCGTTCTGCGGCGATGGTGTGTGCTCGGTGAGCCGCGGTGAGGCGAATGACACCTGCGCCGTGGACTGCACGCCGACGTGCGGCGACGCCGAGTGCGACCCGGACGAGGGCACGAACAACTGCCCGGGCGACTGCCGGATCCGTCCGGAGTTCTAGCGGGGTTCGGCAGAGCGCGACGCGTCCTTCCGGCTCGTCGCGCCATCTGTGGCGGGCAACCCGTAGATCTCCCGATTCTCGCCCAGGGAGGTTCTGTACATGCATGGGTCGGCGAACTCCGGCGCATGAAGGACGGCGATCACCTTGTCGCGTTCGTCGGGTCTCAGTGCGCGTGGAGATTACCGTGGTCCGCGCTTGGCACGAGGCTTCGTCGCCGGGGCGCGCCGGCGATAGAAGGTCGCTCGCGAGAAACCGACGGACTCGCAGGCGCGTCGAAGCGGCACGGCGCTGGAGAGCGAGGACAGGGCCGTCATCAACGAGCCTCCGGTTCCGGGAGGCTGATCCCGAGGAGCTCCGAGACTTTTCTTTTGGAATTCGATGAGGGCTTGGCGGATCTCGAGCTCCTTCTCGGCGGCGCGGAGCTGCTTCTCGAGCAGGGCGATCTTGCGATCCTTGTCGTCGAGCTTGGGCTTGCGCCCGCGCTTGATGGCGAAGACGCCGACGGTGCCGTGGGTCTCGAGTTGGCGGCGCCAAGTCGTGAGGTGCGAGCTGTAGATGCCCTCGCGTCGGAGCAGGGCAGCCTGTTCGCCGGGACCACACGCGGCCGCATCTCGGATGATGCGGAGCTTCTCGGCGGGCGAGAACACCCTACGCTTCTTCGCCGC
Organism: Nannocystales bacterium; assembly: GCA_038325765.1. Classification (GTDB taxonomy): domain Bacteria; phylum Myxococcota_A; class Polyangia; order Nannocystales; family Nannocystaceae; genus Xiheibacterium. Next base: position 87,334 of record JBBQJI010000029.1, read on the forward strand.
CACTACCTCACTGGGAGATGCGCTCCCGGATGAGGGCCTGCGTTTCTGGGACTTCGACATCGGCATTTCGGACTTCGGATTCTCGCCCTGCGCTGCACTAGAATCGAGGGGCTTGGTGTCTCACGAGATGTTGGCACGCAGGGCTTCGGCTCTGGAAGTGCGCCCCTCGAGTGGTACGGGGCGATTTGCGTGGCTTTGAAGGTGCGCAGGCCGTACGCGCGTCCGGTGATCACGGTGTCGACGTGCGCACCGTACGAACCCGCGGGCTGAGCAGTCTTCGTTGCACGGTCGCGCCCGAGCGCGGAGACGGTCATGGCGTCGGGCACCACGATCACGGTCGCGGGGCTCTGGGAGACCGTGGCCGGCGGAGGCAGCAACGGGATCGAGCGCGCGGCGTCGACGGAGATCACCGCAGAGCGTCGAGGTATGCGGCGAGGTCCGCCCAGGGCACGAACTCGACCTCGATGTCGCCGAACGACCGCCGGTGAGCCTCGGTGGAGCGCAGTGTCACGACTACGTTTCGCCCCCGCGGGTGCTTGCGTCGGAACGCCTCCAGGCCCGACGACTCGAACTTGGCCGCGTTGCTCTTGCACTCGATCGCCATCGGGTCGCGTCGACGGCCGAGCTCGAGCACGAAGTCGACCTCGTGTTTTTGCTTGTCGCGCCAGTAGTGAAGGCGGTTGGTCCCGAACCTCGCGGCGATCTCGCCCAGCACCAGGTGCTCCAGCAGCTCGCCCCGATCCTCGTCGCGCAGCGCGTCCCAGCCGCGGAAGTAGCACACGAAGCCGGTGTCGAAGGCATAGACCTTGGGCTGGCTCTTGATCTCGGTCGCGGCTCCGCCGTGGTAGGGGCGAAGGACGCTCGCCAGCAGGGTCGTCTCCAGGATCGACAGCCACTGTTGCACCGTGGGTCGCGAGACCTCGCACGCGACGGCGAACGACTGCGCCTCGAACAGGCCGCCGCTGCGCATGAAGACCAGTTCGACGAACTTCGTGAACGCCGCCTTCTTGTCGATGACGAACAGCTCGGAGAGGTCCTTCGCCCAATACGAAGCGATCCACTCCTCGTAGCTCTTCTCGTCGAGATCAGACGCGAGGAAGAACGGCGGCAGACCACCTTGCAGCATCCGGCGATCGAGGTCCGCGCTGTCGAAGTCGTCGAGATCGGCAGAGATCATCGGGACCAGCCACACATCACGCTTGCGTCCGGTGAGGGTGTCCTTGAACTTGCTCCGCGCGGCGAGGGTCGAGGATCCGGTCGCCACGACTCGCAGGTGAGGGAAGTGATCCGCTGCGACCTTGAGGACCTCGGAGGGATGCGTCAGACGATGAATCTCGTCGAGGACGATCGTGCGGTGCTTCGCGCTGCGGAAGAACAGCTCGGGGTCCTCGAGCGAGCGGCGGACGCGGAGCAACTCGCAGTCGTGGTAACTGGCGTCGTCGAGGCCGCGGACCAGCGTGGTCTTGCCGGAGCGCCGCACGCCGGCGAGCCAGACGATCGAGCGGCTTGCGAACGCCCGCTCGATCTCCTCCGACCAGAACCTCCGTTCCATCGAAACCATACTTGCGCATGGTACGACCAAACGCAAGTATGGTTCTCATGGACCGGCAAGGCCGCCTGGGCCCGCGCTCATGGCACGGGCGTGAAGCCTTGGATCGCGACCGTGGTGCTGCTCAACGGGACGATCGGGTTCCTCCAGGAGCACCGCGCCGAGCGGTCGATCGCGGCGCTCTCGAAGATCCTCGTCACCGAGGCCACCGCGATGCGCGACGGCCGACTGGGGCGCGTCCCGAGCGCCTACCTGGTGCGGGGCGACGTGGTGGCGCTGCAGTCGGGCGACACGGTGCCCGCCGACGTGCGTCTGTTCGACGTCAAGGATCTCGAGGTCGAAGAGGCCGGCCTCACCGGCGAGTCGGTTCCCGCGCGGAAGGACGCGGGCACGCCCGCAGCGGATACGGGGCTCGGCGATCGCAACAACATGGCCTTCGCGGAGTCGGCCGTGACGCAGGGGATCGCCCGCGGCGTGGTGGTCGCGACCGGCGACGCCACCGAGACCGGTCGCATCGCCGAGCTGATGTCGGCCACCAAGGCCCTCGAGACGCCGTTGACGCTGCGAATCGTCCAGCTGTCGCGGTTGCTCGTCTGGGTGATCCTCGGGCTCGCTAGCGCCCTGGTCGTCGTCGAGGCGGTGCGGGGCGCGGAGCTCACGGGCACGTTCAACGCCGCGGTCGCGCTTGCGGTGGGGGCGATTCCGGAGGGGCTGCCGGCGGCGGTCACGATCCTGCTCGCCGTGGGTGTCTCGTCGATGGCGAAGCGCGGCGCCCTCATCCGACGGCTCCCGGCGGTCGAGACGTTGGGCAGCACCACGGTGATCTGCTCGGACAAGACCGGCACGCTGACCGAGAACCAGATGACGGTGACCACGGTGCACGCGGGCGGGCAGGTGTTCGAGGTGACGGGCGTGGGCTGGGCGGGCGAAGGCGAGCTGCGCCAGGGCGCGCTCGCCCGCTACCCACGGCTCGACGTCGTGCCCTTCGAGTCGGCGCACATGTAGATGGCGACGCTGCATGGTGGACCACACGGCGCAGTGCTTTACGTCAAGGGTTCGTCGGACGCGCTGCTCGAGCGCTGCTCGGAACGTCTCGAGGCCGACGGCGGCACCGGTCCGTGCGACGCCGCTGCCCTGCACCGCGAGGTCGACGCCATGGCGGCGCGAGGGCTGCGTGTGTTGGTGGTGGCGCGGCGCTCGTTGCCCCTCGGGACGCGCTGTGTCGACCACGGTGACATCGAGCAGCTTACGTTCCTCGGTCTTGTCGGGATGATCGATCCGCCGCGGGCTGGCGCGAAGCGGGCGGTGGCGGCCTGTCAGGGAGCGGGCATCAAGGTCAAGATGATCACTGGTGATCACGCCGTGACCGCCGCTGCGATCGCCGACGAGCTGGGGCTACGGGGTGCGCGCGTAGAGGATGGGCGGCTGCGATCGGTCACCGGCGAGGAGTTGGCGACGGTCACGGATGTCGATCTGCCCACGCTCGCCGACGACGTCGCGGTGTTCGCCCGCGTTGCGCCGGAGCAGACCCCGTCGGAGAAGCACGACCCCGCCAAGCCGGTCGCGACGCGCGAAGAGCTCGAGGCCCTGCTCCTCGCCGGGCTGGCGAGTGGAGAACCGCAGCCGGTGATGGAGGACGACTGGGAACGGCTCCGGCAGCGGGCACTTGCTGGCACCGAGCTCCGCGACAGCGGCTGGGGGGTCCGCCGCGTCCAAGATCTGACCGCGACCGCCCGCGGAACGCTGCGCACGAGCGCCCCGGTGGAATCGAGCATCAGCAGCGCGTAGACTGGCACCGTGACCGCCGAAGCGAAGAAGGTCTTCGAGCAAGCTCTCGCCCTGCCAGAGCAGGATCGAGCCGCGCTCGTCGACGCCCTGAGCGACAGTCTCCACGGCACCGACGAGGACCTCAGCGCAGAGTGGAAGGCGGAGATCGCCCGGCGCATCGATGCCCTCGAGCGCGGTGAGTCTCACCTCATCGCGGGCGATGATGTCGAGGTCCGTCTTCGAGAAGTCCTCGGCCGGATCTGATGCGGCTTCCTTTCGAGACCGAAGCGTTCGCCGAGCTCGCGGACGCTGCCGCGTGATACGAGGGTGAGCGACGTGGCTACGGGGCGCTGTTCGTCTCCGAGGTGCGACAAGCTGTCGAGCGCGCCGCCGATCTCGCTCGTAGCGGCGCCCGCGTTCCCGGAACGCAAGACGGCCACGACGTCCGACGCTTCGTCGTTCGTCGGTTTCCGTACGTGATCATCACGACGCTCGTGGTGGGACAGCGTGCGGTCGTGGCCGTCGCGCATGGCCGTCGAGAGCCCGGCTACTGGCGGGACCGCTTGAAGTAGGCACACATGACAAGTGGCGAGCCCTTTGTCCGACCTATCCGCTCCGACCTATCCGCTCTCGGTCACCCCGCGCACCAGCGCCGCGCGATCGCGTGGATGTGCGCTGAGCTCGTTGGCGAGCTCCCACGCGAGGATCGTCGGATCGTCGCGATGGGCGACGCCGCTCAGCGAGTTCACGCGGCTGACGACGCACGCGACGTGCGCACGGTAGAGCGCATCACAGCGGCTGCAGTCGTAGAACGCGGCGGCCTCCAGATCGGTGAGCTCACGCGCGTCGAGGTTCTCTTCGCGCGCGCCGCCCGAGCGTAGATAGCGCGGGAAGCCGCCGTGGTCCGACCAGCGGTTCGCGAGCACGACGATGACGCGCTGCCCACGCGCCCGCGCCGCGACGAGCACCGCGCTTGCTCGCGTCGATGTTGTCATCGAAGATCTCGGTTGCCTCCGAAAGGCGCTCGCGCAGCCTGCGGCGCAGCGGCTCGAGATCGGCGCCGCCGTCTTGAATGCACGCGACCGGCACGCCAGCGTGCTGCTCACAGAGGTGGTAGACATCGTCGACCACGCGCGCGACGAGAAGCTCGACGTCGTGCCCAGCGTCAGCGCCGTGGCGGAAACTGTGTCGTGCTCGACCCTCGGTGTCATAGAGCGTCACGTTCGCGGCC
>JBBQJI010000030.1:0-89451 GCA_038325765.1 Nannocystales bacterium
GGGCCGGGGCGAGCTGCAGATCGTCAGCGACGCGACGGCGTTCCCGGTCGCAGAGCTGCCTGCGGTGAGCACCGCGGCAGCGTGGGGCCTGCCCGGCATCGCGCAGTGGGTGTCGAACCTGGCAAGCGACGTCGGGCGGACGCTGGACCGCTCGGCGCTGCGCTACGAAGAGCTGCTCGCGCTGTTCGAGCTCGACTTCATCAACCCGCCCGGCGCGCCGCCGGTGGCGATCGCGTTCTCGTCCCCGAGCTGCGATCTCGACGATGCCGAGATCGTGAACCTCGATGCGGGCGCGCTCGACCGCATCCATCGGTTCGTTCGGCTGTGGCGCAAGCGCGGCGTCTCGATGACCGCCGTCGATCGTCTCATCCGCGTGCTGGGAGGGGGCGCGCTCGATCGCGATTGCCTCACCGCGATCGTCGGCGCCGACGCGGTCGCGGCGCGGCTTCCGGCAGGCATCGAAGCGCTGCTCGTGCTGTGGCAGCCGCTCGATACCCGCAACTACGAGGGCGAGCTGTCGCCGTATCACCGGCTGTTCGTGAACCGCCAGGTGACCCCGACGCTGGATTCCGCGTTCGCGGCGGCGAGCGGTGCGAGCGAGATCCTCGCGCCTGGCCCCTTGCTTCCAAGCCACCACCCGAGCTTGCGCGCAGCGCTGCGGCTGCGGGCCGAGGATCTCGAGCTGCTCATCGACGCGACCCTCACGGCGCCTGCCCAACGCGACCTCGCCAGCCTGTCGATCCTCACGCGCCACGCGACGCTCGCCCGCGCGCTCGGGGTATCGATCGCAGAGCTGCTGCAGATACGCTCGTGGATCGCGGCCGATCCGTTCGCGTCGCCGGCCGACACCGCCGCATTCCTCGACGAGGTCGAACGGATCCGGGCCTCGGGGGTCGATCTCGACGCGCTCGACTACGTGCTGCGTCACCGCTTCCGCACGGACGCGGGCCTGCATCCGACCGACGCCGAGCTCGGCGAGGTCCTCGCGGCGATCGTCCAGGCGGCGGCGCGTATCGAGGAGGCGTTGTCGGCCGTCACGGGAGATCCGCCGCAGCAGGTGGCCGAGCACCTGGGCGCGGTGTTCGCAGACCCGGCGATCGTCCGCGAGTGGGTGCGCATCCTCGGTCTCACGGGGGTGTTCCCCACCGCACCGGAGATGAGCGCCGAAGCTGCGTTCTTGATCGCGCACCTGCCGGCCTTCGTTCCAGCGGACTATGCCCAGGTCGTCGGGCACGCTCCCGCGACCGACGACCTCGTCATCCCCTCCGCCGTTTCGGTCGGCGGAAACGGCGCGCACAAGCATCGCGTCGCGGGCACGATGCGCACCAAGAACCAGGTCGGCAAGCGCTTCACCCGCGACCTCGCGCTGCTCGAGTTCCGGCACCGCCGCTTCCATGACCTGCGACGCACGTTCATCTCGCTCGCCCAGGCCGACGGGGCGAACCCGGGGCACCTCGAGAGCGTGACGCACACGCCCGCGTCCAGGAAGGCGTTCGACCTGTACACCTCGATCCCATGGGCCTCGAAGTGCGCTGCGGTCGCCGCGCTGCGGATCGCCGGCGACGAGGATCCCGAAGACCTCGCGCACCGCGTGCTACGTTTTGGCTACGCTGACGCAAACGGCCCCGCAGCAGGTGCTGCGGGGCCGTTTTCAGTGGAGGCGCCGGGAGTCGAACCCGGGTCCGAAGGCCTTCTCGAAGGACCTCTTCACGTGTGTGGCCGGTGAATTTGATCTCGGCTTCGGGCACGCCCATCGGCAGGCGATCCCGTTGCCCAACCGCAGTGTCTCGTCGTCACGCCGCGGTACTCGTGACGACCAGCTCGTGTGTCCACATGTGCAGGCTAATCGAGCCCCTCACCTGCACATGTCGTCGTTCTTAGGCGACGAGGGCCATGCGGCCGTAGCTGTTATCGTTGGCAGCTGTGTTTTCCCGGGCCGTTTTGACGCGGAGACCTGGGATCCGCGACACGCAATCTCTTCGTTCCGTGCCCCCGTCGAAACCGTGACACCCCCGAGGAGGTCCGACCGCGTCCGGGGAGCCAGACGTGGTCGGTGAGGGATTATGGCGCCGCCTGTTACTCGATGCAAGGGGCGGGGCGTGCGTGCACCGGATCTCCGCTGGGACCGCGCCCCGCGCGAGCGTCTGCGGCACACTCGCGCCGCCGTGTCCGAGCGCCTCCGAGCCATCGCCGCCTGCGTGCCCGAGCACGCGCGCGTCGCCGACATCGGCACCGATCACGGCCGCCTGCTCGTGCACGTGCTCACCGATCGCAGCGCGGCGTGGGCGGTCGGCATCGACTGCCGCGACAGTCCGCTCGCCGAAGCGCGCCGCACCCTCGCCGCCGCGCCGCCGCACATCGCCGCGCGCGCCGAGCTGCGCCGCGGCGATGGCCTCGCGCCGTTGTGGCCTGGCGAGGTCGACACGATCGTGATCGCGGGCATGGGTGGCCGCCGCATCGCAGAGATCCTCGCCGCCCACCCCGAGCGCACCAAAACCACCGCACGCCTCGTGTTGCAGCCAACTACGGACTGGCAACTCCTGCGCCGCCACCTCGCACAGGCCGGCCTCGCCCCCGTCGACGAGCGCATCGTGTGGGAGCGCGGTCGGGCGCATTGGATGATCGCGCTGGCGCCGATGGCCGGCGCATGGCGGTGGGACGAGGACGACATCGGCTTCGGCCCGCTCCTGCGTCACACCCTCGATCCCGCGTATCTCGCGTGGCTCGTCGCCGAGCACGGTCGCCTGGTCGACATCACCGCGCCGTCCGAGGCACTCGCAGCGTGGGCCCTCCGCGTCGGCGAGGCGCTGCGACGGGCGACGAATCCCGGGGAAACCGGCTGTTAGCGACGCATCGGCGGCAGCACGTCGGGACCGAAGATCGGACGGCCGATGAACGCCACACCGGTGTCGCCGGTCTCGGCGTGGGTCCACACCACGCGGGCGGAGAACGCGATGCCGCTGCGCTCGCCGTCACCGGTCGCGACCAGCAGCCAGCACACCGTGCCGACCGGCAGCGGCTCGACGGATCGCAGCTTCGCACCCTCGGCGCCGCAGTCGATCATCTCGGCGACCGAGGTGACGACCTCGGGTCCGCGCCGCACACCCAGCATCACCGACGTGCGGCACGGCAGGCGACGGCCAGCCCGACGGGTGTAGTTCGCGGCCCCATGCTCGACGTTGGCGAACTTGGTCGCGAGCAGCCGCGCGCGGGTCGAGTCGCGGGCACCGACGTCGACGAGCCCGCGGTACTCCACCACTTCGCGCAGCACCACCAGCCACTGGGCGTCGTTCGGCGGCGCGACGACCGTCTCGGACGGGACGACGTGCATCTCGGGCTGCGTCGGCACCTCGGAAGCGCGACGCGGACCGCGGTCGACGGACCGGGCGGCTTGCGCAGGGGCGGCTTGCGCACGGTCATCCTGATCATGGTCGTCCGTCATCTGCGGCACCTCGCGTCGGGTCTGGCGCACCGTGACGAAGCCGTTGACCTTGGGGACCGCGACGACGGGCGCGTCGCCGTCGTCGAGCTCGTAGCGCAGGCGGAAGCCGCAGATCTCCACGACCGCGCCCGCCTCGAGCACCGCCCGGCGCACGCGCTTGCCGTCGACACGCATCCCCGACTTGCTGTCGAGATCGGCGATCGTGAAGTGGCCGTCGGGTTGCCGCTCGATGAGCGCGTGGAAGCGCGACACGGACTCGTCGACGAGCTGGACGTCGGCGATGGCGGCGCGGCCGAGCGTCACGCGCTCGTGGACGAGGTAGGTCGCACCAGGGCGAATCCCGGAGAGGGCACGGAGTACCGGACGCATCGAGATGCGCCACCGATACCACGGCGGATCGGCGGCGACGAGGTGGTGCAGCGGGTTGCGAACGCGATCTTTCGGCCAGCGCGCAACCGCACCGCGCCGGGCTCGGGCGCGGCGTTCGAGCGCCGTGGTCGGGCACCCGGCAGTGCAGCGCTTGCTGCGATCGCAACCGTGGCGTAGCGTCGAGCCGCCGCATGCAGCGCAGCATGGTGCCCCCGCAGCGGAGATAGACAATATGGCCATCGCCCGCGGCACACCCAGCGTTCGCAAGGATCTGTTCGGCGGCACCGGCACGGTGCTCGTGTGGGACCTGCTGCAGCCGACGGCAGCGCCGCCGTTCACTGCGGTGCTCTCGTGCGAGCTCGCCGAGGGCGGCCGCGTCGGTCGCCACGTGCAGCAACTCGACGCCGAGCTCGTGATCGGCGTCTCGGGCTGCGGCGAGGCGCGCGTCGACGATCGCCCCATCGCCTTCGGCCCCGGCGCCGTCGTCTACGTGCCCCACGGCAGCCGCATCGAGCTCGTCAACGAGCTCGACGACGCACCGCTGTGCTACCTCATCGTCAAGGCGGCGCCCGCCCCGTCGATCCCCGCGTGAGCCCATGCTCGTCGTCCAGAAGTATGGCGGCTCGTCGGTCGCCAACCGCGAACGGATCCACGCCTGCGCCGCCCGCTGCCTGGCCACCCACGCCGCCGGCCACCGCGTGCTGGTCGTGGTCTCGGCGATGGCGGGCGAGACCAACCGCCTGATCGCGCTGGCCAACGGCGTGGTGCGCCCCGACGCCGATCTTTCGGCGACACCACGCGGCAGCGATGTCGCCCCCGCGGTGCGAACACCCGAGCACGAGCGCGAGCTCGATCAGCTCGTCGCCACCGGCGAGGTCGTGAGCGCCGCCCTGGTCGCGATGGCGATCCAGACCGCGGGCGGCAAGGCGGTGTCGCTGGTCGGCCGCCAGCTCGGCATGCACACCGACCGCAGCTTCGGCCGCGCCAAGATCGTCGGCATCGACGCGGCGCGGATCAACGCCGAGCTCGACGGCGGCGCCATCGTGGTGTGCGCAGGATTCCAGGGCACCGACGCCAAGGGCGACACCACCACCTTGGGCCGCGGCGGCTCCGATACCTCCGCGGTGGCCCTGGCCGCGGCGTTGTCGGCGGACGTCTGCGAGATCCTCACCGACGTCGACGGCGTCTACACCACCGATCCACGGGTGGTGCCGACCGCCCGCAAGATCGCTCGTCTCAGCTACGAGGAGATGCTCGAGCTCGCCGGCCAGGGCGCGAAGGTGTTGCAGATCCGCAGCGTCGAGCTGGCGATGCGCTACGGCGTGCACATCCACGTGCGCACCAGCTTCGACGACACAGCCGGGACCATGATCGTCCCCGAGGAGCCAGCCATGGAATCCATTCTCGTCTCGGGTGTCGCGCTCGAGCGCAACGAAGCCAAGGTCACACTCACGGGCCTGCCCGATGTGCCCGGCGTGGTCGCGCGCATCTTTTCGGCGATGGCCGAGCTCGGCATCGTCGTCGACATGATCATCCAGAACGCCGGCGCCGGCGGCCTCGCCGACGTCACCTTCACCGTACCCGAGGCCGAGCTGCAGCGCGCCCGCGATGCGCTCGACAGCATCCAGTTCGGCGACGCGCCGCCCGTCATCCATGGCGACCGCGAGATCTGCAAGATCTCGATCGTGGGCCTTGGCATGCGCACCCACGCCGGCGTCGCCGCCAAGGCCTTCGCCCTGCTCGCCGCCGAAGGCATCAACGTGCAGATGGTCTCGACCTCGGAGATCAAGATCTCGGTGGTGGTTCACGAGCGCTACGGCGAGCTGGCGCTGCGGGTGCTCCACGACGGCTTCGGCCTGGGTGACGGCGGGCTCGCGCCGCCGGCCACAGAGTCGCGGGCATGACGATACTGGTCACGGGCGCCACCGGCCACGTCGGCGGCAACCTGGTGCGCACGCTGATAGCAGGCGGCGCCACGGTGCGGACGCTAGTCCACTCCGGCACTGCCGCACTCGAGGGGCTCGACGTCGAGCGTGTGTCCGGCAGCGTCGACGACCCGGCCAGCCTAGACGCTGCCATGCGCGGCGTGAGCGAGGTCTACCACCTCGCCGCGATCATCTCGATCCTCGGCGATCGCGGCGGCGCGCTCACCCGGATCAACGTCGACGGTGCGCGGTGCGTCGCCCGGGCAGCGCGGCGGGCCGGCGTACGGCGGCTCGTCCACATGAGCTCGTGCCACGCCTTCGATCTCGACCACACACCCGGCGCAATCGACGAGTCGGTGCCGCGGCCCAAGGCCACGGATCCGTTCTACAACCGCTCCAAGGCCCTGGGCGAGGCCGCCGTGCGCGAGGAGATCAAAGCCGGCCTCGACGCCGTCATCGTCAACCCGACCGGGGTCATCGGCCCCTTCGACTTCGGCCCGTCGCGGATGGGTCGCTTCTTCCTCGCCCTCGCGCGCGGGCGGCTGCCGAGCCTCATCGACGGCGGCTTCGATTTCGTCGATGTCCGCGATCTCGTCGCCACCACGATCGCCGCGGCAAGCCGCGGTCGCACCGGCGAGAACTACCTGGTGGGCGCTCGCTACGTCGCCGTGCGCGAGGTCGCTGCCGTCGCCGCGGATGCGTGCGGCGTGGCGGCGCCCCGCATCGTCGCGCCGATGTGGCTGGCGCGCGCCGGCGCCCCGTTCATGGACGGTTTCGGTCGCGTCACCGGGCGCGAGCCGCTGTACACCAGCGAGTCGCTGCACGCGCTGCGTGCGGGCCGGATCTGCTCCGATCGCGCCGCCGCCGAGCTCGGCCATGCGCCGCGTCCACTCGCCGACACGGTGCGCGACGTCTATGCATGGTTCGAGCAGGCCGGCATGCTGCCGCGGCGTCGCCCCGCATGGTGAACGCGTCCGGCGTCACCCGGCGGCGACGTCGACGAACGTCAGGCGCGCCAGCCCGCGCAGCCGCTTGATCTGCGCCTCGACGCGCTGGGCCTCGCCGCGCGTGGCGAACGGTCCGAAGGTCTTCGCCACCCGCCACGGTCGTCCGGCGCGGGTGCTCTTGGCGCCGCCAGGCACGCGGCCGTTGTGCTGCGACAGCCGCTGCTTCACGTCGAGCGCGATGCCGACGTACGTCCGCGGCCCGCTGCGCGAGCGCAGCACGTACACCACCCACACCGCGGCGACCGCGACGGGCTCACCCGCCGGGGAGCGCGACGAGCTCGTACGTGATGTCGGTCTTGTCGGCCTCGTCGCCGCCGTTGCCACGATCGTGCACCTTTGCATAGAGACCCGGTCGGTCGACGATCATCCACACGGTCTTGCCGTTGCCGAAGAAATCGGTGAGTTCGGCCTTTGCGGCGTCGAAGGTGCCGGCCGGCACGGTGATCGACTCGCGTCCGGCCATCGCGATCGTCGGCTTCTCCATCGCGAACAGCGGACTGAGCGTCGAGTGCGGCGCGGTCGCCGGCATCGCCGAGGCCTTGTTGCTGCCCGGATCGGGAGCGATCGTGAACGAGGTCGTCGCGCCGTCGTCGTCGGCGCGCTCGAGCACGTAGGTCAGGGTGCCGCCGACCTTCTTGCCCTTGGCGTCGGTCCCGGTGCGGGCATACGCCACCTTGGTGCCCTGAGCCATCGCGGTCTCCACCGCATCGGCCGCCCACGGCGAGGCGTTGGGGTCTTCGGGGGGCTTGGCCTTGGGCTTGGCCGCCGGCTTGGCCGCCTCGGGCTCGGGCTTCGCGACCGCCTTCGCGATCGACTGCCCCTGCCCCGTCCCGCCCCCGTCACACGCCGGCAGCGTGATGCACAGCAGGGCCGACATCCCGTGGATGAGCATGAGCGTGGTCGACTTCACGCGGCCGACGATATCACGCCCGCGGCGCCCGCGGCGATCCGCGCCGACGCGTGGGGCACCTGCAGCCTCCGATCCGCGCTTCGATCAGTCGACGAGTTGCGCGGCCTGCAGCATCGACGCCGCGACGGCGAGCGAGCTCAGCGTCGCCGTCGCCCACAGCGGCCGCAGCCATCCCGCACGCACATTCGGCGGCGCCCGCAGCACCGCGAACACGCCGACGAGGGCCAGCGCGGCGAGATGGACACACGACCACGCTGCCGCGAGCTCGGCGTCGTGGAAACCGAAGGCGAGGACGATGCCGACGGGCTGCATGATCGCCGCGGTCGCGAGCACCAGCGGCGCCCGCGGCCAACCCCGCGAAACCTTCACCATCCCGACCAGGCACGCGAGGGTGGCGGCGAGGCCGAGCCCGTCGACCAGCGGCCACAGGGCCGACGTCGCCTGGCCCACCGCCTGCCACCACAGAGCAGCCGAGTCGCGCAGGACGCAATCGACCGCGACGAAGGCGCCGACGGCGACGACGAGGGCCGCGGTCACTCGCGGGGCAACCGTGCACGGCCAGGGCCCCACGGTCGTGCACGTCGCCGGCGATATCATGGCATCGTCGAGGGTAGCACGCGACTCGCCGAGCGCCTGGGGTGATGGTGATGACGACGCAGAGACCACGGCGGGTGGGAGTGGGAGTAGAAATGGCAGTGGGAGAGGGACTGCAACGGGCCGTCTTCGATGTGATCCGCGGCGCACTCGAAGACGATCGCCGCGAGAAGACATTGGCATCGCGGTTGCTCATGCGCATGTGCGTGATCGATGGCGCGCTGCACCCGGCCGAGCACGCGGTGCTCGACTCGACCATGGCGCGCCACGGTCTGGACGGCGAGGCGCGACGCCGCATCGGCGCCGAGATGGCGACGTTGCTCGGCCACGCGCCCGACCCGGCGCTCGCCGCCCAGGCCGCCGCCGACGCCGCCTGTGACGTCGACTCGCTCGTCGCCCAGCTGCCCGCCTCGGCGCTGGGCGAGCTCGCGGCGCATCTCGAGCACGGAGCGTGGGCGGATGGCGAGATCGTCCCGGCCGAGCGGTGGCTGCTCGAGCGCGTGCAGCAACACCTGGCGGCGGCCCGGCAGTGACGCCATACTCCGCGCCGTTGGTACGCCCCATCCTCCCCGAGTCGTCGATCACCGAGGCCGCGCAGCAGAAGATCGCGCGCTTCCACCCGGACACCATCACGCGGATCGAAACGGCCATCGGCGCCTCGGCGATCGTGGTCGTGGGGATGGCCGGCAACCCCCACGTGAAGAGGGCGCGGCGCACCCTCGAGGCCGCCGGCAAGCCGTTCGAGTACCTCGAGTTCGGCAGCTACGTGGGCGGCTGGAAAGAGCGCCTCGCGATCAAGCAATGGAGCGGCTGGGCGACCTTCCCGCAGGTGTTCGTGGGCGGTCGGCTCGTGGGCGGCGCCGACGAGCTGGCGCGTGCGCTCGAAGCCGGACAGGTGTGAGCGCGCCCTCGGCGTACCGTTTTCGAGCGCGGGCACGGGGGTGGTCAAGCGCCCGCGGAATCGCGATGGTTGCGGCGACCATGCACGCCCGCGCGCGCCAGCTCCTGCTCGTCTCGGTCGCCACGGTCGCGTGCACGCGCGCCGACGCGGACGCCTCGGTGCCACCCCTCGCCGCGACCGCGGCCGCTGAGCACCGCCCCGTCGAGCCCGCGGCGACGGGTCCCGCCGCGGCCGGGCCACCCTCGAGCCCCGAGCTCGACGCCGCGAGTCTGCCCCCGCGACCGGCGTGGACCGATCGTTACCTCGACGAGTCGGCACCGCCGCCGCGCTTCTTCAACATCTCGGGGCTGATGACCGCCCACGGCCTCACCCGCGACCGCGCGGTCGAGTTGCAGAACCACTTCCGCGACCTGGTGCGGGCCCAGCCGGACGCCCATCCCGACGCCCACTTCGCCACCGCCCTCGCGAAGGCACGCGAGGGCACCTTCGAGGGCCGACGCGACGTCGAGCGGCTCGCGGCGGCGCCGTTCATCGTCGTCTTCGACCTCGATGACACGTTGTACGACCAGTCGTACTCCGCCGAGCGGTCCGCCTCGTGCTTCGATCTCGAGGTGCCGCGCGAGGGCGGATCCAAGCGCATCAAGCTGGCGCCGGGGGCCGCAGCGGCGCTCGATCGGGTCGCGGCGCTCGGCGGCGCGGTCGTGCTGTTCACCGCGGCGCCCGACGAGCCCTCGCACGCCAACCTGCGGGCGTGGAGCTTCGGCGGCGCGCCCCTGCCCGAGCACCCTGCGATAGCGGGCGTGCTCACCAACAGCCACCTGGTGCTGCAGGACAAGCGTGAGGGGCCGGGTGCAGTCGAGCCGCGCCGCGGCTACCCCGTCCTCGAACCATCGAAGGATCTGCGCATCGTCGACGAGGCCCTCGAGCGCGCCATCTTGGTCGACGACAATCCGCTGCGCACGTTCCAGCCCGGCAACGTGCGCGTCGTGAGGAAGTTCGACGCCGACGTCTACTGCGCCACCACCGACGCCAAGCTCCGCCGCGCCTTCGAACGCACGCTGCCCGACGTGGTGGCGGAGATCGAGGAATCGCTCCGCTGGGCCCGCGGCGCCAAGGTGTCCTTCGTCACCGCGTATCTGCCCTACTCGCAGGCCGGCCGCGTCGCGGTCGATTTCCTGCGGGGCGCCGGCATGTCCGAGCGCGCCGCCATCGCACACATCCGCACCCACCCGGAGGTCGTCGACCGTGAATTCTGAGCGCCACCTCCTGGCCATCGCCGCCCTCGTCCTCGCCACCGCCTCCGGCACCGCCTGCGGCCCGGGGCGCGGCACGCAGACCGACTCTCCCGACGCCGCGACGGTGGCCGATCCGTCGGGTCGCATCGAGCTTCTGCTGCACGAGCCCACCGGCTTCGCCGCCCCCACCGACACCTGCGACGCCGCGCTGTGCACGTCGCTGGTGGCGCTCATCGACGGCGCGACCGAGACCATCGACTTCGCGATCTACGGCATGCGCAACCAGACCCGGGTGCTCGAGGCCCTGCGTGCCGCCAAGGCCCGCGGCGTGAAGGTGCGCGGCATCGTCGACCGCGACCGAAACGGCCGCAACATCTACTCCAGCACCGAGACCCTGGTCGAGACCATCGGCGACGTGCGCAGCGATCAGCAAGCCGACGAGAAGATCGCCAAGCAACGGGCCAAGCGGGACTTCGGCGAGCCGCGCTGCGATCGTCCCGAGGGCACCTCGGGTCCGGTGCAGTGCCTCGCGTACGATTTGGGCGATTCGTGCCTGCTCGCCGCCCACGCCAGCCGCGAAGAACTCGGCTCTGGCGATCCGATCATGCACGACAAGTTCTTCGTCGTCGACGGCAAGTCGCTGTGGACCGGCTCGACCAACGTCAGTGACACGTGCAGCGGTGGCTACAACGCCAACCTCGTCGTCGTCGCCCACTCGCGTCGCCTCGCGGGCTGGTACACCGAAGAGTTCGAGCAGATGTACGGCCGCGGCAAGTTCCACACCCTCAAAGAGAGCAACGGTCCCCATCGGGTCGAGCTCACCAACGCCGACGTCGAGCTGCGCTTCTCGCCCCAGGACGACCCCATCCGTGACGGCGTGCGACCGCTGCTCAAACACGCCCGGCAGCGCATCGACATCGCGGTGTTCTTCCTCACCCACAAGCACATCGTCGAGGACCTGATCGCGGCGCATGGCCGCGGCGTGAAGGTGCGCGTGATCATCGACTCCACCGGCGCGCGCAACGAGTACAGCAAGCACGAGCTGCTCCGCGCCGCCGGCATCCCCGTGAAGGTCGAGAACTGGGGCGGCAAGATGCACATGAAATCGGCCGAGATCGACGGCCAGGTCGTCATCGCCGGCTCGATGAACTGGACCAGCTCGGGCGAGTACAACAACGACGAGAACACGCTGCTCCTGCGCAGCCCCGAGCTCGCCGCCCAGTACCACGGCTTCTTCGAGCGGGTGTGGAACGCGCTGCCCGACACGCTGCTCGCACAGAACCCCGACCCCGAATCGCAGCTGTCGACGACCGCGTGCAGCGATGGCGTGGACAACGATTACGACGGCATGACAGACATGGATGATCCCGGGTGCTCGGAGACGCCACCGCCGCTGCCGGCGATGCTGCCGTGGCGGGTGGTGCCGAAGACCGGCGGTCGGCTCACCTGCGACGTCGAGATGGGTGGGAGCGCGACGCGGCGCTCGAAGGAGGAGCCGGCTGCGGTTGGGCCGGCGGTGGGCGTGGACGCGGAGCAGATCGCGGCGGATTGATCGCGCGCCTATCACAAAAGGCGGGCGTGGCCGAAGCCACCCCGCCCTCGCGCGCGTGGGCGCCGCACTCAGTCCTTCTGGGGGACCGGCCCGGTCCCCCTCCCAATCGCTGACGCTCTCTCAGCCGGCCGTCGGCATGCGGTAGCTCTGAATCGTCGCGGCGTCGATGCCATACACGTCCATCACCACGGCCTCGAGCGCCTCGTTGGCGGTCTCGAATTCGGGCAGGCTCTCGAGCAGCAGGCCGGTCGTCGAGGATCCGAGGGCGTCGTAGTCGACGCCATAGGCCGCGAGCGCTTCGAGCACCTGCTCGTCAGTGACGATGCGCGCGCCGCCGGCGAGCGGACCGGCGTCGGGGGTCGTGATCCCGTAGAAGCCGATCATCACCCCAAAGGCCTCACCGAGGTCGTGCAGGACGGACGCATAGTCGGTAGCGGTCGCCGCGGTGACGAGCGTGGTCGCGCCGCGCTCGCCGTAGAACATCGCGCGGGCGAACATCGACTGCTCCCACAGATTGAAGAAGGTCACCAGCGCGGCGTCTCGCTCGGCACCGCAGTCCTCGTCGGCCGAGAACGCCTTCGCATCGGCGAGCGCAGCGGCCATGTCGGCGTGGAAGCCCATCTGGTAGCTGTAGTTCGCCGCGTCGGTGAGCAAGGACATGCCGTCGGGGTCGAGGGCCGAGAGCGCAGCGTTGTTCCCCCACGCCGCCGCGATCGCGTCGATCGTGGCCGGCTCGATGGTACCGCCGGTCTGGGCGACCGCCCACTCGTACATCACGCCGCCCCCGAAGCCGCCCTTGTCGACGATCTGGCGCACCTCGATCCCGCCCTCGTTGAAGCCACGGTCAGCCGTGCCCAAGATGCCGCCGTTGTCACCCGGCTCCCAGTTTCCGTCGACGACCAGCTCCTGCGGGCCGGCCTCGATGAGGTCGACGAATTCCTGGAACGCGTCGGTCATGAGCACCGCGAATGCGGGACTCGCCGCGTCGGCGAGGCTCGGGCGTCCCTCCCACACATCGGTGAGATCCGAGAGGCCGGTCAGCGTCGCGGGCGTGACCTCGGCGCCGACCATCACCCCCGCGCTGCCCGCGAGCGCGTCGAGTTGGGCGCGCAACGCCAGAGCGTCGGCCACGTTCGCGTCCCAATCCGGCGCCTCCCACTTCGCGCCGGGCTGCCCGCACCCGCCGGGCTCACCGGTCGGTTCGGTCTCCGTCGCGCTCGCGTCCGTGCTCGAGTCCGGATCCACGGTGGTGTCCGCCGTCGTGCTCATCGTCGCGCTCACGGACACCGTGCTCGCGGTCGCCTCGTCCGTCTCGCCGTCGGTCTCGCTCGCGCTCTCGGTGCCGGAGTTGGTGCCGTCGGCGCTGCCGTCGTCGCCGCAAGCCGCGAGCACGAGGCCGGCGATCAGGACGGGGGTGACGGCGCTCAGAGCGCCGAGGCGGGTGGATCGGGACGTTCGTGGGGTTCGCATGAAAGACTCGGAGCTCCCCCTTAGCGTAATTGAAAACAATTATCAATTTCGTTTTCCATGAGTTTTAAGCATCCCAGCGGCGGCCGAATTCCGCAGCGGACCGGTCTTGATTATGAGAACAACTATCATCTGGTCCTGATACGCGCATAGTGCGCAGCTCGACCGTGTCAGCACGGCACGGTGACGAACGGACCCACGGAGGCTCGATGACCACTCGCCCGAAGCTCAACCCCACCGCAGCCCTGCGTCCCTGGCTCTTGCCGCTGTGCCTCGCCTCCGTCGGCGCATGGGGCTGGGCCTGCCAAGACGACGGCCCCGACGATGCCGACTCGTCCAACGGCGATGACGACGACGGTCCCGACGATGCCGACGGTCCGGGCTCCGCCACCAACGACGCGTCGGGCCGCGACGACGCCACCGCAGGCGGCTCGGATGTCTCGCGACGGGACGTGCTCTGGAGCATCGGCACCGGCGTCATCGCCCCCGCCACCGCCGAGTTCGCGACGCAGGCGACTGCGCTCGACGCTGCGGTGCAGCTCTACGCCACGCGCGGCTCGGAAGACTCGCGCGCCGCCGCCCGCGAGGCATGGCGCGAGGCCGCCCATGACTGGCAGCAACTCGAGGTGATGCAGGTCGGCCCTGCCGCGTCGTCGTTGGTGGGCACCGGTGGCGAGGATCTGCGCGATGCAATCTACTCGTGGCCCACCGCGGACTCGTGCAGCATCGACCGTGCGGTCGTCGGGGAGGACTACCTCGCCGACGACTTCTTCGTGACCGAGCTGGTGTGGTCGTACGGCCTCGACGCCCTCGAGTACCTGCTGTTCAACGAGAGCACCGCGCACACCTGCCCGGCGCAGGTCCAGCTCGACGGCCCCTGGGCGGCGCTGGGCACAGACGAGCTGGCGCGGCGGCGGGCCGCGTACGCGGGGGTCGTCGCCGGCGGCATCGCGGCGCGGGCGCGCGAGCTTGCCGGGCGGTGGGCGGGCGATGGTGGCAACTTCGGCGCCCTGCTGGCCGACCAAGGCGCCAGCGACTCGCCGTACGCCAACGAGGCCGAGGCGATGGACGAGGTCTTTCGCGCGATCTTCTACATCTCGAAGATCACCAAGGACGCCAAGCTCGGCATCCCGATCGGCATCGTCGCCGGCTGCGCGGCGCCGCCGTGCATCGGCCTGATGGAGGCGCCGTTCAGCGGTGACGCGGCCGTGGCCATGCGCGCCAACCTCGAGGGCCTGGCGCTGATGGTGAAGGGCGGGCCCGATGCCGCCACGGCCGACGGCTTCGACGATCTGCTGCGGCAGATGGGCGAGGGCCAGATCGCCGACGACCTGCTGGCCGCCATCGACGTCGCGATCGCTGCGACCGAGGCCTACGACACGTCGCTGCAGGCGGAGGTCGCCGCCGACCCGGAGGCGCTCGGCGATCTCTACGCCGCGATCAAGGGCGTGACCGACATCATCAAGGGGCCCTTCGTCATGGCGCTCATGCTCACCGTGCCCGCCGACGGCGGGGGCGACCTTGACTGAGATGGGCTGGCTCGCCGACATCGTCGCGGCCCTCTCGCAGCCGCTGCGCGCGTTCTTCGACCCCGAGGAGCGCGTGTTCTGGATGTATCTGCCCGGCGCGCTGGCCCTGCCCTTGGTGATGCTCGGGGTCGGCCGGGGTTTCGCCGCCCTGCGCCAGGGGCTGTTGCGTCGCGAACTGTGGACCCACCCGTCGACCCGCGCCGACGTCACGTTGGCCTTCGCGAAGGCGATCATCGCGGCGGTGCTGCGCGTGCCGTGGCTCGCCGCCACCGCCAGCGCCGCGCTCGCCGTGGGGCTGGCGCTGCATGACTGGCTCGGCCCAACAGGGCCCACCACCTGGTCGCCGGGCGCCATCACGATCGTCTACGGCGTGGTCCTGTTCGTCGGCTGGGATCTCAGCCGCTTCCTCGTGCACTTCGCGATGCACCGCGTGCGCTGGCTGTGGTCGTTCCATCAGGTCCACCACTCGGCCCACGTGCTCACGCCGCTGACGCTGTACCGCACCCACCCGGTCGAGACGGTGCTCTACGATCTGCGCGGGCTCGTGAGCACCGCGGCGATCACCGGCGTATTCCTCTACCTGTTCCCCGGCCAGCTCCGCGCCCTCGAGATCCTCGGCATCAACGCGCTCGGCTTCGTGTTCAACGCCGCCGGCGCGAACCTCCGCCATTCGCACGTGTGGCTGCGCTTCGGCATCGTCGAGCGCTGGCTGCTCTCGCCCGCGCAGCACCAGATCCACCACGCCCGCGAGGCCGAGCTGCACGGCCACAACCTCGGCGTGTGGATCTCGCTGTGGGATCGTCTCGCGGGCACGTGGGCGCCCGCGGGCGAGCACCCGCCGCGTTCGTTCGGCGTCGACGGGGCCAACCACCGCCACGACGACGTCGGCTCGATGCTGATCGGGCCGCTCGTCGAGGTGTTCGGCCTGGTGCTGCCCCGGCGGCGCCGGGCTGCGCTCACGGCGATCGGCGTGCTGCTGTGGCCTCGGCCGTCGGTCGCGGCCCCGGCCCCGGCCGGCACCACGCCGCCGGCGTCACGTGACGCGCCGGGCGAGTCGGTGCCCGACGCCGTCGTGTGGCCCGAGGACGGCGCGACACCGGGTACGGACACTGCCCCGAGCGCGGCGCCCACGGCAGTGACGCCGGCGACCCCGCCGCCGACCGAAGCGCCCACGCCCGATGCCCCGATACCGGATGCCGATCCCGATGTCCCGACGCCCGCTGCCGATGTCGATGCCGATGCCGATGCCGATGCCGATGCCGATGCCGATGCCGGCGAGGTCGACCCGGAGAACTCCCGCACCGTCGTCGTCAACTCGATGTTCGACGACACCGATGTCCTGCGCATCGCCGGCTCGGCCCACGTCGTGAACGAGGCCGAGCTGACCCGGCGCGAGTACGACGACGTCCACCGCATCCTCGCCAACAACGTGCCGGGCGTGTACGTCCGTGGCGAGGACGGCTTCGGCCTGCGCCCCAACATCGGTCTACGTGGCGGTAACCCCGACAGATCCGCCAAGCTCAACCTGATGGAGGACGGGATCCTGATGGGCCCGGCGCCCTACTCGGCGCCGGCGGCCTACTACTTCCCGCTCGCCACGCGCATGGTCGCGCTCGAGGTGTTCAAGGGTCCCGCCTCGATCAGGTACGGGCCCAACACCATCGGCGGCGCGATCAACCTGCGCACCCGCGAGATCCCCGACACCCACACGTCCGTGATCGATCTCGCCGGCGGCCGCTTCGGGTACGTCAAGGGCCACGCGTTCTACGGGACGACCTACAAAGGATTCGGCGTGCTGATCGAGGCCGCCCGGGTGCAGAGCACCGGCTTCAAGGAGCTCGACGGCGGCGGCGACACCGGCTTCGCCAAGAACGACGCGATGCTCAAGCTGTCGTACCAGACGCGGCAAGACGCCGCGCTGCGCCACCGCATCGAGGCCAAGGTCGGCTTCGCGACCGAGGACTCCGACGAGACCTATCTCGGCCTGTCCCGCGACGACTTCGAAGCCACACCATACCGCCGCTATGCCGCCAGCGCCCAGGACAACATGCGGTGGTGGCGGAGCCAGGCCGAGCTGTCGTACGTGCTCGAGCAGGGCGACGCGGTCGAATTCGAGGTCCGCGCCTATCGCCACGACTTCGAGCGGACCTGGCGGCGGCTCGACTCGCTCCGCGGAGTTTCGTCTCTCTCCGCCCTGTTGGCGAACCCCGACAGCGGGCAGGCGGCGGTGTTCGCCTCGGTGCTCCGCGGCGACTCGGACTCGCTGCTGCCGCAGCAGGCGCTGTTGGTCGCGAGCAACAACCGCACCTTCGTCAGCGAAGGCGTGCAGTCCACGTTCCGCTGGCGGCCGCGCCGGGGCATCGTCGAGCAGGATCTCGAGATCGGCGCCCGGGTGCACCACGACGGCGTCATCCGCCACCACACGGATGAGGCGTTCTTGATGACCTCGGGCGTGATGGTGCCCGAGGGCACCCCGATCCAGGACACCGCGCGCAACCGCGGCGAGGCCGTCGCCGGCTCGGTCCACATCCACAACGCCATCACCTTGTGGAAGAGCCTGACCATCGCGCCCGGTGTGCGACTCGAGCTGATCTCGCTGCGCTCAGCCGACGCGCTCGCCGACGAGCGGACCCGCCGCTTCGATCCGGCGGTGACTCCGGGCATCGGCGCGAGCGTGAAGGCCACCCCGTGGCTCGCCGCCTTCGCCGGCCTGCACCGCGGGTTCTCGCCGGTGAGCCCCGGCCAGCCCGACGCGGTGAAGCCCGAGTACAGCCTCAACTACGAGGCTGGGCTGCGCGCCGCACACCGCGGCCTGTTCGCCGAGGCGGTCGGGTTCGTGAGCGACTACGACAACCTCAACGGAGTGTGCACGTCCTCGTCGGGCTGTATCGAGGGCGACGGCGCGGATCTCTTCACTGCCGGCGCCGTGCTGGTGTGGGGCGTCGAGATGCTCGCGCGCTGGCAGCACCGCTTCGAGGGCGGCCTCCGGCTCGAGCTCGGCGGTCGCTACACATACACCGGCTCGCAGTTCCGCAGCGACTTCCAATCGGCCTTCCCGCAGTGGGGCGACGTCCAGAAGGGCTTCGCGCTGCCCTACGTTCCCGAGCACCTCGCGGGCGGGACCGTGGCGATCGGCGGCCGCATCTGGGAGGTCTCGGCGGCGCCGAGCTACAACGGGGCGATGCGCGACGTCGCCGGCCGTGGCGACATCCCGGCTGCCGAGAGCATCGACGGCTTCTTCGTCCTCGATCTCTCGGCCGAAATCCGGGTGCTGCGGAAGTTCCGCATCTACGGCCAAGTGACCAACGCGACCAACGCCGCTTACATCACCGCGTTCCGGCCGTTCGGCATCCGACCGGGCGCGCCGCTGACGTTCATGCTCGGGCTCAAGGCCTTTGTGCTCTGAGACGGGCTGCGGCCGCGAATCAGCGCGAGATCTGCAGCTGGTACGCCGCGCAGCTCGAGCCCGGCGAGGTCCGGTACACCCGCAGATATAGATCGTTGGGCCACGCGACCATCGAGTCCGCGGGCGGGGTGCAGCAGCCCGGGTCGTCGTCGGTGAACGACCAGCTCGTGAGCCCGATGGCGGCGCCGCCGGTGCCGCCCGAGGTGCAGCTCGCACCGCTGGCCTCGCACTGACCGGCCACCACGTCGAATACGAACGCGTCGCCCTGGTTGACCGAGAACTGGATCGCCGGGGTGCCCTCGCCCGGGCGCGCGACCGCGGGGTAGTGGACGACATACCAGTCGATGGAGTCCTCGGTGGGCGCGTTGCCCACGACGCCGAGCTTGGTCTCGCCCATCGCGATGATGCCGAGGTCGGTGGGCATGTTGCAGCTGCCGCTGACGCCGTCGTCGGGGCACTCGCAGCCGTTGTCGATCATGCCATCGCAGTTGTCGTCGACGCCGTTGCACGACTCGGCCGCACCCGGGTTGACCTCGGGATCGTCGTCGTCGCAGTCCTCGCCGGCCGGGCACGCGGGGCCGAAGCCGTCGCCGTCGTCGTCGCCGTCGCACTCGGGCAAGGGGGTGGTGTCGGCCGAATCGCCAGAGTTGGTGGCGTTGCCGGTGTTCGACACCGAGCCCGCGCCGTCGGTGGTGTCCGCGGTGCCGCCGGTCACGGTGACGTCGGTCGGCGACGCGGGGCCGCCGGGGCCGAAGCTCGCCGCGTCGTCGACGCCCGACTCAGCGCCGGTTGCACAGCCGGCCGCGCACGCGACAGCGACGAGGACGGGGAGACAGCGGTGACTCGAGGCACAGACGAGCAAGGGACCCCGGGCGCGCACGGGCGCAGGCTCGCCAGTATAGACCGAAGCCGCAGGGCTTTCGCCAGTGTCGCGCGGAACCACCTGCGCCTACCCCGATACAGCGGGCAGGATACAGCGGGCAGGATACAGCGGGCAGGATCCACCGGGCTCGACCGAGCCGCGGCTACAGCAGGACGCCCAGGGCGTAGCGGCGGAAGGTCGCGGAGCGGCGCGGATCCGTGCGCCAGCTGGCACGCGCAGGGTCGGTCACGCCGTCGCTCGCCAGCTCGTGCACCACGCCCACCTTGCGCGCGAGATCCCAGCCGTCCATCGCACCGAGCTCGTCGCCAGTGAGTCCGACGAGCAGCAAGAAGAGCACGCTGCCGAACGCAGTGTCGACCTTGCCCAGCTGCGGATCGGGGACACACACCACGCCCTCGAGCAGACTCGGCGCCTCGCCGGCCGCGAGTGGTCCGCCGAGCCCCACGATGTGGCCGCTGTCGAGCTCGCCGTGGCCCGACATGATGTAGTGGCCGATGCCCTGGAGCAGCGCGAGGGGCCACATCGGCGGCCGCTGTGCGCCGATGTCGCGGCGAAGCCGCAGGCCCAGCTCGAAGCCAAAGCCCGAGATGTCCGCCCGCGGCGACGCCTTCTCGAACAGCTCGGACAGCCCGTAGGTCACGTAGTGCCACTGCCGATCGAGCGTCTCCCACACGCACACCGCCGGCAGCGGGTTGCGACTGTCGAGATCGTAGGCGGTCGCGCTGGTGAACTGGTGCGGCAGCGCGCCGGGATGCACCGTCGCGCACGCGGTGTCGAGCGCCGCCCAGCCCGGAGCCGCGACCGGATAGTCGGGATCGTCGGGATCGTCCGGCGGGTTCGGCCCCGGGGCCATCAGCCGGCCGTCCGCTGGAACTCGCGCATGAACTCGACCAGGGCGGTGACGCCGTGCTCGGGGAACGCGTTGTAGATCGACGCCCTGCAGCCGCCGACCAGCCGGTGGCCTTTGAGCCCGGAGAACCCCGCCTCCTCGGCGGCCTTCAGGAATCGCTTGGTCAGCGCGTCGCGGCCGGCGTCGTCGGCCGCGGTCATCGTCCAGGTCACGTTCATCCGCGAGCGGCTGCCCGGCCTGGCGTGTGGACGATAGATGCCACCCGCGTCGAGCAGCTCGTACAGCGCGGCGGCCTTGCGGGCGTTAATCGCCGCGATGCCGTCCAGTCCGCCCGACTCCTGCATCCACTCGAGGACGTTGCGCAGCACCAAGATGCCGAAGGTGTTCGGGGTGTTGTACAGGCTGTTCTCGGCGGCGTGCGTCGCGTAGCGCAGCATGCTCGGCACCACACCCACTGGATCCCGCGTGAGTACGTCCTCGCGGATGAACGCGATCGTCACGCCCGAGGGCCCGAGGTTCTTCTGCGCGCCAGCATACCCGAGCGCGACGCGCTCGATACCCATCGGCCGGCTGCCGATGTTCGACGACAGATCGACGACCAGCGGCACATCGCCCTCGAGCGCGGGCAGCTGCTCCCACTCGGTGCCGAAGATCGTGTTGTTGCTGGTGACGTGGACGTAGCTCGCGTCGCGGTAGGCGTCGGGGCCCGGCATCGCGGGGATGTGGTCGTGGTTGCTGGCCGCCGACGACGCGATCGTGCGGGTCTCGCCGAGCAGCTTGCTCTCCTTGATCGCCTTGGCCGCCCACACGCCGGTGTCGACGTAGGCCGCGGGCTTGCCGGCCTGGGCCAGGTTCATCGGCACCATCGCGAACTGCATGCTCGCGCCGCCTTGGAGGAACAGCACCTTGTGGGTCCGTGGGATGCCCAGCACGTCGTGGCACAGCTCGATCGCGCGATCGTGGATCCGATCGAAGGTCGAGCTGCGATGGCTGATCTCCAGGATCGACAGGTGTGACTCGAGCGTGTCGGGGCCGCGCTCGCCGATCTCGAGGATCGACGCTGCGGTGCGCTCGAATACCGCAGGCGGCAGGATCGCCGGGCCCGCGGAGAGGTTGTAGGGCCGGGTCATGCGTGCACCTTATCAGGCGAGGCGCGCCGGGCGGGCGGCAGCGGACCGCGCACCGCGGTCGGCGTCGCTCGCAGAGAATTCCAGGGATCGGGCGGCACAGGCGCGGGGTGCTCGCCCGCGGTCCCGGCGGCCCGGACCGGCGTCCCCGCGCCGATCCGTCCCGCGGCGGCGCGGCGTACCGCAGAGCGTCCGTCGCATGCGCCGAGTAACCAATACCGCGATCGTCGCATACCCTCGACGCGACGCGCCGCCGCAGGATCCCCATGACGCACCCCGATCTCGACAAGTCGATCGCCCGCCGCGAGTTCTTCCTCCGCGCCGCCGCAGGCACCGTCGTGACCGCGATGAGCGGCGGCCTCTACGTGCTCTCCGGCGGCGAGGCCCACGCCGAGGGCCGCAGCGATGGGCGGCCCCGGGTGCCGCCCGGCCAGCGCGTGATCGAGGCGCTCAAGCCGATGGGCGGCGAGCCCGGAGATCCGGCGCTGTCGGCCTATCGCCTGCGCGTGCACGGCGACGTCGAGCGGCCCTTCGAGCTGGGCTTCGCCGAGCTGGTGGCGCTCGGCGCCGTCGAGCAGTCCCTCGACGTGCACTGCGTCACCGGCTGGAGCCTGCTCGGCGCGACGTGGAAGGGCGTGCGCGTGAAGGACCTCGCCGCCAAGGCCGGCATCCGCGACTCGGCACGCCACGTGATCTTCGAGGCCGCCCACGGCTACACGGCCAACGTGCGGCGCGACATGGCGCTGGGCGACGACGTGATGGTCAGCTGGGAGATCGACGGCCGTCGACTCGCGCGCGCCCACGGTGCCCCGGTGCGCGCGCTCGTGCCCGACCTCTACTTCTGGAAGAGCGCGAAGTGGCTGACCGGGATCCGTTTCGTGCGCCGCGACGAGCCCGGGTTCTGGGAGACGCGCGGCTATCACAACCACGCCGACCCGTGGAAAGAAGAGCGCTATGGCTGAGGTCCGCCCCCCCGCGCGGCGGCTCAAGTTGCGGCCGTGGCTGCGGGCGCTGCACCGCGATCTGGGCTACCTCGCGGTTGGGCTCACGATGGTCTACGCGATCTCGGGGCTCGCGGTGAACCACATCGCCGACTGGGATCCGAGCTTCCAGAACTTCGAGCGCGAGTTCGACGTCGCCGCGCCCCTGCCCGACGACGACGCCGAGGCCGCCGCGATCGTCATGGCTGCGGCCGGCATCACCGAGGAGCCCGTCGACATCTACCGGGTGAGCGACGAGGAGATCGAGATCGCCTTCGAGCGCAGTCGACTCCACGCGAACCCGCAGACCGGTCGCGTCTACGAAGAGGGCGCGAGTCCGCGGGCGTTCTTGCGCGTCGCGAACTGGCTGCACCTCAATCGCGGCAAGAAGGCGTGGACGTGGTTCGCGGACGGCTACGCGATCGCGCTGGTCGTGCTGGCGAGCACGGGGTTGCTCATGATCCCCGGGCGCAAGGGGCTGATGGGGCGCGGCGCCGTGCTGGCGCTGCTCGGGGCCGCGGCGCCGCTCGGGTATCTGTGGTGGTTCGGCGGCCCGTGATCCGCCGCCACGATCAGCCCGGCGGAGAGCCCTGCGGCGGAGAGCCCTGCGACGGATAGCTGCACCACGACGCCGTGCGTTCATCCGCCGCCGCCGCGGCTTGCTGGAGCAGCCGTGCAGCGCGTACAACTCGGGGCCGTGCCCGCGTTCGTGTTCGCGACCTGTCTGCCCCGGTCGATGCCCCAGCTCAAGCGCGAGCTCGCGCGCACGCGCCCCGATCTGCGCCTGGCCTACTCGCGCCCGGGTCTCATCACCATGCGAACCGACGCCGAGGATCTCGCGGAGGGCCCCGAGCCACGGGCGATCTTCGCCCGCTCCACCGGGCGCTCGCTCGGCTTCGCCGAGACCCTCGATCGCGTGGTCGAACTCGCGGGCACGGTGCCCGAGCATCCGGGCCGCGTGCGCGTGCACGTGTTCGCACGCGACACGAACGACCCCGACACCCAGCCCGACGATCCAGAAACGGTGGCGCGCTGGCGTGTCGACATCCTCGACCGCCTCGGCGCGCAGGCGTGGGACCCCGAGGAGGCGGCGATCGGCGACATCGTGCTCGACGTCGTGCTGCCGCCACCGGGCCTCTCCGATCCGATGCTCGTGGGCTGGCATGTGCACGACGCGGGCCGCGGCGTCGCCCCCGGTGGGGTGCGGCGCGTACCGGTCCCCGACGACGTGCCCTCGCGTGCCTATGCCAAGCTCGAGGAGGCGCTCGGTTGGTCGGGCATGCCGCTGCGTCCCGGCGACGTCGTCGTCGAGATCGGCTCGGCCCCCGGCGGCGCCGCGATGTCGCTGCTGCGGCGCGGCGCCCACGTGATCGGGATCGATCCGGCGCGCATGGATCCGCGGGTCCTCGGCTGGCGTGGCACCGAGGGCAGCTTCCGTCACCTCGGCATCCACGCCGAGCGCGTGCGCACCCGCGATCTCCCCGCCCAGGTCGACTGGCTGGTGCTCGACGCCAACGTGGCGCCCCACCGCGCGCTGGTCGGACTCAAGCACCTGATGTCGCTGCGCGGCGGCACGCTGCGCGGCCTGCTGCTCACGCTCAAGCTCAACGACGGCGGCGTCGTCGAGGATCTGCCGGCGCT
Source organism: Nannocystales bacterium (assembly GCA_038325765.1). GTDB lineage: Bacteria > Myxococcota_A > Polyangia > Nannocystales > Nannocystaceae > Xiheibacterium. Next base: position 23,819 of record JBBQJI010000030.1, read on the forward strand.
GTTCGCCGAGATCCGCGCGCTCGCCGGGGTCGACACGCTGCGCGCAACCCAGCTGCCCAGCGCCCATCAAGAGGTCGTCGTGTGGGCCGAGCGTCCGTCGCGGTAGGCCGCCCGAGGAACTCTCGCCCGGGGAACTCCCGCGCCCTGCCAACCGAGTTGCCGCCGGCAGAACTCGCCCCATGTGCGGGCCCACGCCACGGCAACGCGCGGTCTTCCGGCCCCACGGCCGCAGCGCTACCCTTGCGCCGATGATCGAAGCCCTGAGCCTTGCCGCGTCGCGACTGTGGCAACCGTGGCTCGCGCTCGCCGTGCTCGGCGTCGGCGTGGTGGTGCTGTTCGCGGGCGGTGCCGTGCAGCTGCGCGGTCTCGTGGCCGCCGGCCGCGGCATGCTGCGCCGTGATGACACCGACACCTTGCCGTGGGGCGTGCTCGCGGTCGGTTGCGGCGCGGGCGGACTCGGTGCGGGCGCGCTCGCGGTGCAGTGGGGCGGTCGCGGCGCGATCCTGTGGATGTGGATCGCGATGGTGCTGGCGATGGGCTGGCGCTTCGCCGAGGCGGTGTTGCGCGCGGCCCCGCCTGCGGATCCCGGTGCTCCGAGCCGACCCGGGCTGAGCCGGCTGTGGGCCTTCACCTCGATCTGCGGCGCGCTCGGCATCGCCGGGATCTTCGGCGGACAGCAGCTCGGCGCGCTGCTCGAGCAGACCTGGCACGTGCCCGCGCAACTCGCTGCGGTCGGCTTCGCCGTGGCCGCGGCCGTCGTCAGCGTGATACCGACGGCGCGGCGCCTCGTGGTGCTGCTGGTGCCCGTGGGTCTGGTCGCGTGGATCGTCGTCGCCGTCGTGCTGCTCGCCCAGGACGATCTGTTGCTCTCGCTCGCCCTTGGCGACGCCTACAACGAGGCGTTCGGACTGCGCCCGGCGGTCGCCGGTGCGATCGTCGGCGGCATGGCCCACGCGCTCGCGCAGGGCGTGCTCGCAGCGAGCCTCTCCGGCGCCATCGCCCAGGGCGCGGTGCCGTCGCGCGGCTCGCTGCGCGCAGGCATGTTGGCGCCCGTGTGCAGCATCGGGCTGCTCGGGTCGCTCGGGGCGCTCGTCGTCGCGACCGAGCCTCCGCCCACCAGCCTCAGCACCGGCGCACCCGTGCCGCTCGAGCGCCACCACTCGCGCGGGCTGAGGCCGAGCCAGCAGGTCGGGCAGACCGTCGTCCTGCCCAAGGACAGCCCGCTGCAGGACAAAGAGACCTATGGGTTCCTCGTCCGCGGCAACCCCCGCGGCATCGGCTTCGCCAAACTCGACGCGGCGAAAAACGCCGTGATCATGCCCGCGTGGCAGGTCACCGAGGAGTCGAGCGAGGTCGTCTTTCGCATGCGCGACGCCGACCCCGGCGCGGCGCAAGCGAGCTGGGATGTCCGCATCCCGTGCAAGCGCGAGGTGCTCGAGGGCCGTGGCGGGCCTGCGGTGCTGCGCCTGACCCCCGTCAATCCCGACCTCGATTTCAAGAAGCTCATCGCCTACTACGAGCTCAGCAATCAGCCGTATGTGCCGATGGCCGACTTCGAGTTCGTCGGCAAGGTCGGCCTCGCGCAGAGCCCCGATGAGACCCTGGGCGAGCACCTCGCGATGTTCGAGGTCGAGGGCGTCGACCGGGCCTTCAATCCCAAGCTGCACGAGTTCTTTCGCGGCGGCTATCGCGGGCCCTACGCCACCACCGAGACCGAGCGGCCGCCGTGGGCCTTCGTCGCCCCTGCCGAGTTCGAGGGCGAGATCGGTGCTGTCGTCGATCTGCGCCTGGTCGCCTCGCCCCGCGGCGAGGCGTTCGCCCGCCTCAACCGCGCCGGTGGTGCCGAGGGTCCGCCGTGGGATCTGCTGACGAACGTGCGCGAGCTGGTGGTGCAGCACACCACCGACCCCGAGCAGGACATCGTCATCCCGGTCGACGCCAAGCAGGATGGCTACCGCGTGCGTTTCGTGGCCAAAGATCCCCAGTGGGAGGATTTCCGCCGGCTCGCGGGGATGCCCGAGTACCGCCCGACCCCGTTCGTGCGCGTGCGCGACCTCGACTTCGTCGGCGAGATCCACAGCGACGCCCGCCTCGCGCCCGAGCTCGCCGGTCGGCGCACCATCGTCGCCCACCACCCGCTCGCCGAGCCCCAGGGCCCTTGGGGTGGCGTTCTGCCGTACGCGCCGCACCCCTCGGAGCTCGTGGGCATGGGCATGGTCGGGCCGGTGCTCGCGCGCGATGGCGCGGCGCGGATCGGCGGCCGCATGATGGAAGGCGGGCTCGGCTGGGCTGGCCACGTCACGGCGTTCGCGATGCTGGTGCTCGGTCTCGCGAGCATCGTCGGGTGGAGCAGCAGCCTGGGCGAAGAGCCGACCACGCGACGCGCGATGGGTGTCGCCGTCGCGATCGCGGCGGGGATCGGCGGCGGCGCGCCGTGGCTCGTCGCCCAGTCGACCGCGGCGATCGCAGCCGGGCTCGGCATCGTGGCCGGCGGCTCGTTGGTGCTGATGAATCTCGGGCGCATCCGAGCGGCGGCGCGGCAGAAGGATCGGGCGTAGCGCCGCCAGAGTCGGGGGCCCGCCTATCGTTCGGCGACCACCGCGTCGATGACCCCGGCGATCCGCTCGCCGCTCACGCGGCCTTGGAACACCTCGCGCAGCCGTCCCGTGCGGTCGAAGACCACCGTGTGCGGGATGCCGCCGACGCCGAACGCCTTGCCCATCCGACCATCGTCCACGCCGATCCCGAAGCCCAAGCCCTTGGCGTCCCGGTACTGCCGCGCCATCACCATCGCCTCGCCCACCGAGACGCCGCCGCCCTCGCGGTTCACCGCAACGATCCGCACCGCGTCGTCAGGCCAGCGATCCGCCATCGCCTGGAGATCGTCGAGTTCGTCGCGACAGTAGGGGCACCACGTCGCCCAGAAGGTGACCACGTGAACGCGCCCGGGCAGATCGGCGCGGCGGAATTCGCCGCCGTCGACGAGCGGCACCCGGAACTCCGGCACCTCGCGCCCGACCCCGAGCGGGCCCATCCGGTCGAAGCGCAGGGCCCCGACGACGCCGCTGTGGATCGCCGAGGCGGCGACCACCGCGACGAGCGCCCAGCCGGCGATGACGGCTCGGCGACTCATGAGGCCTCCTCGGGGCGCACCGGCACTGCCCGGCGCACTGGCACCGCGCTGCGCACATACAGCGCGACGCCGATCGCCGCCGCCGCACCGACCAGACCCGGCAGCCACGTGGGAAAGGAGGGCCACAGCCCCGTGGTCTGGACGAGCCGCAGCGACGCGCCCACCGCGAGCATCGGCGCGAGGCAGGTGCCGGCACGGTGGTCGCGACCGGTGCCGAGGCCGAGCTCGAGGGCGAAGATCGTCACGAACGGCGCGAGCAATGCAAAGGCGAGATCCGCCGCGCCGCCGAGCACACCGTCGAGGTTGCGCAGCGCCACGATGCGAGCCACGACCTCGACGATATCGTACGTGTGCACGCCGAGCAGCCAGACCACGAGCGCCCACCTGCCGTCACGGCGCCCCTCGTCGTCGCCGAGCGCCGCTGCCGTTCGCCGCGGCGCCACGAGCATGCCGCCCTGACGCTCGACCCAGTGCAGCACGGCGCTCATTTGCGCTGTTCCATGCGCCGGCGGGCGGCAGTCGCCAGCGCCGAGGGGATGTTCTTCGAGAACGCGACCTTCTTGACGTCGTGGGCGTGGAGGCGGTTCATGAACCCCATCGCCAGCGCCATCGGCGTCTTGGGGTTGAGCACCAGATTGAAACGCACCGAGTAGAGTTTGGTCCACTCGCGGCGCTTGGCGATGTACGCGATGACGTCCCGCGCAAGGGTGCGGTTGGCTGAATACGCCACCACCTCGTTGTCGTTGACCTTGGGCGACTTGATCGCGCTCATGCACACCGCCTTGTTGCTGTCGCGGATGAGCACGAAGCGCTCGAAGTTGGTGCCGAGGAGCGCCAGACGGATCTTCTCCATCGGACGCAGCTTCGAGATCATGAAGAAGCGACCCTCGCCGCCCAGGGCCTGCTCCGCCACCGCGGCCGCGGTGGCCTGGAGGCCCTCGGGCACGGCATCACCGTCTTCACCGTCGGCGAACGGCAGCGACAGGGCATCGTTGGCCGCCGCGCCGAACAGCCCCTCGAGGTCGAGCTCGCTGCCGCCGTCCGCGAAGACGCTGTCGAGATCGAGTTCGTCCTCGGAGCCCGCCGCCTGGTAGCGGTCGACGACCTTGGCGTGGGTCTCGGCCACGCCGGCGCTTGCCGCCCGCTTGAACACCTCGTCGCGCTCCGGATCGGCGAACGACTCGCCGAGCGCCGCCCGGATCTCGTCCATGTTGGGCAGCCGCAGATCGATGTTCTCGCGCACGGCGAGCTCGAGCATGCGGTGCACCACACTCATGCGGCAGTTGGGGTTCTGGTACAGCGCCTCGACGATCGCGGGGTGACGCATCCACCGCTCTTGGTTGTCCGACAGCGTGTCGCACACCGACTCGGGGCACACGCGGGCGATGCCGGCGAGGGTCTGATCGTCGACGTTGGGGTGCCGGACGATGCGCTCGAGCGCATCGATGTTGCGCGGCAGCTTGCGGCCGAGGAAGTCGAGCACCCCCGCCGGCAGGCTGGCGTCGTCGAAGGCCCCCTTGAGCAGCGGCGGCGGCAGCCCCTCGATGGTCTTGGCCGCAACCGTCGCGAGGTCGGGATCGTTGGTGACCCAGATCTGGTAGAGGGCGACGACGAGGTCTCTGGGCGGCAGCGGGGCGAGCCCGCGGGCGACCATCCCCCGCAGCGGCGCGGGGGCGTCGGGGCCGATCACCCGCCAAGCTCCGGCGCCGGCTTCGGCCTGCTCGAGTGCTCGATGTGCGAACGCCACCGGCCGTCACCTGCTCCGGTTGCGGGTGTGGATGATGCGGAGGCCCTCGAGCACCAGCGCGTCGTCGACGACGTCGATCGACGCGGTGTGGCTCGCCATGGTCTTCGCGAAGCCGCCGGTGGCGACGACGCGCACCGCGAAATCGACCTCGTTGCGGATGCGCTCGATGAGACCCTCGACCAGGCCGAGGTAGCCGTTGACCAGACCCGACTGGATCGCGCCGACGGTGTTGCGACCGATGACGCGATCGGGCTTGGCGGTGTCGACCCGCGGCAGCTTGGCGGCGCGCGCGAACAGGGCGTCGGCGCTGATGCCCATGCCCGGGGCGATGGCGCCGCCGAGGTACTCGGGCGCCGGGCTGACCACGTCGAACGTGGTCGCGGTCCCGAAATCGACGATGATGACGCCGACACGCTCGTCCCCGACGAAGGCGTGGCGCTCGTGGGCCGCGACGGCGGTGACGATACGATCGGCGCCCACGTCCTGCGGCGGGTCGTAGCGGATCGGCATGCCGGTCCGGACGCCCGGCCCGACCACGAGGGGCTCGAGGTCGGCATAGCGCACCAACGCCTCGCGCAGCGGCGGCAGGGCCGGCGGCACCACGCAGGCGATCACTGCGTCGTGGGCGTCGCGCAGCGAGAAGCCGGCGAGCTCGAGGCCCTGGCGCAGGGCGATCGCGACCTCGTCGCGGGTCCAGCCGTGGCGCGTGGACAGGCGGAGCTCGCACCGCAGCTCGCCGTCGGCGAACACGCCGAACGTCGTGTGCGAGTTGCCGACATCGACGGCGAGAAGCATCGTGGAGCGCGACCATACCTCGACCGGGGCCCATCTGCTACCGTCGGCCCGTGGCCCAACGCGAGCCCCCGCGGCGCGAGCCCCCGCCGCGTGCAGCGGGAGACTCGGAGCACGAGGCGACCGAGTCATCGCGCGACCCTCGCGAGGCATACGCAGCCAGTTCGGCGGCAGGCAGCGGCAGCTTCGCGGGGCGCACCGCGGGCTTGTTGGTCGCGTTCCGCCGCACCGCGGTACCCGGCGCGTCGTGGACGGTCCCGGTCGTCGCCATCCTCGGCATCGCGAGCCTGTTCTTCTTGGTGTCGTTCTGGCTCGACGTCGCGACCTCGGCGTCCCGCGCATCCTCGGGCCAAGGGGTGACGGTCAGCAGGCTGTTCGGCTCGATCCTCGATCTCGACATCGATCAGGCGCGAAACACCCTCGGCGGCCTCGGCGAAGTGATGGCCGCGGTGCTCGGCTTGGCCCTCACGGTGTCGAGCATCATCGTGCAGCTCGCTGCGACGCGGTTCACCCCGCACATCACGGCCCTGTTCTTCCGCGCCCGCACCAACCTCATCATCCTCGGGTTCTTCGTCACCTCGAGCGTGTACGTGCTGTGGGTGAATTTCTCGATCGGCGACTACTATCTCCCCAATTGGGGCGTGCTCTTCTCGATGCTGCTGATGACGGCGAGCCTGCTGCTGCTGTTCCCCTACTTCGCCTACGTCTTCGACTTCCTCGATCCCGAGAAGATCGTGGGCCGCATCATGCGCAATGGTCTCGAGGCGGCGACCCCGATCGCGCGCAAGTCGTTCCGCAACACCGACGCCCGCCAGTTCCGCGCCGTCGAGGCCGTCGAGCACCTCGCCAACATCGGCCTCAACGCCCTGCAGCAGAAGGACAAGGGCATCGCCTCGGAGTCCATCGACTCGCTGTGCGAGTTCGGCATCCGCTATGGCGAGAGCAAGGCCGCGATGCGCCAGGACTGGCTGCGGATCCCCGGCTGGAACCGGCAGAGCTCCGACTTCGTCAGCCTGTCGGACGACGCCATCGAGGATCTGCGGCGCCGCGCCACCTGGCTCGAGTGGAAGGTGCTTCGCCAGTACCAGATGTTGTTCGGCGAGGCGCTGGGTCAGATCAAGGACACCTGCTATCTCATCGCGATCGACACCCGCCGACTCGGTGAGGCCGCGGGGCGGCGCGGGGATCTGCACGCGCTCGATCTCGCCATCAAGTTCTTCAACACCTACCTTCGGGCGACCATCAACGCCGCCGACATCCGCACCGCGTACAACATCCTGCACCAGTACCGGCAGCTCGCCGAGTTCGTCCTGCTGCACAGCCGCGATCTCACCACCGAGATCGAGCGGCGCCAGCGACTCGAGCACCGCGCCCTGCAGATCGCCCGATTCCTCCGCTACTACTCGGCCGTCGCGTACCAGCGCGGCTTGCCGTTCATCACCGAGGTCATCGCCCACGACATCGGCACCCTGTGCGATCTCGCCTTCGTGCAGCGCAGCGGCGCCCACGACGAGTTCCTCGCCGTGTTCCTCGCCGTCGACGAACACGCCGAGACCAAGGAGCAGGAGAAGTCGCTGCGCGGAGTCCGGCGCGCCCAGATCAAACTCGCCACCACCTACCTGCTGCACGACGCCGAGGCCTTCGCGCGCCGCATCCACGACGACATGCTCGAGGAGCCCCACGACCGGCTGCGCAGCATCTGGCAGGAGCTCGAGTCGCTCGAGAGCCGCGAGTTCTGGGAGGTGAACGATCGCGGCACCAACTTCGACTACCTCGCGCCGGAGCAGAAGAACCAGCTCGAGACGTACTTCGCGTGGTTCCCCGGGCTGGAGCCCCTGGCCGCACAGCGCGCCCGGTTCACCACCTCGTCGCTGCTGCCAGAGCCGGCGCGCCCGCCGGCACCGAGTCCGGCCGCACGAGTCGCGGCCGCACAAGTCCCGACGCCCAGGGCGTGACTCCGTCGTTCTGGGGGACCCGCCCGGTCCCCCTCACACCGGGCAAAGCCCGGCGGAACCTTCCCATTCGCTGTCGCTCTCTCAGACGTCCTTGCGACGGAACCATCCGAAGTCGAGGTTGGCACCGAAGTACGGCGCCGCGAGCCGGAGATTCGCGCCGGACGGCCAGGCCGGCCGGACCACGAAGCGGTAGCCGCCGTTCAAACCCAGCCGCATCCAGTCGGTCAGGTTGAGGTGCACGAACGCGCCGGGCTCGGCGACGAACATGCGCACCGACTCGCGGCAACTCGAGCGGCCCTCGTGGTTGCGGCGACGATCGTAGACACACGCCACGCCGACGCCGAGCAGCGACTCGACGCCGATCTCGAAACGTCCGCGGCGAAACGCCACGAGGCCGAGCTGGGCGCCGCCGTAGGCGAGCCCGAGCTGGTACTCGCGGCCGCTGGCGCCCACGATCGGCTTGCCGAGCCGCTTGGTCATCTGCACGAGCGAGCCGCCGATCGACAGGCGCTTGCCGATCAGCAGGCCGCCGCGGATGTTCGAGAAGACCGAGGCTCGCCCCGAGGTGGGCCCGATGCGACCGCCGAAGCCGCCGTAGCCGCCGATGAAGATCCGCTCGCGCCGGGGCTCGGGCTGCGGCATCGCACGCGCGCGCTCGGTGATGACGACGGTGGTGGTCGTCGTGGTCCTCGGCGGCGCGTCGTAGTACTCGTCACCTGCGGTCGATGGTGCGAGCTGGATCGCGTGACCATCGTCGCGGAAGGGATCGCGCATCACTCCGCCGCTGCCCGCCGACGGACTCAGCGACTGTGGCTGCACCGCGGCGCTGTCCGGTGGCGCGGAGGTGAGCGGCGGCTCGGGGGTGGTCGCCGGTGCCGGCGCCATAGCATCGGGCGTCGCCGTGACGGCGGGGGCCGACGATGGCGCGGGCCCGACCGGATCCTGAGCCCGCGCGGTCGAAGCCAGGCCGAGGGCCAACATCGGCAGCACGAGCAACCATCGATTCGAGCCACGCATCGTCGGAGATGAGCTTGCACCGTCCATGCCCCGCGCGCCACCCGTTTTGGGGCGGCAGGGCGGCCGCACCGTGGGGCGTGTCACCCCGCGACGCCCAACCTCGTCATCGCGTGGACCCACCCCGCTGCGTGCGTGTCGGCGGCGACCTCGCGCCACCGACGAACGCGCAGGAGACGGTGGGGAAGGAGGCCGCGGTCCTGCTCGCGCCCCCCGGAGCGAGCGGGACCGCGGCCTCACTTCGTGTTCCCGCAGCCGTAGACACCAGCCCCCTCAGGCGTTTCCGAGAGAGCCTGCGAAAAATTCGATGGGGTTCGTGTCGGCGTCGCTCGACACGCTGACGGCAGCGACGGGGCCAGCCGATCGGCTTGCGTTCGGCGCGCCTGTCGGCTCCGTCCTTCTGGAGGACCGGCCCGGCGGAACCTTCCCCCTCCCAATCGCTGACGCTCTCTCAGTCGTCCTGCGTGTCGTCGAGCATGAACTCGAGGGCGACCACGACCGCGGCGTAGATCACTTCCTGGTCGCCTATGGCCCGCAGCTCGTGGGCACTGCCATCGTCCATGACGACGGTGTCGCCGGCGCGGTACTCACGAGCCGTCTCGTCGACCACGCGCCCTTGCAGCATCAGCACCCGCTCCTCGCCGACGTGGCGATGGTTGGGGAACGTGGTGCCTGGCTGCAGACGGATGAGGCCAGCGTGCGCCTCGCCGAGGGCCGGACCGCCGTCGAAGTCGCGGAAGGTGCAGCCGGGGACCATCTCCTCCCACTCGGCTTCGGGATCGAGGATCGCGTCGAGCTCGCGGCGGGTGTCGGCCTCGGGGAGATCGAACAGCGTGACGAGTCGATCGAGGAAGGGCAAGAACCGATCGGGGCCGCCGATGCGCGCCAGCAGTCGGCTGCGGAGATCCGTGGGCGGCGCCGATGGCTCGAGCGCGAGGCTCAGCAGGCCGACGAGCTCGGGGTCGAGATCGCCATCATCGCGCGAGGATGGGTCGGTCATCGCGACACCTCCTTGGGCACGCCGTGCATGACGGCGCGGAGCTTCGCGATCGCCGCGGCAGTCCGCGACTTCACCGTGCCCAGCGGCGAGCCCATGCGATCGGCGATCTCGACCGAGGTGAGGCCGTGGAAGTAGGCGAGTTCGAGGACCTCGCGCTGCTCGGTGGGTAGCTCGGCCAGCGCCCGGCGCACCGACTTGCGATCGGGCTCGAGCGAAGGATCCTCGCGCTCCCCGTCGACCAAGCGCGTGGTCGGCTCGCCGTCGTCGGAGGGGACCTCGCGGCGGGTCCGCGCCGAGCGCATGCGATCGAGCGCCCGGCTGCGCAGGCGCACGAGCATCCACGTGCGCACGCTCCCGCGACTCGGGTCGTAACTCGCGGCGTGTCGCCACACCTCGAGGAAGACATCGTGGACCAGATCTTCAGCCATGGCGCGGTCCGTCAGGATCTTCTCGGCCATCGACAGGAGCAGTCCCACGTAGCGGTCGTAGACGACCGATATCGCTGCGACGTCGCCCCGCGCCGCCTCGCGCAGGAGTCCGACATCGTCGAGCTCCGGGACATGCGCCGTAGGCGATACCGACACCATGTGCCGGCGACGGTACGTCACCGCCAGTTCGCGGGTCAATTGCACCACCCATCAAAGCCGCGTCGTCCCACTCCTTTCGGCCACTGGGGCCCTCGTGGAGGACTACGGCGCGACCGGTCGCATGGATCGATCGGTGCCCGCGCACTGCGTCGCCACGCCACGGCGCCCAGGCCGCCCGCGGTCACGCGTCGTCGGGAACTTCGTGGAAGCGGAAAAACGCCCGGTCGTAGCGCCGCATCTGCCCGACGTTCGACACCCGGATGCGCCCCTTCACGAACGCCATCATCGGGTTCTGTCGACCGGTCTCGATGGCGAGGTACGTCGCCTCGTCCATCGTCACGGTGCACGTCGGTGTGCCGAGCAGTCCCGCCGACACCGAGCACTGGCCGTCTTCGATCGTGACCGTCCAGTGCGGCGTCGTCGACTCGCGGATGTCGAAGTGGAACACACCGCGATACTCCACGACCCTGTCGACGCGGAGTCGCGTCGGCAGCGTCTGGAAGATCGCGTCGACCTCCGCGGGAGTGTCGCGCATCGAGGCTCGCGTCACGGAGCGATCCTATGGGGCGGGCCGGTCGCGCGTCTATGGCAATCGCCCGCGGGGGCAAGCGCGCGCGGACGGATTTCGCGATGACGTCGATCCGAGCGCGGACCGACGCCGTACGCCTTGCGCCCGAGGGAAGTCGGGTGGAGCGGCACCTCCAGGCCGTCTCCGGGTCTGGTCCATCGGCAGTGCGGCCGGGTCGAGGGTGTATGGGAGTGCGCCCTCGACCTGGCCGATTTTCGCGGCCGGGATGCACCGACCCCCGTTCGATCCGGAGTTTTTGCGGGCGTGCGCGCCCCAGGTAGACTGCCGCGGTCGATGAATCTCCCCGCGACGATGTCGGTTCCTCGCCTCGATCCCGGCGCCGTCGCCCAGGTCCGCAAGCTGTGCGATGCGATCGTCGAGAGCGCCCGCATCGGGCTCGACTCCACGTTTCTCGTCGACAGCCTCAACGAAACCACGGCCAACGAGTTCTCGTGCGCCGAGGTCGTGCGCGCCGCAGCCGCGATCGGCACCGAGGCCCTCGCATGCCTGGCGATCTCCCCGCCGACGCCGCGGGTCGAGGCCACGGCCGCTGACTGGGCGACGCTCATCGAGCGCATTCGCGGGGCCCCTCCGGGCGGCTTCGACCGCGCGTGGTGGCTCGAGCTCGTCGCCCACGCCAGCGATCGCGACGACGCCGCCGCGCGTGTGCTCGCCACCGACGACGGTGACACGAACGCACTGGCCACCGAGCTGTTCGGCGGCTGATCTGCGACGAGTCGCTGGAACGCGTCGGCGGGCCCGCCCGGGCGATCAGGCACGTGACCGGACGGCGCTGCGATTGACGCGGCCGGGCGCGTTGCTATGCCGTGGCCAGGAGGAGATCGCCCCATGTCGACCAAGACAGTCGCCGCAGTGTTCTCGTCGCGCATCGAAGCCGACCACGCCGTCGAGACCCTCGCCACCGCCGGTTTCGAACGCAGCGCAATCAGCCTGCTCATCGCCGAGTCGAGCCGTGGCCAGCACTTCAAGGTGGTCGAGGGCGACAAGGCGGCCGAGGGAGCGATCGGCGGCGGTGTCGTCGGCGGCACGCTGGGCGCGATCGCGGCCGGGCTCATCGCCATCGGCGTGATCGTGACGCCGGGCGTCGGCCTCATCGCCGCAGGGCCGGTCATCGCCGCGCTCGCGGGTCTGGGCGCAGGCGCTGCCGCCGGCGGGCTCGTGGGCGGACTCGTGGGACTCGGCATACCCGAGCATCACGCCAAGGTGATGGAGTCGCAGATCACCCGCGGCGGGATCCTCGTCGCGGTTGCAGTGACCAGCGACGAACAGAAGGACGCCGCCGAGGCGGCGCTCCAGCAGGCTGGCTCGGTCACGACATCGTCGTACCCGCCCCCCTGAGCGGTCTGGCTGAGTGCTCTGGCTGAGTGCTCTGGCTGAGTGCTCTGGCTGAGTGCTCTGGCTGAGTGCTCTGGCTGAGTGCTCTGGCTGAGTGGTCTGGGAGTCGGTCCGGCGCAGGAGCGCGCCGGGCCTGACGTCCACTCACGCGTACGCAGTCGAGCCGACCGGGCTGCTCTCGAGAGCGACACGCAACTTGTCGAGGGCCCGGTTCTGCAGCTGCCGGATGCGTTCGCGCGAGAGGGCGTAACGCTCGCCGAGCATGCTGAGCGTGAGGATCTCGGCGCCACGCAGACCGAAGCGCTGCTCGATGATGTCGCGCTCCATCGGCTCGAGCACGTCGAAGGCGCCGCCGGCGATCGCGAGATTGCGACGGTCGTCGATCGCGGTGTCGCGATCGACCATGGTGTGGCAGGCGAAGGCGGCCTGACTGGAGAATCCGACACCGTCCATCTCGGGCTCGTCGAGTCCGACCACCCGCGTCTCCATGGCCGCGCGCGCGTCGATGACCTTGTCGAGCGGGATGTCGACCGCGGCGGCGATCTCTTCGAGGCTCGGCTCGCGGCCGAGCTTGCCGCGGAGCTGCTGTTCGGCGCGCCGAGTCTTGCCGAAAATCGCGTGTAGATGGGCCGGGATGCGGACGCTGCGGCCGCGATTGACCAGCGCGCGGCTGATCGCGAAACGGATCCACCATGCGGCGTAGGTGGAGAACCGGCAGCCACGCTCGGGATCGAAGCGGCCCACGGCCATCAGCAGGCCGAGGTTTCCCTCTTGCACCCGGTCGGCGAGAGACATGCGCTCGTCAGGGTGACGGGCGGCGATCCGCACGACCAGGCGAAGGTTGCTGCACGCGAAGCGATTGCGGGCATGGCGAAGCCGATTCCCCAAAGAAACCACCGCGGCGGAGATGTCGGGGCGCGCACTGACTCGCGCCGCCGCGACGACGGCGGCTTCGAGGCGGTCGGCGAGCAGACCGTCGAGATCGAGCGCGTCGAGTGCCAGGGCCACCTCGTCTCCGAGCGCCGCGGATCCCCGCGTCCGCGTCGAGGGATTGCCCGCGCTGCTCGTGCCCCAACGCTCGCGCAGCACCGCGAGCCCCTCGGCGGGCACCGCCGTATCGGCAGCGCTGGAACGCACCCATGCCCGGGCGGGGTCGGCTGCAGGGCTCGATACGAGCGCGCGCCAGCGATCGCGGCGCAGATCGACGATCTCACACAGCTTGGCCCGCTCGTGCTCGGCGGTGAGTAGATCGTAGCCACCCGCGTCATCGAGATAGATGTCCAAGGTGGAGCGGACGGTCGACGGCCGGCTGCGGGCGGATCGGCGTCGCACGTTCGCAGCAGCAGAGGGGCGTCGGGTAGCCATGTTCGCCATGCCGGCGCTGTCTGCAACGACGGTGCCGGTGAAATCCCAACAACGTCGCTATGCCTGCGCCCGCTGTGCGCCGCCTGACGAGCGCCTGCGCACGGCCGCGCATGCACCGATCGGGCGCGCACGCTCGCACCAACCGTGACGCTTCGGCGCGTGCGCGAGACCCATCGACCACGCCGCCACTTGAACCCCATGGGGGCCCCGAACTCGTTGAGCGGTGGCACGGAGCATGCGTACAGCCAGCGCGGAGAGATACGAACGATGAGCAGACTACTCAGGGGCGCGCTCGCAGGGTTCGCCGCATGGAAGCTCGGGGGCGGGATCCTCGGAACGATCCTCATCTTCGTCGGCTTGTGGTGGTTGCTCGGTCATTTCGGGATCTTCCAGTGACGGCTCGCCCAGCGTGCCAGGTGACGCCGCGCAGGATCGGAGACCGACCATGAAGCGACCGGATGGCCACACGACGCCGATCTGGGGCGGAGCTGCGCCGACGCCCGAAGCGAGCGCGCACGAACGCTCGCCCGCGACAGGCAACAACATCGACGTCTGCGTCATCGGGGCCGGCATCGCCGGCATGACCACGGCCTACCTTCTGGCAAAGACCGGCAGGCGCGTCACCGTCCTCGACGAGGGTCCGATCGGCGGCGGTCAGACGTGCCGGACCAGCGCCCATCTGGCCTCGGTGATCGACGATCGCATGTCCACGATGGAGGCCGTGCACGGCCTCCACGGCGCTCAGCTCGCGGTGCAGTCCCACGCCGCCGCGATCGACCTCATCGCCTCGATCGCCGACACCGAAGGCTTCGACTGCGACTTCGCCCGGGTGCCGGGGTATCTGCTCGCCAGCAGCGCTGACGAGACCGAAGAGCTGCGGCGGGAGCTCGCCGCGGGCGCGCGCGCCGGTCTCCGCGGCGATTTCCTGGATCGCGGTCCCGTGCCCGGCCTCGCCGGTCCGGCGATCCGGTACGCGGCCCAGGCCCGCTTCGATCCGATGAAATACATGACGGGCCTCGCCGGCGCGGCCGTTCGCGCGGGCGTCCTCGTGCGCGCGGGTTGTCGCGTGACCGAGGTGTGGGGTCCTCGCGTCCGCAGCGGCGAGTCGCCGCGCGCGACCCTCGCTTCGGGTGAGGTGCTCGACGCCGAGACCATCGTGGTCGCGACCAACACGCCAGGACCGATCGTGGCGTGGGCGGGGGTCTACTTCAAGCAAGCGGCGTATCGCACGTACATGATCGGGATCCAGTGCCGCCGCGGCGCCATCGCCGACGCGTTGTACTGGGACACCCTGGATCCCTATCACTATGCACGCGTGGTCGCGGGCACGGACGGCGCTCCCGACGACGTCCTGCTCGTTGGCGGTGAGGACCACCGCACCGGTCAGTTCCCCGAGGACCACGCACCGTTCGCGGCGCTCGAGCGCTGGACTCGCGACGCCTTCGGCCACCTCGGTGAGGTCGTGAGCCGCTGGTCGGGACAGGTGCAGGAGCCGACCGACGGGCTCGCGTTCATCGGCCGGGTGCAAGGTGCCGGGCAGGGCATCATGGCGATCACCGGCGATAGCGGCATGGGCCTCACCCACGCGACGTTGGGCGCGCAGCTCATCACGGATCTCGTCGTCGGTCGGCCGAACCCGTGGCGCGAACTCTACGACCCCCAGCGCAAGCCCACCCGCACGCTGGGGGCGTACGCGATGGAGAACATGAACACCGCCGCACAGTGGCTCGAGCTCGTGACCCCGGGCGAGACCTCCGACCTGGCCACCATCTTGCCGGGACGCGGCGCCGTGGTGCGCAAGGGTCTGAGCAAGCTCGCGGTGTATCGCGACGACGATGGGACCTTGCACACGTGCTCGGCCGTGTGTCCCCATCTCGGCGCGATTGTGCAGTGGAACCCCGTCGAGCGCACGTGGGACTGCCCCGCCCACGGCAGCCGCTTCGCGCCGCAAGGCGGCCTGCTGATGGGGCCGGCGAACGACGATCTGCCAGCGCCCTGACCTCTGCGCCACGCGCGATCCTCGTCGCCCCACCAATCACCCGCGCGCCGGGTCTCGTGGGTAGCGCCGCCCCTCGTGGCTCCTATCTTGTGCAGGTGAACGACGTCTCGCCCCACACTCCTCCCCCGCGCGGCGCCGGGGCCCCTGCCCGCAGCGCTTCGGGGTGGAAGGCCCGATTCGCGCGTTGGAAGCGGCTGCTGACGGCGTCTGTGCGCGGTCATCTCGACGGCAACGGGGACATCTTCGCGGGCGGCATCGCCTTCTTCACCGCCTTGTCGCTCTCGCCGCTGCTCGTGCTCGCGGTCGCGATGGTCGGCGTCTTCTTCGGCGCCGAGGCGACACAGGCTCATCTGCTCACCGATCTCGAGGCGGCGGTGGGGCCAGAGCCCGCGGCGGTGATCGGTGACCTGGTGCGCAAGGCGGCGGTGGACGAGGGCCGCTGGTGGAGCGTCGCGCTCGCAGGCGTCATCGCGGCATGGAGCGCGACCACGATGTTCGCGAACCTACAGTCGACCCTCAACGCGATGTGGGGCGTCAAGGCGCGTGAGACCAGCGGCGTCGCCGCGAGCATCAAGTCCGTGCTGCGCAAGCGCATCACCTCGTTCGTGCTGGTCGCCGTCATCGGTGCACTGCTGTTCGCGTCGATGCTCGCGCAGTCGCTCGGTTCGGGCGTCGCCGCGCTCGCCAGCGAGCTGCCGTTCGGCGACTGGCCGTGGCGCCTGCTGCAGATGGTGTTCGCGATCGCGATCGTCACCGCGTTCTTGGTCCCGGTGTACCGCGTGCTCCCAGACGTCGTGCTCGGCTGGCGCGATGTGTGGCCGGGGGCCTTGCTGGCCGCCGTGCTCGCGACCATCGGCGCCTGGGCGTTCGGCCTGTACTTCGGCTACGCCGCCACCGGGTCGGTGTCGGGCGCGGCCGGTAGCGTGCTGCTGCTGTTGCTGTGGATGTACGTCAACTCGCACATCCTGCTGCTCGGCGCCCGTGTCACGCTCGAGTACGTTCGCGACGTCCGTGGCATCGTCGAACCCGAGCCCCAGGCCGAACTCGTGCGCGAGCCGGTGGCTGCGTGACGTCGTCGAGCATCGCGCCTGAGCTTGGTTGAAAAGCCGGCCGACTCACGACGCACCAAGACCCCCGTCGCGTCATCGCGGCGGGGGCCTTCGCAGGAGGCTATCGGGTTAGATCCGCGCCTCGGCCAGCTCTTCGTATGCCTCGCTCAGCTCGCGTTGGGCCTCGTTGATCGCCAGCCCGACGCCGACGCGACCGTCGTCGAAGACCTTGCCGGTCTTGCCGCGCAGCTCGCCCAGATCCTTGCGCGCCTCGCCCAGCGCCTTGCTCGCTTCGGCGACCGACTCCGCGAGGTCGGCGTTGGTGGCGGCCTTCTGCGACCGCGTGGTCGCATCCTTGATGTCGGTTTCGAGGCGGGCGATGGCCGCGTCGGCGCGGGTGCCGAACGCCGTGCCGTCCTCGTTCTGGATGATCTCGAAGCGCTCGTAGCGCTCGGCTGCGTTCTCCTTGTTCGCCTCGGCGTTGACTTCGGCGACGTTCTTGCTGGCGTCGGCGGCGGCCTCGACGAGATCCTTCTGCGCCTCGCCGACCTTCTCGGCATAGTCCTTCTTGGCCTCGTTCAGATCCTCCTTCGCGTCTTGGACATCCTTCTTGGCGTCCTGGCCGGCGGCGACAATCTTCGCCTTGGCGTCGTTCTCGGCCTCGACCTGCTTCTCGGCTGCGCTGTCGCAGCCGACAGCCAGCGCGAGGGTGAGCAAGATGGGTGCGGTGATGGGGGTGATGGCGCGGATCATTGGTTTGCTTCTCCCGCCGATGGCGAACACATCGGGCGACTCGGCGCCCACAGGTTGGCAAGGCCCGTCACCTCGGCAACGGCGCCACCCACGATGTTCGCGGCATATCGGCGAGGCATTCGCGCCACGTGACGGCAAGCCACGGTGGGCTGCGGCGCTCGGCGCCAACGTACCCGCGCGCGCGCGGCCATGCCGCGTGCCCGAGCAATCCCTCGTCTCGGCGCGGGAACTCCGACTCGGATCGCCCGGGTTCGGTCCTTGCAGAGGGCGAATGCTCGATGATATCCGCACGTCAACGTCCCCTCCTCGACGACGGCGTTCTCCAGCGCGCCCGAGTGACGCTCGAGCGGCGCCTCGCCGGTGCGTCCATGACGGATCCCGAACGCGGCTCGGTCATCGAAGCGCTGCTGTGGATCGACCGCGGGGTCTACGGCGCCTGTTCCGTGTGTGGCGACGGTCTCATCGCGGCCCACGTCGAGCGCGACCCCGCGGACAAAGTCTGCGAGGGCTGCCGCGACGTCGTCGCCCAACAGATCGCGGCGCGCCATCCGGTGCCGTCGGCCTCCACCTCGGCCTCCGTCTGACGCTCGAACCCGACCCTCCCCTTGCCCTGGAGTTGACCACATCCATGAAGGCCCCCACGTTCATCGCCCTCGCCGCCCTGCTCGGCGTCACCGGTCTGCTGCCCGCCACCGCCCGCGCCGGCATCGATTCCTGCGGCAACATCGATCTTTCCGCCGAAGCGCGGTGCGAGGTCGTCATCGAGGGCGGCTGCGAGGTCCAGTGCGAACCGGTCGCCTTCGAGGCCGCGTGCTCCGGGCGGCTCTATGCCCAGTGCGAGGGCGAGTGCAACGCCGAGATCTCGGTGGATTGCCAAGCGTCGTGCACCGGCGAGTGCAACGGGCAGTGCGAGGTCGATCCGCCGGCCTTCGATTGTCAGGCCGGCTGCGAGGCCAACTGTTCGGCGGAGTGCTCCGGGCGCTGCTCTTCGGGCGACTCGGAGTGCGCGGCGTCGTGCCGCGGCACCTGCTCGGGGTCGTGCGAGGCCAACTGCGAAGGCACCCCGCCCGAGGCGTCGTGCGAGGGTAAGTGTGAGGCGAGCTGTCAGGGATCGTGCGAGGGCGAGGCAAACATCGACTGCCAGATCGAGTGCCAGGCCGGTGGCTACGTCGACTGCAAAGCCGAGCTGAGCGGCGGCTGCGAAGCGGACTGCCGCAGCCCCGAGGGCGCGCTGTTCTGCGACGGACAGTATGTCGACTACGGCAACAACCTCCAGGAGTGTGTCGCCGCCCTCGAGGCCGCGTACAACATCGAGGTCCAGTTCGACGCCTCGTGCGAGGGTAACTCCTGCGAGGCCTCGGGCTCGGTGAGCTGCGCCGTCGACTCGGACGCATCGCGGGCGGCGTGGGGATCCGGTTGGTTCGGCGCTGCGGCGATGGTCGTCGTCGTGGCCGCGGGCAGCCGCCGCCGTCGCGCTCGCCCGTGACTCGATCGCACACCGTGCGGCGCACACCGTGGCACGGGCGCCAGCCTCCGCCACGATGTCCGCCGATCGCACGAATGTCGCCGTGGGAACCGCCTTTGCAAAGTCATCCACCATGCGAACTCCAACTGCATTGAAACCCGAAGTCCTCCTGCGCACCCTCGGCCTACAGGCGCGCCGGTCCGTCGCGGCCTCCGTCGTGTCGGGAATGAGTCTGCTCGGCGCCGGGATCATCATCGGCGCGTCGCTCGGCCTGCTCTTCGGGACCCGCGCCGGGGCGCAGGTGCGACGCACCGTGCGTCGGGCGGCCCGCAACGCGGTCGGCTCGCCGGCCCCGCGGCCGGGCGAGCACATCGCCGACGCCCGCGACTCGGCGTACGGCGCGTCCGACTACGGTGTCCGGGTCCCGCCCGTGAAGGCGTGAGCCGACGGCCGCGACCACAGGCGGTCCAGGGCGAAGATCGGGCGTCGCGCAGGGAACGATCGCGGCGCCAGTTGACTGCCGAGGTGCTTCCGCAGCTCGCTCGAGACATCGCCCCGCGGCAGCCAACTGTCGAAGTCACCCATCACGAGCAGCGGCCTCGTGTCGTCACCGGCCGCGAATAGACGTGCGCAGCGGGCGAGCTGCGCGTGCCGCTCGCGGACGCGCACGCCGAGGTGAGTGCTCATCACCCGCAGGGCGTAGCCACCGTGGTGCTCGAGTTCGACATCCATCAGACACCGCGGCTCGTGGCCGGGAATTCCGATGTCCACCGAGCTGGCGTCGCGGACAGGCAACCGGGTGAGGATCGCGTTGCCGTAGGACCCAATCCCGCGGCACGTCGCCATGCCCAGGATCGGCGTCATCCCCACGCGGTCGGCGAGGGCCGCGACCTGGTCGCCCGTCTCGGTGCCAGGCGCCGAGATCACCTCTTGCAGGGCGTCGACGTCGGGATCGAGCTCCGCGAGGACCTCACCGGTCCGCGCGATTGTCCATGCGACCGTCGAGGCCGACGCCTGCATGCACGTTGCACGTGACCACCACGAGCGGGCGCGCTCCCAGGGGCGGGCGCGCTCCCGGCGGCTGGTCGCTCTCCATCGTGCGGCGGCTCTGCAATCGACGCGCTACGCCGATCCATCTGGCTGGATGTTCACGCAGCGCATCCGCGCGCGCACTTTCCACGGGTGCATGCTCGCCCCACTGGTCGTGCGCGCGCGGTGCATTGGCGCCACGCGTTCACGGGTGGTCAGCGAGAAGGCGCAGAATCATTCGAGTCGGCGGCCCGCGTCGACCTTGCAGTAGTGGTTCTCCCGAAAGAGGTGCCCCATGTCCTGGATGTTCATCGCCGTCGTCTTGATCCTCGTCCTCGCCGCCGTCCCCGCGTGGCCGTACAGCCGAAGCTGGGGCTACGCGCCAAGCGGGCTCCTGGGCACCGTGCTGCTCGTGCTGCTCGTGCTCATGCTTATGGGCCGCATGTAGTGAAGGCCCTGCTGGTCGACGGCGTCGACGACGTCCGCCGCAAGCGCGGCGCGACGCTCGTCATGGCCCGGACGCCAGCCGGCCCCTGGGGCGGGCACGCCGGTACCTCAGGAGTCGTCGACCTCGACCGCGCGCTTCTCGGTGCGCTTGCGCTCGTTGTGGTCGAGCATCCGCTTGCGCAGCCGCAGGCTCTTGGGCGTGATCTCGACGAGTTCGTCGTCGGCGATGAACGCGAGGGCCTGCTCTAGCGAGAACACGCGCGGCGGCGTGAGGAACTGCTTCTCGTCGTGGCCGGTCGTGCGGATGTTGGTGAGTTTCTTGGCGATGTTCGGGTTGACGATGATGTCGGTGTCGCGGACGTGGATGCCCACGATCTGTCCGGCGTACACTTTCATCTGCGGCCCGGTGAGCAGCGGCCCGCGATCCTGCAGCCGGTTGAGCGAGTAGGTCGAGGTCTCGCCGCGCTCGAGCACGATCATCACGCCCTGCGAGCGGCTCTTGATGACGCCGCCGAAAGGACCGTAGCTGTCGAACACCGACGAGATGATGCCGGTGCCGCGGGTCTGGGTGAGGAACTCGGAGCGGTAGCCGATGAGCGCGCGGGTCGGGGCGCGGAACTCCATGCGGGTGCGGCCGGGGCCGTCCTCATCCATGGCGAGCAGCTCGCCGTGCTTGCCGATGTGCTCGATCACGGCACCGGTGTACTCGGCGTCGCACTGGACCAGGACCCGCTCGAAGGGCTCGAGCGTGCGACCGTGCTCCTCGCGGAGAATGACCTTGGGCCGGGCCACGCACATCTCGTAGCCCTCGCGACGCATGGTCTCGATCAGCACCGAGAGGTGGAGCTCGCCGCGGCCGTGGACCTCGAACTCGTCCGGCGAGTCGGTGTCGTAGACGTGCAGCGCGACATTGGAGCGGACCTCGCGGTAGAGGCGCTCACGAAGCTTTCGCGAGGTGACCCACTGGCCCTCGAGGCCCGAGAACGGGCCGTCGTTGGTACGCATGCGGATCGACAACGTCGGCGGATCGACGGTGAGGGCCGGGAACACCGTGCGATGCTCCGGCGACTCGGTGGTCAAGGTGTCGCCGACCTGCAGGGTCTCCATGCCGGCGATCGCGACGATGTCCCCGGCGATGGCCTCGGGCAGCTCGAAGCGACGCAGCCCCGAGAAGCCGAGCACCTTGGTCACGCGGAAGGTCTCTTCGCACGTGGGCTGGGCGCCCTCGGCGGCGTCGGCCGGCACCGGCCGCATCAGCGCCACGCGCTGGCCCACCGCGAAACGACCGCCCGCAACCCGACCGATCGCGAGGAACCCGATGTAGGGATCGTGGTGCAGCGTGGTCACCCACATCGCCGGATGACCGGCGGGATCGACCTCGGGCGGCGGCACGTGCTCGACGATCATGTCGAGGACCTCGCCGATGCTCCCGCGCTCGCCGGCGGGATCCTTCATGGCGTAGCGCTCACGACCGCTGCCGAACAGCACCGGGAAGTCCAGCTGCTCCTCGCTGGCGCCGAGCGAAACGAGCAGATCGAAGGTCAGATCGACGGCCTTGTGCGGCGCCGCGGCGCCGCGGTCGATCTTGTTGACCATCAGCAGCACCGGCAGGCCACGCTTGACGGCTTTCTCCGTGACGAACCGGGTCTGGGGCATGGGCCCCTCGACGGCGTCGACCAGCAGCAACACGCCGTCGACCATGTTGAGCACGCGCTCGACCTCGCCACCGAAGTCGGCGTGGCCGGGGGTGTCGACGATGTTGATGCGGATGTCGCCGTGGATCAGCGCCGTCGGCTTGCTGGTGATGGTGATCCCGCGCTCGCGCTCGAGATCGCCGGAGTCCATCGCTTGCTCGCGACCGACCTCGCTGCGCTCGAAGGCGCCGGCAAGTTCGAGCAGCGCGTCGACCAGGGTCGTCTTGCCGTGATCGACGTGGGCAACGATGGCGACATTACGGACGTCGGGGCGCGTGGCCATGGGCGCGGCGGGTCATACAGGCCGGCGCCCGACGTGGCAAGCTGCGGGTCGGCGCCGACAGCGGGGAGGGCCCGCGCGTGGGCGCCCGCACCGGCCTTCGCGCTCGCGTCGCGGCCCGATGAGCCCAGGCGCTCTCCGCCGCGAAACGGCCGCAGGCGACCGCTGCAACCGACCCAGGCACATCCCGCGTCCACCGCCAGGCCGCGCGGGCCGACCGGTGTGGGCGAGTCGACTGCCGCGAACCGACGACGCACGGTGATTCGGCGGCGATGGCGGCGCCGCGGCGGCGCGGGGCCGCGAAGTCTCCGCGGACGGGCCGCTCGGCCTTCGCGAGCTCGCCCGCGACTCTCCGACGAGATCCCGAGATCTCTCGGATGGCCCCATGAATTCGCCGAAAACTTGCGTCTTGTCCGGACGCATCGTCGAAACGTCACGTCTTCGCACTCGTCGTTCGGCCCGGCCACGTCATGATCAATTCTGGAGGCGAGGCACCATGCACAAGTCGACGACCGAGCAAGAAGCCACTGCCCTACTGTACGCGGCCGAACGCAGCTTGTTCGACGCGACGTCCCGGCTCGAGCAAGCGCTCTCGGCGCTGGGTGGCGGCACGGGGACCGAGGCCGTGACGCTGCTCGAGCAGGTCCGGCTGTACTCCAACCTAATCCGATCCCGGCTGGATCGCATCGCGCGGCCGGTGACCTCGAACGCCGCCTGAGCCGGAGCGACGCTACCGACCAGGCCGGGCCGAGCCGGTACGCCACTACCGTCGCCGCGCGGGATTCGGGCTCGGTCGCGGCGGTGGCAGCCGACCGAGCCACACGACGTGGCGGTTGGCCGTCCCCCTGCTCCGGGCACGGACGCACCTCGAATCCAGCGACACCGCCCGCATGCCGTCGATGAAGCGCGGCGTCTCGCTCGCCGCCCAAATCGCGACGCAGCCCGAAGGCCGCAGCGCCCGCAGGATCCGCTTCAGTCCCGCCTCGCCGTAGAGCCCGGGGTTGCCCCACTGCCGCGTGGTGTCGGGGCCATTGTCGACGTCGAGCATGATCGCGTCGTACTCGCCGCGCGCCGCGGCGATCACGTCGACGACATCGCGCTGGATCACGTGGGCGCGCGGATCCTCGAGCGGCTGTCCGGCGAGCGGTCCGAGCGGCCCGCGGTTCCACCGCACCGTGGCCTCGACCAGCTCGGAGACATCGACGCGCGCGGTGGGGCCCAGCGCGTCGAGCGTGGCGCGCAGCGTGTAGCCGAGGCCGAGCCCGCCGATGAGGACACGCGCGTCCGGCCGCACCGCGAGCCCCTCGCACCCGAGCGTCGCCAGCAGATCCTCGGAGCCGTGATCATGGCTGCCCATCAGCTCGGCGCCGTCGAGGCGGATGACGAACAGCGCCCCGCGCTGGTGGAGCGTCAGCTCGCCATAGCCGGGGATCACGGCGCGATCGAGGGTCTGCCAGGGAATCACGGGCCGCGCAGGCTACCACACGCGCGCCCGCTCGCCCTCGCCGAGGGCACGCGCACGCCGGCTACACTGCGGGGGCCATCGAGCGCGACCCCGACAGCCTGCCCGCCGCCCTTGCGCCCGGCGCGACCGTGATGCGGCTCGCGGTCCCCGCGATCCTCACCGGTCTGCTCGGCACGCTCGTGTTCCTCGCCGATCGCGTGATGCTGGCGCGCTTCGATCAGGATGCGCTCGCGAGCATGCAGCTGCAGGGTCCGCTGTTGTGGTCCGCGAGTTCGGTGTTCATGGCGGCATGCGCCGGCACCGTCGCCCTGGTCTCGCGCAGCGTCGGTGCGGGTGACCATCCCCGCGCCCGCGACGTGGCGCGCGCGGCCCTGCGGTTGTCGGCGATGCTCGGGCTCGGCGTGGCAGCGCTCGGCACCGCCTTGCTCGGCCCGATCGTGACCCTGCTCGGGCCCGCCAACGAAGGCCTGCGCGCCCTGTCGTCCGACTACCTCGCGATCACCTTCGCTGCCCTGCCTGCGGCGTTCCTCGCCACCGGGGCCTCGATGATCCTCGCCGGATCCGGCGACACAAAGACTCCGCTTCTCGCCGGGCTGATCGCGAACGTGAGCAACATCGCCATCAACGCGGTGCTCATCTACGGCGTCGACATCGGGCCGCTCTCGCTGGGGCCGCTCGGGGTCCGCGGCGCCGCCATCGGCACCGCCTGCGCCTTCGTGCTCGAGTCGGCGTATCTGCTCCGGGTACTCGGCCGCCCCTCACACCCACTGTGCTCCGCCGGCTGGTGGCGCGTCCCAACACCCGCGCTGCGCATCGCCCGTCGCGACATCGTGGTGTTGTCGCTGCCCGCCGTCGCCGAACGCGTGCTGGTCCACGCCGGGTTTCTCGCCTACGCCAAAGCGATCGCCACCCTCGGGGCCACGGCGATGGCCGCCAACCAGGCGCTCATCACCGTCGAGTCGATCTGCTTCATGTGCGCCGATGGCTTTGGCATCGCAGCGGCGACGGTGATGGGCCAGCAGCTCGGCGCGGGCCGACCCGACCGCGCGCGCGCCGGCGGGCGCATCGCCACCACGATCGCGATCGCGACGATCACGGGGGCCGGCCTGCTGGTGTGGGCGACCGGCCGATGGACGCTGTCGGCGTTCGTACCGGACGGTGAGGACGGCACCGCGCTGGTCGCCACCGCCACCGCGGTGCTGCCCCTGCTCGCGCTGTCGCAGCCGGGGATGTCGGCGGCGATCGTGCTCTCCACCGGCCTGCGCGGCGCCGGCGACACCCGCTCACCGCTGTGGGCGGCCATCGCCGGCGGGGTGATCCTGCGCGTGTCGCTGGCGTGGGTCGTGATCACGTACACCGATCTGGGGCTCGTCGGGATCTGGTGCGCGAGCGCCCTCGACTGGACCGTGCGCGCGCTGTGGCTCTTCGCGGTGTTCCACCGCGGTCGCTGGACCACGATGCGCGTGTGACCGCGAACGCGATCAGTCGCGCACGGCGACGGCCTCGGTCGCGCCTTCTTCGGATCCCTCGGCGCGGCGGGCGAAGAGCAACGACACGATACGGAAGCCGCGGGCGCCCTCGACTGTCGCGCGATAGTCTTCGATCTCGACCTCGTCGCCGACCTTGGGCTGGCGCCCGAGCAGCTTCAGCACCAGCCCGCCGATGGTGTCGATGTCTTGGTGCTCGTCGAGCTCCGACAGCCCGAGCGCCTCACCGGCGGGCGCGAGCAGCATCGAGCCGGCGACCCGGAGCGACCCGTCGGACAGCGATTCCAGCTCGGGCTTGGCCGGGGCGTCGTCGGTCTCGTCGTAGATCTCGCCGACGATCTGCTCGACGATGTCCTCGGCGGTGAGCAAGCCGGTGAAGCTGTCGTGCTCGTCGAAGACGGCGATCATCGGCGAGCCCCGGAAGAGGTTGAGCCGGCCCAGCGACGCGGTCTCGGGGCGGCGTTCGATCGGCCGCAGCAGCGCCACCAGATCGTGGACGCCGCGGAGCTGGGCCTGCAGCAGGTCGGCGCGGCGGGCATAGCCAACGACGTTGTGCGGGTCGCCGTCGACGACCGGCAGGCGACTGAAGCCGTGCTCGTCGGCGAGGGCCATGTTGTCCTCCCACGACCGCTTGACGTCGAGGTAGACCACCTCGCGCGCCGGCGTCATGGCCTCGCGCACGGTGCGATCGGTGAACGCGAGCACGTTGCGCATCAACCGGAGCTGCTGGGGCTTGAGCTCGCCGGCCGAGTAGGCGTAGACGAGGGCTTGGCCGATGTCGAGGTTGTCCTCGTGGTGGGCGGCGTCGTCGGGGTTGCGCCCGGTGACGCCCTGCACGATCACGTTGGCGACCGCGTTGCACGTCTTGATGAACGGCACCGCGAGGAACCGGAAGATCCGCATGAACGGCGCGGTGACGTACAGCACCTCGATCGGCACCACCAAGGCGATGCCCTTGGGCACCAGCTCGCCGAAGGTGACGTGCAAGATGGCGCCGAAGCCCATCGCCATCGCCGCCGAGAACGCGGCGACCTGCTCGTAGTCCTCCAGCGCGGCGTGGATCGCCGGCTCGAGCGCGAGGGTGAGGCCGAGGCTCGTGAGCGTGATGCCGAACTGACTGGCCGCGAGCATCGCGTTCATCTCGCGCTTCATGCCCAGGAGCACCCGCGCGCCGGCGATGCCCCCGTCGACGTCGCGCTCGAGCTTGTGCATCGGCACCTTGACCAGGGCGAACTCGAACGCCACGTAGATGGCGCAGCCGCAGATCAGGTACGCCGACAGCGACCACGGGCTCAGGATCGCGATGGGTGTCAGGACGCCGAGTAACAACAGCGTCGCAACGAGCCCGCGCTTGCCGTTGCCGCTGCTCTTGCGCCGACCCGACGATCCCGCACGCATGCCACTGCGCGACGACGCGGCTTCGGTCCCAGCGGTGTCGTCGAATCCCGGTGACGCGTCCGTCTCACGGCCTGCGGCCATCGGCTCCACTGGGATAACAGGACCGCGCACCCCCGGCAACGGCCGGGGCGCTCACATCTTCTTGCAGGCGCCACCGGCCTTGGCGAGCCCTGCTGCACGGAGCTGGGCTCCGGTCGCCCCGTCCCCGAGCTTCGCCCGCGCGGCCTCTCCGTGCCCCTTGCCGAGGACGTCGCGCAGATACGGCACGTAATCGAAGGTGTCCGAGTGCTCCGCGGTGTGGCACTCGCCGGCGCATAGATCGGCGGTGGTGGTGAGCTCGACGAGCCCGGTGTCGGTGCCACCGTCGGCGACGTGGAGGCTCCCCGGCCCGTGGCACACCTCGCACTGCACGTCCCGCAGCCCGATGTTCTCGACCACCTCGCTGCCGCCGGGCTTGCGGTAGCCGGTGAGGTGGCAGCCCACGCACGACAGATCGAGATCCTTGGCGTCGTCGACCAAGGTCTTCCAGGCCAACGCATGCACCGTCGTCTTCCAGAAATCGACCGCCTCTTCGTGGCAGTCGTTGCACGCCTCGATGCCGGCGTACCCGGCCTTGCCCTTGGCCGGCGGCGGCGGCTTCTTGCCGGCGAAGCGTTCGCGGTTGGCGACGGCGACCGACCGATCGTACTCGACCAGCTGCTGCTTGGCGCCGGTGTCGACCGGCAGCTTGCACGTGATCTTGACCTGCTCCAACGTCGCGACCGCGGGGCCCTCGGCCTCGGTCTCGCTTGCTGCCAGCACGCGCGTGCGCTCCGCTTCGAGGCGGGCGAGGAACGTCGGGTCGGCGGTGGGATCGGCCTTGAACTTCGCGAGCCGCTCGTCCACGCGCGCGAGCTCGCGGTCGAGTTCCTGGGCCGACGGCGCGATCGTCCACGCGTCCGTCTGCGGCACCGCCGTCGCCGTGCCATCGATCGACAGCCGCAGCCGCGAGACCGTCTGCAGCTGCTCGCCGGGCTCGAGCAGCCAGGTGCCGCCGAGCTGCACCGCCGGCTGGCCCACGCGCTGGCGCTCGGTGCCGTCGACGATGCCGACCACCATGACCTCGATGCCCGGCACCTCGGCGGCGAGCGACTCGGCGAAGGTGCGCGTGCCGTGGGCGATCACGATCTGGTGCGCCGTGCCGGCCGCGTCCATCGCCGCGAGCTCGGTGCGCAGCGCATCGGCGGCGGGGGCCACGGTGCCGAGCACATCGGCGCCGGGCAGCGCGGGATCGATCACCGACGTCACGCCGAGTGTCCACGTCACCCCGCCCGAGCGCAGCTCGACGACGCGGTGCTTGGCGGTCGTGACGCCACTGACCGGGGTGAGGTTCGCCGCCACCCGCGGCAGCGCGTGGGTGCCGAGCGCGGCGACGCCGGCGGGCGCGACGGCATCGAGCGGTCCTACGCCCGAGACGAGCTCGGCGCCGAGCCCAGCGAAGCGCGACGTGAGCAGCGCCGCGCGCGACTCGGCCTGCGCCCACCCGGCGGCATCGGGCGGCGCGAAGGGTCCTTTCGGATCCGGATAGAGGAACGAGCCGGGCTCGACGACCAGCCGCGCGCCGGCGCTGGTGTTGGCATCGAGCCAGCCGAACGCGTACTGCAGGCCGCCCAGTGGCTCGGTCGTGCAGCCGCACGGCGCGATGGTGCCCAGGACGCGGCCGAACACCACCAGATCGAAGGTGGCGCGCGGCGCCTTCGCAGGAGTGGATGCCGCCGCAGGCACGGCGGGATCCGGTGGTCTGCCCTCACCGTTGCCACCGCAGTTGGGTGCGGCGAGCACCGCGAGCAGCACGGCCGCGAAGCCAGAGGCCACGCCAGAGGTCAGAATCGACGAGCCACGGCTGCGGGTTGCGACGGGCATGCGTGAAGCGGCCAAGAACATGGCCCGATTCGCCGCGCGCTGCAACCCGTGCCGAGCCGTGGCAGGCGGCGATGCTCTGCTATTCGCCGGGCTCGGGCACGTCCCGACGCGCGACGATGAACGCGGACAGCGCCGTGATCTCTTCGTCGGTGAGCTTGTCGGCGAACTTCGGCATCTGCGCCGCCTTGCCGTACAGGTCGATCGCGCTCGAGTCGCGGATCACCCGCTCGACCCATGCCAGGTTACCGTGGGCGTACAGGTTGGGCCCCTCGTTGTCCTTGCCCGCCTCGATCTCGTGGCAGTTGCTGCAATCGAGCTCGTCGTCCCACAGCGCCTTGCCCTTGGCTGCGAGCGCGGCGTCGACCGCCATCGACTCGTCGTCCATCAGGCTCACGACGAATTCCGTGGTGGCCGCGAGCTGTTCGTCCGACAGCTTGTCGATCGGGTAGGCCTCCATCGTGTCGTGCTTGGTCTCGCCGAAGAACTTCGGGTCGTTGGCGTCGCGGATGAGCGCCGCCAGCCAGGCGCGGCTCGAGTAGTCGGTGAGATCGGGCGCCTCACCGCCGCCGAGCCCGTCGAGCGCGTGGCAGTTGCGGCAGTGCTCGATGTAGAGCTGCTTGACCTGGTACTCGGGGTCGTTCCAGAAGACCGCACCGCCGCCGCGAGGGTCGACGCCGAGCTTGGCGAATTCGCGGGCCCGGGTCGCGTTGATCTCGGCCTCTCCCAGCGACTTCTGGTAGCTCTCGTCGCCCTTGTCGTCGGCCATCGCTGCTGCCGTCAGGGCGATCGAGCCCACCAGGATGCCCGACAGGCCGACGAGCACCATGACGCGACCGACGCGACCTGCGATCGCCTCGAGCACCGGCGCCGTGGCGAGGAAGGCCACCGCCGCGCCGGGGATGAACACCGTCGCGATCGGCTCGAGCGGCCCCTCGAAGTAGTGACGGAGCTTGTACAGGAAGAGGAAGTACCACTCGGGTCGCGCCTGGAATCCGCTGGTGGGATCGGCGGGCGCGAACAGCTCGGTGCCGTGGCTCGAGATCGTCATCGCGGTGATGACGACGCTGGTGACGACCATCACCAGCACGTCGACCATGAGCTGGCCCGGGGCGTAGGTGTCGGGCCTGGCGCCCTCGGTCACCGCCGGACCGTGGCGGCGACGCTGACGGGAGATGAATACGAACAGGCCGACCAGCAAGAGCGGCAGCACGAACACATGCAGCATGAAGAGTCGCAGCACGGTGAAGTTGCCCGCCGCGCTGCCACCTTGGATCAACCGGCGCAAGATGCCGCCGCCTGGCGTGCCCTCGACGATCC
This sequence comes from Nannocystales bacterium, assembly GCA_038325765.1. Lineage (GTDB taxonomy): Bacteria > Myxococcota_A > Polyangia > Nannocystales > Nannocystaceae > Xiheibacterium. Next base: position 53,621 of record JBBQJI010000030.1, read on the forward strand.
CGAGCTCGACCTGGACCGCCCAGAAGCCCTTCTCGTCCCACGGCAGCGGGTTGCCGGTCATGCCCTCGGCGAAGGCGAGGCCGAGCACGGCGATGGCCGCGAGCCACATGAACTCGCGCGGCCGCCGATAGGCGCCGCCGAACGCGAGCACGACCACGTGCAGCACCGCGAGCACCACGAACACCGACGCGCCGTTGTCGTGCAGGCCGCGGATGAACCAGCCCATCGTCACCTGATCGTTGAGATACGCCGTGCTCGCCCACGCGTCCGAGCTGGACGGGCTGTAGTACGCCGACAGCACGATGCCGAGCGCCGCCTGCTGCACGAACAGGTAGACCAGCGCGGCGAACACCGCGTGCCGTAGGGCCGGACCGCCCGGCCACGGTCGCTGCGTGAATGCCCGCCACGAAGGTCCGAGCCCGAGCCGATCGTCGAGGAATCCACTCATGTGATCGGCTCCTTGTCCTTGGTGCCGACTTTGAAGCGCTGGTAACGGATCGACACCAGCTCCTCGGCCTCCTCGACCTCGAGGCGGTCGAGCCCGCGCGGTGATGGTCCGTTCTCGACGGCGCCGTCGAGGGCGAAGTAGGACTTGTGGCACGCGCAGTAGAACTTGCCCGCGGGCGCGTCGTAGTCGACGCCACAGCCCAGGTGCGGGCAAACGGTCGACAGTGCGACGAGCTCGGCCCCCGAGCGCAGCACCCACGCCGAGCCGATCTTCACCTGGACCACGCGGTTCCACGCGTCGATCTGGTCGGCGTAGAGATCGACCTTGACCGGGACATCACCGCCGAACGAGATCGGCGGCCCGGCTGGGATGAAGTCGCCCTCGCCGCCGCTGGCATCGTGACGCAGCGGATGGCCGAGGAACACGAGCGTGGGACCGAGCACGCTCGCCGCGAGGCCGACCCCGAGGGCACCGGCTGCGGCCGTCAGCAGCGTGCGCCGTGACGAGATGGCGATCGCGGTCGTGCCGCTGGGATCGTCGTCGCTGGGAATCTGGACCATGGTGCGCCTGAGCGGGGGTGAGCCTGAGCGGGGGTGAGCCTGAGCGGGGGCCTGAGCCGCGGGGATGATGCCCGCCTTCGTACGTGGTTGCCACCGCGCCGGATCATGAGGCGTCCCGCGGCGCGGTCGAGTTCGGCTATGTTCGCGGGGTTGCACCCACGGCCGTCTCCGCGCGCCCCTGCCCCGGCCCGCCGTCGGCGTCACGCATGATCGACGTGCGCGATGAGGCTCCGCGGGCACGGCTCACCCTGCTCGGCGCGATCTGGCCGACGCTGCCCGCGGCGATCGAGTGTGCCGCAGGCGCCGGTGCCGATTGGTTCGCGATGTCCACCGCCTTCGAGCGCATGCTGGACGGCCGCACCGTGGCGCACGCCGGCGTGCTTCGTATCCCGATGGTGATCGATGGGATCGCGCGCGACGTCGCCGGCATCCACGCGGTGTGCACCGCCCCTGGCGTCCGCGGCCGCGGCCTCGGGCGGCAGGTCATCGAGGCCGCGATCGACCATGCGCTCGACTTCGCCGACACCGTGGTGCTGCACGCCGTCGACGCGGCGGTGTACGCCCGCTTCGGGATGCGCGCGGTGGATCAGTGGGTGTGGTGGACGGACATCGACGATCGCAGGCGGGCGGCGCCGATGCGCCGACTCGACGCCGATGTCGCCGGTGACGTCGCCCTCGTCCATACGGCGTTCCGCGGGCGGCTGCCGGTCGCCGACAGCCTCGGCGTCGGCGAGGCCGCCGCGCTCTTCGTCCTCGACGAGATCATCGGCTGCGGCGGCTTCGCACGGCTCTTGGCGCTGGACGACGGCACCGTGGTCGCCGCCGATCTCGACGAGCGCGTGCTGCAGATCTACGACATCGTCGGCCCCACCTGGCCGCCGCTGGCCGACATCGTCGCCCGCGCACCCGGCCGCGTCGATCGCGTCGAGGTGTTCTTCGATCCCCAGCGCTGGACCGAGGTGCGCTGGCGGCTCCGCGAGGCCCGGCCGGTCGACGTGCTGATGGTGCGCGGCCCCTTCACGACCCGGCCCATCGCCATCCCGCCGCTCGCCCGCTGCTGACGCGCCCCCTCCCCACGAGTACGAGTACGAGTACGACACGCCCACGCGACGCCGGTGTGCACGGCCGGTTGGCCACGGCGCGCGCGCATGCGATGCTGCGGGACGAGCGTGGCAGCCATGTCGGGCACCAACCCGCCCACCGAGTCGCGCGCATTCGAACAGACCGAGCCGGGCGAGCCCGGGGCGGCCGCCCAGCGGCTATCCGGCGTCGACCCGCTCGAGCGCGGCATGACCGTCGGGCGGTATACGGTGCTCGCTCGGGTCGGCTCCGGCGGGATGGGCGTGGTCTATGCGGCCTTCGATCCCGAGCTCGATCGCCGCGTCGCGCTCAAGGTGCTGCACGCGTCGGGCACCGGCAACACGTTCGGCACCCAGGGCCGCAATCGCCTGCTGCGCGAGGCCCAGGCGATGGCCAAGCTCCACCACCCCAACGTCATCACCGTCCACGACGTGGGGACCTTCGGCGAGCGCGTGTTCGTGGCGATGGAGTTCGTCGACGGCAGCACGCTGCGCGAGTGGATCGGCGGCGGCGTGCGCGAGTGGTCCGAGGTCATCGACGTGTTCGTGCGCTCGGGCCGAGGGCTCGCCGCCGCCCATGCGGTCGGCCTGGTCCACCGCGACTTCAAGCCCGACAACGTGCTGGTCGGCACCGACGGTCGCGTCCTCGTGATGGACTTCGGCCTCGCGCGGCAGGCCGGCGTCGCCGCGGGCGGCGATCCAACCGGATCCCGCGTGCAGGTGGCGTCGCCGCTGCCCGAGGGCCTGCTGACGCGGACGGGCGCCGTGCTCGGGACGCCCGCGTACATGGCCCCCGAGCAACACTCCGGCGCCGCGATCGGACCCGCCGCCGATCAATTCGCGTTCTGCGTCGCGCTGTACGAGGGCCTGTATGGCGAACGCCCGTTCTCGGGCAACAGCGTCGCGTCGCTCGCGATCGCCGTGCTCGAGGGCAAGCCGAGGCGGCCGCCCAAGGACGCGAGCGCGCCGAGTTGGCTGTTCGACGTGCTCGAGCGCGGCCTCGCGGCCGATCCCAACGACAGGTATCCGTCGATGGACGCGCTGCTCGCCGAGCTGCAGCGCGATCCACCGACAACCGGACGCCCGATGCTCGCCCTGGGCGTCGCGGTGGGTGTCGCTGCGCTGATCGTCGGCGCCTACCTGTGGACCCGCCCCGATCCGGTGGCGCGCTGCGCCGAAGAATCACTCGCGTTCGCACCGCTCGTGGACGAGGGCGTCGAGTCGGTGCTCTCCTCGGCCTTCGCCGCCACCTCTGTGCGCCATGCCGAACGGATGTGGCAGAGCGCCCACGCGCGCCTGCTCGCGTACGACACCGAGTGGAACGTGCAGTGGCGCGACGCGTGCGAGGCCGGCTACGCCCGCCCGGCCGTGGCGGCCGACATGGCTACGCGCCAGCACTGCCTCGAGGCCCTGCGCGCCGAGGCGAGGACCCTGCTCGATCACTTCGCGGGGGCTGATGCCGCGACCGTCGACGTCGCCGTCGACGCCGTGCGCAGCTTGCAGTCGCCGGCTGCGTGCGCGCTGCCCTCGACCCGACGTCCGCTCACCGTCGAGGCCGATCGCGGCGAGGCGCGCAAGGCCATCCTCGACGCCCGCTCCGCCCTGCGCATGGGTCGGCCGCGAGAGGTCGTGGAGCGGCTGTCCGGCTATGCCGCCAACCCGGTGCCGCTGGGCGAACCGGCGCTCGAGGCCGAGCTGTTCACGCTCCACGGCACGGGTCTGCTCGGCGTCGATCGCATCGACGCCGGCCGCGCCAGCCTGCGTCGCGCGATCCTGGCCGCGTCGGTGGCCGGCAGCGCGAGACTCGAGCGCGACGCCTGGCTCGCCATCGCGGAGGGACTGCCGCGCAGCGTCCACGACGGGGAGGATGCCTGGCCCTCGCTCATCGCGACCGAGGCCGCGATCATCCGCGACGGGGACGACGCGGCGGCGCGGCGGCGGTGGCTGGTCGCTCATGGCGACGTGTACACGGCGCTGGGCCGCCATCGCGAGGCGCTCGATCGGTATGAGCGTGCCCAGTCGATCGGCGATCCCCAGCCCGACCCGCTCGAGGTCGCCAGCCTGGCGACGCGGCGCTGCATCGTGCTGACCGCCACCGACAGCCTCGCCGAGGCCGCGCCGGTCTGTGCGGCCGCGGTCGACGGTTTCGCCGCCGAGCTCGGCGACACCCACCCGCGGGTCGCCAGCGCGCTCGACGAGCTCGGCATCGCCCAGCTCGCGGCGGGCGACGACGGCGCTGCAGCGGCGAGCTTCGAGCGGGCGCGGCTCGCCCTCGATCCCACCGACCGCTTTCGCATCACGGCCGCCCGGGTCCCCGGCGCCCTCGCACCGCAGTGGGAGGCCGATGAGGTGCCCACCGCCGCGATCCCGCTTGCCCGCACCTTCGATCGCATCGGTCTCGCCGAGCGCGCGGCTCGGCGGTTCGCGATGGCGGCGACGTGGCATGGCGCGTCCGCAGGACTCCTCGCCCGCGTGCGCCCCCGAAAGGTGGGCTATCCCTTGGTGAACCTCGGCGTCGCGCTGCTCGATCTGGGTCGATACTCCGATGCCCTCGCGCAGCTGCAGCGCGGGGTCGATGCGCTCGGTGCGGTTCTGCCCGCGGATCATCCCGATCTCGCGATCGCCAGGCTCGATCTCGCCAATGCCCTCGCCGGGGTCGGCCAGTGGAGCGACGCCGGCGCCCGCTACCAGCAGGTGCTCGACGACTGGGAGCAGACGCTGCCGTCCGATCATCCGCTGCTCGCCTATGCGTTGACCGGACTCGCGCGCTCGCGCCTCGAGCTCGACGACGCCAGCGCGGCGATCGATCCGCTCGAGCGCGCCTACGAGCTGCGGCGCGACGCCCGTGAGGATGGGATCAACCTCGCCGAGACCTCGTGGTTGCTCGCGCGCGCGCTGCTCGAGAGCGGCTCCGACGAGGCGCGTGCGATCGAATTGGCCACCACCGCGCTGTCGACGGTCGGGGCCGTGGGCGTCACCGACCCGCTCGAGCTGCGACGGCTGCTCTCGGGCGGCTCGCTCGTGGGCATCACCGATCGGTTGACGCCCGCGTCGCTCACGGTGCTCGAGCGCACTCCGCTGCCAGAACTGACCCCGCGCTGAAACGTCGTTCGGACGAGCGTGGGCCCCGTCGATTCACACGCCGCAGTGTAAACCATCGACGCCTGTGCCACCCCGCACGCGGGGGAGCGCAGCGCCTTGCCACCCCCGCGGCCTCCCCATACGCTGCGCCCGATGTCTGCGTTCGCGTCGTTGTCCATCGCCACCGCACTCGCGCTCCATCCCTATGCAGCGCCGCGCACCGCCGGCTTGTTGCACGTCGCGCCCGCGACCGCCGAGCCCAGCCCTCCTGTGGGCGATCCGACGTGGGACGAGGTCGAGGCCGAGGCCGAGGCCGCCGCCGAGACGGCCGCCGAGGCCGCCGCCGACGCACCGCCGCCGCCGGTGGTGCCCTCGCCGGCGCCCGAGGTCACCACGGTGCCGCAGCCGCCCGTGAAGCCCGACTACAACAAGGGCACCGGCCTCATCATCGCGGCCGGCGTGACCGGTGCCCTCGCCCTCGCGGTCGGCTTCACGCGCATGGGCCTCGTCAAGCAGTGCCAGAACGCCCTACAGGACGCCGACGGCGTGACGAGCGAGCAGGGGATCGCCGCCGCGAACACGTGCTTCCGTGGCGCCGGCGCTGCCAACCTCGCGATGGTGCCGCTGCAGTGGGCGCTCAACTGGGCGACGTGGGGCCTGGCCGCCGGCGGTGGCGTCGTCCGGGGCCGCTGGGAGGGTGTGGAGCATGTCTGGGCCAAGCGCCAGGCCAAGAAATCCGGCGCGTTCATCGGCGCCGGCGCGGCGCTGCTCGCCGTGGGCGTGATCGGCCGCATCACCGCGGCCGCGTTGGTCGCCCGCCCCTTCGAGAAGCTCGCCGAGGGCGACGCCGACGGCTTCGCCACCGCGCTGCGGCTGCGCTACCTCGGCGTGCAGCTGTCGAGCAGCGCCATCGGTGTCGGCGCGGGACTGCTCGCGTTCGGCATCGCGTACCGCAAGACGTATCGCTCCGAGTCGGGTCGCGTGCAGCAGGTCCGCGTGTCACCGGTGCTGGGCACGGGTGGGGTCGGCGGGGCGTACTCGGGCTTCTCGTTCACGGGGCAGTTCTAGCGGGGCGGGGGCTTCACCGCCCCATCACCACCGCCCGCAGCCGTTCGTCGATCCCCCGCATCAACCGCAGCAGCTCCTGCACGTGGAGATCGACGGCGGTCGGATTGCCCATGCTCGCGTTCGTCGTGCGCACCAGCGGCACCAGCGTGCGCTCGATGATCGCGATCTGCTGGGCGAGCAGCTCCTCGATCCCGGGCGGCGCCTGGTTGTGCACCGTGACCTCGAGCGTGGGCGCGGCGAGGATCCGCAGCGCGCGGTCGAGTCGGTCGAGGTAGCCGCCGAGCAGCTCGTCACGCTGCGTGGTACCGCCGCCCTCGGTAGGCTTGGCCGCCGCCTGCTTGGCCAGCGCGGTCGAGCCGGCGGCGATCGACTGCTGGATTCCGTACAGGTGGGTCTCGATCGCGCTGAGCTTCACGCCGCCGCCTGCGTTCGCGGCCGTCGACGCAGCGGCGGCCGTCGACGCAGCGGCGGCCATCGCTGCCTCGATCGCCCGCAACCCCTCGCCGAGGTTCGCGAGGCCGGCGGTCACGCGCGCCACCGGGTCCTCGTCGGATCCGCCCACCATCTTGAGCCGCTGGAACTCGCGCCGAATCTGGTCCCACCGGGCACGCTGCACGTCGGTCATGCGACCGCGCATCTCGGCGAGCTTGAGCAGGTTGTGCTCGGCGCCGGTGGTCAGCGTCTGCGACTCGCTGGCGTAGTGGTCGTCGATCAGCCGCTCGAGCTCGGCGTCGTCGAGCGCCGGCACGACCTTCTCGGCGAGCTTGTTCATGTTGCGGTAGCTGCCTTGCAACTTGAACGGCGGCTCGGTGCGGAAGCGGTCGTCCATCGACGCCGAGGCGATGTACATGAGGTTGACCTGCAGCAGCACCTTCTGCACCGCGAGCAGACGCTTCAGTACCGCCGTGATCTCGCCGACCTCGACCGCCGAGTAGGCGTGCGACAACGAGGTGGTCGGCACCTCCTCGCCCTGGGCGAGCCGGACGAGCTTGTGCAGATCGGCGGGGTCGCGGGTCGCCAACGGCGCGAGCACGCGGTTGCTGGTCACCGAGTTCTCGATGTAGCTGAGGCCGAACAGATCGTTCTTACCCTGCAAGATGTCGCCGAGATTGTAGGTATCGGCCCGGTTGGCGAGCATGTCCGGGATCTGGAACTTGTCGCCAGACTCCGTGTACGGGTTGCCCGCCATCACCACGCAGAACTTCTTGCCACGCAGATCGTAGGTGCGACTCCGGCCCTTCCACACGCCCTCGACGCGCCGCTGCGCATCGCACAGCGAGATGAACTTCTGCAGCAGCTCCGGGTTGGTGTGCTGGATGTCATCGAGGTAGAGCATCACGTTGTTGCCCATCTCGAACGCGAGGTTGATCTTCTCGACCTCTTGGCGCGCCGTCGCGTTGGGCGCGTCGTTGGGGTCGATCGACGTCACCGCGTGGCCCAGCGCCGGGCCGTTGACCTTGACGAACGCCAGCCCGAAGCGGCTCGCCACGTACTCCATCAGCGTGGTCTTGCCGTAGCCCGGCGGCGAGATCAGCAACAGCAGGCCCATGAGGTCGGTGCGCTTACCGTCACCGGCGGCGCCGAGCTGCTTGGCCAGGTTGTCGCCGACCAGCGGCAGGTACACCTCGTCGACCAGGCGGTTGCGCACGAACGACGTGAGCACCTTGGGGCGCAGCTCGTCGAGCCGCAGCCGCGCCCGCTCGCGTTCGACCAAGGCTTGGCGCAGCTCGCGGTAGCGCGCGAAGGCGGGCACGCGCTCGCGGCGGAACGCGTCGAGCCGGGCGCTGAACTCGTCGATGCGCAGCTCGAGCTTGCGACCGACGATGCGCGGGTGTTGCCCGAGCAGATCGGGGACAAGGGCGTGGGTCAGCCCCGACGACTCCTCGCGATCGAGCGTGCCCTCGGTCGCGACGAGGCCCGCGGCCTCGACGAGCGACGGTCTGCGGCGTGCGACGTCGGGGTCGTCGTTGGTGCTGGCCCAGCCCGAGAGCCACGCCTGCGCCAGCTCGAAGCGCGCGATGGGATCGTCGCCGAGCGCCGCCAGATCCTCGTCGAAGGCGTGGCGTGCATCCGGCCGACCGGGCACAGCCGGTGAGGCATCGAGCTGCCGCAGCAGCCCGTCGCGCAGCGCAACCGCGTCCGCGCTCACCACGAAGTGCGGCGTGGTGGCGGCGAGTTCCTCGACCAGATAGCGCGCGGCGAGCTCGGCGACGGACTCCGGCATCGGCAGCGCACCCGCAGCGATGGCCTCGCGCATCGAGGTCGTGATCTCGGCGGTGAGGTCGTCCACGGCGTCGGTGCGCGCGAACACACCGCGCAGCCGCAGCAGGCTCGACGCCCGCCGGTGCCACTGCGTCCGCCGGGCATCGCCGCCGAACGCCCAGTGGAGCAGCGCGGCCGTACGACACAGCGGCGAGAACCGCAACAGCCCCGCGCTGTGGTGCAACGTCAGCAGCTTGGTCAAGATGGCGACCGCGTCGGCGTCGTGGACACCGCGATCGTAGCCCTCCTGATAGCGATCGGCCGCGTAGCGCCGGACCAACTCGAGCAGCGCGCCGTCGCGCATCGCCGCGTCGAGCGCCGCCACCGACAGCTCGCCCAACCCCGCCTCGGCGTCCGCCAGGATCGACGCCGCCAGGTACTCGCCGCGGTAGACGTCCTCGGTCTCCGAGACGATCTGCTGATTCCACATCGGCCGCGTCGCCTCGAACTCGGCGTCGACGATCGGCTCGACGAAGTCGGTGCCGGTGACGCCCAACGCCATGCGCCCCTCGTGGGGCACGATGGTCAGCTCGATCGGCTGGGTGTTGACGGTGAAGCGGTGCTTGCCGAGCTTGATGAGATCGGCGCCGCCCTCGAACAGGTCGTTGCGGTCCCGCAGCGCCCGCAACGCGTCCTGGCGGGCCGACTTGAGGCGCGACTGCACCTCCTCGGACTTGACGGTGTCGCCGAGCTCCAAGATGCGCTCACCGAACTCGCGCAGCTTGAGGACCATGCCGTCAGAGGCGAAGAACGCGTTGAGCTCGTCGGCGCTGGCGAAGCTCGACGCCCGCCGTTGCAGGCCGGCGACGATGCGCTCGGCCGCCTGCCACAGGTTGGCAACGCGACGCTGGCGCTCGTCGACCAGCATCTGCTTGCGCTGGCCAAACGCCTCGTAGACCTCCTCGCGCTTGCGCGTCAGCTCACCGACGAACTCGTCGAACTCCGAGAAGCGGGCCTCGAGCTCCTCGAGCTGCACCATGAGCCGCGACGACTGCTCGTCGCAGCGCTCGGGCGTGTCGCACAGCGCGATGGCGCTCTGCACCGATTGGCCGTAGAGCTTGAACTGGGCCGCGAACTCGGCGCGGCCTTCGTGCGAGAGCAGCTCCTTGCGCCGGTTCTCGAGCACAGCGCGCGCGCGGTTGCAGTGGGCGAAGGCCTCGGAGACGCCCTCGAGGATGCGCGTGCGCAACGTCGGGTCATCGACCTGCAGGTTGGCGGCGACCTCGGACAACACCGCCAGGCCGTCGGAGATCTTGCCGAGCGACTCCACGTGCGGGACCAGCTCATTGGTCTTGTCGGTCGTGCCGGCGCGCTCGAGCAGGTCGTCGAGCTCGCGGGTCACCGGAGCCAGCGCCTCGTCGCGGGCGAGGAAGCGGACGGTGGTCGCCGACAGCTCTGTGAACGCGGAGGTGACCTCGTCTTCGAGGGCACCGAGGGCGCCGAGGTCCATGTACCGCTGCTCGCGCAGCGTGATGAGCGAGCCCCGCTGCGAGCGCAGTTTGGCCAGCGCATCCATGAACTCGGCGATCCGCGTCCAGCTGTCCGGGCGGATCGACGTGATGAGCTCGCGCTGCAGCTTGGCCGCCTGCTGGAGCGACGCCGACGCCTGCTTGCGCAGCGCCAAGACCTTCTCGAACTCGTCGACGATGAGCTCGGCGGTGCGGCGGATCTCGCCCAGCACCGCGGCCATGGCAAACGCCTCGGCGTGGCCGAGCCAGTGGTACGCGTCGATGATGCGCGTCACCGTCGCGATCAGATCCTCGTAGATCTGCCGCGACGGCGCCTGGTCGTGGATGAAGCGGCGCACGCTGAGGCAATCGGAGATGCCGCGGACCAGATCGGCGTTGCCGAGCTTCGCGAGGAAGCCGGTGCCCGGCGGCGTGCGGGCGGCGAACTCCGCCGACACGAACGGCGTCTGCCAGACCTGCATCGGGTGGACCTTGGTGGGCTCCTCCGAGACCGCGCGGAAGTCGACCATCTTGCCGTCGTCGAACAGGCTGAACCCGTTGCAGCGGATAGGGGTCTGGATCTCGCGGCGGATCAGGTTGTAAGGCAACAGGACATACGAGCCGCCCGCGCGGTCGAGGAACACGTAGAGCACGTCCTCGCCGTTGGGCGATCGCAGCATCTTGAGGAACTCGAAGCCGGTGTAGTCGCCGTCGAAGACTTTGTTCTGCCCGTCTTGGAGGAAGAAGCCGCCGGGGAAGATGATCCCGTGGTCCTCGGGCAGGCTCACGCAGGCGCGGCCGATCGCGTCGATGCGGACCACCCGCTGGGTCCGCGTCGAGAACACGAGGTAGCGGAACGTCTCCTCGCGGTAGGGCCGGATCTTGATCAGCACCAACGGCCCGATCTCGGCGTACTCGATCAGAGCGTCGTCGAGGCTCTGCTGCGGCTCGTCGACCGGCTCGGTGTAGATGCCCTCGCCCGACTCGGTGTTGTTCTCGATCTTGACGGTGAGATCGCCGCCAACGGTCTCGACGAAGACCTTGTCGCGGATCGACACGTGGGAGTGGCGCCCCTCGCGACGATCCTCGCGGGTGGTCGCGCGCCACTCGAAGTCGTGCGACGGCGGGAACGTGAAGTCGCGCTCGCCACGGTTGTCGATGTACGTCGGCTCGCCGCGGGCATCCAGCGCCCAACGGAACACGCGGACGTCACTCATGTCGGCGCCGATCTGGAACACCGCGAGCAGCTTGGTCTCGCTGCGCGTCAGTTGCAGCAGCCGCGCAGTCTTGTAGAACCGGTACAGCTCGCGGAACTGATCGAGGAACGCCGGGTCGGCGAGGAACTTGGGGCCACCGTCGGTGAGCGGCACCGCCGAGAGGTCGAGCCCGTCCTCGGCGGTGCTCCAGTGCTGGAGGCTGAAGACGTCCTCGACCGCGGTCTCGGTCCGCAGGCCGATGAATACGTTGTAGCCGAACAGCAGGCGCCCACCGACCTGCACGATGTCGCGCGGGAAGCAGTTGTTCTCGGTGCGGACGCGGCACTGGCCCACGATCGACAGCTCGGTGCCGCCGAAGGTGGCGATGCGCGCAACGTTGAGCTGCTCGGCCTTCTGGCCCAGCACCTTGGCCTGGCCGTCGAGCCTCTCGCGGATGACCTCGTAGCTGCCGCCCTCGAGTTCACGCGCGCTCGCCTCGGCGCCCGCGCCCTGCGGCGCGGTGGGGTCGATCACCTTGGCGTCGGCCATGGTCGGGCTTCAGTGCGCGGTGAGCCGGCGGCTCACAGCCCGAGTTCCTTGGCCTTGGCGACCAGCGCCGCGAGCTTGGTGCGGTCGCCGTCACCGGCCTTGCCCAGCAGATCGGCCAAGAGCGCCGAGACGCTGAGGTTGCGGATGTCGGCGCTGTCGAGCGCCGGGCGCGACAGGACATCCTTGAGATCCGCCGTGAAGCTCTGGCTGCCGTCGAGGTAGCCGCCCATCAACTTCTGCGCGGTGTCGCTGCTCTCGACCGCGCCGTCGAGCGCGTGGCCCAGCGACACGGCGTGGACGAAGCGGTCGAAGAACTGCCCGTCGCCGCCGACGATGTTGATCTTCGCCGACCCCATGGCCTGGGCCATGACCTCGGCCTGGGCGTGGGCGATGTCCTTGCGCGCGGCGATCTGGGCCAACGCGATCTGCATGTGCCGGTCGAGTCGCAGGCGGAATTCCTCGTGGGTCCGCGTGGCCTCGTCGAGCTGCTTCATCGCCTCGGCCTTCTGCGTGAGGCCGACGGCCTCGCCCAGCAGCGCCTCGCGCAGCTCGGCGCCCTTGGCCACCGCCATCTTCTCGGTCGCGACGGCATCGGCTTCTTTGCCCGCGGCCTCGGCGAGCAGCATCTCGCGGCGCGCGGTCGCATCGGCGTGACCGGTGCGCTCGGTCGCCGTCGCCATCGACTCCTTGACCCTCACGTCGGCCAGGCCCTGGCTCTCGCGACCGCGGGCCTCGGCCTCCATCTTCTGCAGCAACACGCGCGCCTCGGCGCCGCCGAGCTTCTCGATGGCGGCGGCATCGGCCTCTTTGACCTTCACCTCGGCCAGGCCCAGGGCGGCCGCCTCGGCCTGGGTGCCCTCGGCCAGCCGCATCTTGGCGCGGGCAAGGCGGTCGGACGCCTCGAGATCGGCGTCGGCCAGCACGAGCCGCTGCTTGGCCTCGAACCGCGCCGATTCCTCACCGGCCTGCGCAGCCTTGATCTGCTTGACGAGCTCCTGTTCTGCGGCGGCCTCGGCCTCGATGATGAGGGCGTCCTTGGCCCGCTTGGCGGCGGCGATGACCCGGAGATCCTTGATGCGTTCCTCTTCCTCGGCGACCGTCTTGTCGACGGCGATGCGGCCGCGGATGACATCGGCGATCTCCTTCTTCTGGACCTCGAGCGCCTTCTCTTTCTCGATGCGCTTGAGTTCGGTCTCGCGCTCGCGGCCGATCGCCTCGAGCTGCTGGTCCTTGAGCACGCGCTCCTGCTCGACGAGCACCACGCGCTCGCGGTTCTTGATCGCGACCTCGATCTGACGGCGCTTGTTCTCCTCGTTGACGGCGAGCTCCTCGTCGACCTTGATGCGGGCGTTCTCGGACTTCTTGCGCTCCTCGGCGATGATGCGGAAGCCCTCGGCCTCCTCGCGGGCCTTCACGCTCGTGATCTCGCGCTGCTGCTTGTACGAGGCGTCGGCCTGCTGACGATCGAGCTCCATCGTGGCCTCGAGCGTCTCGGTGTTCTTCTTCTTGATCGCCTTCTCTTCTTCGCGGCGCAGATCGTTGGTCTCGACGTTCTGACCGGCGGTGATCTCGGTGATCTTGCGGATACCGCGGGCGTCGAGGATGTTGTGCGGATCGAGGCTGGAGAGCGGCGTCTGCTCGAGGTAGTCGATGGCGCAGTCGGAGAGCACGTAGCCGTCGAGATCCTGGCCGATGACGGTGAGGATCTGCTCCTTGAACTCGTGGCGCTTGGTGTACAGCTCCTCGAAGTCGAGGCGCTTGCCGACGGTCTTGAGCGCCTCGGAGAACTTTGCCGAGAACAACGTCTCGAGGGTCTCGGAGTCGCTCGCACGCACGCAACCGATGGCCTGGGCGACCTTGAGGACGTCCTCGACCGTCTTGTTGACGCGGACGAAGAACGTGACCTTGATGTCGGCGCGGATGTTGTCGGCGCAGATGAGGCCATCCTTGCCGGCCCGCGCGATCTCTATCATCTTGATCGAGATGTCCATGACCTCGGCACGGTGGATGACCGGGATCACGGTGCGGCCCGTGAAGGTGACGATCGGCTCCTTGCCCATCGTGTTGACGATGAGCGCCCGGCCCTGGTCGACCTGGCGATAGAACTTCGCGATCATCGCGACGAGTCCCACCAGGAACAGGACGCCGAGGGCAATGGCGATGGCGACGGTGACGATCGTGAAATCTGGCATCTTGTCGTGACCTCGAGTGGCGAGCCCGGTGGTGGGCAATCGCGGGGGGAGCACTAGGCGTTCAGGAGGGGTTGCCGGAGCGGTCGGGCACGTCACTGGGCAAGATGTCTCCGAGCGGAGCCACCTCGTAGACCTCGCGGAGTTCGTCGTACGACACGACGAGGGCACGGTGACCGCGACCGAGGTGGTTCTCGGTGTCGCAGCGGACCTGCACGATGAGGCCGGGGCCGCCGTCCTCGGCGCGGGCAAGGCCGAACTGCCCATCGACGCGACTGGTGTCGATCGTGACCACCTTGCCGACCAGCGCGCTGCGTCGGGCCGCGGGGTGGGTGCGGAAGAACGGCGCGAGGGGCCGGACCGCGATCGAGGTGAGCAGCACCGCGACGACGAACGCGAGCGCGAGCAGGATGATCTCGGTGGCCCAGCTACGGTGTGCCAGCGCCACGAAGTGACCCGAGAAGTGGGAGACGACCCATCCCCAGAACGCGATGAGCGAGACCACGATGGTCGTCGGCACCGTGTTCAGGTGCAGGGATCCGAGCAACGAGCCGAGCAGGCCGCCGTCGCCCGTAGGGTGGCTGTGGTCGCCGTCGCCGTGGCCGCCGTCGCCCGAGTCGGCGTCGAGCATGTCCAGGCCCAGCGCACCGATGACCACGAGCATCCAGTATCCCGCTGCGATCCCGAGCAGCACCGTGAACACGACGGTGGGGAAGCTCAGACTCTCCGCGAGGGCTTCGTGCATCTGCGTGGTCTCGAGGCGGTCGACGAGTGCACCACGGCGGCGTGGCCTGCGGGCGGGGCATGAGAGGTTGCCACACCGAGGCGGCCACCGTCGAGGGCCGATGGCCGATGGCGCGAGCCTTCGTCCGAGCCGGGCCGAAGCGGTTCGCTCCGGCCGGGGCGTGGGGCCTACCGCAGCGCGGCCGCGGGTATTTCGACGGTTCGCGACGGCGACAGGTTCGAGGCATCCTCGAGGGGTTTTCGAGGCATTGTACGGGCATGGCGGCGCAGCGCGGCGGTACGGAACTGGGGCCTACCACGGATGGTGGGCGTGGAGTCCGTCGTGCCGTGTCGCCGGTTTTGTTCGCGTTCGGTCTCGCGCTCGGCTGCCGGACCGGTGGCGTCGCCACAGGCGAACCAGCATCCACGGGGCGCCTGGCCGCCAGCGCCGAGCCGCCGTGGTCGTACGACGTGAGCGTGACAGAAGGCGCGGAGCGACTGGCGGTGCGCATGTGTTTCGCCGCCGCGCCCCCGGTCGAGCTGCGACCGCTGGGCGAGGACGCGCTCGCGCACATCGAAGGACTGGGCGTCGACGGTCGCGCGCAGGTCCTGCCGATCCGTGACGGTCGGGTGTCGCTCGCCGATCTCGGCGCCGGTGAGTGCGTGCGTTGGCAGGTCGATCTACGGGCGATGGCCCAGGACGCGAGCAGCCGCACGATCGCGTGGGTCGGCGACAGCGTGCTGGTCCGCCAGTCGATGTGGTTGCTGTGGCCCGCCACAGCCGACGGCCGCGCGCGGCCGTCGTTGACGATGCGCCTGCCCGCAGGCACCCGCGCCTCGGTGCCGTGGCCGATCCGCAGCGGGGACCGTGACGGCCCGGTCACCGAGTACACCATGGACGGCACGGTGGCGCGCTGGCTCGGCTACACCGCGTTCGGCGACCTACACATCGATCGATTCGAGCGCGCTGGCGCCGAGATCGAGATCGTCCGCCTCGACCGCGCGATCGCCAGCGATGCAGACGGAGTGCGGCGGTGGATCGTGGACGCGGTCGACGGCGCCGCGATGCTCTACGGCGACTATCCGCGGCGGCGGCTGCAGGTCGTGGTGGTGCCCGTCGACGGCGCTGGCGAGGGCACGGTGTACTTCGGTGCAGCGGCCCGCGGCGGCGGCTCGGGGGTCTACCTGCTGCTCGACGCCGACGCCGAAGCCGCGCAGCTGCCCGGCGGATGGACCACGGTGCACGAGTTCCTCCACCACGGCATGCCGTTCGTGCGCGACGCGTGGATGTCCGAGGGCTTCGTCTCGTACTACACGGAGATCATGCGCACGCGCCAGCGTCACCGCGACGAGCCGGCCGGATGGTTGGCGCTGTGGCAGGCGTTCGAACGCGGCCGTAGCGGTGGCCGCGGCATGACCCTCGACGAGACCAGCCGCCGCATGCACCAGGTCTACGCCTACCAGCGCGTGTACTGGGGCGGGGCCGCGATCGCGTTCGATCTCGACGTCACCTTGCGATCGCGCTCGGGCGGCGCAGTCGGACTCGACGACGCGATGCGGCATCTCCGGGCGTGCTGCGGCGATGCGGTGTTCCAGTACGACGCCGCCGAGTTGCTCGCGATCCTCGATCGCTGGCACGGCGCGCCGCTGTTCACCGAGACCGCGCGCCGCCACCTCGCGTCCTCCGATCTCGCCGACATCGCCGCGATCTATGCCCGCCTCGGGATGCGGCCACAGGGCGACACGATCGTGATCGATCCGGCGCACCCGAGCGCGGCCATCCGCGCCGCGATCATGGCGCCCGGCGGGCGTTGAAATCGCCCGTTGCTTCCCTCGCCGGGCCCGCCCTGGTACACCGCGATCACCGTGTCCGGCGGCCGCCGCAACATCGCCCTCACCCTCGCCGGCGGCGGCAATCGGGCGTTCTTCGGGCTCGGCGTGCTGCACCGGTGGTCACCGCGTTTGCTACCGCGACTGGGCGCGCTCGCGGCGTGCAGTGCCGGTGCGGCCGTGGCGATGGTGTGGCTCAGCGGACGCGAGATGCCCGCGCGCGCGTTCTGGCGGGCGCGCCGCGCCGGCATGACCCGCAACTTCGATTGGCTGCGGGTGCTGCGGGGCCGCTCGCCCGCACCCCACGGCGCGATCTATCGCGACACCTTGTTGTGCGCCGCCGCCGAGGGCGGGCTCGAGCGCATCCGCGAGCTCGAGTTCCCGGTGCTCGTCCTCGCCGCCGGCTTTCCCCGGCTGGTACCGGCGCCGCTGGGTGCAGCCGTGGGCCTGGCGGTCTACAACGTCGAGAAGCGCCTGCGGCCGGCGCTCGTCCACCCGAGCTACGGCCGCCGCGTCGGCTTCGTGCCGCGTATCTTCGATGCCCGCACGTGCACGAGCCCCGAGGAGCTCGCCGACCTCGTGATCGCGTCGTCGTCGACACCACCGTTCACCCCGATCGGCAACTTCCGCGGCGAGGCGCTGCTCGACGGCAGCATGATCGACACCGTGCCCGCGTTCGCGGCCGAGCAGGTGGCGGGGATCCTGCGCAACCTGGTGCTGCTGACGCGGCCCTACCCGCGCGACGCGATCGGCCCCGGCGGCGAGCACGGCGACCGGCTGTACGTCGCGCCGAGCCGCCCGGTGCCGATCGAGCGCTGGGACTACACCCGGCCCGATCTGCTCGACGCGACCATCGCGATGGGCGAGCACGAGGCCGCCTGGCACGACCCGTCGCTCGCGCGCCTGCTCGCGGTGTGATCCATCACCGCCGTCCGGGCTTCTCACCCCCGCGTAGGCCGTGTAAGAACTCTCGCCATGGGCCGCACGTTCGAGAACCGACGGTTGCAGATCCTCAAGCGGGGCGACCGCGACGCCAAGGCGTTCACCCGCGCGGGCCGCCAGATCAGCATGGCGGTCAAGGCCGGCGGCTCCGATCCCGACGGCAACGCCTCGCTGCGCCGCGCGATCCAGAACGCCCGCGCCGCCAACATGCCCAAGGACCGGATCCAGAACGCGATCGACAAAGCCCTCGGGGTCGCCGGCGCGGCCGAGTACCAAGAGGTGCTCTACGAGGGCTACGGTCCCCATGGCATCGCGCTGCTCGTCCTCACCGCAACCGACAACCCCACGCGCACCGTGGCGAATCTGCGGTTCAGCTTGAAGAAGGGCAACGGCAACCTCGGCAACAGCGGCAGCGTGTCGTTCATGTTCGACCACTACATGGTGTTCAGGCTCGCGCCCGAGAGCATCGATCGCGATGAGCTCGAGCTCGAGCTGATCGAGCACGGCCTCGAGGCGCTGGTCGACGGTCAGGACGACGACGGAAAACCACTGCTCGTGTTGCGCTGTGTCCGTGAGAATTTCGGAAATCTCCAGGCTGCCCTCGAGACCAAGAAGCTCGCGGTCGTGTCCTCGGGCTCCGAGTGGGTGGCCAAGACGCCCACTGAACTCGGCGAAACCGAGTCTGACGAGGTCCTGGAGCTGATCGACAAGCTCGATCAGGACGACGACGTGCAGCAGGTCTTCCACAATTTGGAGTGACATCCGGGGTGCAGGCGCACGGGCCAGATGGCCGCGCCCAGGCGCACGGGGCCGGATCGGCGCGAACGCACGCATGCGCGCCGGGCTTTGCGTCATTCGATGCAAGACCGCCGATGCGGATATCCGGTATTCCTCGCGCATGACATCGTTATCGCGCATCGTCGCTGCCCTCGCAGTCTCGCTCGGCCTGTTCGCCTGCAAGGACGACCCGATCGACACCGGCCGCTACGCCGAGGTCCTGCCCTCCACCGTGTGCGACGCGGTGATCGCCTGCGGGTGCGACTATCCCAACGGCGCGATGCTCGACCACTGCGTCTCGCAGCTCGGTGTGAACGCGTCGACGCTCGCAGAGATCAACTCCGTCGAGGGCCTGAGCTTCGACGGCGGCTGCGCCCAGCGCGAGATCGATGCGATCGGCTCGCTCGGCTGCGGCGTCCCCACGCCCGTCGACGACGCTCGCTGCGAGAAGCCGTGCAAGGTGTGGCACGGACCGATGGGCCGCGGCGGGACCTGTACCAGCATCAACGGCTACGACAACTGCAAGCAGGGCCTCGCATGCTCCGATGGGGTCTGCGTGGACCCCTGCGCCGAGCCCGATCTCCCCCGGATCAACGAGCCGTGCGCGGTCGAGTTCGGCTGCGACGAGGGTGCCTTCTGCGACGGCGTGACGAGCCCGCTGTATCCCATCTGCGTCGCGCTGCCGCTCGCCGGCCAGCCGTGCATCGAGAACGTACTGCTGTGCGCAGAGGATCTGTTCTGCGACACGACCGACGCCGACGCGCCGTTGTGCGCGGCGCTCGCGGGCATCGGCGAGGAGTGCCCCGACGGCGTGTGCGCACAGGGTGCGTTCTGCGATCTCACCGAGACGCCCGCGGTCTGCACCGCGCCGCCGACCCTCGGTCAGGAGTGCATGGTGGGCTTCTGCGCCGCGCCGTATCTCTGTGAAGACGGCACGTGCATCGAGCCGCGCCCCACGGTGTGCGGCTACTACGGCGGCATCCCCGACGGCATCGATCCCACCGCCGGACCGGGCACCGGCATGACCGACGACACGGGCAACGAGACCGGTGACACGGGCGTCGACACTGGTCTCGACACCGGCGTCGACACCGGTCTCGACACCGGTCTCGACACCGGCCCGATCGCCGGCGACTGCTGCGTCGCCGGGGACGTGCCTGGGTGCAGCGATCCAGAAATCACGGCGTGCGTGTGTACAGAGGACCCGGTGTGTTGCCAGGACATCTGGGACGAGATCTGCGCCGGCGCGGTGGTGGAGTTCGGCTGCGGCGTCTGCTGATCCACGCAGTGTGCAGGTGTGGGACGGTCGCTCGCGCCGGCTGCGCGGGCGACTGCCCCCACCCCGCGCGACCACCACGGCACACATCCGAATCGCGCCGCCGCCCCCACGAACCGCCCAGATGTTGCCGACGCTCACCACCGCGTCTTGGCTTCGCGTGATCGCCCCCGACGATGTCACCGCGAAGTTCGGTGCTCGGCGCTGTGATCGCATACCTTGGAGGGGCGGAGGGGAAGTCCATGCGTGCAATCGAGGCAATCAGCCCGTGGGGGGCATGGGTGATCATGGCGGCGTTGTCGTCCTGCGGTGGTCGCGATGGCGGCGGTAGCGGCGGCGGTGACGTGACGGGGGCAGACGACGGCATCTTGCTCGACACTGGGGGTTCGGAGGACACACCGGGGCTTGCCGACGACAGTGGTGGCGACAAGTTCGACGTGGGCACCGGCACCGCGAGCGCGACCGGCAACGGCGGCGACTGTCAGAGCGGCGGCGGCATGATGGGCGAGAACACGTTCAGCATCATCTGGATCGCGAACACGCCCGAGGGCACCGTGTCGAAGATCGACACCGAGTCGGGCGCCGAGCTCGGCCGCTACTACACGGGGCCGACCAACGGCGACGATGATCCGTCGCGCACGGCGGTCAACCTCGAGGGCGACGCGGCGGTGTCCAACCGCGGCGGCGGCATCGTCAAGTTCGCCTCCGAGGAAGTGCGCTGCATCGATCGCAACGGCAACGGCACCATCGAGACTTCGGCGGGCCAAGCCGACGTGCGGCCCTTCGGCGAGGACGAGTGCATGCTGTGGCACAAGCCGACGCCGGTCGACGGCGACAACCGTCACGGCCCGCGTCCGACCGCCTGGGACGCCGGCGTCGGCGATGATCCGTGCGTCACCGGCGACGACCGCCTGTGGATCGGCTGGCTCGACTACGACGCGGACATCGGCCACTTCGAGCGGGTCTCGGGCGCCGACGGCAGCACCCTCGACGTCGTCGAGGTCGAGGGCTGGGGCGCCCAGGGCAACACCGAGTATGGTCCGTATGGCGGCGCGGTGAATGCCGCGGGCGATCTGTGGACGTCCGGTCGCAATCCCGGTCCGCTGGTGCGCATCGACGCCGCGAGCCTCGTCGTCGAGCGCTGGGACGCTCCGGCCGGGACCAGCCCCTACGGCATCGCCGTCGACGCCGCGGGCCACCCGTGGATGGGCGACTGGGACGGCGGCGTGCTGCACTTCGACCCCGACACCGAGCAGTGGGACGTCATCGAGACACCGAACACCAGCCGCGCCCGCGGCATCATGGTCGATCGCGATGGCTCGGCGTGGATCGCCGGCAACAACCCGTGCACCTTGGTGCAGGTCGACACCGCCACGCGCACGCTCGTCAGTGACGAGATCGCGCTGCCCGGCTGTGAAGACCCGGTCGGGATCAGCATCGACGCCGAGGGTTTCGTCTGGGTGCCTGATCGCGGGGCCGACCTCGCGTTCAAGGTGCACCCGACCACGTACGAGACGTCGACGGTGACCGGGCTGGTCGCGCCGTACACGTACTCGGACATGACCGGCGCCGGCCTCGGCCTGGTCGTCAACCCGCCGGCCGGCTGAGCGTCCCGCTGGCTGAGTTGCGCCGGACGGTCACGCCGGACGGCGGCGGCGCAGCGCCCCCGCGAAGGGCACGCACCACCACGCGCCCGCAGTAGGGGCCGGCTGCGCGCAACCGCATCCGCCGGCGCCGCCATCGTCCTGACCGAGCGCCCCCGTCTCGGAATCGCCGACGCCAGAGGTCGTCTCGGCGCCCGCCGATCCACTGGTGATGGTGGAACTCCCCGCTTGGTCGCCACCCGAGCCGCTGCTGTCCGCGCCAACGGGCACCGGCACACCGACGCCGAACGTCACCTCGGCCGACATACCGACGTTGCCCGCCCAGTCCTCGGCGAACGCCTGCACCGTGAACACACCGTCGGGGAACGGCACGTCGGCGAAGCCGTAGGGCGGATATTCGTCGCGCTGCGCCTGTTCCGTGTCCGAGATCGCGACCCACACGGTGCGCACGCCCCAACCGCCGTCCGTCGCATCGATCAGGATCGAGACCAGCTCGCCGCTGGGGAGCTCGGCGCCGTCTTGCGGTGCGGCAGCCGTGACGACCGGCGGATCGGCGTCACCCTCGGCGTCGAACGGCGCGCCGCAGGTGTCGGCGGCCCCGCTGCGCGGCGTGCCCTCGCACCAGTCGTCCCAGGTGCCGTAGGGCTCCGCGCCGCCGGCGTGGAAGCCGGTGCAGGCCGCGGTGGGATTCCACGTGCCGTCGAGGTCGTGGCACGGCGTGATGTCGATCTGCGCCGTCTCCTCGATCCACGGGATCGCGGGGTGCATCAGGGCGTGCACGCCGGTCAGACCGCAGCCGACGCCGGTCGACGTCATCGAAATCGACCGCCAGCTGCCGTCGTCGACCTGCACGAACGCGGAGCTGCCCGAGTCGCCCGAGCAGGTCGACACACCGCCGCCGCCGATGCTCGCGGTGCTGCCGAACGTCGAGATGATCTCGGTCTGCGCCCAGCGCTTGGTCCCCGCTCCGCCGGCATCGCTGGAGTTGCCGAAGCCCGCGATCACCACGGGCTGCCCGGCGGCGATGCGATCCAGCTCGCAGCCGAACAGCGGCGGCGTCACCGGGATCTCGGTCACGGGCTCCTCGAGCACGCAAAACGCCCAGTCATGCGCCTGGTCGGTGGTGCCGAGGTAGTCGGGGTAGGCGACGCAGCGCTCGGTGGGTCGGGTCAGGCCGCCGGCGCCGCTGCTGCTCTCGCCGAAGCGGATCTGCTTGCCGGTGTCGCCGCAGTGGGCCGCGTAGACGACGACGCGCGGGTGCACGAGCGAACCGCTGCATAGACCGCCGCCGCCGGTGACCGCGACGGTGTCGACCCACGCGCACTGGGCGGCATCTTCACCGCCGGCGATCTGCGGGTGGGTCTCGGTGACGCCCAAGGTGGGCACGGCATCGGGCACCGCATCGGGGATGGCCGCCGATGCGACGCCGGGGACGAGCAGGAGGGTCGAAAGACCGATCGTCGCGCGCACCATCGCAGGCGACGGTAGCAAGGACCGCAACAGGGCGCACGCGCGAGCGCGGCGCCGCCAGACCGCGCTCAGTCGCCGGCGCACACCCGCTCGACCTCGGCCGCCAAGATGCGCCGCACCGTCGCGATCGCGCAACCGTACGTCGCGTCCATGCCGAAGTACGACAGGCTCTTGGACAGCAGCGTCTGCCGCCGCGAGTACGGCGTGTCCGAGGCGTAGTGGAGGACGCCGAAGTCGAACGGCAGCAAGTTGGACAGGTGCACGATCTCGTCGGTGGGGTGGCGCTTGGGATAGACCAGCTCGTAGATCGCCGACAGGTACGGGCCGGTCTCCATCTCGAGGACCGTGTAGCCCTCGCGGTAGAACACCTGCATGTACTCGCGGTTCTGCAGGTACGAGCCGCGCACCGTCAGCGCCTTTTGGTTGTCGAGCACGGTCGACCCGACATACGGCGCGACGTCGGCGGCCGAGAAGCAGTTGCGGAACAGGTACGTGTTCTGCGAGTGCTCGTCGTATGCGGCGGTGGCGATCATGATGTCGCCGACCCTGCCGTTCAGGGTCGCTGCCTTGCCCATGAGATAGATGCCGCGGATCTCGCCGACGCCCTGGGACAGGCGTGTGAGGTGGTGGTACGCGGCCATCCCCAGCGGATAGTCGATGTTGAGGATCACCGCGTCGGACTCGGCCAGCCGCTCGACGCCCGGCACGCGCACGCGGGGATCGAGGGTGTCCTGCCGCAGCGCCGACAGCTCGACGAGCTGGGCGCCTACGTCGAGGTGGCCGGGATTGTCGAGCGTCGACAGCCCGCTGCGGGCGTCGTAGGCCTGGACCTCGGCGACGCGACCGCCGGTGACGTCACCGCGCAGGTACTGCCGCAGCAGATAGTACGACAGGTTGGCCAGCCGGTGCTCGTCGCCCGCGGCACGGGCCTCGGCGATGGCCTCGTCCAGTCCCTCGGGATCACCCGCCTCGACGTGCTCGAAGATCGCGTCGCGGTGGGCGCGGGCGTAGCCACCGAGCAGGTTGGGCAAGGCATGGGTGTTCGACGACACGAAGTAGACCGGCCGACGCCGTGCGGCGCCGCGGGCGGGGCCGTGCCGCACGCCGCTCTTCGCCGCGTCGTGCCCGGCATCGCGGAGGTACGCCGGCTCGATCGCGGCCCACCAGCGCTGCGATGCCCGCAGGTACTCGAGCAACGAGCCGGCGAGCAGGCGCACGGTGAGATCGCAGGGGTGGGCGCACATCGCCTGCATGCCGGCGTCGAAGTCGTCACCGAACGCCGCGCGCAACATCCCGACGTCCGTCGGCTGCAGGTCGAGCGCGCGGGCCAACAGCCCATCGAGTTCGGCAGGCGACGGCGCGCTGCGCAGCGACGCCGCGGTGCCGCTGCGCGAGAGCATGCCGTGCATCTTGTTCCACTCGATCTGCCAGGCGGTCACCATCGGCACCAGATCGTCGATGTCGGACGCCGACGTCACGTAGACCGCGAGGGTCTGGTCGCCGTCGAAGCGCTGGGGTCGGCGACGGCCCCGCGTGCCGACGCGGGTCCAGCCGGCGACGGCGAAGCCCTGCGACTCGAACTGCTCGCTCGACTGGCCGATGACGAGGCGCCGCACCCCGGGCATGCACGCCGGCAGGCGGGCGGCGGCATAGCCGAACGCGGCGAGATCGGGGCGGGCGTCGAGCGCCCCCGAGTGCAGGCTCGAGTCGGAATAGGCGTGCGGCTCCTCGAACGCCCGAACCCGCACGTCGCCGCTGCTGCGCAGGAGCGAGTAGTAGGTGCGGATGTAGAGATCGATCGCGTTGCTCGTCGTGCGCGGCGGCTGACGGTCCACCGGGCGGATCTTGGGCGAGGGGCCCAGGGTTGGCAACCGGGCTACGGATGGCCGTCCACCCGGAGCTGATACAAGAAGTAGGGCGGCAGGCACACGTTGGTCCCGGTGCCGGTGCGGGCACAGATGTAGTCGTCGCGGCAGGGGCGGGTCTCGTCGCACGCACGCATGCCCGCCGCGTTGGCGCTGCTGCGGACGCAGTCGGCGAAGGGGCGGCCGCGCGACAGGCAGTCGTTGAAGGGAGTCAGCTGGGGGATGGCGCCGCAGGCCTCGCCGTCAACCACCGCGCTGCAGTCGACCACACACATGCCGGCGGGGAACCCCACGCGGTTGTCGTCGCACACGCCGCCGCGCTCGCACTCCAGACGCGACGGTGTGCGCACCCGGTCGCGATCCGGATCGACGGCGGTGGTGACCACGCCGACCTCGCACGGCGCCCCGGCCCCGCGCTCGGCGGGCAGGCACACGCCGAGCACGTCGTCGTCGACGCGCGTGCACTGCATGGGGGCCGTGCAACGCAGCCACGCGAGGGCCGGAGCGCCGAGGCCGCAGTGGCTGCCGTAGCCGCCGTGTGGCGACTCGACGTCGGCGGCTACGCGGGTGGTGTCCGCGGGCGTGCCCTCCGCGATCGCCGTGACGTACGCGCGGCGACGCCCGAGCTCGGCCTGCAGGTGGGGCGAGGTGCCGACGCCCAGGGCATCGACGCGCCGGCCGTCTTCGGCCTCGTCGCCCAGCAGGTGGAAGCCGGCGATGCTGCGGCTTTGGTGGCAGCCGTTGCACGCGAGCGTGTCGAGGCGATGCAGCAGCGCCGTCGGGGACGCGATCGTGGTGAACGACGACAGCCCGAGCTCGCCGAGCGCTTCGCCCTCGAGCACCGCCGACCACGGGCGATTGGCGAGGCGCGCCAGACCGCGGGGCGTGACCGACTCCACCCGCGTCGCCAGCCACTGGGACGGCGTGACGACCACGCCGTTGTCGATCGCCGCGAGCGTGCTGGCGTCGGAGAGCCACGCCAGCAGAGCTGCACGCGCGGCGGGATCACGGCGCAGCCGCTCGACGTCCGGCGTGTTCTCGAGGGGCTCGGGCACCATCTTGCCGCGGCCCTCGTCGCGGACGAACACCCGCAGCACGTAGCCGGCGTGACCGCCGAGATCAGGACGGATCGTCGACGGCCAGCGTTCGGTCTGCACGTCGATCTCGACGGTGTCGAGCTGCGCGAGGTCGAGCTGCGCTGCGCCGAGCGGCCCCCCGTCTTCGCGCAGCGCCACCGCGTCGGTGCGTCGCCACGACTGCGCCCGCACACGGCAGCCAACGCCGTCGCCGCGTTGGCGGAACACCACGTTGACCGTCATCGGCAGTCGCGACGTCACCGGCTGCCCGGCCTGCACGGCGCGGTGGGCGAGGCGGTACACGAGGCGCGTCTCGCCGCAGGTGCCGGGCGTGAAGACGTGACGGTCGAGGCGGTTGACGACGCCGACGAGCTCGAACCATGCGTGCTTCGAGCTCAACCACCGGAGATCGAACAGGCGATGCAGGTGGCGCAGGCCCACGCCCGCGTGGCGATCGTCGCGGGCCGTCGCTGCGAGGTCGCGCCCGAGCGTGGCCACGATCGACGCATAGTAGGGATCGCGCGCGAGCGTCGCGTTGTCGGCCGCGGCGCGCCCGAACGCGACCTCGCCGAAGCCGAGCCCGTCGGCCTGCATCGCCGCGAGGACCTCGGGATCGCGCACGATCACGAAAGGCTCGGGTGCCGGCGTCATCGCCTCTGCGGCGGGAGCGGGCAGTTCGAGACTCGGCACCGACTCGATCGCGTCCGCTGTCCGATCCGGTGGCGGTGGCTCCCGCGACGCCGCCCGATCCACCGTCGACGGCCCGCAGGCCGCCAGGGCGACCCACGCGACCCACGCGAGGGCCCATCGGCGACGCCTTCCGAACCGTGCCGCACACAGGTGGGGGGATGCGTCGCGGATGCGCTAGCGTACCAGCCCCCGGTCGGGCCCGCCTTCCGCAGCCGCGTCCGGGGTACTTGCCCCGCGCCGAGATCGGCACCTACAGTGCCGCCGCCATGGCCGAGTCTGTCGGAACGCTCGAGGTCGTCACCACCTTTCTCGAGATGATGCAGCGCCCCCGCAAGGTCCGCTCGCCTGCACCCATGGATCGCCCCGTTGCGCTGCTCCGCGCCGAGCACCCGCCGCTGCACTTCTATCGCTACCTCTACGAGACGGTCGGTGCGCCGTGGCTGTGGTACGAGCGACGCACGCTCGACGACGACGCCCTCACGGCGACGATCCACGACCCCCGAGTCGAGATCCGCGTGCTGTACGTCGACGGTTGCCCCGCCGGCTTCGTCGAGCTCGACCGCCGCGTGCCCGACGAGGTCGAACTCGCGTATTGCGGGCTCGTGCCCGAGTTCATCGGCCAGGGGCTCGGCCTCTACCTCATCGACGCGGCGGTCGATCGCGCGTGGTCGTCCGAGCCCACGCCGCAGCGCGTCTGGGTGCACACGTGCAACCTCGACCATCCGCGGGCCCTGCTCGCGTACCAGCACGCGGGCTTCGTGCCGTACCGCGAGGAGCCCAGCGTGATCGACGATCCGCGGGCTACCGGCGCGATGTCCCGGGCCGCGACCGCGCCCTGAGAGAGCCACAGCGGTTGGGAGGAGGAAGGTTCCGCCGGGCTTCGCCCGGTGCAAGGGGGGACCGGGCCGATGCCGTCAGAGCCGGTCCTGCGGATTTCGCGCCTTGACCGCAGCGCCCTTCGCGTGAGAAGTTGACAGTCGGACTTCCCACTCATGGACGCTGCAGCCGACCCGGAACTCCTCAAGATGTCGGTCTTCGCGGACCGCAGCGGGGTACCGATCCCCACCATCAAGCACTACCTGCGCGAGCGCTTGCTGCCCGAGCCGGTGCGCACGAGCCGGAACATGGCTTACTACGACGCGGCCCTGATCCCGCGCGTCAAGGCGATCAAGCGCCTGCAGACCACACTGCACCTACCGCTGCATGTCATCCGGCAGGTGCTCGATCGGGTCGAGAACGAGGTGATGCCCGGCGACGTCGCGCTCGAGGCGACCATCGCCCGCGTGCTCGGTGAGCTCGCGCCCCGCGAGACGCTCACGCGCAAGCAGCTCGCCGACGCCGGCGTCCACGACGACGAACTCACGCTGTTCCGCGCGCTCGGCATCATCTCGAAGCCCGAACACGACGCCGGCGTCGAACGCTATGTCGGCGACGACGTGACGCTGCTGCGCCTGCTCGGCCAGGCGCGGCGCGCCGGCCTGTCGGCCAAGATGTTGCCCCCCGAGATCCTGCGCGACTACGTCGCCGCCATCGGCAACCTGGTGAAGGTCGAGCTGCAGATGTTCCGCGCCGGCGTGATCCCGGTCGCCGGCAACGACCTCGCCACGCTCGGCGAGATCGCCACTACGCTGTCGGAGCGGCTCGTGGTGCTGCTGCGCCGCAAGCTCCTGTTGCCGACGCTGCGCGCCCTCGCCGACGAGGCCTCTCCCAAAGCTCCGACCACCACGACCCACGACTGACCTGCTCGCGACGAGGATCCGATGCCCCCTACCCTTCGCACCACCACCGCCCTGTTCGCCCTCACCTGCCACGCCCTCGCCTGCCTCGCCCTCGCCTGCGCCGCTGCAGACTCCGACGATCCCGGCGTCACCACGACGGGCACGACCGATGCGAACCCCACCACCTTTGGCACGTCGGCGCCCTCGAGCACCGGCCCCGACGAGACCGCGGACACGACCGCCGCACAGGACAGCTCGGGGCCGAGCCCCACGGGCACCGAGACCAGCGACAGCACCGAGGGCGGCGACAGTACGGGGACGCCCTCGGAGCCGGGGCCCGATCTCCGTGAGCGTGGCCCCCACGAGGTCGACGTCGTCGGCGGATCGGTGCAGACCGGACCCGGCGGCTGCGTGATGGCGTACGACGTGTTCGCGCCCGCCGACGTCGTCGACGCACCGACCGTGCTGCTGGCCCACGGCTTCCAGGGCAACCGCGGCACGATGGCCGGCTGGGCCGAGCACTGGGCGAGCTGGGGCGTGCGCGTCGTGACGCCCGACCTGTGCCAGGCGACGATCATCAATGCCGACCACCTCCAAAACGGTGCCGATCTGGTGACGCTGGCGGAGCACCTCGACGTCGGCGCGGTCGGCTTGGCCGGTTACTCCGCCGGTGGCGCGGCGGCGTTGATCGCCGCCGCGGCGATGCCCGACGCGCTCTTGCTGCTCGGTCTCGACCTGGTCGACTCGGGCGGCCTCGGCCTCGATGCATCGGCGGACGTCGTGGCGCCGACCCACGGCATCACCGCCGAGACCGCGATGTGCAACGGCTCGAGCAACGGCCTCCCCGTGCTCGGGGCGATCGACGGCAGCCTGGTCGTCCGCCTCATCGACGCCGACCACTGCGACTTCCAGAACCCCGGCGGTGGCTTCTGCCAGCTGTGCGCCGAGGACAACACGGTGAACACGCCCGAGGAGATCCGCGCGGCGATCTTCGGCCTGTCGACGGCCGCCGTGCTGTGGCGGATGGGCGTGGAGCCGACCGGCGCGCAGTGGTGGACCCCGGGCAGCGCGTACTACGACGCTCTGTTCGACGACGGTCTGCTCGCCCAGTTGTGACCGCGCGCGCGCAGCGGCGCTACCGCCGGCACGCACCGCGGGCCCCGCGCCCACTGCATGCCATCGGCGCCCCGTCCACCCGTCGCGATCGCGAACCCGCACTCGCTGCGCACGCCATTACACCTGAGTCACGACCCGAAGGCTTGCACCCCGCCCAGGATGCTGTTTTGCTCATGTGCGCCCAGGTACGCGTGCCCGTGCGAAGCCATCCCCTCCGCAAAGACCTCACCCTCGCGGTCGGCCTCGCCACCGCGATGCTCGCCTGCGCGTGCGCCCCCGAGGACGCGTCGCTCGGCGAGTCCGACGTCTCGGGCTTCCTCAGCGAAGCCCGCCTCGACGACGGCGGCCCCGACGACGGCGTCGAGAGCTGGGGCGAAGGCGAGATGCGCGGCATCCTGACCTTCTCGTTCTATCCGGCCGACGCGCTGACCGGCGCCGACCACATCGGGCTCGCCGGCGCGTGGCACCAAGACGAGGCCCGCGTCGAGGAGATCGACGACTTCTACGCCGTCTTCGCCCTGCAGGCGCGCTTCCCCCTGCCGCCCGAGGACGACGACGCGCTCGAACAGAACGACATCCCTGCCGGTTACGCGTGGGGCGGTCGCGACGAGTGGTTCCAGGCCGGCAACGCGTTCAAGCTCGCGACCGGCGAGCACGGAATGCTCGCCTGCCTGCTGCACGTCGGGACCAGCAATGATCTGTTCCCGGTCTACGCCGCCACGGCCTCGAGCACGGTGCAGGGGTGCGCGCCTGATCCCGCGGCGTGGGTGCCGGGCGCCGACTACGATCTGGTGATGTATGGCGGTGATCTGTTCCCGACTCACGCGCTGGTCGGCCCGGTCGAGGCGCCGCTCGACTTCACGATCGACGAGCCCGACTTCGAGGCCTACAACGCCGAGATCGCCCAGGGCGACGCGCTCGACGTCGAGTGGGACGGCGAGAGCGGCTCGTCGCGCGACCGGATGGTGATCCGGGTCTGGGACGATCTGGGTCGCATGTTCACGATCCGCGCGCAGGACGACGGCGCCTACGAGATCCCGAGCAGCGCGCTGGCCGTTCTCCAGGCGGGCCCGATCACGGTCACCGTGGCACGCGAGCGGATCGAGCGCATCCCCTTCCCCCAAGGCGGCGTCAAGGTCGTCACGCGGTACGAACGACGGGGTTACTTCGACCTCGTCGCCGACGACGCGGAGTGAATCCGAGCACCGAGGCCACACCATGAAACGCAGAAGCTTTCTCCGTACGGCAACGACGACGGGCGCAGCGGCGGCCGCCGGTGTCTTCGGCATCTTGAAGTTTCCCCGCGGCGCCAAGGCGGCGGGCTGGGGTGCGTGGCCGGCCGATCGCCTCGATGCGCGCCTGCCCGAAGAACGGCTCGCGACCAACGTCCTCGAGATCCAGCTCAACGGCGGCATGAACCCGTGGGACTCGTTCTACACGGTGCCCGACTGGGACGCTGATCTGCGCTACGTCCACCAGTTCTCGCCCGAGGCCGGCAACTTCGGTCAGCCCAACCGTGACGAGCGCTTCGCCCAGTGCGCCTATGCCGGCGAGCCGCTGTGGACTCCGTCGGGCATCAGCGACGGCGACGGCGTGCCGCTGTTCCTCGGCCCGTGGACGGTGCCCTGGCGCGGTCGCCCCGACATCCTCTCGCGCATGCGCATCGTCGTGCAGCGCCACGACAACGTCGCCCACGAGGGCGCCAACCCCCTGTGCTTCACCGGCGACCGGCTCGGCGCCCCGCGGCTGGCGGGCCTGGGCACCGCGGTGCAGCGCTACTTCGCCGAGAACCCCGAGGCCGGCGGCGGCACCCGCAGCACGCCGTACTCGTACGTGCTCTACCCCGGCTCGGCGTATGCGCTGTTCAACACGCTGTCGGCGTCGGCGGTCGGATTCCACCCCGGCTCGGCGCGGCCGCTGTCCGTCTCGGTGACGCCGAACTCGACGCTGGCGACCCTGCTCGCCCGCGGCGGCCCGGCGGATCCCGCGACCTTCGACTCCGCGATCACCTACTACCGCCAGCAGTACGAGGCACGCTTCCGCACCGGCGCCCTGGGCTCGCCCACGCGCTCGGCCGAGCGGGCGAACTACGAGTTCGCCGACTTCGCGCGGCGCAGCGCCCCCGATCTCACCGCAGTGCTCGCCGCCGACGGCTTCGCGCCGATCGCTGCGCCCGCGCCCCCGATGTGCGGCGGCGGCCAGAACGCCACCAACCTCGACATGCCGCGCATGCAGGCTCGCCTCGCGGCCAACCTGCTGACACGCGAGGAGGATCGGGCGCGGTTCGTGCTGTGGATCGACACCGGCATCAATCCGCATCCCAACGGCGGCCACGACAGCCACACGCTGCACACCGCCTACGCCGCGCAGAACCTGCCCCACACCCTGCAGGCGATCGCCGAGATCGTCGGTGACGGACCGGGCCAGATCAATCTCGACGAGACGATGATCATCCTCAACACCGAGTTCGGGCGCACTCCGCATCGGCAACCGGAGGGCGGCGAGACGGGCACCAACCACTGGCCGTGGGGCTACATCACGATCTTCATCGGCGGCCCGATCCAGACCGCCGGCTGCTACGGCCGCATCGGCTACCTGCCGGGCTCGCCCGTGAACGAGAGCGCCGATGGCCACGCCGTCGACTACGTCACCCCGGGCGAGAATCGCATCATGGCGATGTCGGCCTTGGGCATCTATCCGTTCTCGTCGCAGTCGTTCGCGGTGGGCGATGTCCGCGGCGGTGTGCCCGACGAGGTCGCAGCCATCGAACGGGTGCGCGGCACCTACTTGGGGATCTCATGAGCGAACGAAGGACATCCGCCATGACGACACACTCCGACTCGATTCGATCCCGCCTGCTCCGCGCGGCGGCGCTCTTGGGCCTCGTGGGCCTCGGCGCCGCCGGTTGCAACGAGGACGCCTCGACCACCGCGGCGTCCGGCTTCGACAGCGACTCGGCGAGCGCGTCGGAGCCCGGCGAGTGGCTGACCTCCGGCGACGACGGCGGCGAGCCGCCCGGTGGCGACGGCGAGGCCGAGCTTTGCGACGCCGGCAGCGAGGCGTGGGCGAAGCGGGCCATCCCGTTCATCCAGGGCCGCCGCCCCGAGGGCAGCCGCGAGGCGCGGATCATCGCGCAGATGGTCGACCAGCTCGACGCGATGGACCAAGACGGCCGCCGCATCGTGGCCCTGGGCCTTGCCAGTGGCGACGACTACCTCGATCGCTGGAAGCAGTGGATCTACGAGCAGCTGCGCATCAACGTCAGCGCCGATCGGCGCAACGAGCAGTGCTACGACGCGTTCGGCGGCGAGTCCGACAGCACGGCGCTGGCCACGTTCATCCGCGACAACCCGGCCACCGAGCCGTTCGGCGGCAACTTCCACCTCGGCGACGTCGTGTACAGCGCGCTGCTGCTCGACGACATCTCGCCGGCCTACCGCGCCGATCTGTACGCGCGGCACTCGGCCCCGATGATCGCCGGCAACGTCAACCACGCCGAGCTCGAGGCGGCGAACGTGGCCAACTACGGCAAGATCTTCGAGTCGTCGTACCTCGGTCGCTTCACCGAGTGCATGGACTGCCACCGCACCGAGGAGTCGGTCACCGACTCGCCCGATCCCAACTTCGATCGCCACTGGCCGCTGCCGGGCAACGTCGAGCTGGCGACCTACGGCCCCGACGCCGCGGTGCCCAACGCCGCGCGAGCCCACGCGATCTTCCGTCACTTCGGGTTCTCGACCACGCCGTGGCTGTCCCCGAGCGATCCGATCCCCGCCAGCGGCGGATTCTTCGAGTACGACAACCCACCGCCCGACGGCAACGATCTGGCGTGGGGCATGGACGAGGTCTGCGGCTCGTTCCGCTTCGACGCCGGCGAAGAGCACACGCTGTTCCCGACGCCGGCCTACATGATCGGGAACTACCCGCTCGGCTCGACCGTGGTGCAGCTCGACGAGCACCTGCGCAACGGCTTCACCGCCCTGTACGACGACGGGCTCTCGATGGCCGACGACGGCACGGTGATGGATCCGGACGCCGGCTTCGCGTGGCTGTTCTCGGCCAACATCGCGAACCGGGTGTGGCGCGAGGCGATGGGCTTCCCGCTCACGATCGCGAACAACTTCCCGCGCAACGCGGCGCAGCGCGACACGATGCAGACGCTGGCCCAGGCCTTCGCCGACAACCGGTATTCGCTGCGCAACCTGCTCGCCGCGGTGACCACCAACCCGTACTTCAACCAGCAGACCCCAGATCTGTGCGGGACAACGACCCCGTACCACATGCCGGCGCTGTTCGACCCGTTCACGAACGGCTCGTCGGATCCCACATCCCGTGGCAACGGCGTCGGCGACTCGCTGCACCGCTACTCGGCGATGGTGCTCATCGACTCGATGTCGCAGGCGCTGTGGTGGGACAAGGCCCAGCGCTTCGGCCCCGGCGAGGCCGAGGACGAGCTCCCCGCGGTGAACTGCGGTGCGGGCGACGTCGTGTGCGACGAGGGCCCCGAGATGCTCGAGTTCCTCCGTGACATCGGCGTGTTCCTCAACGACAGCGAGAGCGGCTCCAACGGCGTCGACTTCACCGGGCTGCTGCACTGGGAGCTCGAGACCGCCCAGGGCCAGCGCATCCCGCTGGGTGGCGACTGCACCGGACCGCTCGGGAGTGGCTGCGCCGAGAGCGACTACATCACCCAGCTGGTCGCGGTCGCCCAGGGCACGCCCGATGCGACGCTGCGCGACGTCGCCGCGGCGCTGAAGGACCGGCTCATCACCGAGAACCGAATCGAGAACTCGGGCGAGGCCGCCGTCATCGGCGCGGTGATGGGCAACACGCTGTCGACCCCGGTGTCGAGCCTGTCGGCGGCCGCGGTCGAGACCGCCGCGCGCCGGTACGCCGGCGTGCTGCTCAACTCGCCGCAGTTCATGCTCGCCGGCGCCCCCAGCCGCGATCAGGATGCCGCCGACGATCCGATCCTCGTGGTGCCCGGCACCGGCACGACTTCGCTGTGCGAGTACCTCGGCGCGATGGTGCTCGGCGACGAATACACGTGGTCGTGCAGCGGCGACGGGATCACGATCAGCGGGTGAGCGGTGCCTGCGTCCCCATCGACGGCACCGTTCAGAACCGCGTGCGCAGCAACAGCCCGGCGAAGCCCGGAACCATCATCGGCACCGCGGCGCGCTGGGCTCTGCGCGACTTCACCGCCCCGGCCGCGACCATGCCGATGCCCGCGAGTGCGAGCGCGCCACCGGGCGCCGCGAACGCCGCTCGTGCAGCATAACCACCCTTCCACCGCAACGGGGCAAGATCACGGGCGGCGAAGCGAGGGTGTTCGAATGACGAGAATGCACCCACCCCACGAGCGCGGCGAGGTCCGAGTGTGAGCGGGTACACCGGGTCCCGGTTCGTGATCCTCACCCAGCACGGGAAAGAGGCCGCCTTGCGTCCCGCGCTCGCCGACGCATTCGCGGCCGAGGTGGTGTTGGCGACCGGCATCGACACGGACACCTTTGGTACGTTCACCCGAGAGATCCCACGCGAAGGTAGCCAGCTCGAGGCCGCGCGTCGCAAGGCACAGGCGGCCCTGTCGCGGATCGACGCCCCGTACGGACTCGGCAGCGAAGGCGCGTTCGGGCCCGACCCGTATGGGGTGATCCCGTGGAACGTGGAGCTCGTCGTGCTGCTCGACATGCCTCGCGGCCTCGAGATCGTCGGCCGCGCACAAGGGCCCGCGCACCACCGACATGCGACGGTGTCGAACTCGGACGCGCTCGACGCCTTCGCCCGCGACGCCGATTTTCCGAACCACGGCCTCGTGGTGCGCCCCGACGACGAAGACGATCCCCAGATCACCAAGGGCCTGGTCCAGAGGGCGGCGTTATTCGCCGCATTCGACCAGGCCCTCGCGCGTTCGGCCCACGGGCGTGTCTCGGTGGAGAGCGAGCTCCGGGCCCACCTCAACCCCACCCGCATGGCGATGATCCGCGAGGCAACCGACGACCTCGTCCGCCGGATGAAGAGTCTGTGCCCCCGCTGCCAGGCGCCCGGCTTCGCGCTCGTCGCGCGGGTCCCCGGCCTGCCCTGCGGGCTGTGCGGGAGCCCCACCCATCGAGCCCGCGCCGAGCGGTGGGCCTGCCTGACCGGCGATCACGAGGAGCTGCGCACGCTGCCCGACGTCGTCGCCGATCCGCAGTGGTGCGACGGCTGCAACCCGTGAACCCGACTTCCGATGGGCGTCAGCTCCACACCGTCGGTATGTGACCTCCCCAGTTTCGCAGCTGGATCTGCCAGCTGCGCCCGCCGCCTCCGCTCACACCGCGCAGGCCGGTGTCGGCCGCCGTGGACGCGTCGAATCGAAAGCTCACCCCGCCCTGGGTCTGCAGGCGGACGTAGGAAATGTCCTGGGAGCTGACGCCGAAGTAGATCGCAGCCTCGGCTTGGAGCTCGACCTGCGGAACACGGCTGATGATCCCGTCGAGCATGCCACCGACGGATCGCAGCAGCCGCATGTGGTCGGCGAGCGCCTTCGCAGCGCCGAAGATGGAAGCGAGGCTGGCCTGAACGCGGCCGCCGAGGGCGACCTCGCGGAGGTCGGCGCGGACGTTGGCGGTCACGCGGCCGAGGTTGAAGGTGTTTGGTATCGCCACGTTGCCGGAGAACGATGACGAGACCCCCGACGATCGCCCCCCATACCAGCGCTCGCGATTGCTGACGCCGAAATCGACGCCGCCGAGGCGGACGATGTTGCCGCCGACCACGGCGGTGGTAGCGAGGCCGTTGCGGCCGCCGTTGTCCTCGGTGAACGCGAGGTGGCCGAGGACTCCTGCCCAGGTGAATGCGCGGTCGGTCATGGGTGGACGCCCT